>NZ_FNSR01000001.1:1854457-2472610 GCF_900104845.1 Paraburkholderia caballeronis | reverse complement strand
CACGTGCGAGCGCACGTACAGCACGAGCAGCGCCGGCAGCACGCCGACGAAGAACATCCCGCGCCAGCCGATGTACTGGAACAGCACGCCGAACACGATCGATGCGAGCAGGTAGCCGCTCGGATAACCGGCTTGCAGCAGGCCCGACACGATGCCGCGCGACTTCGGCGGAATCGTCTCCATCGTCAGCGCGCCGCCGACGCCCCATTCGCCGCCCATCGCGATGCCGAACAGCGCGCGCAGCGTGATGAACGTCGCGAGGTTCGGCGAGAAGCCGGACAGCAGTTCGAGCAGCGAGTAACACGCGATGTTGAGCATCAGCGTCGGACGGCGGCCGTACTTGTCCGCGAGACGGCCGAAGATCAGCGCGCCGAGCGGGCGCATGGCGAGCGTCAGCGTGATCGCGAATGCGACCGCGGGGATTTTCACGTTGAATTCGGCGGCGATGTCTTTCAGCACGAAAACGGTCAGAAAGAAATCGAACGCGTCGAGTGTCCACCCGAGATAGGCGGCGATGGTGACGTTTTTCTGGTCTCGCGTCCAGCTCATTGAATTGTTCTCCTGTCATTCCTGCTTCGCCGCGAACGGCGTGCAGTCGGTGTGCCTGGTACGCCCCGCTGCGGGCTTCGTGCGAGTGTACGCCCCGGATTAAACATTTGCATGAATATCCAGCGCAACCCGTGCTAATCCCTGGAATTAATCACCGGCGAAAGAAATCCGCTTATTGGTAAGTTAAACGTAAATTAATTGAATCAATAAAGAAAGATTAATGCGGATGGGGAGTGCGGCGGATGTGAATCGATGTTGCGGGAATGAAGCGGAAAGGCACGGAGAAAGGGGGGCAGCAGGCGCCATGCGGCGCCTGCTGGAAGCCGATCGTCGGACGACCCGTCAGAAGATGTTGCGCAGGCCGATCGAGATGCCGGTCTGGTTGCTGCGGCCCGGCAGCTGCACGGTCGCCGCGCCGCTCACCTTGTTGAAATCGACGGTGCCGTAGACCTCGGTGCGCTTCGACAGCGCGTACTCGGCGATCGCGACGATCGCGTAGCGGTTGCCGCTGCCGAGCGTGCCGTCCCCGGTCGTCGCGTTGCGCATGTGGTCGTAATAGAACGCGCCGGTCAGCGTCAGCGGCGGCGTGATCTGCCAGCTCACGCCGGCGAACGGGCCGTCGTCGATGCGGTTCGTGTTCTTCAGCGACGTGCCGGTCGGGTACGGACGTTGCGCGAGCAGGCTGTCGACGAAACCGGTGTCGTCCTGCGAGCGCAGATAACCGACGTAGATCTTCGCGGTGCTGAACGCGTACACGAGGTTGGCGTTGTAGATGGTCTGCTTGTTGTTCGAGTTGTCGCTGTTCTGCTGCACGCCGGCCATGATGCTGATCGGGCCGGTCGTGTACGACGCGGTGAAGCCGTACATGTTGCCCGCGCCGAGGTGGCCCGGAAGCTGGCCCGAGAAGCCGTTGTCGCCCGTCACCGTGGAGTCCGTGCCGAACGAGTACATCGCCTCGACGTTCAGGCCGGCGAACGTGCCGTTGTACTTGACCGCGTTGTCCGCATACAGGCCCGCGCCGAGCGCGACCGGCAGCCAGGCGTTTTCGAGGTAGTTGCCGACCGTCAGCGGGTCGTACGTGTTGGCGAGCTGATCGAACAGCGGCGTCTTCTGGCGGCCGAGGGTCAGCGTGCCGTAGCGGCTGTCGAGGCCGACGTACGCGTTGCGGTTGAAGAGCCGGTGGCTGTCCGCGAACGAGCCGTCCTGCAGGTTGATCCCGCTTTCGAGATCGAAGATCGCCTTCAGGCCGCCGCCGAGGTCCTCGGTGCCGCGCACGCCGAAGCGGCTGTTCGTGATGGCGCCGTTCGTCATGAACAGCTTGCCGTCGTTCTGCGCGTTCGAGTTGGTCAGGTAGCGGATGCCGACGTCCGCGACGCCGTACAGCGTGACCGAGCTTTGTGCGAACGCGTGCTGGCCCGCCAGCGCGAGTGCGATGCCGCCGATGGCGGATGCGATCTTGATGTGTCTCACGTGGAGTCCCTGTTGGTATTGGCGTGTTGTCGTGACGCCGTCTTGTGTGCGGCGCGGCATGGGTCCGCAAGCGGGTGGCCCGCGGTGCCGCGATGATAGACCCGCGGGTTCGCCGGCAAAAAGGCCGGCTGTCGCGCGATTGCAACGGTCGATGCGGGCAGCGCGGGCCTCGGGGCGCATCCGGGTGCGCAGCGACGGCCGCCGTATAATCGACCGCTCCGCCGTTTTCGCCCCGTCCCGTGAATAGCCACAACAATTTCCGCGTGATCGCGGCCGTGGTCGCGAGCGCGCTGTTCATGCAGAACATCGACGCGACCGTCGTGGCCACCGCGCTGCCCAGCATGGCGCGCGATCTGAACGTCAACCCCGTGCATCTGAGCAGCGCGATCACGTCGTATCTGATCGCGCTGACCGTGTTCATTCCGGTGAGCGGCTGGATCGCGGACCGCTTCGGCGCGAAGCGCGTGTTCCTCGCGGCGATCGCGACGTTCACGCTCGCGTCGGTCGCCTGCGCGCTGTCGCGCGGCCTGCCCGAACTGATCGCCGCGCGGGTGTTGCAGGGCGTCGGCGGCGCGATGATGGTGCCGGTCGGGCGGCTGATCCTGTTTCGCCGCGTGCAGCGCGAGGAACTGCTCGCGGCGACCACGTGGCTCACGATGCCGGCGCTCGTCGGGCCGGTGCTCGGGCCGCCGCTCGGCGGCTTCCTGACCGACGCGCTGTCGTGGCGCAGCGTGTTCTGGGTCAACGTGCCGGTCGGCGCGGTCGGCATGCTGCTGTGCGCGTGGCTGATCCCGCCGTCCGACGGCGAGCGGCCGCCCGCGCCGGACCTGCCGGGCATGGCGCTGATCGGCGCTTCGCTGACCGCGCTGATGGTCGGCGTCGAGACGCTCGGGCGCGGCGTGCTGCCCGCCGCGGCGCCGATCGCGTGCATCGCAGCGGGGCTCGCGCTGTTCTGGCTGACGGTCCGCCATTGCCGCCGCGCGCGTCATCCGGCGATCGACTTCTCGCTGCTGCGCATTCCGACCTTCCATGCGGCGACGATCGCCGGCAGCCTGTTTCGCGCCGGCGCGGGCGCGCTGCCGTTTCTGGTGCCGCTGACGTTGCAGGTCGGTTTCGGCCTCAGCGCGTCGACGAGCGGGCTGATCTCGCTCGCGAGCGCGCTCGGCTCGTTCTGCATGCGGCCGATGACGCGTTTCGCGCTGCGCCGGTTCTCGGTGCGCGCGGTGCTGATCGGCGGCAGCATCTCGTTCGCGGCGATGCTGTCCGCGTGCACGCTGCTGTCGCCCGCATGGCCCGACATGGCGATCTTCGCGCTGCTGCTCGCGGGCGGCTTGAGCCGGTCGCTGTCGTTCGCGTCGATGGGCGCGCTCGCGTTCGCGGATGTGCCGCAGGAGCGGCTGTCGGCGGCGACGTCGTTCCAGGGGACCGCGCAGCAGATGATGAAGGCGGTCGGCGTCGCGATCGCGGCCGGGTCGATGCAACTGACGATGCTGGCCGGCGGCCGCGTGCAGGCGACCCACGTCGATTTTTCGTGCGCGTTTCTCGTGACGGCCGTGGTCGTGCTCGTGTCGTGGCCGATGTTCGCGCGGCTGTCCGCCGATGCGGGCGAGGGGATCTCGGGCGCGAAACGCAGCGCGGCGTAATCAGGCCGGCGCGTTGCGCCCGCATCGGCGCATCGCATCGACGCAGATAGCACCTCACATCGTCGGACGGGTTGCACGCGGCGCGAAGCGATCGCGCATTGCCGCACCCAACGTCAGGCGCTCGTCAAGCATCCGTTCTTCACGGCTTCACGAAGCCGGCACGAACACCCCGCTCGCATGCAGCACGTCGCGCCCGCCCGCGCGCAGCGTGCATTCCGCAAACACGACGCGCCTTCCCGGCTTGCGCACCCGCGCATGCGCTTCCAGCCAGTCGCCGACGCGCGCGGCGGACAGGAACTCGCTCGTCAGCGACACGGTGACCATCGCAGGCGACTCGCCGGCCGTCTGCCGCATGAGGCTCACGCATGCGCCCATCGCG
Source organism: Paraburkholderia caballeronis (assembly GCF_900104845.1). NCBI lineage: Bacteria > Pseudomonadati > Pseudomonadota > Betaproteobacteria > Burkholderiales > Burkholderiaceae > Paraburkholderia > Paraburkholderia caballeronis. Next base: position 2,468,569 of record NZ_FNSR01000001.1, on the reverse strand, counting down.
CTGTCCGCGAGCGTCGCGAGCATGCCGCCGTGCGCGATGCCGATCATGTTCGCGTGCGCGTCGGTGACGCGCAGCGCGATCACGAGACCGCCGTCCGTCCCGATGCGGTGATACAGCGCGCCGAGCGCGAGAAAGTACGGGCCGCCGCGCCGCAACGGCGCGAACCCTTCCGGGATTGGGCGATCCGCCTCGGCGGCAGACAACGTGATGGGTCGATCCATGCGGGGTCCGTAGAGGAGGGGCTTCGTCGCGATGCGCACCGCATGGCGATCTGCGGCCTGTGCGTTTCGAGCCGTTTTTTGCGGTGCCGCACGCCACTATACGCGAAATGGGTAAATATTGAACGATCGTGCTATTCCTTATTTACAGCAGCGGACGGCCGTCGCTAGAATCGCCGCACAGTGAAGCACAGCACGACTGTTGCGCACGAAACGCTCGACGACATCGAGGAGACGAAAGCATGCATGTAAGGGAATTATTCGAACTGGGCGGGCGCGTCGCGCTCGTGACCGGCGGCTCGCGCGGGCTCGGCCTGCAGATGGCGGAGGCGCTCGGGCAGATGGGCGCGCGCGTCGCGATCACCGCGCGCAAGGCCGACGAACTCGCGGAAGCGGCGAGCCATCTGCGCGGGCTCGGCATCGAGGCCACGACCATCGTCGGCGACCTTCAGCATGCGGACGCGGTGCCGAACATCGTCGACGCCGCGCTCGCCGCGTATGGCCAGATCGACATCCTCGTGAACAACGCGGGCGCGACGTGGGGCGCGCCGGCCGAGGACTATCCGGACGAAGCGTGGCACAAGGTGATGAACCTGAACGTCACCGCGCCGTTCCGGCTCGCGCGCGAGGTCGGCAAGCGCAGCATGATTGCGCGCCGCACCGGCAAGATCGTGAACATCGCGTCGATCGCGGGGCTGAAGGGCTCGCCCGCCGGTATGCAGACGATCGCGTACAACACGTCGAAGGCCGCCGCGATCAACTTCACGCGCGCGCTCGCATCCGAGTGGGGCCGTTACGGGATCAACGTGAACGCGATCTGTCCGGGTTTTTTCCCGTCGAAGATGTCCGCGGGCCTGCTCGAAAAACTGGAGCAGACGATCGTCGAGCAGGCGCCGCTGCATCGGCTCGGCGGCGACGAGGACCTGAAGGGCGCGATCGTCTATCTCGCGAGCGAAGCGTCGCGCCACGTGACCGGCCAGTATCTCGCGGTGGACGGCGGCGCCAGCATCGTCTGATTCCGGCCGGAACGCGCGCGGCGTGCACGTCGCCGCCGCGCGGTCCGCGCCGCGCACTCCCTCTCAACCGGATCGAACGCTCCATGCCCACGACCGCCGAACGCCGTCCGCAGTCGCCTCACTGGCCCCGCCATCTCGCGTCGCATCTGACGCTGCCCGAAACCAACCTGTTCTACAACGCCGAGGTGTCGGCGGTCCGTTATCCCGACAAGCCGTTCATCGTGTTCTACGACACGCCGGTGTCGTTCGCGGAGTTCAAGGACGAGGCCGAGCGCATCGCGGGTTTTCTGCAACACGAGTGCGGCGTGCAGGCCGGCGACCGCGTGCTGCTGTACATGCAGAACAGCCCGCAATGGGTGATCGCCTATTACGGGATCCTGCGCGCGAACGCGGTCGTCGTGCCGGTGAACCCGATGAACCTGACCGACGAACTCGCGCATTACGTCGAGGACAGCGGCGCGACGACCGCGTTCGTCGCGCAGGACCTGTATCCGCGCATCGCGCCGCTCGTCGGCGGCAGCGAAGAAGGGGCCGGTCTGCGCCATCTGATCGTCGCGACCTATAGCGATTATCTGAAGACCACGCCGCACCTCGCGCCGCCGGAGTTCGTCAGCGCGCCGCGCCACGTCGACGGGCCGGGCGTGCTGCACTGGGCCGACGCGCTCGCCGCGCGGCACGCGCCGGGGCCGCTGACGGCCGGCCCGGACGACCTGTGCGTGATGCCGTACACGTCCGGCACGACCGGCAAGCCGAAGGGCTGCATGCACACGCATCGCAGCGTGATGAGCACGGCGGTCGGCGGCGTGAACTGGTTCTCCGGCTGCCAGGACTCGATCCAGTTGTCGGTGCTGCCGCTCTTTCACGTGACCGGCATGCAGGGCGGCATGAACGGGCCGCTTTTCAGCGGCTCGACGATCGTGCTGCTGCCGCGCTGGGACCGCGACGCGGCCGCGCGCGCGATCGGGCATTACCGGATCAACGGCTGGCAGGCGATCTCGACGATGGTCGTGGACTTCGTGTCGAATCCGCGGCTCGGCGACTACGACCTGTCGAGCCTCGCATGGGTGCGCGGCGGCGGCGCGACGATGCCGGACGCGGTCGTGAAGAAGCTGCGCGATCTGACCGGGCTGGAGTTCGTCGAAGGCTACGGGATGTCGGAGACGATGGCCGGCACGCACATCAATCCGCCGCAGCGTCCGAAGCCGCAGTGCCTCGGCATTCCGGTGTTCGACGTCGATGCGCGCGTGATCGATCCGGTCACGCTCGAAGAGGTGGCGCCCGGCGAAACCGGCGAACTCGTCATGCACGCGCCGCAGGTGATGCAGGGTTACTGGCGCGATCCCAAGGCGACGCGCGACGCGTTCGTCGAGCGCGACGGCAGGCGCTTCCTGCGCACCGGCGACCTCGTGCGCTGCGACGACGAAGGGTATTACTTCATGACCGACCGGCTGAAGCGGATGATCAACGCGTCGGGCTACAAGGTGTGGCCGGCGGAGGTCGAGGCGCTGATGTACCGCCATCCGGCGATCAAGGAAGTGTGCGTGATCGGCGCGCATGACGCGCGGCGCGGCGAGACGGTGAAGGCGGTCGTCGTGCTCGATCCGAACCGCACGGCCGAGGTTCGCGAGGAGGACGTCGTCGCGTGGGCACACGACAACATGGCCGCCTACAAGGCGCCGCGGATCGTCGAGTTCGTCGATACGCTGCCGAAGTCGGGCAGCGGCAAGATCCTGTGGCGCAAACTTCAGGAAGAAGAGGCGCACGCGCATGACGGCGGAGCCGGCACGCGCGGCTGACGAGGCCGCAAGCGAATTCTTCTGCGTGACCGACGCGATCCGCCGGGTCGCGGCCGTGTTGCAGCCCGAGTTTGATGGCGACGCGGAAGTCCACGAAGATCGACGACCTGTACGCGAAGGGTGACGTGCGCGAAGACGGCCTGATGGTGCACGACAGGTATCTGATGCAGAAGAAGACGCCAGCCGAGTCGAAGAAACCCTGGGATTACTGCAAGGTCGCCGCGACGGCTCCAGACGACGAGGCGCTCAACAGCGTCGCCGGATCGACGTGTCCGCTATTGAAGACGTAACGCGTCTTCGCCGCGCACCGCGGCTTCCTTCCTGACGCTGATGCGCGCATGACGCTAACGATGCGGCGCCGGCTTCGCCGGCCGCCGCATCGCCCACGCGCCGCGCTAACGTCTCGCGCGTTCACGCGCCCGCAAGCGCGGGCAATCCCGCTTCGTTCCATTCGCGCAGCATGCCGGCCGGCGTGTCCGGCTGCGCGCGCCGATCGGCCGGCGCGAAACCGCGATCGACGATCAGCGCGCCCGGCGCCTGCGCGTTCTTGCGTTCCAGAATCGCCTTGCACAGGAAGTCGCAGCTATACGCCTTCAGCAGATGCGGATGATGCGTCTCGATGTACGTCGCGAGGCGCGCTTCGTCGCCGTCGATCGGCGCGAGCGCGTGGACCGTCTGCGCGTCCCAGCGAAAGCGCAGGCCGAGTTCGGCGAACGCGCTGTTGTATGCGCACAGTTGCGTATGCAGATGGCGGTCCGTTTCGTTGGCGAGACGGTCGGCGTGGGCGTGGCTCATGATCGGCTCCTCGGTTCGGTTGAATGGAACCAAGAGTAGGAGTCCGCTCGGATAAGCGATAGTTAAAGTTTTTTCGAATCAGCATAGGCAATCGTGAATGGATTGCCCGCCCGGCTTTTCTTCGATGCGGCGGAAGCGGGGCGCTCGGTGTAAACCCCGCATAGGTATTTGCGCGTCACTGATATATTGTATTGAAAATATTTAATTCTTGTTGAAGAGCCGGGCCAATCAGAACGTTGGGAGACGAACGACCGATGTCCGCCGATATACAAGACAGTGCGGTGAGCGCGCCGCTGACGCTGGCGCTCGAACCGATCAACGCGTCGGTGTCGCTGCGCGACCAGGCGTATGCGAAGCTGAAGCAGGCGATCGCGCAGACCGACATCTACCGGTCGCGCGACGAGATCCGCCTCGACGAGAAGGAACTGACCGAGGCGCTCGGCGTGAGCCGCACGCCGATCCGCGAGGCGATGACGCTGCTCGAACAGGAAGGTTTCCTGCGCACGGTGCCGCGGCGCGGCGTCTACATCCTGCGTAAGACGAGGAAGGAGATCGTCGAGATGATCTACATGTGGGCCGCGCTCGAAAGCATCGCCGCGCGGCTCGCGACGCAGCGCGCGTCCGACGACGACATCGCGAGACTCCGGCGCATGTTCGCGCACTTCGGCGACGCGACGCCCGCCGACCACATCGAAGAGTATTCCGCCGCGAACATCACGTTTCATCAGGCGCTGGTCGAACTGTCGAAGTCGCCGATCATCATCGACACGATCAAGAACATCTTCATGCACGTGCGCGCGATCCGCCGGATGACGATCGCGCAGAGCGATCGCGCGGCGCGCTCGATCGTCGATCACATGCGGATCATCGACGCGCTGGAGCAGCGCGACACCGAACTCGTCGAGCGTCTCGTGCGGCAGCACTCGATCGACCTCGCGCTGTTCGTCGAAGCGAATTGCGATTTTCTGGATTGACTGGACGGCGCGACGCGTCAGCGGACTTTCGACGCGGCGCACGAGCGGCAAGCCGATAAAGGTAACGAAGCAGCCACCGGAACGAATGGCGCCGCCCGCGCGGCCGCCAGGGGCGACGTCGCGCTTTTCATCGGCACGACGCGTCGTTTCGGAGACTGCCTCAAGGCGAAGAAGGTGCTGCGTTTCGCGACGTGTTTCAGTGGTTCGAAGCCCGTCGTGACGGGTGTATCGCAGCAAGCGCGAGCGACCCGTGTTGCGCGGTAAAGGCCCCGGCCACATCGCAGCGCAACAACTGAGTCCTCCGTAAAAAAACGTCTTGACTAATATTGTGTGTGGAATATTGTATATCACGACTCACAAACGCCCCGCCAAAGAGGAGACGTCATGGCAGAAGTAGTTGGGATCATCGAACCGCAGCTCAGCCCTGCGCCCGAAGCACAGCCGACGACCGACGGCTTTCACCTGGTCATCGACGCGCTGAAACTGAACGATATCGACACGATCTACGGTCTGGTCGGTATCCCCATCACCGATCTCGCCCGCCTCGCGCAGGCGGAAGGCCTGCGCTTCATCGGCTTCCGGCACGAGCAGAACGCCGGCAACGCCGCGGCCATTGCCGGGTACATGACGAAGAAACCCGGCATCTGTCTCACTGTATCCGCGCCGGGTTTCCTGAACGGCTTGACCGCGCTCGCGAACGCGACGACCAACTGTTTCCCGATGATCCTCATCAGCGGCTCCAGCGAGCGCGAGATCGTCGACCTGCAGCAGGGCGACTACGAAGAGATGGATCAGCTGAACGCCGCCAGGCCGTATGCGAAGGCCGCGTATCGCGTGCTGCACGCGGAGGACATCGGCATCGGCATCGCGCGTGCGATCCGTGCGGCGGTGTCCGGCCGTCCGGGCGGCGTGTATCTGGACCTGCCCGCGAAGCTGCTCGCGCAGACGATCGACGCGGTGAAAGGCCAGCAGTCGCTCGTGAAGGTGATCGACGCCGCGCCGCGCCAGATTCCCGCGCCCGACGCGGTGAAGCGCGCGCTCGACGTGCTGAAGGGCGCGAAGCGTCCGCTGATCCTGCTCGGCAAGGGCGCTGCCTATGCGCAGGCCGACCGCGAGATCCGCGAGCTGGTCGAGCGCACCGGCATTCCGTATCTGCCGATGTCGATGGCGAAGGGCCTGCTGCCCGACACGCACGAGCAGTCCGCGTCGGCCGCGCGCTCGTTCGTGCTCGCGGAGGCGGACGTCGTCGTGCTGATCGGCGCGCGCCTGAACTGGCTGCTGTCGCACGGCAAGGGCAAGACGTGGGGCGCGGCGAACGGGCCGAAGCAGTTCGTGCAGATCGACATCGCGCCGACCGAGATCGACAGCAACGTCGCGATCGCCGCGCCGGTGATCGGCGACATCGGCTCGTGCGTCGGCTCGCTGCTCGACGGCATCGACGCGAGTTTCCCGAAGCCGTCGTCGGAATGGCTCGGCGCGATCGCGGAGCGCAAGAACAGGAACCTCGAAAAGATGGCCGCGACGCTCGCGAAGAACCCGTCGCCGATGAACTTCCATAGCGCGCTGCGCGCGATCCGCGACGTGCTGAAAGAGCATCCGGACATCAACGTCGTGAACGAAGGCGCGAACACGCTCGACTATGCGCGCGCGGTGATCGACATGTACCTGCCGCGCAAGCGTTTCGACTCCGGCACGTGGGGAATCATGGGCATCGGCATGGGTTTCTCGGTCGGCGCGGCGGTGACGAGCGGCAAGCAGGTCGTCGCGATCGAAGGTGACAGCGCGTTCGGCTTCAGCGGCATGGAGCTGGAAACGATCTGCCGCTACAACCTGCCGGTCTGCACGATCGTGTTCAACAACAACGGCGTCTATCGCGGCACCGATGTGAACCCGACCGGCGGCGCGGACGTCGCGCCGACCGTGTTCGTGAAGAACGCGCGCTACGACAGGATGATCGAGGCGTTCGGCGGCGTCGGTTATCACGCGACGACGCCGGAGGAACTGACGAAGGCGCTGAAGGAGGCGATCGCATCGGGCAAGCCCACGCTGATCAACGCCGCGATCGACGAAGCAGCCGGCACCGAAAGCGGCCGTCTGACGAACCTGAATCCGCAAAGCGCGGCGATGAAGAAATAAACCCGACCGACCCGATCGAGAACATCAACCGTCTTGAATGGGATCGGAGTAAGCGCTGAAGCGCTAACCCGGAAACCAATTATGGGATCGGAGTAAGCGCTGAAGCGCTAACTCCGATCGACACACAGGAGATAGGCAATGAGCAAACCCCTCGAAGGCATCAAGATCATCGACTTCACGCATGTGCAAGCCGGTCCCGCCTGCACGCAACTGCTCGCCTGGTTCGGCGCGGACGTGATCAAGGTCGAGCGTCCCGGCGCAGGCGACGTGACGCGCAGCCAGTTGCGCGACATCCCCGACGCCGACGCGCTGTACTTCACCATGCTCAACAGCAACAAGCGTTCGCTGACGCTCGACACGAAGACGCAGCAAGGCAAGGAAGTGCTGGAGAAGCTGATCCGCGAATCGGACGTGATGGTCGAGAACTTCGGTCCCGGCGCGCTCGACCGCATGGGCTTCACGTGGGCGCGCATCCAGGAACTCAACCCGGGCATGATCCTCGCATCGGTGAAGGGTTTCTCCGAAGGCCACCATTTCGAGGACCTCAAGGTCTACGAGAACGTCGCGCAATGCGCGGGCGGCGCGGCGTCGACCACCGGCTGGTGGAAAGGCGAGAATTCCGGCCCGACGATTTCGGCCGCCGCGCTCGGCGACTCGAATACCGGCATGCACCTCGCGATCGGCATCCTCACCGCGTACGTCGGCCGCCTGAAAACCGGCAAGGGGCAGAAGGTCGCCGTGTCGATGCAGGACGCCGTGCTCAACCTGTGCCGCGTGAAGATGCGCGACCAGCTGCGCCTCGATCGCGTCGGGTATCTCGAAGAGTACCCGCAGTACCCGCACGAGATGCAGTACTTCGAAGACAAGGTGGTGCCGCGCGGCGGCAACGCCGGCGGCGGCGGCCAGCCGGGCTGGATCCTGAAGTGCAAGGGCTGGGAAACCGATCCGAACGCGTACATCTACTTCACGGTCCAGGGGCACGCGTGGGACCCGATCTGCGACGCGCTCGGCAGGCCGGAGTGGAAGACCGATCCGGCCTACACGACCGCGAAGGCGCGTCAGCCGCACATCGACGAGATCTTCGCCACGATCGAGGACTTCATCAAGGACAAGACCAAGTTCGAAGCGGTCGACATCTTCCGCAAGTACGACATTCCGTGCGCGCCGGTGCTGTCGATGAAGGAACTGCTGCATGACGAGTCGCTGCGCAAGAGCGGTTCCATCGTCGAAGTGCCGCACAAGGTGCGCGGCAGCTACTACACCATCGGCAGCCCGATCAAGTTCTCGGACCTGAAGCCGGAAGTGAGCGCGTCGCCGCTGCTCGGCGAGCACACCGACGAGGTGCTGGCCGGCCTCGGCTACACGCCGCAGCAGATCGCGGAGCTGCGCGAAATCCGCGCGGTCTGATCGTCGCAAAGGGCGCGGCGCGCTGCATGGCGCGCGCCGCGCCGATACCTGAAAACGACATAAACCCCCGGAGACAGACGCCATGCAGACAGCCATCGATCACGAGCAACTCGTGAACGCGATCGGCGACGCGATCGTGATCTCGGACGCGACCGGCCACATCACGCTGTGGAACCCGGCGGCCGAGCGGATGTTCGGCTTCACGCGCGACGAGGCGCTCGGCGACACGCTGGACCTGATCATCCCGGAGCGCCTGCGCGGCCGTCACTGGGACGGTTATCACAAGACGATGGACACCGGCCAGACCCGCTACGGCAACGACGTGCTGCGGGTGCCCGCCGTGCACAAGGACGGCCGTTCGCTGTCGATCGCATTCACGGTCGCGCTGCTCACCGCGCCGGACGGTCGCGTGACCGGCATCGTCGCGGTGATCCGCGACGAAACCGCCCGCTTCCAGGAGGAGCGCGCGCTGCGCAAGCGCGTCGCCGAACTCGAAGCGCAGTCCTGATTCCTGCAAGGAGATCGCGATGTATACCGAAGTGCTCGGACACTACCAGGTCGAACTGTCCGCGCGGCAGATCATCGATCACGGCGGCTGGGCGGCGTTCGCCACGATCCATGAAGTGCCGGACGAAGACGCATGCGATGCGCACCGCGCCATTTTTCCGACCCAGCAGGTCGTCGACGAGACGGTCTTCGAAAGCGAGGAGGCGGCGATCGCCGGCGCGCGTCGCGTCGCGCTCGCGTTCCTGCGCTCGGGCAACCTGCACGCCTAGCGGTTCTCGTCGAGCGCGTCGCGCGGACCGCCGCGAAAACGCGGTGCTCGCGCGCTGACGCCAGCGGCGGCTCGCACCATTTCAACATCGGCGGCAACCATCTTGCATGGGATCGGAGTAAGCGTTGAAGCGCTAACTCCGATCGACAGCTTTGCATGGGATCGGAATAAGCGCTGAAGCGCTGACTCCGATCGACAGCTCTGCATGGGACCGGAGTAAGCGCTAAAGCGCTAACTCTGGTCGACAGCTTTGCATGGGATCGGAATAAGCGCTAAAGCGCTAACTCCGATCGACAGCTTTGCATGGGACCAGAGTAAGCGCTAAAGCGCTAACTCTGGTCGACAGCTTTGCATGGGACCAGAGCAAGCGCTAAAGCGCTAACTCCGATCGACAGGAGACAAACGATGAAGTCGTGGATATGCCAGAGGCACGCCGGCGGGACCGGCAGGCCGTCCGGCGCGTGCGTGAATGCACGCGCCGCCCATGTGCGCGGAGGTGCGGGATGGCGATGACGATTGCCGTTCCGCGCGAGACCCATCCCGGCGAGCGGCGGGTCGCCGCGACGCCGGACACCGTCGCGCAGTTGCTCAAGCTCGGCTACGCGGTCGAGATCGAAACCGGCGCGGGCGCGCTCGCGTCATTCGACGACAACGCGTATCGCGCGGCCGGCGCGACGGTCGTCAGCGACACGCACGCGCTGTGGTCGAACGCCGACGTCGTAATCAAGGTGCGTCCGCCGTCGCTCGAAGAAGCACAACGGCTGAAACCCGGCGCGACGCTGATCGGCTTCGTGTGGCCCGCGCAGAATCCCGCGCTGCTCGAAGCGTTCGCCGCGCGCAACGCGACGGCGCTCGCGATGGACTGCGTGCCGCGCATCTCGCGGGCGCAGAAGCTCGATGCGTTGAGTTCGATGGCGAACATGGCCGGTTATCGCGCGGTGATCGAGGCCGCGCAGCACTTCGGCCGCCTGTTCACCGGTCAGATCACCGCGGCCGGCAAGATGCCGCCCGCGAAGGTGCTGGTGATCGGCGCGGGCGTTGCCGGGCTCGCGGCGATCGGCGCGGCGCGCGGGCTCGGCGCGATCGTGCGCGCGTTCGACACGCGGCCCGAAGTGGCGCAGCAGGTCGAGAGCATGGGCGCGGAATTCCTGCAGGTCGACGCCGACGAGGAGGGCGGCGGCGCGGGCGGTTACGCGAAGCAGATGAGCGCGAAGTTCATCGAGGCCGAGATGGCGCTGTTCGAGGCGCAGGCAAGGGACGTGGACATCATCATCACGACCGCGCTGATTCCGGGCAAACCCGCGCCGCGCCTGATCACCGCGCAGACCGCCGCGTTGATGCGCGCGGGCAGCGTGATCGTCGACATGGCCGCCGAGCAGGGCGGCAACTGCGAACTGACGCGCGCGAACGAGGTGGTCAACGTGGGCGGCGTGACGGTGGTCGGCTACACGGATCTGCCGAGCCGGATGGCGACGCAGTCGAGTCAGCTCTACGCGACGAACGTGCGCCATCTGCTGACCGACCTGACGCCCGCGAAGGACGGCGAACTGAAGCTCGACATGGACGACGTCGTGCAGCGCGGCACGACCGTCGTGCAGCGCGGCGCGCTGTGCTGGCCGCCCGCGCAGCCCGCGCCGCAGCCGACGCCCGCGAAGCCGGCTGCCGAAGCGCAGCCCCCGGCGATCGCCGCCGCCGGGTCGCCGCTGGACGCCGCCGCGCGCGCGCGGCGGCGCGGCGCGTTCTCGCTCGTCGCGCTCGCGGTCGCGGCGGTCGGGCTGCTCGCGCTCGGCGCGGTCGCGCCGCCGTCGTTCGTCGCGCACCTGACGGTGTTCGTGCTAGCGGTATTCGTCGGCTACCAGGTCGTGTGGAACGTGACGCCCGCGCTGCACACGCCGCTGATGAGCGTGACCAATGCGATCAGCGGGATCATCGTGATCGGCGCGCTGCTGCGGCCGGGCAGCACCGAGACGCTCGTCAGCGTGCTCGCGGGCGTCGCGCTGCTGGTCGCGACGATCAACATCGCCGGCGGGTTCCTCGTGACCCAGCGGATGCTGAAGATGTTCCAGCGCACTTGACCGGGGAGACCACGACATGCTGAACGGAATCGGCAATATTTCATACCTCGGCGCGGCGACGCTGTTCATCCTGAGCCTGCGCGGCCTCAGTCATCCGTCGAGCGCGCGGCGCGGCAACCTGTACGGCGTGACCGGCATGGTGATCGCGGTGCTCGCGACGCTGCTGATCACCGGGGGCGAGGGGATGCAGATCGCGCTCGCGGCCGCGCTGATCGGTGGCGGCGTCGGCGCGGTGCTCGCGCGGCGCGTGGAGATGACGCAGATGCCGCAACTCGTCGCGGTGCTGCATAGCTTCGTCGGCCTCGCGGCGGTCTTGATCGGCTTCACGAACTATCTGTCGCCGGCCGCGCACGAAGGCGTGCAGCGGACGATCCACCAGACCGAGATCTATATCGGCGCGTTCATCGGCACCGTCACGTTCACCGGTTCGATCGTCGCGTTCCTGAAGCTGCAGGGCACCGTCAGCGGCAAGCCGCTCGTGCTGCCCGCGCGGCATCTGCTGAACCTCGCGGCGCTGCTCGTCTGCATCGCGCTCGGCGTGCGTTTCGTCAGCGTGCCGGCCGGCCCCGACGGGGTCGTCGCGCTGCTTGCGATGTGCGCGATCGCGGCGGCGCTCGGCGTGCATCTGGTGATGGCGATCGGCGGCGCGGACATGCCGGTCGTCGTGTCGATGCTGAACAGCTACTCGGGCTGGGCAGCGGCCGCGACCGGCTTCATGCTCGACAACGACCTGCTCATCACGACCGGCGCGCTGGTCGGGTCGAGCGGCGCGATCCTCAGCTACATCATGTGCCGCGCGATGAACCGCAGTTTCCTGTCGGTGATCTTCGGCGGTTTCGGCACGGCGGCCGCGAGCAGCGGCGCGGCGGTCGAGGGCGAGGTGGTGCCGACGAGCGTCGACGAGGTGGGCGCGCTGCTGCGCGACGCGGCCGAAGTCGTGATCGTGCCGGGTTACGGGATGGCGGTCGCGCAGGCGCAGAGCACGATCAGCGAGATCACGCGCCGGCTCGGCGCATTGGGCGTGCGGGTGCGCTTCGGCATCCATCCGGTCGCGGGCCGCTTGCCGGGCCATATGAACGTGCTGCTCGCGGAAGCGAAAGTGCCCTACGACATCGTGCTGGAGATGGACGAGATCAACGACGACTTCTCGAACACCGACGTCGTGCTCGTGATTGGCGCGAACGACATCGTGAATCCGGGCGCGCTCGAAGACGCGTCGAGCCCGATCGCCGGGATGCCGGTGCTGGAGGTGTGGAAGGCGCGCACGGTCGTCGTGTCGAAGCGCAGCATGGCGACCGGTTACGCGGGCGTCGAGAATCCGCTGTTCTACAAGGAGAACACGCGGATGCTGTTTGGCGATGCGAAGGGCAGCGTCGATGCGTTGCTGAAGCATCTCGAAGCGGCTTGACACTGCGGTAGACATGCGGCGCGCGGTGGTTGTGGTCCGCGCGCCGCGTGGGATTCATTCGACGTTCGTGCGTACCGCCATCGGCTCGATCGCCATCGGCACGATCGGCGCTGGTTCCGCGAAAGCATCAGGTTAAACAGGAAAAGGCGACGCTGACAAAGCCGAAGCATTTTGTGTTTGTGCCAGTTTCGCCTCGACATGCCTGTCATAACGCTCTCCGAAACAGTTCTCCAGCGTCTCTCCCCAAAAACAATCCCGCTACACCGTTCATGGCCATGTCCTGGGTGGTCTGGCGGTGAATGCTGGCGCCCATCAGGACGTTCATTGTTGCGGCGAGTACCGCCGGTGAGCGAGTTCGGGTAGAGGATCTCCGATAGCTATTGACCTCGCGTGGAAAGAGAAGGTGGGCGGCCAGCGCGTATTGCTCGCTGACGAACGGCCGGGATTTGACGATTTCCCGGACAGGGATGTATCAACACGTTGACACGTCGTGGTGCCGCATCTATGCTAAGAGCGTAGCAACATGTTTATACGCCAAGCAATGGAGTGCGATATGGCGATTCAAACCGTAAAGCGGTGGGGTAACAGCCTGGCCGTGCGTATCCCGTCGAACCTTGCTGCCGAAGCGGCGCTGGTTGAGGGGCAAGAAGTGGACGTGGAGGTCATTGATGGCCGCATTTCGGTGCGGCCGCATACCACGGTCCGCCGGTTTTCGCGTGAGCGCCTGGTCCAGCAGTTCCGGGAAGGCAAACTCGCGCGGCACGAGGCGATCGACTTTGGCGATCCGGTCGGCAGCGAACTGGGTGGCCCCGCCGACCCGACCCGAAACGACGAGTGGAACAGGTAAATGCGTGAAGGGATACCGGAAGCCGGCGACATCGTGCGGCTCTACGTCGGGCCGTCTAAAGGCAATGAGCAGGACGGCTTCCGGGCTGTCCTCGTTATCTCCGATGACGTGATGAACGAAATTACCAGCCGTTTCACCGGCGTGCCCGTCACCGGTACCGTGCGAGGATGGGAGACGGAAGTTCCGCTTGCCAGTCTGGCGCGGCCGGGAGTGGCCCTCGTCGATCAGATTCGTAGCTGGAGCTTCACGGAGAGGGAAATAAGCTACTGCGGCGAGCGGGTGACGCCCGAAGAGCTTGAACTGGCGAAGTTCGCGATCAGAGGCTTCCTCCAGCTATAAACAAGGCGGCTCGAAAGGATCTTCTTTGCTATCGGGTACCGCTTCGAGACAAGCGTGCTGGTGCCGCTATTCAAGTCATTGAGTTCAATGCAGTACGAACCGGTTTGAAACAGGGCACCGCTACCGGAAGCGCTTATCAGCACGTCGTTACCCTCTCAACTTCACGTCGGTGCCCATTTCACGTTGCACGGCAAGCGAGGCGCACAGCGGTTCCAGCTTGTGGCCGTCCGGCGCGTCGATCAGGTAGCCGCCTTCACCTGCCCGCACGACGCATCGTCTCCCCGACGATTGCGACGTGGCGCCCGCGCCAGGCGTCGCGAGACGATACGCGACCGACGCTCCGATCACGACGAAGTCATCGTGGCTCATGAAAGTCCTTCGGTGGGAGGACCGGAGTCCATGAACGTCGTGCGTGCGCGTTTTTTGTATGAGGCAAACTTATGCTGAGTCCCCGCAAATCTCGATGCTGGGCGCGCGCCGCGTAAAGCCGGGCATCATCCGTCGGCGTCGCGCCGTTGCGTTCACAAAAGACGGAGCACGGAGCCCCCACGATGAGACGAACCGATCCGCCTATCGACCTGCGCGCATTGCAGGCCTTCATCGCCGTCTGCGAGACCGGCTCGATGACCGGCGCCGCGAAGCAGCTCGGCGTGAGCCAGAGCGCGGTCAGCCAGTCGATCGCCGCGCTGGAGCGCGACCAGGGACTGACGCTGTTCGACCGCGACAGCCGCCCGCCGCGCCCGAACATCGCCGGGCGCGCGCTGCTCGAACTCGCGGGGCCGCTGATCGAGCACGCGCAGATGGTGAGCCGCCGGATCGGCGACGCGTCGCATACCGGCCGGCTGCCGGTGCGGTTCGGCTGCGTCGATTCGTTTGCGGCGACGGTCGGCCCGGAACTGATCCGCGCGGTGTCCGGCTCCGCGCGGCAGATCGCGTTGTGGTCCGGCCTCACGCCGGGCCTCGCGAAACAACTGCACGACCGCGAACTGGACGTCGCGGTCTGCACGCAGACGACGCTGAACGATCCGCGCATCGTCGAAATTCCGCTGTTTTCCGAAGCATTCGTCGCGGTCGTCGCGCGCAGCCAGTTAGCCGAGCGGCGCAATCTCGACTGGCGCGCGCTCGCGGCCGAAATGCCGCTGATCCGCTACACCGCGCGCTCGGTGATCGGCCAGCAGATCGAGCGTTTCGCGCGGCATCTCGGCATCGACAGCCCGCGCCGCTACGAATTCGACGCAACCGATCCGCTGTTGAGCCTCGTGTCCGCGCGGCTCGGTTTCGCGATCTCGACGCCGCTGTGCCTGTGGCAGGCGCGTCATTATCTGGACGAGATCGCGGTGCTGCCGCTGCCGTCGAGCCGGCTCGGCCGCCGCGATTTTTTCCTGCTGCACCGGCAGGGCGAGTGGGACGAGTTCGCGCACGAGATCGTCACGCTGACGCGCGCGGTGCTCGATCGCACGATCCAGCCCGCGCTCGCCCGCGCGCTGCCGCAACTGCCCGAGGACGCGCTGCGCTAAGCGCCGCGCGCCCGTTTCCGTTGATCCAATGGAGAGTCCCGATGGAAGACCTGTACGCGTTGCAGCGCGGCGAAGCGCCGTTGCTGATCTCGATCCCGCATCTCGGCAGCACGATTCCCGAGCCGCTGCGGCCGGCGTATTCGGACGTCGCGCTGACGGTCGCCGACACCGACTGGCATCTGGACCGCCTGTACGACTTCGCGGCGGCGCTCGGCGCGACGGTGCTCGGCGCGCGGGTGTCGCGCTACGTGATCGACCTGAACCGGCCGCCCGACGACCAGAGCCTGTATCCGGGGCAGACGACGACCGGGCTGTGCCCGACCGAGACGTTTCGCGGCGAGCCGGTCTATCGCGCCGGCCGCGCGCCGGACGCCGCCGACAAGGCGCGCCGTGTCGCGACCTACTGGCAGCCGTATCACGACGCGCTCGCGGGAGAACTCGCGCGGTTGCGCGAGCGGCATCCGCACGTGCTGCTGTGGGAAGCGCATTCGATCGCGAGCCTGCTGCCGCGGCTGTTCGACGGCAAACTGCCGGACCTGAACCTCGGCACCCAGGATGGCCGCACCGTGCATCCGGCGGTGCAGGCGGCGGCCGAGTCCGCGATGAACGAAAGCAGCTACACGTGGGTCGCGAACGGGCGCTTCAAGGGCGGCTACATCACCCGGCACTTCGGCGCGCCGGAGCGCGGCATCCACGCGATCCAGCTTGAGATGTGCCAGTCCACGTACATGAGCGAGGACTATCCGTTCGCGTATGAGCCGCGGCTCGCCGCGCGCGTGCAGCCGGTGCTCGAACGGATGGTCGGCCGCGCGCTCGACGTCGTCACGAGCCTTTGAGCCGCGCCGGATTTGCATAAGCGGCGCTGATGCTGCGCGTTAAGCTGCGGTGCCGTTTCGGTGCGGTTTCGCACACGATGCACGAGCGCATCGCACCGCGGGCAGGCAACGGCTGGTCCTGTGGCCTGAACCCGCCGCATGAACCGCGGCGCGGTGCGCCCAGCATGTTTATTGATGGGAATTTTTGATTCACGATGATAAACATGGCACGGACGTTGCATTGAAGAACGGCGGGTGCGGCGTTAGTCGGGCGTCGTCTGCGGGTAGACGAAGATCGACAGGAACTGGATCGGTGTCTTGATCAGGCGTTCGGGGCCGTGCGGGATGTCGCCCTGGAACGTCAGCGTGTCGCCGGGGTGAAGGATGTAGGTCTGCTGGCCGTGCCGGTATTCGATCACGCCCTTGAGCATGTGGATGAACTCGGTGCCGGGATGCTCGAACACCGGGAAGCGTTCGGACGCGTCGTCCATCGTGATCAGGAACGGCTCGAACAGCTTGCGCGGCCCCTGGTCGTACGCGAGCAGGTGGTATGTGTGGCCGCGACGGGTGCCTTTGCGGACGACTTCCATGCCCGCGCCTTTCTTGACGAGCTGCGCGTCGCCCTGCGGCACGTCGAAGTTGCGGAACAGCGCGGACAGCGACACGCCGAGCGCCTGCGCGATCCGGTTCAGCACGTCGAGGCCGGTCGAGGTCTGCGCGTTCTCGATCTTCGACAGCATGCCCCGGCTGATGCCGGCCTGCGCGGAGACCTGGGCGATCGTCAGGCCATGGCGCTGGCGCAGTTCGCGGATGGTCGAGCCGAGGTAGCGTTCGAGCGGGGTCTTGTCGTCGTCGGCGAGTTGCATGGCGGGTCCTGAGCAAAGAGGCAGCGTAGCAGAGAGTGGCGCGGCAGTGCGCGCCGAAGGTTTCACAGCGGGAATCATAAGTGCACGGCGGGAAATCCGCCGGTGCGCGACGGAAGCGGCGGGGCGCGGCGCATGCGCCAACGCGCTTCGGCTAACGGAACGCGTACGCAGCGCGCGTTCCGCTCGCGGGCATGTTTTGGATTCCGGGGCATACGCCGATCCGGGCGCGGCGGCGCATCGGCACGCGTCTGTCCGGACGGGATGAGGGCGGGAGACACGCGGCAGCCTGCGCCACGGCGCGGGACTGAAGCAAAAGCAGCAACGCAGCACCTGAAGCGCCGCGCGAGCCGGCCGGCAAGAGCCGGCCGCGCGGGCAGTTCGCAGCAAGGCCACGATCGTTGAACCACACTGTTTCGTCACGGTCGCGCCCGCTCATCGCGCGCGCGTCGGGGCATTTTTTTGACAAGGGAATGCGCAATGAAAAGCTACGTCAAACTCCTCGCGCTGCTCGTCGTGGCGACGCTCGCGGCGCCGGCGTTCGCCGACGCCGCACCGCCGGTGCCGAACAAGGGCGACACGGCATGGATGATCGTCGCGACGCTGCTCGTCGTGATGATGGCCGCGCCCGGCCTCGGCCTCTTTTACGGCGGGATGGTCCGCGCGAAGAACATGCTGTCGGTGCTGATGCAGACGCTGGTGATCTTCTGCCTGCTCGGCGTGCTGTGGGCGATCTACGGTTACAGCGTCGCGTTCACCGAGGGCAACGCGTTTTTCGGCGGGCTCTCGAAGGCGTTCCTCGCGGGCGTCACGCCGGATACGACGGCGTCGACGTTCAGCAAGGGCGTGACGATCCCCGAGTACATCTACGTCGCGTTCCAGTTGACGTTCGCGGCGATCACGCCCGCGCTGATCGTCGGCGGCATCGCGGAGCGCGCGAAGTTCTCTGCTGTGCTCGCGTTCATGGTGCTGTGGTTCACGTTCTCGTATCTGCCGATCGCGCACATGGTCTGGTACTGGCCGGGGCCGGACGCGTACACGAGCGCGGCGGCCGCCGACAAGGCGAATGCGACTGCGGGTTTCCTGTTCCAGAAGGGCGCGATCGACTTCGCGGGCGGCACCGTCGTGCACATCAACGCGGGGATCGCGGGCCTCGTCGGCGCGATCATGATCGGCAAGCGCGTCGGCTTCGGCCGGGAGACGATGGCGCCGCACAGCCTGACGATGACGATGATCGGCGGCTCGCTGCTGTGGGTCGGCTGGTTCGGCTTCAACGTCGGCTCCAATCTTGAAGCGAACGGCGCGGCGGCGCTCGCGTTCGTGACGACGCTGCTCGCGACGTGCGCGGCGACGGTCGCGTGGACGTTCGTCGAATGGACGCTGAAGGGCAAGCCGTCGATGCTCGGCGCGGTGTCCGGCGCGATCGCGGGGCTGGTCGTGATCACCCCGGCGTGCGGGTTCGTCGGACCGATGGGCGCGATCGTGATGGGCTTCGTCGCGGGCGCGCTGTGCTACTGGGGGGTGAATGGCCTGAAGCGGATGACCGGCGTCGACGATTCGCTCGACGTGTTCGGCGTGCACTGCATCGGCGGGATCGCGGGCGCGCTGCTGACCGGCGTGTTCGCGTCGCCGAAGCTCGGCGGCACCGGCGTCTACGACTATGTCGCGAACAAGGTCGGCGACTACGACATGGGTGCGCAACTGATCGCGCAGTGCTGGGGCGTCGGCACCTCGCTGGTGTGGTCCGCCGTGGTGTCCGTGATCGCGTTCAAGCTGGTCGATCTGGTGATCGGGCTGCGCGTCGACAACGATGCGGAGCGCGAAGGGCTCGACGTGACGTCGCACGGCGAGACCGCGTATCACTCGTAGGCGGTTGGCGATTGGCGGTTGGCGCGGGGCGGGCGGTGGTTCGCCCCGCGATGGTCTTGCGGTGGCGGCGGCTCGTGACGCGGAGCCGCCGCGCCGCGTTTGGCGCGCGCGTTCGATGCGCCGCCGCGCCTGCCGATGCAGGCTCGGTCCGAGCCACTTGAGCGGCGTCCGCCGCCCCCGTCAGATCACCACGCGATGACGGTCGGCCGGCCGCTGCGCGAGCAGCGTCGACAGCCGGTTCAGCGCCGCGCGAAGCTGCGCCCGGTCGCTGCATCCGCCGAGCGAGATGCGGATCGCGTTCGGCGCGCGCTCGCCGGAATGGAACGCGGTCGACGGCGCGACGACGAGCCCTTCGGCGCGCGCGGCGGCCGCGAGGTTCTCGGCGGCCCAGTAGCCGGGCAGCGCGTGCCACACGTGGATGCCGTCCGTCGCGTGCGCGCTGCCGGCGAGCGTCTGCGCGGCGAGGCGCTGGCGCGCGGCCGCTTCGTCGCGCACGCCGGCCAGCAGTTGCGCCGCCGAGCCGTCGTGGATCCACTGCGTCGCGAGCGCGGCCGTCAGCGGCGCGGACATCAGCGAGAACGAACGCAGCGCGGCCGCGAACGCCGCTTCGTCGAACGACTCCGGCAGCACGACGAACGCGGTGCGCAGCCCCGGCGACAGGCACTTCGACAGCGTGGACAGATAACAGACCCGCTGCGGCGCGAGCCGCGCGAGCGGCGGCGGCGCGTCCGGCGCGAACAGCCAGTACGGGTCGTCCTCGACGATCGTCGCGTTGCAGCGCGCGGCGGTCTTCACGATGTCGAGCCGGCGCGCTTCCGGCATCGTGTGCGCGGTCGGATTCTGCAGCGTCGGGTTCAGATAAACGAGCTTCGCGCCGTGCGCGCCGCACGCGGCTTCGAGCGCGTCCGGCCGCATGCCGTCCGCGTCGACTTCGACCGTCTCGACGCGCCGCCCGAGTTGCCGCGCGGCGAGCGGAAACCCCGGATACACGAGCGGCCCGGTCAGCACGACGTCGCCCGGCTGCGTGGCCGCGAGGATCAGCGCGGCGAGCGCCGCCTGCGCGCCCGGGGACACGATGACGCGCGCCGCGTCGGTGCGGCCGAGCATCGGCTTCAGCCAGCGCGCGCCCGCGTCGCGGTCGGCGTCGCTGCCGCCGCCGAGGTGGTAGGTCATCAGCAGGTCGATGTCGCTGCGGATCAGCACCTGCGTGACGCCTTCGCGCAGCAGCGCCTCCAGATCGACACCGGCGGGCGGCGGCGGAATGTTCATGCCGAGGTCCACGCGCTGCGCGAGTTCGACCTTCGGCGCGGCGACGAACGTGCCGAGCGGCCCGCGCGCGTCGATCAACTGGCGGCGGCGCGCCTCGGTGAAGCTGCGCGTCACCGTCGTCAGATCCACGCCCAGTTGCGCTGCGAGTTGCCGCTGCGGCGGCAGCCGGTCTCCGGGCCGCAGCGCGCCGTCCGCGATCGCGCGCTCGATGAAAGCGACGATCTGCAGGTAACGCGGACCGCCGTCGGCGACGAACACGCCGACCCACGCAGGACGTCCGCTCCCGCTATGTATGGGTGATTTTGGTGTCATTTTGTCGCACTTGTATGGGTGATGTCTTACTCTAACATGCGGCCCGGTCGCACGTTGATCCATACATCAAACGCGCGTCGCGGCTGGCGGTGCCGCCGCGGCGGGCCGGTCCTCAAGGGCCGGCCCGCCCGGCGGACACCGGCAACCCGCGTGGCGGATGCATGCATGGGGGATGCGATCGCCAACCAGGACCACACACATGCGGAACCCCGCTATTCGAAAACAGCCGGCCACCGGGCCGGATCCCACTCCAGGTCGGCCGTCGCCGTGGCGGCATTTCCCTCCCACCCGGGCGTTACGCCTGGCCGGTTCCGCCGGCCGCGCGGCGGCCGTCGGCGCGGCCGCGCTGCTAGGCGGCTGCAACATGGCGCTGATGAGTCCGCAGGGCGACATCGGCGTGCAGGAGAAAAACCTCATCCTGATCGCGCTCGGGCTGATGCTGCTCGTCGTGATCCCGGTGATCGCGCTGACGCTGATCTTCGCATGGCGCTACCGGGCGTCGAACACGCGCGCGACGTATGCGCCGAAGTGGTCGCATTCGACCGCGATCGAAGTGGTCGTCTGGTCGATTCCGTGCGTGATCGTGGTCACGCTCGCGGTGCTGATCTGGCGCACCACGCACAGCCTCGATCCGTACCGGCCGATCGAATCGCAGACGAAGCCGGTGCGCGTCGAGGTCGTCGCGCTGAACTGGAAGTGGCTGTTCATCTATCCGGACTACGGCGTCGCGTCGGTGAACCAGCTCGCGATTCCGGTCGATACGCCGATCGACTTCCGCATCACCGCCGAGTCGCTGATGAACTCGTTCTTCGTGCCGCAACTGGGCAGCCAGGTGTACGCGATGTCCGGCATGCAGACGCAACTGCACCTGATCGCGAACCAGCCGGGCGTTTATGCCGGCCGCTCGGCCGCGTTCAGCGGCCCGGGTTTCTCGGACATGCACTTCGACACGCTCGCGACCAGCCGCGCGGACTTCGACGCGTGGATCGCGCGCGCGAAGGCGTCGCCGCTCGCGCTCGACAAGGCCGCGTACAACGCGCTCGAACAGCCGTCCGCGAAAGCGCCGGTCGCGCTGTACGGCTCGGTGATGCCGCGCCTGTTCGACGGCGTCGTGAACCAGTACATGCGCGGCATGCCGCGCGACCCGATGTGCGGCACCGCCGCCGCGGCGCTGCCCGCCGCGCCGTCTCCCGCGCTTACCCCTGACCATGCGCGCGCGCCGCAACCCGTGCGCGCCGCCGCGGAGTCCTGATCATGTTCGGAAAACTCACTCTCGACGCCGTACCGTGGCACGAGCCCATCATCATGGGCACCGGCGCGGTCGTGGCGCTCCTCGGCCTGCTGCTGCTCGGCGCGATCACGCGCGCGGGCAAATGGGGCTACCTGTGGCGCGAATGGATCACGTCGGTCGATCACAAGCGGATCGGCGTGATGTACATCGTGCTCGCGCTCGTGATGCTGCTGCGCGGTTTCGCGGACGCCATCATGATGCGCGTGCAGCAGGCGATCGCCAGCGACGGCGCGGCCGGCTACCTGCCGCCGCATCACTACGACCAGATCTTCACCGCGCACGGCGTGATCATGATCTTCTTCGTCGCGACGCCGCTGATCCTCGGCCTGATGAACGTGATCGTGCCGCTGCAGATCGGCGCGCGCGACGTCGCGTATCCGTTCGTGAACTCGCTGTCGTTCTGGCTGGCCGTGGTCGGCGCGGTGCTCGTGATGATGTCGATGTTCGTCGGCGACTTCGCGGCGGTCGGCTGGGTCGCGTATCCGCCGCTGTCCGAGCTGGGCTACAGTCCAACCACGGGCGTCGACTACTACATATGGTCGTTGCAGGTGTCGGGCCTCGGCACCACGCTCACCGGCATCAACTTCGTCGTGACGATCCTGCGCATGCGCGCGCCGGGCATGAACCTGATGAAGATGCCGGTGTTCGTGTGGACCGCGCTGATCACGAACATCCTGATCGTCGCGGTGTTCCCGGTGCTGACCGGCACGCTCGCGCTGCTGACGATGGACCGTTATCTCGGCATGCACTTCTTCACGAACGAGCTGGGCGGCAACGCGATGATGTACATCAACCTGATCTGGGTGTGGGGCCACCCCGAGGTGTACATCCTGATCCTGCCCGCGTTCGGCGCGTTCTCCGAGATCATCGCGACGTTCTCCGGCAAGCCGCTGTTCGGCTACAAGTCGATGGTGTACGCGACGTCGTCGATCGGCATCCTGTCGTTCTTCGTGTGGCTGCACCACTTCTTCACGATGGGCTCCGGCGCGAACGTGAACGCGTTCTTCGGGATCATGACGACGATCATCTCGATCCCGACCGGCGTGAAGCTGTTCAACTGGCTGTTCACGATGTACCGCGGCCGCATCCGCTACCACTCGGCGACGCTGTGGACGATCGGCTTCATGGTCACGTTCGCGGTCGGCGGGATGACCGGCGTGCTGCTCGCGGTGCCGGGCGCGGACTTCGTGCTGCACAACTCGCTGTTCCTCGTCGCGCACTTCCACAACGTCATCATCGGCGGCGTGGTGTTCGGCATGCTGGCCGGCATCAGCTTCTGGTTCCCGAAGGTGTTCGGCTTCACGCTGAACGAGTTCTGGGGCAAGGTCGCGTTCTGGTGCTGGCTGATCGGCTACTGGCTCGCGTTCACGCCGCTCTACATCCTCGGCTTCGACGGGATGACGCGCCGGATGAACCACTATTCGGTGCCGGCATGGCATCCGTGGCTGGTCGTCGCGCTGATCGGCGCGCTGTTCGTCGGCGCGGGCATTCTGTCGCTGCTGATCCAGTTCGCGGTGAGCATCCGCGAGCGCGACGCGAACCGCGACCTGACCGGCGACCCGTGGAACGGCCGCAGCCTCGAATGGTCGACCGCGTCGCCCGCGCCGTTCTACAACTTCGCGCAGGTGCCGGCCATCACGTCGATGGAGCAGCACTGGGACAACAAGGAAGCCGGCCGCGCGTACGTGCAGCCCGCGCAGTACGAGGACATCCACATGCCGCGCAACACCGGCGCGGGTTTCGTGATCGCGGCGTTCTGCATGCTGCTGAGCTTCTCGCTCGTGTGGCACATGTGGCTGTTCGCGGCGGTCGGGATCGTCGGCGCGATCGTCACGTTCATCGTGCGCAGCTACGACCAGGACGTCGACTATTACGTGCCGGCGGCGGAAGTCGCCCGGATCGAGAACGCGCGCTTCGCGCAACTGGGCGAGGCCGCCTGACATCATGACTACCCTGTCCACGCATCAAGCGCACGGCCATGCGCCTGGCCACCACGACCACGACGATGGCTCGAAGACGACCATCGGGTTCTGGATCTACCTGATGAGCGACTGCCTGATCTTCGCGACGCTGTTCGCGACGTTCGGCGTGCTCGCGAACGCGACGGCCGGCGGCCCGACCGGCCACGGCCTGTTCGAGCTGCCGTACGTGCTCGGCGAAACGCTGCTGCTGCTCGCGAGCAGCTTCACGTTCGGGATGGCGATGCTGAGCCTGCACGCGCACCGGCGCGAGCGGGTGATCGGCTGGCTCGTCGTCACGTTCCTGTTCGGCGCGGGTTTCATCGCGATGGAGGTGTTCGAGTTCGCGAAGCTGATCCGCGACGGCGCGGGTCCCGGCACCAGCGCGTTCCTGTCCGCGTACTTCACGCTGGTCGGCACGCACGGGCTGCACGTCACATGCGGCCTGTTGTGGATCGCGGTGATGACGCACCAGGTGAGCCGCTTCGGGCTGACCGGCGTCACGCGCCGCCGGTTGTCGTGCCTGAGCCTCTTCTGGCACTTCCTGGATCTGGTCTGGATCTGCGTGTTTACGTTCGTTTATCTGCGCGAGTTCGTATGAAAAAGATGCCTCAATCCTCGTCCCATGACGCTTCCCATGACACGCTGCACGCGGCGTCGCATGGCAGCCTGAAGGGCTACGTGACCGGCATGGTGCTGTCGCTCGTGCTGACGCTCGCGTCGTTCGCCGCGGTGATGACCGACGCGGTGCCGCGCGGTTACGGCCTCGCCGCGATCGTCGTGCTGTGCGTCGCGCAGCTCCTGGTGCAACTGGTGTACTTCCTGCACCTGGGCACCGCGCGCGACCAGCGTTCGAACGTCGGCATCTTCATCTGCACCGGCTTCCTGATCGCGGTGATCGTCGGGCTGTCGCTGTGGGTGATGCACAACGCGAACGTGAACATGATGCCGACGCAGATGTCGGTCGATCGGGCGATGGCGCACGACTGAGCGGCGCGTTCGTTCACGCCTCGGTTCACCCTTGAAAAACCCGGCGGCCGTTCATTCGGCCGCCGGGTTTTTTTCGTTGCGCGGGCGCGTTCACATCACCGGCAGGTGCAGATGATGCGGATGTTCGAGCGTCTCCGCGAGCATCCGCAGCATGTCGCGGCAGTCGTGCCGGTCCTGCGGGCCGCCGAGGCACACGCGGATCGCGTTCGGCGGGCTGCCGTCGGTCGAGAACGCCGCGCCCGCGACCGCCGCGATGCCCTGGTTGCGCAGTTGCAGCGCGAGTTCCGATGCGCTCCAGCCGTTCTTCGGCACGTCGAGCCAGATGTGGAAGCCGTCCGGATGCGCGTCGTAGCGGCAGTGGTCGAGTTCCTGCGCGGCGATCGCCTGGCGCGCGTTCGATTCCGCGCGGATCGCGTCGAGCATGTCGTGCGCGGTGCCGTCGTTGATCCATTGCGTCGCGAGCAGCACGGTGAACGGGCTCGCCATCACCGTGGTCGCGCGCAGCGCGCCGGCGACGCGCTGCGTCTGCCGCGCGGTCGGCGCGCGCAGATACGCGACGCGCAGCCCCGCGCCGAAGCTCTTCGACAGCCCGGTCACGTACCACGTGAGTTCCGGCGCGAGCGACGCGAGCGGCGCGGGCGCGTCGCGCGGCAGCATCGCATACGCGTCGTCCTCGATGATCGGCACGCTGTAGCGCAGCGCGACGTCCGCGAGCGCTTCGCGGCGGCGGCTCGACAGCGTCAGCGTGCTCGGGTTCTGCAAGGTCGGGTTGCAGTAGAACGCGCTCGGCTTGTCGGTCCTGCACAGCGCCTCGAACGCGTGCGGCAGCGGCCCTTCGTCGTCGCGCGGCAGCGCCTGCAAACGCACGCCGAGTTGCGCGGCGATCGCCTTGATGCCCGGATACGCGAGCGTGTCGAGGCAGATCGTTTCGCCGGCGCGCGCGAGTTGCGACACCAGCGCGACGAGCGCGCTGTGGATGCCGGGGCATACCAGCACCGTGTCGCTCTCGCAGTCGGGCAGGCGCTGCGAGAGCCAGGCGCGTCCGGCCGCGCGGTCCTCCGGCGTGCCGCCGAAGTCCTGATAGCGCAGCAGCCGGAACGGGTCCGCGGCTTCGAACAGGCGCGCGGACGCGTCGCGCAGCCGCTGGGCGAATTCCGGCGGTTCGGGCGGCATGTTCATCGACATCTCGACGACGCTGCCGCCCGCGAGCGGCAGCGTCGGCGTCTTGCCGCGCACGAACGTGCCGCTGCCCGCGCGCGCGTCGAGCAGCCCGCGCTTGCGCGCCTCCGCGTAACCGCGCGCGACCGTCGTGTAGTTGAGGTCGAGCGCGAGCGCGAGGTCGCGTAGTCCCGGCAGCTTGTCGCGCGGCCGCAGCCGTCCGCTCGCGAGGTCTTCCTCGATCAGGTCGGGAATCGTCAGATACGCGGGCTTGCGGTTTTCCGCCAGCCGCTTGATCCAGTGCTGCAACAACATGTCCATGAAACTCGCCTCGTGATCGGTCCTGCAATTCACGATAACACGCGATCCGATCAGGAAATAAATAAAGATCGCTAATCAAATCGCTATTGATCGCATTGATCGGATCAGTGCACGGTTTCGGCGTGCGGCGCACCACCATCGCGCAAGCGATGCCCTGTGCGCGAACGTCGCACGCGTGGCGTGAACGGTGCGGCCGGCCGCTCAGGCCCGCCCGGCGCGGCTCCGCAAAATTTTTTTCGCGTCCGCTTCGCACTGATCGCCTGCCTGATCGGCAAGTGATTGCATTTTCCGGGCCGGAATTTGGCATGGCCGTTGCGTTATATCGGCCACGCGGTGCCGGTTAATCCGCGAAAAACCGATCAATTGATTATCTGAATGGAGAGTGAAATGCCTGCCGTCGATATCCCGCTGCACAAGAAGGGCGACTACCTCGTCGATTACGAAGAGAAGGTGTTCGAGGACGTAAAGGCCGAGCCCGGCGAGAAGGCGCTCGTCACGTTCCACACGGTTGCGTTCGAAGGCTCGATCGGCTTCGTGAACATGCTGCAGGCGACCCGTCTGCAACGTAAGGGATTCGAAACATCGGTGCTGCTGTACGGCCCCGGCGTCACGCTCGGCCTGCAACGCGGGTTCCCGACCCTCGGCGACGAGGCGTTCCCCGGCCACCTGAACTTCAACAAGCAACTGACGAAGTTCATGGAGGAAGGCGGCAAGGTGTACGCATGCCGTTTCGCGTTGCAGGCGCTGTACGGCCACGGCGAAGCGTCGCTGATCGAAGGCATCCGCCCGATCAATCCGCTCGACGTGCTCGACATCCAGCTGCTGCACCGCAAGGAGAACGCGCTGGTCATCCACACCTGGACCGTCTGAGCGGCGCGGCGGAAATCATCATGTCAGAAAAGCGTATCGTCCGCGCGGCCGCAGTTCAGATCGCGCCGGACTTCGAGCAGCCGGGCGGCACGCTCGCACGCGTCTGCGACGCGATCGACGAGGCCGCGGCCAAGGGCGCGCAGCTGGTCGTGTTCCCCGAGACGTTCGTGCCGTACTACCCGTACTTTTCGTTCGTCCGGCCGCCGGTCGCGTCCGGCCCGGAGCACATGCGGCTCTACGAACAGGCGGTCGTCGTGCCCGGCCCGGTGACCGAGGCGGTCGCCGAACGCGCGCGGCGGCATCGCACGGTGGTCGTGCTCGGCGTGAACGAGCGCGACCACGGCAGCCTGTACAACACGCAGCTCGTGTTCGACGTGGACGGCCGGCTCGTGCTGAAGCGCCGCAAGATCACGCCGACCTTCCATGAACGGATGATCTGGGGGCAGGGCGACGCGGCGGGGCTGAAGGTCGCGCATACCGGCATCGGGCGCGTCGGCGCGCTCGCGTGCTGGGAGCACTACAACCCGCTCGCGCGCTACGCGTTGATGACGCAGCACGAAGAGATCCATTGCAGCCAGTTTCCGGGCTCGCTCGTCGGGCCGATTTTCGCGGAACAGATCGAGGTGACGATCCGTCATCACGCGCTGGAGTCCGGCTGTTTCGTCGTGAACTCGACGGGCTGGCTGACCGACCCGCAGATCGACTCGGTGACCACCGATCCGAAGCTGCAGAAGGCGCTGCGCGGCGGCTGCTTCACCGCGATCGTGTCGCCGGAAGGGCAGCTTCTCGCGGAGCCGCTGCGCGAAGGCGAGGGGATCGTGATCGCCGATCTCGACATGTCGCTCATCACCAAGCGCAAGCGGATGATGGACTCGGTCGGCCACTACGCGCGGCCCGAGTTGCTGAGTCTCGCGATCAACGACCGGCCGGCCGTCACCGTCGCGCCGATGGCCGGTTGCGATGCGGCAGCCGCGGTTTATTCAACTGGAGGAAACGTCGATGAACGCGAACGGGAACCTGTCGGCCGCGAGCCGGCAATTGATGACTGAACTGCAGTCCGCCGGGCTGCGTCTCGTCGATCCGCATGCGGGCGCGGCGAGCCGGCGCGGCGGCGCGGGGCCGTCCGACCACAAGGCGGTCACGGTCGACGGCGTGACGATCATGGTGCCGGTGCACACGAGCACCGCGTGGAACTCGCCGTTCGTCGCCGCGCAGCCTGACGCGTCGGGGGCGAGCGCGCTGTTGCGCGGCACGATCCCGATCGCGAACATCAGCTTTCCGAAAGCGCCGCGTTTTTACGGCATGCAGACGCTCGACGGCGTGCCGTACTCGCACATCGCGACGCTGCACAGCGCGGACGTGCTCGCGACGACGGTGCTGCAAACCTGCATCCGCTACGAGAGCCGCCGCAAGGCGTGCAAGTTCTGCGCGATCGGCCAGTCGCTCGCGGCGGGCCGCACGATCGCCCGCAAGACCCCGGAGCAACTGGCCGAGGTCGCGCGCGCGGCGGTGCTGCTCGACGGCGTGAAGCACATGGTGCTGACGACCGGCACGCCGCCGACGCCGGACCGCGGCGCGCAGATCCTGTGCGAAAGCGCGTTCGCGATCCGCGCGGCGGTGGACCTGCCGATCCAGGCGCAATGCGAGCCGCCCGACGACGACCGCTGGTTCGAGCGGATGAAGGCGAGCGGCATCGACACGCTCGGCATGCACCTCGAAGTGGTCACGCCCGAGGTGCGCGAGCGGATCATGCCGGGCAAGGCGAGCGTGCCGCTCGCGCGCTACATGGAAGCGTTCCGCGCCGCCGTCGCGGTGTTCGGGCGCGGCCAGGTCAGCACGTACATCCTCGCGGGCCTCGGCGACACCGCCGACGCGATCCTCGCGATGTCGCGCGAACTGATCGACCTCGGCGTGTATCCGTTCGTCGTGCCGTTCGTGCCGATCAGCGGCACGCCGCTCGAAGACCATCCGGCGCCGACGCCCGAATTCATGAAGTCGGTGCTCGCGCCGCTCGGCGCGATGCTGTCCGAAGCGGGGCTGCGTTCGGCCGACATCAAGGCGGGCTGCGGCAAGTGCGGCGCGTGTTCGTCGCTGTCTTCGTACGAGGAGTGACCATGCTGGCCGAGGCGATCATCGAAGACGACGTGCTGCCGCTCGCGTTCGCGCCCGCCGAGTACCGCGTGAAGTGGACCACGCTGCCGTGGGAAGCGAACGAGGCGCACCGGCTGCGCCGCGCGGTGTTCTGCATCGAGCAGGGGATCTTCGTCGGCGACGACCGCGACGAGATCGACGATCGCGCGCAGCAGCTGGTCGCGCTGTCGTGCATCGCCGGGATGCCGGACCAGGTGGTCGGCACCGTGCGCATCCACGAGGAAGCGCCGGGCGTCTGGTACGGCTCGCGCCTCGCGGTGCACGCGGCGTTCCGCAACCACGGGCGCATCGGCGCGACGCTGATCCGGCTCGCGGTCAGCAGCGCGCACGCGCTCGGCTGCGAGACCTTCCTCGCGCACGTGCAGAGCCAGAACGTGCCGCTGTTTCGCCGGCTGCACTGGGACGTGCTGGCGGAGGAAACGCTGCATGGCCGCTCGCATCATCTGATGCAGGCGCGGCTCGACCGTTATCCGCCGTGCGCGACGCCGACGAGCGGCTTCGTCGCGCAGCCGAGGAGCGCGTCGTGAACGGCGTCTTGAACGTCGCGGCGCTGGCGGGGCGGCTGCGCGCGAGCCGCGGTTTCGCGCACAAGACCGACATCGCGGAGGTGGTCGCGTCGCTCGCGCGCGGGCTGCCGCATGGCGCGGCGGATCTCGCGCAGGCGGTCGCGGTCGGCGACGACTGCGCGGCTATTCGCGAGCCGGGCGGCGACGGTTATCTGCTGTTCGCGATCGAAGGGCTGGTCGCGGATTTCGTCGCCGCGATGCCGTGGTTCGCGGGCTACAGCGGCGTGATGGTGAACGTCAGCGACATCTATGCGATGGGCGGCCGGCCGCTCGCGGTCGTCGATGCGCTGTGGAGCGACGGCGTCGATGCGGGCCGCGACGTGCTGGCCGGCATCGCGGCCGCGTCGGTTGCATACGGCGTGCCGGTGGTCGGCGGGCATAGCAACGCGCGCAGCGCGCAGCCGCAACTGGCGGTCGCGATTCTCGGCCGCGCGCGCCGCCTGCTGTCGAGCTTCAACGCGCGGCCCGGCGACCGTCTGCTGATGGCCGTCGATCTGCGCGGCCGTTACGAGGAGCCGTTTCCGTTCTGGAACGCGTCGGTTGGCTCGCCCGCGGAGCGGTTGCGCGGCGACCTCGAACTGCTGCCCGAACTCGCGGAAAGCGGGCTGTGCGACGCGGCGAAGGACATCAGCATGGCCGGCGCGCTCGGCACCGCGCTGATGCTGCTCGAATGCTCGGAAGCGGGCGCGACGATCGATCTCGATGCGATCCCGCGTCCCGACGGCGTCGAGTCCGAGGCCGACTTCGAACGCTGGCTCACCGCGTTTCCGAGCTTCGGTTTTCTGCTGTCGGTGCGTAACGAACACGCGGACGCGGTGATCGAACGCTTCCACGCACGTTCGCTTGCGTGCGCGTCGATCGGCGTGGTCGATGCGTCGCGCGAGGTTCGGATCGAAGCACGCGGCGCATCCGCGCCGTTATGGAATTTTCGCGACGCGGCGTTCATCGTCGCGCCGCCTGTCGATACGCCGGCGAGCGCGCCCCACACACCCCGCGCGCACGCCGGCGCAAGCTAACAACGAGGAACGACGATGCCCGTCCTTTACTTTCGCATCGCCTGGCCCGACGGCAGCGAAGCCAACTGTTATTCGCCTTCGACCGTCGTGCGCGAGCACTTCACGCCGGGCCGCCGTTATCCGCTCGACGAGTTCGTCGCGCTCGCGCGCACCGCGCTCGGCGCGGCGTCCGAACGCGTGCGCGAACGCTACGGCTACGCGTGTTCGTCCGCGCTCGACCAGCTCGCGCAGATCGAGCACGACGCCGCGCGTTTTCGCGGCCAGCCGGACGCGCACGTGACCGTCATCGAATTCAACTGAACCCCGCGCGAGCCGTGTTCCGGCTGTCCGCGCCGTCTCCCTGCAAGGAACAATCATGTCGAACCATCCGAACCCCACGACCGCGGACAGCGCCGCCGGCCGCCACTACAGCGTGATCGTCGCG
The DNA here is from genome assembly GCF_900104845.1 of Paraburkholderia caballeronis. Classification (NCBI taxonomy): domain Bacteria; kingdom Pseudomonadati; phylum Pseudomonadota; class Betaproteobacteria; order Burkholderiales; family Burkholderiaceae; genus Paraburkholderia; species Paraburkholderia caballeronis. The sequence goes on along the minus strand of NZ_FNSR01000001.1, from coordinate 2,437,393 downwards.
GGCGGCGGACAGGCCGGGCTGTCGGTCAGCTATTACCTGAAGCAGGCCGGCATCGATCATCTGGTGGTCGAGAAGAACACCGTCACGCACACGTGGCGCGAGCAGCGCTGGGACGCGTTCTGCCTCGTCACGCCGAACTGGCAGTGCGCGCTGCCGGGCTGGCCGTATCGCGGCGACGATCCGCACGGCTTCATGAAGAAGGACGAGATCATCGACTACCTCGACGGCTTCATCGCGATGGTCGACGCGCCGGTGCTCGAACACACGGCGGTCACGCGCGTGAAGCGCGGCGCGGACGGCGTCTACACGGTCGCGACGACGGCCGGCCAGTTCACCGCCGATCACGTGGTGGTCGCGTCCGGCGGTTATCACACGCCGATCGTGCCGCGTCTGGCCGAACGGCTGCCCGCGTCGATCGTGCAGATGCAGTCGTCCGAATACCGCAGCGCCGACACGCTGCCCGAAGGCGCGGTGCTGGTGGTCGGCTCCGGCCAGTCCGGCGCGCAGATCGCGGAGGACCTGCATCTCGCGGGCCGCAAGGTCGTGCTCGCGGTCGGCGAGGCGCCGCGCTGCGCGCGTTTCTATCGCGGCCGCGACGTGGTGGACTGGCTCGCGGACATGGGCTACTACGACATGCCGGTCGAGCAGCATCCGCTGCGCGAAGGCGTGCGCGACAACACCAACCATTACGTAACGGGCCGCGACGGCGGCCGCGACATCGACCTGCGCCGCTTCGCGGCCGAGGGCATGGAACTGTACGGCCGGCTCGACGACCTGCGCGACGGCGCGCTGCAATTCGCGCCGAACCTGATCGACAACCTGAAGGCCGCCGACGACACGTACAACCGGATCAACGCGGGCATCGACGCGTACATCGAGAAAAACGGCCTCTCCGCGCCGCCGCCGTCGCGTTACGAGCCGGTGTGGCAGCCGGCCGGCGAACGCACGACGCTCGACGTCGCGGCGAGCGGCATCGGCTCGGTGATCTGGTGCATCGGCTTCCGGCCGGACTTCAGCTGGATCGACGCGCCGGTGTTCAACGGCCGCGGTTACCCGGAGCACGCGCGCGGCGTGACGCCGGTCGAAGGGCTGTACTTCATCGGCCTGCCGTGGCTGCATACGTGGGGCTCGGGCCGCTTCTCGGGCATCGCGCGCGACGCGGACTACGTGGTCGCGCGGATTCGCAACGCGTTGCAGGCGCGCGTCGCCGCGACCGAAACCGCGGGCGTCTGAGCGGATGGCACAGCACTCGCGCGACCGCTATCGGGCCGGGATGCCGCAACTCGCGCGCAACGGGCTGTCCGAGAACTGGCTGCTGAAGGAATGCGGCGACCGGCACTGGAACGCGCTCGCGGCCGCGACCGGGCGCGCGGTGCCGGACTTCGTCGACGACGACGGCGAGCGCGCGTATGCGGCGTTCACGGCGGTCAGCGTGCGCGACGCGCGGCTCGACCGGATCGGCGAGAACGACCTGTTCGAGATCGACACGTCGCTCGTGCGCAGCGGCGCCGCGCGGCATTTCAGCGAGCACTGGCTGCTCGCCGGCGGCGCGCTGCATGCGCGCGTGTCGATGTGCTCCGCGTTCGTGCGGCGGCGCGAGGCGGGCAACAACCAGTCGGTCGTGCGCGCGCGGTTCGCGGCGCTCGACGCGCCGGTCGCGGCGACGCCGGACGACGCGCTCGCGCTGGCGCGGTTCGGCAAGCTGTTGCGCGCAGGGCAGTGGAGCGACGAACTCGGCGTCGCGCGGCCGCTGCCGCTCGATGGCGGCGACGACGCGGCGGTTCGCTTCGAGCCGTGTCCGAACAGCGACTTCAACGGCGCGGACTTCCTTTATTTCGCGAGTTTCCAGGCGTTCGTCGATCGCGCGGAATGGGCGGCGCGGCGCGTGGCCGAAGCGCCGGCTCTTGCGCGGCGCGACCTGTTTTATCACGGCAACCTGAACGTCGGCGACACGCTCGCGGTGCGCACGGTCGCGCAGCGGGCGGACGGCGGCGAACTCGCGCACTGGTGCGAGATCCTGCGCGGCAGCGACCGCGAGAAGATCGCGGACGTCGTCACGGTGAAACGGTGGGAGCGCCCATGAAGAGACACGATGTTCACGACGATGCGCATCGGCCGCTCGATCGCGCGGTGCCGCTGAAAGCGCTTTACACGTCGGACGATCTGGACGGTATCGCGCATCTGGGCGGCGCGCCCGGCGCCGCGCCGTTCGTGCGCGGCCCGTATCCGTCGATGTACACCGGGCGGCCGTGGACGATCCGCCAGTACGCGGGTTATGCGGACGCGGCCGACTCGAACCTCGCGTTTCGCACCGCGCTCGACGGCGGCGCGCAGGGGCTGTCGGTCGCGTTCGATCTGCCGACGCATCGCGGCTACGACTCCGATCATCCGGCTGCGCGCGCGGACGTCGGGATGGCCGGCGTCGCGATCGACAGCGTCGACGACATGGCGCGCCTGTTCGACGGGATCGCGCTCGACCGCGTATCGGTGTCGATGACGATGAGCGGCGCGGTGCTGCCGGTGCTCGCCGCGTTCATCGTCGCGGCCGGGGAGCGCGGCGTGCCGGCCGCGCAGTTGAGCGGCACGATCCAGAACGACATCCTGAAGGAGTACATGGTCCGCAATACGTGGATCTTCGCGCCGGAACCGTCGCTGCGGATCGCGGCGGACGTAGTCGAGCATCTCGCGGCGCACGTGCCGCGCTTCAACGCGATGTCGATCTCCGGCTACCACCTTCAGGAAGCGGGCGCGGACGCGGTGCTCGAACTCGCGCTGACGCTCGCGAACGCGCGCACCTATGTCGAGACGCTGCTCGCGCGCGGGATGAGCGCGGACGACTGCTGCTCGCGACTGAGCTTCTTCTTCGGCGTCGGGCGCGACTTCTTCGGCGAGATCGCGAAGCTGCGCGCGGCGCGGCTGCTGTGGTCGGAGATCGCGCACCGGCTCGGCGCGCGTTCGCGCAAGGCGCTGGCGTTGCGGATGCACTGCCAGACGTCGGGCCTCACGCTCGCCGCGCAGCAGCCGGAGAACAACATCGTGCGCACGACGATCGAGGCGATGGCCGCGGTGTTCGGCGGCACGCAGTCGCTGCATACGAACGCGTACGACGAGGCGCTCGCGCTGCCCGGCCGCGACGCGGCGCGGCTCGCGCGCGACACGCAACTGATCCTTCAACACGAAACGGGCGTGTGCGACACGGTCGATCCGTGGGCCGGCTCGTACATGATGGAGTCGCTGACCGCCGACGTCGCCGCGCGCGTGCGGGCGACGCTCGCGAAGATCGACGCGGCCGGCGGCGTGCTCGCCGCGCTGCGCAGCGGCGACGTGCATCGCTGGATCCACGAATCGGCGGTCGCCGCGCAGGCGCGCATCGACGACGGCTCGCACGTGATCGTCGGCGTGAACCGCTTTCAGGCGGCGGACGACGACGAACGCGTCGCGTGCCGCGAGATCGACGGACGCCGCGTGCGCGCGCTGCAACTGCGGCGCATCGAGGAACTGAAGGCCACGCGCGACGAGACCCGCGTGCGGCGCGCGCTGGCCGCGCTGACCGAAGGCGCGCGCGGCGACGCGAACCTGCTCGCGCTGACGATCGACTGCGTGCGGGCGCGCGCGACGCTCGGCGAATGCACGCAGGCGCTCGAAGCGGCGTGGCCGCGCGACGACGCGCACGCGCGCAGCGTCGCGCGATTCAGCGACGGCGTGTACGGACGCGAGCGTTCGCAGGATGGCGCGTGGCGTACTGCATGTGAACGCGTCGCGGCGCTCGGCGCGCGGCTCGGCCGCAAGCCGCGCGTGCTGCTCGCGAAACTCGGGCAGGACGGCCACGACCGCGGCGCGAAGACCGTCGCGGCCGCGCTCGCGGATGCGGGGTTCGACGTCGCGCTCGGGCCGCTGTTCTCGACGCCGGACGACGCGGTGCGGCTCGCGCGCGAGTGGCGGGCGGACGTGCTCGGCGTGTCGTCGCTGGCCGGCGCGCATCTCGAACTGGTGCGCGCGGTGCTCGCGCGGCTCGCTGCGTCAGGCGACAGGCCGGCGGTGATCGTCGGCGGCATCGTGCCGGACGCGCATGCGCGGCTGTTGAAGGACGAGGGCGTGTGCGACGTGTTCGGGCCGGGCTCGCCGGTCGATGCGATCGCGGTGCGGATCGTCGATGCGATCGACGCGACCGACGCGACCGACGCGCGGCTGGCTTGCGCGGGCGACGAACGCGCATCGGCGTGGGACGGCGGCGTGGGGGCGTGGTAGCGCGAGGGCGCGCGAGGTAACGCGGGATGACCCGCCGCCCGTACCGTTCGCTATCGAACAGACGGGTGGGGGCGCGCTTCCGATACTACGGCCACGATGGCGATGCGGCGCGTTCCGGCAGCGGAGCGCGCCTTGCGACGTCGCCGGCCGCAGTCGTCCCGCCCACGTTTATCGAGGTCCTCATGGCGCTTCCAGGTCGAAAAGTCACGCTGGCCGAACGCATCGAGGAGGTCGGCGGCGCGTCGAGCGGCTTCGACTACATGCGGATCGGCCTCGCGATCGCCATCCTGTGCTGGCACACGATCTACACGCTGCACGGCGAAGCGGCCGAGCGCACCTACTGGGCCGAATGGCGCGCGGTGCTCGGCGGCCTGCTGCCGATGTTCTTCATCCTGAGCGGCTTTCTCGTCGCCGGCAGTCTCGTGCGCGCGGGCAGCATCGGCAAGTTCCTGTCGTTGCGCGCGCTGCGGCTTTATCCGGCGCTCGCGGTCGAAGTGCTGCTGTCCGCGCTGATACTTGGGCCGCTGCTGACGAAGGCGCCGCTGTCCGACTACTTTTCGAGCGCGCAGTTCTGGGCGTATTTCCACAACATCGTCGGCTACATCACCTATCCGCTGCCGGGGCTCTTCACGACGAACCCGGTGCCGAACGTGACGAACGTGTCGCTGTGGACGATCCCGTTCGAACTGGAGTGCTACATCCTGCTGACGGTGGTCGTGCTGTTCGGGCTGCATTCGCGGCGCGCGCTGCTGCTGGCCGGACTGATTGCGCTCGTCGCGTACAAGACCTGGGTGCTCGCGCGGCTGCCAGACGTGTGGCAGTCGGCGGCGCCGCAGGGGCGGCTGCTGGTCGCGAGTTTCGTGGCCGGCGTGCTCGCGTTCCTGTATCGCGACCGGATTCCGTGGCGCTTCGGCCTGTTCGCCGTCGCGCTGGTGCTGCAACTGGTGTTCACGCGCGACGCCGCGACCGCGTATCTCGCGGTGATCCCGACGGCCTACGTGACCGTGTATCTCGGGCTGCTGAATCCGCGCAAGTACACGTTCCTGATGCGCGGCGACTATTCGTACGGGCTTTATCTGTTCGCGTTCCCGATCCAGCAGACGTATGCGCAGCTGTTCGCGCAGCATCGCGTAGGGTGGATGTCGATCGCGTTCTCGCTTTGTCTCGGGCTCGCGTATGCGGCGTTCTCGTGGCACTGCATCGAGAAGCCGGTGCTGAGGCGCAAGAAGGAGATCATCGCGAAAGTGTCGTATGCGTTCGGGCCGGTTTGGCGGATGGTGTCGCTGAAGTATCGGCGCGGGCAGACGGGGGCGGGGCTGGTGGCTTCGTCGGCGGACGACTGAGGCCGGTCGATTGCGGTCTGCGTTTTCCCGCTGCCGGCGGTATCGCGCCGGTCAGAACCCGACCTCCCGTTGCAGTACCGCCGCGACGAAGCGGAGGCCTTCCCCGACGAAACTCTGCCGGCCCGCGCCCAGCTGCACGGTGCCGTTGACTTCGCGCCCGATGCCGGCCTCGCCGTCACAACCGCCGAACCGCACCTGCCACGTCGCCTGTAGCGGCACCAGCTGACGGGTCTTCGCGTTCGGTTCCGCGGGAATCGGGCCGCCATACGTGCTGGCGACGGACGGCGCGTCGAGCGTCGCGACGTTGACCTTGTCGATCGCATCGATGCGGCAGTCGCGCGCCGCGAGTTCCGGCAGGCTCGCGACGAAGACGGCGGATTGCCCGGCCTTCAGGCGCGCGACGTCGTCCTCGCCCACGTACGCGTCGCCCTTCACGCCGCCGGGTGCGATCAGGTCGTACACGCGTTCGCCGCGCGGCAGCCACGTGCCGGGCGCCGGCGGGTCGTCGCCGGTCTGCACGGTGCCGTCGAACGGCGCGCGGATCGTCAGTTGCGCGATTTCGGCCTGGATGCCGGCCACGGTCTGTCGCGTCGCGTCCCAGCGCCGCGCGAGCGCGGTGCCTTGCTGTTGCAGGCGCTCGTCGAACGATTGCTGGTCGACTTCCCAGTGCAGCAGCGCCTCGCTGGCGGTCGCGGCGGCGAGCCGGGCTTCGAGGTCCGGCGACGCCAGCACCGCGAGCGTGTCGCCTGCGCGAACCCGCTGGCCGTCGCGCGCGGGCGGCGGCTGGTCGGCGAGATAACCGGCCGCGACCGTATAGAGACCCTGCGCGCGCTGCGGCGCGAGGACCGCCGGCGCGCTGACGCCCGCGTGCCACGGCACGACGAAGAACGCGACAGCCGCCGCGCCGAGCAGCGCGCTGCGCCGCGTCTCGCGACACCAGCGCAGTTCGTCGCGGCGCTGCCAGGTCGCCTGCGTCTCGCGCCAGATCGGACGCACGATGAACCAGCCGAACTCGACGCAGAACAGCAGCATGCCGAGCAGCTTGAAAAATGCATGGTAGACGACCAGCGCGATCGACAGGAACACGACAAGCCGGTACAGCCACGTCGCGAACGAGAACGCGATCAGGAAGCGGCGCCGCGACGCGCTGCACGGTTCGGGCTGCGGATCGCCGAAGCCGAACAGCCATTCGCGCAGCCACCAGCGGCCCAGCGCGAAGGCGCGGTCGTGCAGGTTCGGCATGTCGAGCCAGTCGGACAGCAGGAAATAGCCGTCGAAGCGCATGAACGGGCTCGCATTGATCGCGAGGGTGGCGATCCAGGTGGTCGTCGCGAGCAGGAACGCGCCCCCGCGCAGCGGGCCGTCGGGCAGCAGGCTCCATGCGAGCGTCGCGAACGCGGCGAGCGCGATCTCGCTCAGCATGCCGGCCGCGCCGATCCACAGGCGGTCCTTGCGCGCCGCCACCTTCCACGCTTCCGTCGTGTCCGTGTAGAGCACCGGCAGCATCACCAGCAGCGCGACGCCCATCGTCGGCACGCGGCAGCCGTGCCGCTGCGCCGTGAACGCATGCCCGAACTCGTGCAGCACCTTCGCGAAACCGAGCGCGATGCCGACGCCGATCAGGCCGCGCCAGTCGGCATAACCGTGGAAGGTATGCACGAATTCGTCCCAGCGGCGCGACACGAGGACGAGGCCGGTCATCGCGACGGCCGCGACGATCAGCCATGACGCGGGCCGGTACGCGAACGCGACGTGGCGCGCGGCGGCCCGCAGGAACGGCATCGGATGCCACAGCGGGACCCGGATCATCAGGTAGTGCTTGAGCAGCCACATCGCGCGGCTCGTCCGCTGCGCGGCCTTGTGATGTTCGAGCCGCGCGGTGTCGGCCGCGGTCGCGGCGACCAGCAGGCTCTGCTGGCGCAGCATGCGCACCAGCGCGTCGAGGTCGTCGGGCGTGACGGTCAGCGTCGTTTCGCGATTGACGGCCTCGACGATCGCGAGCGGATCGTCGAGTGGCCAGCGCGACAGCAGTTCGAACGCGGGCCAGCCGAGCTGGAAGAACCGGTTCGCGGCGGGATCGTGCAGCATCCAGGTCGGCGCGCCGTCGGGCGTCGCCGCGCCGGGCGTGAGCGTCAGTTCCTGGCGAAGTTGCGGAAGTCGGGCCATGGGGCGACGCGGCGCGTTACCAGCCCAGCCATTGACGCGCGAGCGTCAGCGGGCGGCGCAGCACGTAATAGATCGCCGGCACCCAGGGGCCGCGGATGCGCGCGGTGCCCATCGCGCCGAGCGGCGCGTGCGTGTCGCCGGCGGCGAAGGTCGCGCGGACCCGGTACGCGAGCACGCCGTCCGGCGTCGGCTCCGCGCGCCACGCGATCGAATCGATCCGCGCGTCGTAGCTCGACAGCGGCGAGCTTTTCGGATACAGCGTGAGCGACGTGCCGGGCTTCACGTCGATGTTGTCGGCCACCGGCAGCCACGCGGTCACCTCGACGCGGGCCGGATCGGCGAGCACGAGGATCTTTTCTCCGACCGCCACCGCCTTGCCGGTCCATTCGTTGGGATCGCTGAACACTGCGACGCCGGAACGCGTGGCGTTCACGTTCACGCGCGCAAGCTGCCGCGCGGTGTAGTCGAGTTCCACCCGGCTCTGGTCGAGCTTGCCGCGGCGCTCGGCCATGTCGAGCCGCGTGCGGTCGTCGGTGACGGCGAGCTGTTCGGTCTGCCGGTATTCCTCCTGCGCGGTGTCGAAGTCCTTGCGGGCGACCGCGTAACGCGACTGCAGCGTCGTCGCGTCGAGGCCGAGCAGCGGCGTGCCGCGCTGCACGGGCTGGTTCGGCTTCACGTACAGGCGATCGATCACGCCGTCGAGCGGCGAGCGGACCACGAACGGGTCTTTCGGCGTGACTTCCGCCGGCGCCAGCACCGTCAGTCGCATCGGGATCACGCACAGGATCGCGAGCCCGATCAGCACGCGGCGCTGCTGGCGGCCGGGGCGCAGCGCGGCGCGCGCGCGTTCGAGCCACGACGCGCGCGGCGAGAACGCCTCGAACGCATGCGCCCACACCTGACCCAGTTCGGTCAGCAATGCCGTGTCGGTTGCGGACCACGCGTCGTCGCGCGCGAACACCACGCCGCCGGCCGGATGGCCGCCGCGGTCGGTGAGCGGCAGCCACGCGCCGTGCGCGGGCCACCACGCGCTCCACTCGGCGGCGACGTGCGGCGCGTCGGCCTGCAGATCGGCGGCCGTGAAGGTTCGCACCTGCGGCCGCGCCGGCAGCACCGGCGCGCCCTGTCCCTCGACGTGCGCGGCGGCCGGCGCGGGCGGCGCGGGCCGCAGGCCGCGCGCGAGCGTCCTGCACAGCGCGCCGAGCCACTGCACGTACGGCGCATTCGGGTCGCTTTGCGGCAGGCCGGACACGGCGGCGACGTGACCGGGCGCGTCGCCGCGCCACCACGCCGCCTGCCGGTACGGAACGAGCGCCAGCGTCTCGTTGACGATCGTGAAGCCGAGCGTCGCCTCGCTGGCCGCCGCGCGTGCGCGGGCCGACAGTTGCCACAACAGCGCAAGCTGCTGGCCGTCGATGCGAGCCTGCTGCGCCGTCCCTTCCGGCGTGCGCGTTTCCGTCATGGCGTCACCGCGCGAAGGTCGCCCAGCCGCTCATGCCCGGCAGCAGTTCCGGCGCGCTGCCGGTCAGCGACGCCGTCACGTCGACGGTCTGCGTCACCGGATCGACGCGCGCGCCGATCCGCGCCACCTTCGCCGGATAGGTCCTGCCGACCTCGTCCACCTGCACGTTCAGCGCGTGACCGGGCTTCAGCCATGCGAGCCACTTCGACGGGACGATCATCTTCAGTTCGAGATGGCTCGTGTCGATGATGGTCAGCAGCGGCTTGCCGGGCTCGGCGAACTGCTGCGGCGACGCGCTGCGTTTCGACACCCGGCCGTCGAACGGCGCGGCGATCGCGCATTTGCGCACGGTGGCCTGCATGTACGCGACGTCGGCGGCGCTGGCCTTCTGCTTCGCCTGCGCCTGCTGCACCTCCAGTTCGCCGATCGAGTGCAGCGCCTGCAGCTTGCGGTTCACGTCGAGCAGGTCGCGCGCGCCGTCGGCGTCGGCCTGGGCCTTGTGCAACTGCGCGTTGAACAGCGAGCAGTCGAGCGTGACGAGCGTTTGTCCCGCGCGGAACGCGTCGCCGTCGCGGAACGGCAGCGACGCGATCTTCGCGGAAATCTCGCTCGACACGTCGACCTGGTCGCGCGAGACGAGCTGGATCCGGATCCGCGGATCGCCGCTGTCCGGGATGGCCGGAGCCGGCGATGCGGCGGGTGCGGACGGGGCGGGCGGCGGTGCGGGTTGTGCCGCGGGTTGTGCCGCGACGGCGGACCGCGCCGCGACGAGCAGCGCGATCGCGGCCGCCGCGCGGTATTTCGCGAACCGCCTCATTTCTGCGTGGCTCCCGCCGGGAGCGCCGCGGCCGCCGCGATCGTCGGACCCGGCTGCGCGACGGCGGCCGTCGCGCCATGCCGCGCCAGCTCGTCCCAGCGTTTCTGCTCGTCGCCGATCGACTGCATCAGCGACGCGATATCGCGCCCGTTCAACTGGTCCGGCACCGGATCGAGGCCGAGCGTCGCGAGCATCTGGCCGTACGCGCTTTCGAGTTCGCCGTAGCTTTGATAAAGGCGCAGTTCCGACATCATCGCGGCGGTCGCGACGCGGATCTCGTCGAGTTTGCCCTGTGCATTCGCGACCGTCGCATTGTGCGTGTGTTCGAGGATCTGCTGATCGACGTCGTTCAGTTGCCGGAGCAGATCGAACTGGCGCGTCTTCGCGCTGAGTTCGCTGCGCGCGACGTGAACCTGCGTGAGCACCGCCATGCTGAGCGCCATCCGCTGCACCTTCGCGACGTCGAGCTGCGCCTGGGCGGTGCCGCGGATGTTGCGGGCGTTCAGCAGATTGAGCAGGTTCCAGCTCACGCTGATGCCGGCGGAGCGCCACGCGTTGTAGACGAGGAAGCTGTTGCTGTCGTAATGCGCGCCGAGGCTGAACTCGATGCCCGGCAGCAGCTTCGCCATGGCCTTGTGCGTTTCGTTGACGCTGATCCGCTCGTTGTAGCTTGCCTCGACCAGTTCGGGACGGCGTTGCAGCGCCATGTCTTCCATCTGCGGCATCGGCATGTCGAAGGCCGGCACCGGGAACGCGTCGGCCGCCGCGAGCGTGAAGTTCGTGCCGGGTTCGAGATTCATCAGCGACGCGAGGCGCGGTTTCGCTTCTTCGAGCTGGTCGCGCACGGCTTCGAGCTGACGCATCAGGTCGAGCAGCGTGCGCTGATAGGTCAGCGTGTCGACCGGCGAGCGCAGCCCTTGCTGCTGCGCGTTGCGCGAATCGTCGAGCGCGCTGCGCGCGTCGTCGAGCAGCGGCCCGATCCGGTCGCGCAGGCGTTGCGCGCCGATCGCTTCCCAGTACGCCTCGCGCACCTGCTGCATCATCAACTGCACGACCTTGCGGCGACGCTGTTCGAGCACCAGCACGTGGTCCGCCTGTTCCTTCGCCTCGTAGTAGCTGACGCCGAAGTCGAGCAGGTTCCACGACAGGTTCAGGTCCGCGGTGCGGCTGTTCTGGTCGGTCGAGTACGACGGGATCAGCGATTCCTCGCGGGTGAACAGACCTTCCGACGCCGATGCGAGCGGGTGATTGCGGTTCGTGTAGCCGGCCTCCGCGGTCAGCTTCGGCAGCAGATCGAAATTCGACAGATCGAGCTGACGCTGCGCGAGCGCTTCTTCCATCATCTTCAGGCGATGGTCGAGGTTGTAGCGGATCGCGCGCGCCATGGCTTCGTCGAGCGTGATCGGTCCGGATACCGGCTGCTGGTCCGCGAACATGGCCGTGCGATCGGCGCGGGCCGTTTCGGCGCGCTCCGCGTCGGAGAACGGGGCGGGCTTGACGGCGCAGCCGGACAGCCACACGACCGCGACCGCGACCGCAAGCAGTGCGGGGCGCGGTGCGCGTCCCCCGAGCGACAAGGTTTTCACTTCGACTGGTCTCTTATGAAAAATGGCAGGCTGGGTAAGGAAAGCGAGGGTCACGAATGGTGCTCCACGGCGGCGTGCTGCCCGTCGGGCGCCGCCGCCTCCTGGCGGGCGACGTGCAGTGCGGCGTGCGCGTTCGCGAACTGCGCGGCGAGCGAAGCCTTGGCGGGCGGCAGCGCGGCATGCGGCCGGGCGGCCGGTTTTGCCGCGTCGCGCGCGGGCGCGGCCGTCGCGGGGGCGCCCGGTGCATCGAAGCGGACGACGACGTCGCGGCGCGTCACGTTGCCGGCCGCATCGCGCACCAGCAGCGTGATGCGCACCGAGTGCAGGCCGTTCGGCGGCGTGCCGGTCAGCACGCCGCGCACCGGGTCGTAGTGGAGCCACGACGGCAGCGGCGCGCCGTCGGACAGCGTGACGGCGATGTCCGCTCCGCCTTGCGCGGCGTCGTGCGCCGCCGGCGCCTGCAGCAGCGGGACGACGTTCAGCGCGAATCCGCTGCCGGCCTGGGGCAGCGGATGAACGTCGGCCGCCGGCAGCGTGCGTGCGGCGGGGACCGCGACGTCGACGCCGCGTGGCACGATCGAGTCGAGCTGGGCGACATGCGTGCCGCCCAGGGTATCCGCGCGCGCGCCCTGCGCCGCGAACGTGAAGGTCGTCCGGGGCGCAATCGGGCTGATCTGCTGCGGCATATCGAATGCGTTCAGCACGATCAGCGGGTTCGAGACGTTGTCGCTGCTGCCGTTGGCGCTGGTCACGATCAGCGGATTGCCGCGGCCCAGGGGCAGTACGGGCGGCGGTGCGACGACGGCGGGCTCGCGCAGACGGTCGGGCTGCGACGGCGGCAGGATCGGCGTGCCGACCGGCTGCGGCACGCCGGTGATCTCCAGCGTTCGCGTGGCCGGTGCGCTCGATGCGGTGCCGTCGCCGAACGCGAAGACGAGCGTGCGGGTGCTGTCCGCATGTTCGACCTGCGTGTCGCGATAGCTGACCGCCGCCAGCGCGGCCTGCCATTGCGCGAGCGTCGCGGTCGCGCCGTTCGACGTGAGCGTGAGCACGCCACGCGCGGCGTCGTAGCTCGCGGTGATGTTGCCGGTCGCGCCGCCGGGCGCGAACGCGAGCACGTCGTGCTGCGGATCGAACGTGCCGCCGAACGACACGGTCGCGGAGGTCGGCGCAGTTGCGTTGAGGTCGGTCAGCGTGATGCCGGCGCCCACCGCGACCGTCGCGGACGCGTCGCCGCTGGCGGTGTACGGCACGGTGGTGTCGCCGGTGTCGATCGAGAGCGTCTGGTGGGTCGCGGTGACCGTGACGTTGCGCGACAGCGGGGCGGCCGACTTCGTGCCGTCGTTGACGGAAAAGCCGATCGTGCGCGTGGCCGTGGCGGGGATGACCGCCGTGTCGACGTAGGTGACCGAGCGCAGCGCGGCTTGCCACTGCGCGAGCGTGGCGCTCGCGCCGGCCGAGGTCAGCGTCAGCGTGCCGGTCGATGCGTCGTAGCGGGCGGCGATGTTGCCCATCGTCGCGCCGTCGTTGGTGAACGCGAGCACGTCCTCGCCGGCATGGAAGCCGCTGCCGATCTGCACGGTGGCCGACGCGAGCGTCGGGTTGTCGAGGTCGGACAACGTGAGGCCGTTATCGATGGCGACCGGCGTCGACGGCGCGTTGTCGCCTGACACGAACGAGGCCGAACCGATGCTGCCGGTCGAGATGACCGGAGTCTGGTCGGTATCGGTCACCGTCACGGCGCGGGTGAGCGTCGTGCTGTTCCTGACTCCGTCGTTGACAGTGAAGCCGATCGTGCGCGTAGCCGTATCCGGCGAGATTGCCGTGTCGGTATAGGTCACGGAGCGCAGCGCGGCCTGCCATTGCGCGAGCGTGGCGCTCGCGCCGGCCGAGGTCAGCGTCAGTCTGCCGGTCGATGGGTCGTAGCTGGCGGTGATGTTGCCCATCGTCGCGCCGTCGTTGGTGAACGCGAGCACGTCCTCGCCGGCATGAAAACCCTCGCCGATCTGCACGGTGGCCGAGGCCAGCGTGGTGTTGTCGATGTCCGACAGCGTGAGGCCGTTATCGACGGCGACGGGAATCGATGGTGCGTTGTCGCCGGACACGAACGAAGCCGACCCGCTGCTGGACGAACCTGCGATCGGCGTCTGGTCGGTGTCGGCCACGGTGACGGTGCGCGTGAGCGCCGCGCTCGTCTGCGTGCCGTCGTTGACCGTGAAGCTGAGCGTGCGGGCGGCCGTATCCGGCGTAATCGCCGTGTCGGTGTAGGTCACCGAACGCAGCGCGGCCTGCCATTGCGCGAGCGTGGCGCTCGCGCCGGCCGAGGTCAGCGTCATCGTGCCGGTCGATGCGTCGTAGCTGGCGGTGATGTTGCCCATCGTCGCGCCGTCGTTGGTGAACGCGAGCACGTCCTCGCCGGCATGGAAGCCGCTGCCGATCTGCACAGTGGCCGACGCGAGCGTCGGGTTGTCGAGGTCGGACAACGTGAGGCCGTTATCGATGGCGACCGGCGTCGACGGTGCGTTGTCGCCTGATACGAACGAGGCCGAACCGATGCTGCCGGTCGAGATGACCGGCGTCTGGTCGGTATCGGTCACCGTCACGGCGCGGGTGAGTGTCGTGCTGTTCCTGACTCCGTCGTTGACGGAGAAGCCGATCGTGCGCGTAGCCGTATCCGGCGAGATTGCCGTGTCGGTATAGGTCACGGAGCGCAGCGCGGCCTGCCACTGGGCAAGCGTGGCGCTTGCGCCGGCCGAGGTCAGCGTCAGTCTGCCGGTCGATGGGTCGTAAGTGGCGGTGATGTTGCCCATCGTCGCGCCGTCGTTGGTGAACGACAGCACGTCCTCGCCAGCATGAAAACCCGCGCCGATCTGCACGGTGGCCGACGCGAGCGTCGTGTTGTCGAGGTCCGACAGCGTGATGCCGTTATCGACGGCGACCGGCGTCGAGGGGCTGTTGTCGCCAGCGACGAACGGGGCCGAACCGCTGTTGCTGGTCGAGATCACCGGCGTCTGGTCGGTATCGGTCACCGTCACGGTGCGTGCGAGCGTCGTGCTGCTCTTGATTCCGTCGTTGACGGTGAAGCCGATCGTGCGCGTAGCCGTATCCGGCGAGATTGCCGTGTCGGTATAGGTCACGGAGCGCAGCGCGGCCTGCCATTGCGCGAGCGTGGCGCTCGCGCCGGCCGAGGTCAGCGTCATCGTGCCGGTCGATGCGTCGTAGCTGGCGGTGATGTTGCCCATCGTCGCGCCGTCGTTGGTGAACGACAGCACGTCCTCGCCGGCATGAAAACCCGCGCCGATCTGCACGGTGGCCGATGCGAGCGTCGGGTTGTCGAGGTCGGACAACGTGAGGCCGTTATCGATGGTAACCGGCGTCGACGGTGCGTTGTCGCCTGACACGAACGAAGCCGACCCGCTGCTGGACGAACCTGCGATCGGCGTCTGGTCGGTGTCGGCCACGGTGACGGTGCGCGTGAGCGCGGCGCTCGACTTCGTGCCGTCGTTGACCGTGAAGCTGAGCGTGCGGGCAGCCGTATCCGGCGTAATCGCCGTGTCGGTGTAGGTCACCGAACGCAGCGCCGTCTGCCATTGCGCGAGCGTGGCGCTCGCGCCGGCCGAGGTCAGCGTCAGCGTGCCGGTCGATGCGTCGTAGCTGGCGGCGATGTTGCCCATCGTCGCGCCGTCGTTCGTGAACGCGAGCAGGTCCTCGCCGGCGTGGAAGCCGCTGCCGATCTGCACGGTGGCCGACGCGAGCGTCGTGTTGTCGGCGTCCGACAGCGTGAGGCCGGCATCGACCGCCACCGGCGTGGAGGCGACATCGTCGCCGGCCACAAACGCGGCCGAACCGGTGCTGCCGCCGGAGATCACCGGCGTCTGGTCGGTGGCCGTGACGGTCACGGCGCGCGAGAGCGGGGCGCTTGTCTTCACGCCGTCGTTGACGCTGAATCCGATGGCGCGGGTGGCCGTATCGGGCGTGACAGCCGTGTCGGTATAGGTGACCGAGCGCAACGCGGCCTGCCATTGCGCGAGCGTGGCGCTCGCGTCGAGCGAGGAGAGCGTGAGCGTACCCGTCGCGGCATCGTAGCTGGCCGTGATGTTGCCCATCGACAGGCCATCGTTGGCGAAGCCGAGCGCGTCCTCGCCCGCGTGGAAACCCGCGCCGATCTGCACGGTGGCCGAGGCGAGCGTGGTGTTGTCGAGATCGCTGACGACGATGCCGGTATCGACCGTGACGGGGCTCGACGGCCCGTTGTCCGCCGACACGAACGAGGTCGCGCCGCTGCTCGTGGAGCCCACGATCGGCGTCTGGTCGGTGTCGGCCACGGTGACGTCGCGCGTGAGCGCGGCGCTCGTCTGCGTGCCGTCGCTGACGGCGAAGCTGATCGAGCGGGTAGCCGTGTCCGGCGTGATCGCCGTGTCGGTGTAGGTGACCGAGCGCAGCGCGGCCTGCCACTGCGCAAGCGTGGCGGTGCCGCTCGCCGACGTCAGCGTCAGCGTGCCGTCGGCGGCGTCGTAGCTGGCCGTGATGTTGCCCATCGTGCCGTCGTTGATGAAGCCGAGCACATCCTCGCCTGCGTGGAAACCGCTGCCGATCTGCACGGTGGCCGAGGCCAGCGTGGTGTTGTCGCGGTCCGACAAGATGATGCCGTTATCGACGGCAACCGGCGTCGAAACCGCATTGTCGCCGGCGGCGAATGAGGCGCTGCCGGTGCTGCCGGTTGAAATGACCGGCGTCTGGTCGGCGTCGGTCACGGTGACGGTGCGCGTGAGCGCGGTGCTGTCCTTCGTGCCGTCGTTGACCGTGAAGCTGAGCGTGCGGGTGGCCGTGTCGGGCGTGACGGCGGTGTCGGTATAGGTGACCGAGCGCAGCGCGGCCTGCCATTGCGCGAGCGTGGCCGAGCCGTCGATCGACGTGAGCGTGAGCACGCCGGTCAACGGATTGTAGTTGCCGGCGATGTTGCCCATCGACTGGCCGTCGTTGACGAACTGGAGCAGGTCCTCGCCGATGTGCGGGTTGTCCGTGATCGCGACCACCGCGCTGTCCACCACGTTACCGAGCGGATCCGCGACCGTCAGGCCGGGGTCGACCGCCACCGGCGTCGAAACCGCATTGTCGCCGGCCACGAAGCTCGCGCTGCCGCTGCTTGAGGTGGCGAGGGCCGGCGCGGAACTGATCACGTCGACGGTATAGCCGAGCGGCGCGCTGGTTTTCACGCCGTCGCTGATGGACACGCTGAGCGTGCGCGCGCCGAGCGGGGCGTTGGGGGCGGTCGAGAACTGGATGTTGTCGAGCACCGTCTGCCATTGCGCGAGGGTGCCGCCGGTCGAGTTGATCGTCAGCGTGCCGCTGGTGCCGTCGTAGGTGACGTTCATGCCGTTGGTCAGCGTCGACGTCGGCAGGCTGAGGCCGAGCGCGTCGCCGCTCTGCAGCCCCGAGGTGATCTGCACCGTGATCGACATCGAGACCAGCGTCGAGCCGCTCGCGTTCAGATCCGTCAGCGTGATGCCGCTGTCGATCGAGGTGGCGGCCTGGCCGGACAGATGGCTGACGCTGCTGGCCGAGCTGCCGAGCACCGGGGTCTGGTGGGTCGCTTCTACCACGATGACCTTGCTTGAGCCGGTGCTGGACCTGGTGCCGTCGTTGGCGCTGAAGCTGATGGTGCGGTTCGCGGTCTGCGGGACGGCGGCCGTGTCGGTGTAGGTGACCGAGCGCAGCGCGGCCTGCCACTGAGCGTTGGTCGACGCGCCGGCCGAGGTCAGCGTAAGGGTGCCGGCGTCGAAATTCGCCTGGATGTCGCCGAACGAGCCGCTGCCGAGCGCGAGCACGTCTTCGCCGTTCTGGTAGTTGCCGGTGATCGCCACGGTGGCCGATGTCATGGTCAGCGTGTCGGAGTCGGTCAGCGTCACGCCGGCATCGACCACGATCGGCGTGGAGGGGGCATTGTCGGCCGACCTGAAGTTGACGGTGCCGCCGGTGTCGGTGACGATCGGCGACTGGTCGGTCAGCGTCACGTTGATGATGCGCTGCCAGGCGGCGCTGGTCTTGGCGCCGTCGCTGATGGTGAAGCCGACGGCACGCTGCGTGGTGCTCGGCGTGGCCGCGGTGTCGGTGAAGCGGATCGAGCGCAGCGCCGCCTGCCACTGCGGGAGGGTGGCCGTGCCGCTTTGCGAGATCAGCGTCAGCACGCCGTTCGTGTAGGAACCGACGATGTCGCCCATTGTCGAGCCGTTGTTGGCGAACAGCAGGACGTCGCCGTTGCTGTCGTAGTTGCCGATCGTGATGATGGCCGACGTGAAGGTGTTGCCGTCGCGGTCCGCCAGCACGATGCCGGAATCGACCGCGATCGGCGTGGAGGGGGCGTTGTCGCCCTGCGTGAAGGCGGCGCTGCCGGCCGTGCCGCCGATCACCGGCGTCTGGTCGGTGTCGGTCACCGTCAGGGTCGAAGTGACCCCCGTGCTGGATTCGATGCCGTCGCTGACCACGAAGCTCACGGTGCGCGCGCTGTTGCCCGGCGTGATCGCAGTGGACGTGTAGCTGACGGCCCGCAGCGCGTTCTGCCACTGCACGAGCGTGGCCTGGCTGCCCGACGAGGTCAGCGTCAGCACGCCGTTCGTGTAGACGGCCGAGATGTTGCCGTACAGCGCGGTGCTGTTGTTGTTGAAGCCGAGGACGTCGGTCGCCTCGTAATGGCTCGTGATGGTGATCACGGCCTGCTGCAGCGGGCCGCCGTCGCGGTCGGTGACGGTGATGGCGTTGTTGACCGTGACCGGCGTCGAGGCGACGTTGTCGCCGGCGAAGAACGCGACGGTATTGCCGCCGGCGCCGAGCACCGGGGTCTGGTCGGTGGCCGTCACGGTCACGGTGCGCGTGGCCACCGGGCTGGTCAGCGTGCCGTCGTTGATCTGGTAGCTGACGGTGCGGGTCAGGGCGGACGGCACCACCAGGTCGTTCGTGAACTGGATCGAGGCGAGCGCGGTCCGCCACTGCAGCAGCGACGCGCCGCCGGCCGCGGTCAGCGTCAGGATGCCCGTGCCGCTGTCGTAGACGCCGCTGATGTTGCCCATCGTCGACGGATTGCCGATGAACACCAGTTCGTCATGATTGACCTGGAAGTTGCCGACGATCGAGATGGTCGCGCTGACCAGCGTCGAGCTGTTGCCGTCGGTGAGCAGGATGCCCGGATCGACCGCGACCGGCGTCGAGGTGGCGTTGTTGCCGCTCGCGAACTGCGCCGAGCCGGTGTCGGTGCTGATCGTCGGGCCGAGCGTGACCACCACGCTGTGGTGCAGCGGCGCGCTGGTATCGGTGCCGTCGCTGACCGCGAACGCGATGTCGCGCGTGCCGCTCGACGTGCCCGAAGCGCTCGAGAACGTGACGGCCTCGAACGCGTTCTGCCATTGCGCGACGGTGGCGTTGTTGGTTACCGACGTCAGCGTGAGCTTGTGCGAGGTCGGGTCGTAGAAGCCGATGATGTCGCCGTACAGCGTCGAGTTCGAATTGTTGAACGCGAGCGTGTCGCCGGCCGTGTAGCCGCTACCGATCGTGACGGTGCCCGAGACCAGCTTCGGCGTGTCCGCGTCGCTGACGTGCAGGCTGGTGTCGATCCTGACCGCGGCCGTGCCGGCGACGTAGCCGGTGCTGGCCGCGCCGCCGTCGGTCACGATCGGCGTCTGGTCGGTGGCGGTGACGGTGATGGCGCGGGTGGCCACGTTGCTCGACTCGACGCCGTCGTTGAACGAGAACGACACCGTGCGCGTGGCGGTCGACAGGCTCGGCGAGGTCTGCGTGCTGAAGAACGTGATCGACCGCAGCGCGGCCTGCCAGTCGGCGATGCTCGGCGAGCCGCTGCCGGTCAGCAGCAGGATGCCGGTGGTGGAGTCGTAGCTGCCGGAGATGCCGCTCTGCGGCACGAACGACAGCTGGTCGCCGCTCTGCACGTTGGTGATGCGCACCGTGGCGGAGCTCGCCGAGGGCGAGCCGGGATCGGTGAGCGTGATGCCCGGATCGACCGCCATCGCGGTGCCGCCCGTGCCGTTGTTGCTCGACACCCAGGACGTACTGCCGCTGCTGGTGGCGACGGCCGGGCCGTTGTCGGTATACGTCAGATTGTCGAGCGAGGGCTTGAAACTGCCGGTGTCGTTCTGGTCGATCAGCGAGAACGAGACGATGTTGTTGAACGCGGTGCCAAGCTGGTTCTGGTTCGATACGTTGCCGGTGAAGCTGCCCGCCGTGGCGATCTGGATCAGCGCGCTTTCCGAGCCGTCGGCGTAGCTGGCCTGGATGTACAGGTTGCCGTTGAACGAGCTGAGATCGAAGCTCTGCAGGCTGAACAGGTGGCCGTTGGCGAGCGAGATCGTGACGTTGTGCATCGGCGATGCGCCGTCGGCGTTGATCTCCAGCACGCCGTCGGTGGACGAATCCGTGATGCCGGTCGGCCCGTTCGGCGAATTCCAATCGTTGTACGCGAAGGAGTTCCCGAGCTGGTCGAACGTGTAGACGAGGCCGTCGAGCGCAAACTGCGACTGGCCGACGGCCTGGAAGTTGTCGTTGGCCGCGGCGTCGTAGGTTTCCGTCGTCACGTCGAGCAGTTCGTTGAACTGCGCCTCGGCGCTGGCCGATTCGTTCAGCGCGGTGTGGACGTTGCCGACCTGGTATTCGAGCGTCCAGTTGCCGCCGAGCGCGGCCGCGCCGGTCGCGTCCGTCGAGGCGGCCACGTTCAGGTGCGTGATGCCGGCGATCTTCTGCACCAGCGCCTGGCCGTCGGCCTGCTGGGCCACGTCGCAGCCGTAGATCAGGAAGTCGCCGCCGGCGTTCATCGCCGCGCCGATCTGCGCGAGCTGCGTGCTGTAGCCGGACAGGTCGCCGTTGGTGAGCCAGGTCGAACCGACCTGGATCGCGCCGTCGCTGCCGTGCGAGACCAGGCTGATCGATTCGACGCCGTGGTGGGCCTGCAGGTATTGCGCGATCTGCGCGAGGCCGTCGGTGTTCGCGTCGAGCACCACGTACTGCGTGCCGGCTGGCAGGCCCGCGATCAGGGTCCGGTAGTTCGCGACGCTCGGGTCGATGAACACGACCTGGGTCTGGGCGCTCGACGTCGGGTGTTGCGTATCCTGCGGGTTCGTCGGGGCGCGGCCGTCGTCGGCTTTCGCGTGGCGGCCGGACCCCGCGGTCTCGCTCGCTGTCTGCGATGCGCGGCCGGCGGACGAGGCCGGCGAGGCGCTGGCCGTGGCGGTATCGGTATGGGTTTCCGTCGCGCGATGGAGGTCCGCGGGAGCGTGTTCGTGCGGGTGCGGTTGCGCGGCGACCGCGGCCACCGACGCGTCGTAGACGACGCGCGGTTCCAGCGCGAGCAGCAGCGGGGCGGCCGCGACGCGCGGGCGCGGGCGGTCGGCGGCCGCTCGGCGGGTATCTTTCTGGCGTGCGAACCACTGCTTGACGATCTTCATCTCGATACTCTCCAGGCGGCGTTCGGCCCGATGCCGCGCTCGCGTTCCCGGGCAACGTCGGCTGCCCGCGCTGTGATTGACGCTGGGTCGGCGATCAGCAGCCGGCTTGCATGATCGCGGAAGCGATGTTGACGGAGGGGGGCGAAGCGGAACGGGTGCGCGTTGCAGCGAGCGGCGATGTCCGGCCGGGCCATTCCATTAGCCGGTCGTGAGCGGGTAGAACTGGCACGTCATTTCCCCAGGCGTTGGTCCGTACGCCCGCCCGTCCGCGAATTCGTTGCCTCGACGGGCGATCATTTGGTGATCTTGCGTGGAGCCGGGTAGTTTTCCCCTTCACCCGGCCCGAATGTCTGTCTGTCGAATTTTTTCTACACGGGATCGAGCCCCGTGTCAGTTCTGCTTAAAATCTGGACTTGCGTTCCCGCTATCGCGCGGTTCTCGCCATGTTTACGTCATCGGTGCATTTTTTCTGAAGCGAAAAATGCGGGCACTGAATAAAGGACGGCATGCTTTACATGACCGTGACCGATATCGCCGGATCGCCGCGCATCGTGGCGTAAACGACGCTCATCTCCGTCCGGACAGTTCGCCAAGCCCCGCCGATCCGTCGAATCGAGCCGGCCGGCAGTCGCCGCGGCCTGCGCAGGCCGCGGCGTCAATTTGGCATCCCTATGAATGTTTGCCGCGCCTATCCGGGTTTATACCGATCAGAAAGGCGAAGCAAACGATCAACTGGCGGGAAATGGACAGGCGGGATGCTAGCGAAATGTTAAATGCGCGGCAACAAAATTTTATTCCGGGAACTCAGGTAATTTCCCGCATACGTTTGCGCGGGCATTCGTGTGGCAGCCGGGCGTCTTTTTTTTTAAAAATCGGCATGCCTGTATCACGATCGTTCGGACGGAATAATGCCGCCTACGCGTGCGTCGTCTGCGACGAATAAAGCAGGCACACGCCGAGCACGAGCAGCGCGGCCCCGGACGCCGCCTTCAGCGGCGGCAGCCCGCCGCCCCACGCGTTGAACACGAACAGTTCGATCACGGTGATCGCGACCATCAGCGGATACGCGATGTGCAGCTCGACGCGCCGCAGCGCGAGCGCGTACATCAGAAAGCCGATGCCGTACGCGCCGAGCGCGCTGATCCGCAGCAGCATCGGCCGGTCGATCGCGAACGACGACGCGAGCGCGGCCGCGCCTTCGCCGCTGCTCGCGTTCTTCAGCAGGATGCTCGCGATCGCGCTGCACGTGCCGCTCAACAACAGGAACAGGATCGATATCATGTCCGCGCCCCGGCTCAGATCGCGACCATCACGCAGACGACGCACAGCCCGATCACGATCTGGCTCACGTGATCGCGCGCCGCGAAGATGATCGGATCGTCGGTCATCCTGCCGCGGAACGCGAGCATCCACATGCGGCTGATCCAGTACAGCAGCAGCCCGAACATCACCCACAGCGGCTGCTGGTGACGATACAGCCCGGTGATGTCCGGCGAGTTCATGTACAGCGCGAGCACCAGCACCGCCGCGTAGGCCGCCGCCGTGCCGAGCGCGCAGAGGATCGCCGTGTCCTCCGCGAAATAACCGCGCCCGGCCGCCTCGGTCTTGCCGCTGCGGCGCACCGCGTCGAGTTCGGCGTAGCGCTTCACCATCGCGAGGCTCACGAACATCAGGCCCGAGAACAGCACGAGCCAGTACGACAGCGCGATGTCGTCGGCCTTGCCGCCCGCGACGATCCGCACCGTGTACAGCCCCGCGAGCGTGAACACGTCGATCAGCATCTGCCGCTTCAGCACGAACGAATACGCGAGCGTCGCCGCGAAGTAGCCGGCCAGCACCAGCGCGAACTTCCACGGCAGCAGCGCCGCGAGCGCGACGGACGCGACGAGCAGCCCGCCGGACAGGCCGATGCCGAACGAGATCGGCAACTCGCCTGATGCGAGCGGGCGGCGGCACTTGCGCGCGTGGCGGCGGTCGGCGTCGAGGTCGAGCAGGTCGTTCAGCAGATACACCGACGACGCGCACAGGCAGAAGCTGACGAACGCGATGCCGGCCGCCGCGAGCGCGTCGAAGTCGGTGAAGCGGTGCGACGCGAGCAGCGGCACGAAGATCAGCGTGTTCTTTACCCACTGGTAGACGCGCATTTCCTTCACGACGAGGCGCAGCATCGCGCGCTTGCGCTCGAAGAACAGGATGCGGTCGTTCACGCGCGACGCGGCCGACGCGATGCGCCGGCTGCCGACGACGATCGCGCGGCGCGCCTCTTTCCACACCGGCACGTCGGTCAGCGCGTCGCCGCAGTAGTCGAAGCCGTGCTCGCCGAACTTGTTCACGAGCGCGGCGGCCTTGTTGCGGCCGGACAGGTTCGTCGATTCGCTGCTCGCGAGCACGCCGCTGAAGAGGCCGAAGTGGTCCGCGATCCGGCGCGCGTGGGTCCAGTGCGCGGCGGTGCACAGATACACGCTGCGGCCGTTCTGTTTTTCCTGCTGAAGATAGTCGAGCAGCGCGCGGTCGTACGGCAGCACGGCGACGTCGATCGACACGCGGCTCGCGACCTGCGCCTTCAGCCACGCCTTGCCCTTCAGCAGCCAGAAGAGGCACGCGAAGACATAGAGCGGATTCTGCTTCAGCAGCACGAGCACCGATTCGAGCAGCAGGTCGGTGTGCGTGAACGTGTGGTCGAGATCGACGCAGAGCGGGACGTCGGCGTCGCCCGCGAGCCCGGACGGACGGCGGGCGGGGAAGCTGTCTTCGGTGCCCCAAAGATAATACGGGGTCGTCGAATCGATTTCGGCGAGATTCCTTTGCATTCGAGCCTCCTTCGGACGAGAGGCAGATTAAATGCGGTGCAGCACGCGGTATGTGCGGCAGGAGACGTTGCCGCGACGGCCGGTCCGGCGGCGAAAAGCGTGCGCGGACCGTGAGCGCGGCCACATAACGCGCGGGGCGCGGCCACTATACTTTTTTCGCCGGGACATCAGGATCGGCCCGATCAGCCCGCGTTCGTCGCCGTCCCGATACGGCAAAGGAGCCGCCCGCCATGCGTGGACCCGCTACGCTCGCTGAACCCGCGCGAGAGATCACGCCGCGTCGCGCGCCGTTCGTGCGCAGCCCGCTGTTCGTCGTCTGCGTCGTGCTCGTCGCGCTCGCGCCGGCGCTCGACGCGGCGCTGTACGCGCTCGGCCGGCTGCACGCGCTGCCGGCGCACGGCCAGTCGCTGACGCTGCTGTATCGCTGGGGCACGACGTGGGTCGGCGGTTTCAGCGCCGGCGATTCGTGGGACGTGATGATCGACGCGTACCGCTGGCTGCAGGCGCATCCGGGCGGGCGCATCTACGAGCAGTTGTTCTTCGTCGAACACACGAAGTTCCAGTATCCGCTGACGAGCCTGCTGCCGTTCGCGCTGCTGTCGGCGGCCGGCGTGCAGGTGGGGCAGGTCGGGCTCAATGCGGCGAGCCAGATCGCCGTCGCGCTCGACGTGCTCGTCGCCGGGTGGATGACGTTGCGGCTCGCGCAGGCGACGCCTTTGCGCGACGCGCGCTGGCCGCTTGCGATCGCGTTCGCGCTCGCGACGCTGCTGTTTTATCCGTTGATGCGCGCGCTCGAACTCGGGCAGATCCAGACCGGCATCGACCTGCTGTTCGCGCTCGCCGCCTGCGCGTGGCTCGGCGGGCGCAGGGCGCTCGCGGGCGTGTTGATCGGCCTGATCTGCCTGCTCAAGCCGCAGTTCTCGCTGTTCTTCGTGTGGGCGCTGCTGCGGCGCGAGCGCGGCTTCGCGATCGCATGGCTGGTGGTCGTCGCGACCGGGTGGCTCGCGGCGCTCGGCGCGTTCGGCGTGCAGAACAACGTCGATTACGTCGCGGTGCTGCGCGCGCTGTCGAGCACCGGCGAGGTGTATCAGGCGAACCAGTCGGTGAACGGGATGCTGAACCGGCTGCTCGGCACCGGCGATCCGTTCACGTGGGACGCGCACGGTTTTCCGCGCGTCGATCCGGTCGTGCACATCGGCACGCTGGTCAGTTCCGCGGCGATGATCGCGGCCGCGCTGTTCGTGCCGCGGCGCGGCCACGGCGCATCGAGTTTCCTCGACTTCCTGCTCGCGGCGCTGACGTTCACGATTGCATCGCCGATCGCGTGGGAGCACCACTACGGGATCGCGTCGACGGTGTTCATCGGCGCGGCGTTCGCGTTGCTGCGGCTGCGGGCTTCGGCCGCGCGCGTCGCGGGGTTCGTGGCGCTCGCGGCGTCGTATGCGCTGACCGCGCACTGGCTTCCCGGCTCCGCGCTGATGGTCGGCGCGCTGATCCTGCTCGTGCTCGTCCACGTACTGACGTTCGCGGACGCGGGACGCTTCGAATCGGGCGGCGCGCCGCGCCGGCGCAGGCATCTGCGCGTGGTGCCGCCGATGGAAACGGACGGCCGCAGCGTAGCGTGGGGCAGGCAACTGTTTCCGCCGATGCGGTCGTTACGCTTGCGGGGATGACATTGCGCGGCGACGGCGGTGCCGCTCGCCTGTCTGCGTGCGACGGCCTGCATTCGACAATGCGGCCGTCGCTTGCATGGCCGGGCGCAATGGATGGTTTCGATGCGCCGCGCGGACCGGCGCGGCATACGATGGATGCGGCTCTTGTGCGATAGCGCGGGCCATTTAGCGAGGGGACCATGCTGAGCCGACCGATTTCCCATGCCGGGGTCAGGCAACTGCTGCTGATCGTCGTTTATCTGCTGGCCGCGGCGTCGTCGTTCAGCGGTTATTTCACGAAATGGCATCTGCGCGACGGGATGGGTTATGCGTCGCTGCCGAAGATGCTGGACGGCACCGCGGATCGCCCGTACGTGTACCGTCAACTGATGCCGCTGCTCGCGAACGGCGTGGAACGCGCGCTGCCGGACGGCGTCAGGCAGCGCGTCAACACGCTGCTGCTCGACGACGACCCGTCGCATCATCCGATCGCGCGGTTCTATGCGGGGACGCCGGATTCCCGCGATCCGCGTTATGCGCTGCGTTATTACCTCGTTTATGCGATGGCGTTCGGCGCGCTGCTGCTCGCGTTGTTCGCGCTGCGCGGCGTGTGCCGGGACCTGGGCGCGGACCCGGTGGCCGCCGCGCTCGCGCCGCTCGCGTTCGCGCTGATCCTGCCGCTGCTGATGTGCGAGGGCGGTTATTTCTACGACCTGAGCGAACTGCTGTTCATGGCGCTCGCGGTGCGCTGCGCGCTGCGCGGGCGTTTCGTGGCGCTGGCGATACTGACCGCGCTCGCGACGTTCAACAAGGAGTCGTTCCTGTTCTTCGTGCTGATGCTGTATCCGTTCCTGCGCGCGTCGCTGCCGGTTCGCGCGACGCTCGGCGTGCAGGGGCTGCTGGTCGGCGTCGCGGCGGTCGTCAATCTGCTGGTGAAGGCGCGCTACGCGGACAACCCCGGTGGCGTCGTGCAGTTCCATCTGTGGGAGAACCTCGCGTATCTCGCGACGCCGTCGAGTTACTGGCGCGTCGAATACAACTACGGGATCCCGGTCGCGGGCGGCTTCAACGCGCTGAACCTGCTGCTGCTGTTCGTACTCGTCCGTACCGCGTGGCCGAGGCTGCCCGGCATGATGCGGCAGTCGCTGCTGATCGGCGTCGCGGTCAACGTGCCGCTTTTTCTTGCGTTCTGCTATCACGACGAACTGCGCAACTTCAGCCTGCTGTACGTCGGTTTCGTGATGATCCTGTGCGCGACGATCGCCGCGAGCATCGAGGCGGCGTATCAGGCCCATGCGGAAAAGACCCGCGACGCGCGCAATGCGTCGGGCGCGGAGATGGGCGGGCGGCGGTTCGTGCTGGCTTCGACGCGCGGCGACGGGGTCGTGAACGCGGGGCAGCGGGAGAGGGTGCGTAATGCGAAGCGGCGGTCGGAGTCCGCGGCGGCTTCGTCGTCGTAAGCGGAAATCGGGGAAGCGGGGAGTCGGGGAATCGGTGAAGCGGGTTGGGGTGAGTAAACCGGAAGCGGAAATAAAAAAACCCGCTTTTCGCGGGTTCTTTTACGAACTGCTTGATGGTGCCCAAGAGAGGACTCGAACCTCCACGGTGTTGCCACCGCCAGGACCTGAACCTGGTGCGTCTACCAATTCCGCCACCTGGGCACGTCTTCAAGTCAGACCACCATTTTAGCGGGCCGATTCAGCGTGTCAATCGAAATTCACAAACTTTGAAACGCTTCGTCGTACCGCTCGCCGTTCGTTTGCCGGGACTGAACCGGTATCGAACGCCGTCCTGCTTCGTTCAACAGCAAGGCCGCCCGCAGGCGGCCTTGCTTTCGAATCTGGTGCCCAAGAGAGGACTCGAACCTCCACGGTGTTGCCACCGCCAGGACCTGAACCTGGTGCGTCTACCAATTCCGCCACCTGGGCAAGGTGCGTTTTGCTTTCTTCGTTGCGGATTTCTCGTTCGCGAATCAGCAAAGACCGCCATTATAGCGAGCAATGAGCCTTTGTCAAGGATTTGGCGTCGGCATTGCAAGCGGGCAGGCGCAACCCGTCGTCCGCGGACCTTCCTATACCCGCAAACCGTTTGCGGACGGCCTTTGCGGCGTCTCGCCGCGTCAAATGGGGGTGTTAGAATGCCTCGCAGCAGGGCCGCAGGCCCGGCGGCGAGCGGGCTGCAAGCAGGTTGCAGGCGGCCTGCGCCCGCCGCGACGCCGGCCGGCCTCTGCCGCATCGCTCGAATCGAAGACTGGGGGAGCGCCGCATGGGGCGGCGCAGCGTCCGGCGTCCACGCAACGAGAACAACCATCGACAAGCCCTTGAGCAAATATCCGTACCCGATTCCGAGCCGGGAAGAGATTCTCGGCGTGCTGCGCACCAGCGAGACCCCGTGCACCGGGAACGACATCGCCGAAGCGCTCGCCATCAAGCGCCAGGAGCGCGAAGGGTTCTTCAGACGGCTCGCCGCAATGGAGCGCGACGGGCAGATCCGGCTCGACTCGCGCGGCCATTACCAGCTCACGCATCCGTCCAGCTTCGTCGCGGGCCGCGTGCAGGGCCATCGCGACGGCTTCGGCTTCCTGATTCGCGACGACGGCCAGGACGACCTGTTCCTGCCGCAAGGCGAAATGCAGAAGGTGATGCACAACGACCGCGTGCTCGCGCGCATCGTCGGCTACGACCGGCGCGGGCGGCCGGAAGGGCACATCGTCGAGGTCACGGACCGCGCCAACCGCCGCGTGATCGGCCGGCTGCTGAACGAGAACGGCGCGCTGATCGTCGCGCCGGAGGACAAGCGGATCGGCCACGACATCCTCGTCACGCAGAACACGAAGAAGGCGAAGGTCGGGCAGGTGGTCGTCATCGAACTGACCGACTTCCCGAGCCGTCATTCGCAGCCGGTCGGCCGGGTGGTCGAGGTGCTCGGCGACATCGACGATCCGGGCATGGAGATCGAGATCGCGGTGCGCAAGTACGGCGTGCCGCACGAGTTCAGCGACGCGGCGCTCGCGGATGCCGCGAAGCTGCCCGACGAGGTGCGTCCGGCCGACCTGCGTTATCGCGTCGACCTGCGCGACGTGCCGCTCGTGACGATCGACGGCGAGGACGCGCGCGACTTCGACGACGCGGTGTACTGCGAGCCGATGAAGGTCGGCCGCGGCGACGGCTTCCGGCTGATCGTCGCGATCGCGGACGTGTCGCACTACGTGGAGCCCGGCAGCGGGCTCGACATCGATGCGATCGAGCGCAGCACGTCGGTGTATTTCCCGCGCCGCGTGATTCCGATGCTGCCGGAGAAGCTGTCGAACGGGCTGTGCTCGCTGAACCCGCAGGTGGACCGCTGCGTGCTGGTCTGCGACATGGTGATCACCGCGCGCGGCGAGATCAAGGCGTACCAGTTCTATCCGGGCGTCATTCATTCGGCGGCGCGGCTCACGTACACCGAAGTCGCGGCGGTGCTGAAGAACACGAAGGGTCCGGAGGCGATGCGCCGCGCGGCGCTGCTCGATCAGCTGCAGAACCTGTACGGCGTGTACAAGTCGCTGTTCGCCGCGCGCCAGAAGCGCGGTGCGATCGACTTCGACACGACCGAGACGTACATCGTCTGCAATGCGCAGGGCAAGATCGAGCAGATCGTGCCGCGTCAGCGCAACGACGCGCACAAGCTGATCGAGGAATGCATGCTCGCGGCGAACGTGTGCGCGGCCGACTTCATGAAGCGCAACCGGCACCCGGGCCTGTACCGCGTGCACGCGGGGCCGACCGCCGAGAAGCTCGAAAACCTGCGGACGTTCCTGCGCGGCATGGGCCTCACGCTCGGCGGCGGCGACACGCCCCACGCGAGCGACTATGCGGCGCTGATGGCGCACATCCGCGACCGGCCCGACGCGCAGATGCTGCAGACGATGCTGCTGCGCTCGATGCAGCAGGCCGTCTACAGCCCGGACAACATCGGCCACTTCGGCCTCGCTTACGAGGCATACGCGCACTTCACGAGCCCGATCCGCCGTTATCCCGATCTGCTCACGCACCGCGCGATCTACGCGGTGCTGCAAGGCCGCAAGTACCAGCCGCACGCGCCCGAGGGCGTCGTGCTGAACACCGCGCTGTCGCCGCGCGCGCGCGCGTTGCAGGCGGAGGACGAGGAGAAGAACGGCAAGCGCCCGCGCAACGGCAACACCGCGATCTGGGAAGAACTCGGCCTGCACTGCTCGGCGAACGAGCGGCGCGCGGACGAGGCGTCGCGCGACGTCGAGGCGTGGCTCAAGTGCTACTTCATGCGCGACCGGCTCGGCGAGGAATACGGCGGGATGGTCAGCGGCGTCACGTCGTTCGGCATCTTCGTGCAGCTGGATACGCTGTTCATCGAGGGGCTCGTGCACGTGACCGAACTCGGCGCGGACTACTTCCAGTACGACGAGATCCGCAACGAACTGCGCGGCGAGCGCACCGGCATCCGCTACCGGTTGTCGGACCGCGTGCGCGTGCAGGTGAGCCGCGTCGATCTCGACGCGCGCAAGATCGACTTCCGGCTCGTGCGCGATACGCCGGTGAAGCCGCCCGCGCCGCGCGCGTCGGCCGCCGACAAGGGTAGCGTCGAAGGCGGCCCGCGCGTGCGTTCGATGCCGCCGGGCGAAGGGGCGTTCCGCAAGAAAGCGGCCAGCGCGCCGAGCGCGGCGGTGAAGGAAGCGCGCGCGGCGCGCGGCGCTTCGAATACCGCGAAAAAACGCGGTGCGCCGAAGGCCGCGGTGAAGAAGTCGCCGCGCAAGAAGCGTTGAAGCTGAAGCGTTGAAGTCGAACGCGACGCGGCGGTAACGCCGCGTCGGGTTCGACGGCGCGGCGCGGTCTTGCTGGCCGCGCCGCTGTTTTTATTCGCGATGCGCGCTGCGCGCCACTCATGCCGCCGCGTCCGTTCGCGGCGCGTCCGCACGTTGGTGCCGCACGTGCTGCATGCCACGCGCGTTCTGTGCGCGGCGGCCCGCATCGTCGTTTTGCCGGCGCCCGCGTTTCGCGCGCGCCGCGGATTTTGACCAGAGGTTGTTCCAGCCATGTCACGTCTCAAGGTTCTCTACGGTTTTCATGCAGTGACCGCGCGGTTGCGGCACGACGCGTCCACGGTCGAGGACGTCTATTACGACACGACCCGCCGCGACCGCCGCATGAACGACTTCCTGCACGTGGCGAAGGAAGCGGGCGTGCGGCTGATCGCGGCCGACGAAACGCGGCTGTGGGGGCTCGCGCACACCGAGCGCCATCAGGGCGTCGTCGCGCGCGTGCACGACCTGCCGCTCGCGCAGAACTTCGCGGAACTGCTCGACGGCATCAACGGCTCGCCGCTGCTGCTGGTGCTCGACGGCGTGACCGATCCTCATAACCTCGGCGCGTGCCTGCGGGTGGCCGACGCAGCCGGCGCGCACGCGGTGATCGCGCCGCGCGACCGCGCGGTCGGCCTGAACGCGACCGCCGCGAAGGTCGCGAGCGGCGCGGCGGACACGGTGCCGTACATCACTGTGACGAACCTCGCGCGCGCGTTGCGCGAACTGAAGGACGCGGGCGTGTGGGTGGTCGGCACGGCCGGCGACGCCACCGCGAGCCTCTACGACACGAAACTCGACGGCCCCGTTGCGCTCGTGATGGGCGCGGAAGGCGAGGGGATGCGGCGGCTCACGCGCGACACCTGCGACGAGGTGATGCAGATTCCGATGGCGGGGACGGTCGAGAGTCTGAACGTGTCGGTGGCGTCGGGCGTTTGCCTGTTCGAAGCCGTGCGGCAGCGGAGCGTGAAGTAGCCGGCGGATCGGGCGCGGGCGTTTCGCCTGCGCTCCTTCCCGTTCCCGTGAACCTCCGGTTTCGTCCCGCATGGTTATCGGCAGGAAAAACGACAGGCCCGAAAGCGCGCCCGCGCACCGCGAGCCGATTCATCCGCGTTGCCGCTATCGACGCCCTCACTCGATGAACCCGTCCACTCGCACCCATCGTTTCGCGTCGGCGCTCCGCGCGGCTCCGCTCGCGTTCGCGCTGCTGCTCGCCGGCTGCGCGACTCACCTGATCGACCGCGGCGACTATCTCGCGGACACCACGCATCGCGCGCAAAGCGCGGACTCGCGCATCCGTTTCCTCGTGATGCACTACACCGAGATCGACGAAGCGCAGTCGCTGAACGTGCTGACGACCGAGAGCGTCAGCGCGCATTACCTCGTGCCCGAGAACCCGCCGTTGCGCGACGGACGCCCGGTCGTGTGGCAGCTCGTGCCCGAGGCGCAGCGAGCGTGGCACGCGGGCGTCAGCGAATGGCAGGGGACGACGGAACTGAACGCGGCGTCGATCGGCATCGAGAACGTGAATCTCGGGCCGCGCGACACGCCGCAGGGCCGCGTGTGGCAGCCGTATCCGCCCGCGCAGGTCGAGGCGCTGGTGCGGCTCGCGAAGGACATCGTCACGCGCTACCGGATACCGCCGACGCGCGTCGTCGGCCACAGCGATATCGCGCCGCAGCGCAAGACCGATCCGGGTCCGCTGTTTCCGTGGAAGACGCTGTACGACGCGGGCGTCGGCGCATGGCCGGATGCGGCGACCGTCACGAAGGAACTCGCCGGCCGCGCGCCGGATGCGCCGGCGGACGTGCGCGGCCTGCAACAGAAGCTCGCGCGTTACGGCTACGACGTCGCGACCGACGGCGTGCTCGACGAACGCACGCGGCGCGTGTTCGCCGCGTTCCAGATGCACTTCCGGCCGCGCGACTATGCGGGTGCGCCGGACGCGCAAACCGATGCGATCGCGCAGGCGCTGCTCGACAAGTACCTGCCGGACGTCGCGCACGAGGCGGAGCCGTCGCGCTGATCCGCGCCGCGACGCCGGAGCCGGCCGGAGCGCGCTCCAACTCCGGTAAACTACCGTTTTTCCGCATCGCTTTTTTCTCTCCTCGGGCTGTTTCTGATGACTCAAGACGAACTCAAGCAACGGGTCGGCCAGGCCGCCGCCGACTACGTGTACGCGAACGTGCCGGAAGGCGCGGTGATCGGCGTCGGCACCGGTTCGACCGCGAACTGTTTCATCGACGCGCTCGCCGCGCACAAGGGCCGCTATCGCGGCGCGGTGTCGAGTTCGCTCGCGACCACTGCGCGGCTGCAGTCGCACGGCATCAAGGTGTTCGACCTGAACGAGATCGACGGGCTGCCGGTGTACGTGGACGGCGCCGACGAGATCGACGCGCACGGCGCGATGATCAAGGGCGGCGGCGGCGCGCTGACGCGCGAGAAGATCGTCGCGTCGGTGGCCGACCGGTTCGTCTGCATCGCGGACGCGAGCAAGCGCGTCGGCGTGCTCGGCGCGTTCCCGCTGCCGATCGAGGTCGTGCCGATGGCGCGCACCGCGGTCGGACGGCGGGTCGCGGCGCTCGGCGGCGTGCCGGTGCTGCGCGTGCAGAAGGACGGCTCGCCGTACATCACCGACAACGGCAACGAGATCCTCGACGTGAAGGGGCTGCACATCAACGATCCGCGCACGCTCGAAGCGCATGTGAACGCATGGCCGGGCGTCGTGACGGTCGGCCTGTTCGCGGTGCGCGGCGCGGACCTGTGCCTGCTCGGCGGCGAAGCCGGCGTCGAACGGATCGAATACACGAAGGGCTGATTTCCGCTTCTCTTTCGACGGAGCCGCGCTATCTGGTCGCGCGGCAGGTGCGGCTCCGCTCGTTGCGCGTGTGTATTGCATCGCATCATACGGCGGCGAAAACAACCAGAAAAAACCGTCCGCTACGATAAGACGATTCGCCTCGTCGCTCCTTTCCCTTCACCCCATCGCCCGCTCGGCCGGTTGCCTCGCGCAGCGGCATTACGCCGTCCCTGCGCGTTCGCACAAGGCTTCGCGCGGCGCGTCTTTCGCCTGAAGAACCGCCGTCCCGCGCAACGTTGAGGACCGCACACAACGCGCTCGATATCGATGGCGCCGCGTCGCGGCGGTGCGATATAAAGATACCGCCGGTGACGACGAGACCTTCCGTTCGTGCAACGGCAACGCGCACGCGCTGCGGGTCGATGCAGCAGCACCGACGCCGGCGCGGATCAGCGAACTCGGTCGAATGGGGATGCGAGATGACGTACGCCACCGCCCAATACATCGTCGACATGCCGGCAACGAGCGCCGTCGCGCAGTGTGCTGCGCGGCGCATCGGCATCGTGCTCGGCGAAGGGTTTCCGCTGATGACCGTCGGCATGATCGCCGAAGCATTCCAGCTTGCGAACCAGTCCGGCGCGCGCGGCGGCGACGCGCGGGCCACGTACTCGGTGCAGCTGCTGTCAGTCGACGGCGGCCGGCTCGCTTCGTCGTCGTCGCTGCACGTATACACCGATGCGCGCGCCGATTGCCGCGTCGATGCGTTCGACGCGCTGTTCGTGTTCGGCGCTCATTCCTTCTTCGATCAAGCGGCGCGCGACGAACGGCTGCGTTCGTGGCTGCACGACGCGCCGCTGTCGCGCGACGCATCCGCGCTGCGCGAACGCGCGGCGACGCAGCCGGCTTCGTGCGTTATCCCGCAGAACGTCGGCGGGCGTAGAACGACAATGGTTTTCGACGTCCCGCAGGGGCAGCCGGACGATCGCGACGAATCGATGCGCAGCGTGCTCGCGCTCATCTCGCGCGATGCCGGCGCGGCGGTCGCGCGCGAAGTGGCCGAGCGGCTGATGCCCGGCGCGGCGGCGCGCTGGATGGCGACGGCGGGCGCGGGCGAGTTGTCGGTCGCGGACAAGATTCGACGCTCGGCGCTGTGGCTGCGCGAGCACTGCGACCGGCCGATCTCGGTCACGGACGCGGCGCAGGAGGCGGCGATGAGCGAACGCAACTTCCTGCGGCGCTTCAAGCTGGAGATCGGCTGCACGCCGTCCGAGTATCTGCTGCAGGCGCGCCTCGACATGACGCGGCGGCTGCTGGCCGGAACGGAACTGCCGGTGGACAAGATCGCGCGGCGCAGCGGCATGGGCAACGGCGACAACCTCGCGAAGATGTTCCGCAAGCGCTGGTCGATTTCGCCGACCGAGTATCGGCTGTATCACCGGCGCGAGCGGCACTTCGCGGCGGCCCACGCATCGTCGCCGCAAGTCGCCAAAACCGCGGTTGCCGATCTGGCCGCATGACGCGGTGAAGCCGTAGCGGCGATGAAGCGAAGAGACGTATCGATCTCTAGCCATAATTAATAGTAATACGAACTAATTAGGGGAAATCGAAAGGCGGCATGGAAGGAAGCGCAAGCGGTAGCCGAAGCACATGCGCCCGGGGGAAGCTTGATCGGCAGAAGGACGGGTCGGTTTGGAGTACGGAGATGCCAGGACTATTTCATCGAGCAATCGACGTTGCACTGATCGTGCTGGGAGCCTTCGGGGCGCTGCATCTGCACGTGCCCGGCACCGCGAGCATGCACGAGATCCAGTTGTCGCTCGTCGCATTCGTATCCGCGCTCGCGTTGTCGGTTTTTCCCGCCTGCGGCGCGTATCGGGCGAAGCAGGCCGCGTCGGTGTTCGGGATGGCGGGCCGCACGGCTGTCGCGTGGCTTCTCGTGCAGTTGTGCGGGCTCGCGCTGCTGTACCTGATTCACCGGATGCAGTTGCTGTCGATGCCGTGGTTCATCTACTGGACGTTGACCACCGGCGCGTCGCTGCTGCTGTCGCACACGCTGACGCTGATCGTGCTGCGCGTGGTGTGGCCCGTGCTGGAGCGCGCGTGGACGCTGCACGCCGGCACCGCGCGCCAGGCCATGAAGCGCGGTTTCGATCTGGGGCTCGGTCTGCTGTTGATCGCCGCGCTGTCGCCGGTGCTCGGCGCGCTGGCGTTCGCGGTGAAGCGCGACGGCGGCCCCGCGCTGTACGGGCATCTGCGGGTCGGGCGCAACGGCCGCAAGTTCCGCTGCCTGAAGTTCCGCTCGATGGTCGTGAACGCGGACCAGGTGCTCAAGCAGGTGCTCGAAACGGACCCGCAGGCGCGGGCCGAATGGGAACGCGATTTCAAGCTGAAGAACGACGTGCGGGTCACGCGGGTCGGCCAGTTCCTGCGGCGCACGAGTCTCGACGAGCTGCCGCAGCTATGGAACGTGGTGCGCGGCGACATGAGCCTCGTCGGGCCGCGTCCGGTGATCGACCAGGAACTCGAACGCTACGGCGCGGACGTCGATTATTACCTGATGACGAAACCTGGCATGACGGGACTGTGGCAGGTGAGCGGGCGCAGCGATACGGACTACGCGACGCGCGTGTCGCTCGACGTCGCCTACGTGAAGGGATGGTCGCTGTCGCGCGACATCGCGATCCTGTTCAAGACGTTCAAGGTGGTCGTGCAGGGCAGCGGCGCGTATTGAGTAGTGAGTGGAGCGGAGTGAGTGGAGCGCCCTGGCGGAATCCGCAACGAAGCAGATGCAATGAAGCGGTCGGCAACACGGCAGGCGTGAAAGGCAACGCGGGCCGGCAGCCCGCGTCGCCGCGCAGTCATTGACCCGGCTGCTGCACGCGGTCCGCGGGGCCGGCCGGAGACCACGGTACATCGAGCGCGGGCGAGTCGTACGACAGGTTGTTCCAGCCGCCGAACGCATAGGGATCCGATACGCCGGGAATGCCCGGCGCGGCCTGGGCGGCCGGTGCACGGCGCCGGACCGCCGGCGCGGACGACGAGCCTTGCTGCGACGGACGCACGCCGGCGAACGGATAAGTGAACTTCGGATACGCGTGGTAGTTGCGGTTCGAGTCTTTCCTGCCGGTGTCGGCCGGATTCGAACCGCCGGCCGCGTGAGACGCGGCGGCGGCACAGGACAACAGAACAACAAGGAGAAGTTTCTTGCTCATGGCGGAATGCCTCCAGATGGGTGGCAGCGAGCGAGATTTGAAACTGAGGGGTTAGAGCGATGTTACACAGCGAATCTTTGTTTGCAAAGCGAGCGATCCACGGCAGCGCGGCCACGCGCGGACTGTATGACGCTGACGGCCAACACGCGGCGGCGGTTCGCCCGCGCGGCGGCGGCTGCGGTCCATGGACGCTGGTGTTCGCGGCCGCGGCCGCGTTGATGTCCGGCTGCGCGGCGGCCCCCGGCATGTCGTACAGCTCGATGCCGTCGGCGGTCGCGACCGCGCGCGCGGCCACCGATGCGCGCACGGCGGCCGCGAAGGCGCCGGACGGCGGCGTAGCCGGCGCAAGCGCGGGCGCAGCCGGCGACCAGCCGCCGCCGAACGAGCTGGTCGAGATCACCGGCGACCTCGTCGCGAAGCAGCGCGCGTCGCTGCCGACGACGGTGCCGGACGCGGTCACGAAGCTGTTCGGCAAGCCGGAGCCGTACACGCTCGGTCCCGGCGACGTGCTGAGCATCGTCGTCTGGGATCACCCGGAGATGAACATGCCGACCACGTCGTCGGGCGGCGGCCAGGACGCGACGACGAGTTCGGTGGTGTCCGGCTACACGGTCGATTCGACCGGAGCGATCCAGGTCGCGTACGTGGGGCCGGTGCAGGTCGCCGGGTTGACGGAGATGCAGGCGCGCGATCTGGTCACGGCGAAGCTGTCGCGTTTCCTGCGCGCGCCGCAGGTGACGCTGCGCATCGAGGCCTACCGCAGCAAGCGGATCTATCTGGATGGCGAAGTGCGCAATCCGGGCCTCCAGGTGCTGAACGACATGCCGATGACGCTGCCCGAGGCGATCAACCGCGCCGGCGGCTTCACCTCGACCGGCGACCGTTCGGAAGTGAGCATCACGCGCAACGAGCAGACGGTGGTCGTGAACATTCCCGACATGATCCGGAAAGGCGTGAACCCCGACAACATCATTCTGCAGAACGGCGACCTCGTGCGCGTGTACTCGCAGAACGACAGCAAGGTGTACGTGCTGGGCGAGGTCGGGCATCCGGGCAGCGTCGTGCTGAACAACGGCCGCATCTCGCTGAACGACGCGCTCGGCACCGCGGGCGGCATCAGCCAGGGGTCCGGCGACGCGTCGCAGGTGTACGTGGTGCGCGGCCGCGACGAAGGCAATCCGACGGTGTTCCATCTGGACGCGGCGTCGCCGGCCTCGATGGCGACCGCCGACAGCTTCCAGCTGAAGCCGAACGACATCGTGTTCGTCGACGCGTCCGCGCTGGTGCGCTGGAGCCGCGTGATCAACCTGATCCTGCCGAGCACGCAGGCGGCCGTGACGACGCGCGCGCTCGGTTATTGAAGAACTTCGCAATGCGCTCAGTGCGGGTGTGCGCCGGTTCCGAGAGAGAACCGGGGCCCGCGTGTTGAAGCCCGGGGATGTGGAGAGTCAGCATGAACTACCCAGATATGTCCGTGACCACCATCGACGTCGAGCCGTCGCAGGGCGGCAACGTCCGCAACTATCTCGACGTGCTGTATCAGAACCGTTTGCTGATCGCCGTGATCACGACGGTGTTCCTGATTGCGGGCGTCGCATACGCGCTGTTCGCGGAGGCCGTCTACCAGTCGGACATCCTGATCCAGGTGGAGGAGAACGAAGGGTCGTCGAAGAACGCGCTGACCGACCTGTCGTCGATGTTCGCGGTGAAGACCGGCGCGTCCGCGCAGATCGAAGTGCTGCGCTCGCGGATGGTGCTGGCGCGCGCGGTGGACAGCACGCGGCTTTATCTGCACGCCGCGCCGCATTATTTTCCGGTGGTCGGCAAGTGGGTCGCGACGCACATCGGCAACCTGAACTACTCGGGCATCGGCGGTTACGCGTGGGGCTCCGAGCGGATCGACATGGAAAGCCTCGACGTGCCCGAGAGGCTGCACGGCGCGCCGCTCGTCGTGACCGTGCTCGGCAACGGCGAATACCGGTTGACGGAGAAGAAGCACAACGTCGACCTGCGCGGCCGGGTCGGGCAGATGCTGCGCGCGCGCGTCGCCGGCGGCGAACTCGCGCTGATGATCCGCACGCTGACCGGCAAGCCGGGCGCGCGCTTCGACCTGCGGCGCGATTCCCGGCTCGCGTCGATCCTCGCGTTGCAGAACGCGCTGCTGATCACCGAGAAGGGCAAGGATTCCGACGTGATCGGCGTCGCGCTGCAGGGCGCGGACCCGAACAAGATCGGCGAGATCCTGAACGCGGTCGGCTCCGAGTACGTGCGGCAGAACGTGAGCCGCACCGCCGAGGAAGCGGAGAAGTCGATCGCGTTCCTCGACCGCCAGCTGCCGGAACTGAAGGTGCAGCTCGAAGAGGCGGAGAGCCGTTTCAACGCGTTCCGCGCGGAGCACGGCACCGTCGACCTGAACGCGGAGGCGAACTCGCTGCTCGCGCGTTCGGCCGAGGCGCAGAGCAAGCTCGCGGACCTTCAGCAGCAACGCACGCTGCTGCTCGAACGCTTCACGATCGAGCACCCGGCGGTGCGCAGCATCGACGACCAGATCGCCGACGCGAACGGGCTCGTCGCGTCGCTCGTGGTTGCAACCAAACAACTGCCGCCGCTGGAGCAGGGGCTGCTGCGGCTGCAGCGCGACGTGCAGGTCGCGACCGACCTGTACACGAACCTGCTGAACTCGCAGGAGCAGTTGCGGCTCGTGAAGGCCGGCAAGGTCGGCAACGTGCGGATGGTCGATTCGGCGATCGTGCCGGAAAGCCCGATCCGGCCGAAGCGGATGTTCGCGGTGATCGGCGCGCTGCTGTCCGGCCTCTTCATCAGCGTCGCGACGGTGCTCGTGAAGCGTGCGGTCGTCGATCGCATCGGCGCGGCGGAGGAGATCGAACTCGGCACCGGCCTCACCGTGTACGCGAAGGTGCCGCGCAGCAAGGCCCAGGAGCAGCTGACACACGCGCTGCCGTCGAACGCCGGCACGAGTCTCGTGCTCGCGCACACGTCGGCGGACGACGCGGCGATCGAAAGCCTGCGCAGCTTCCGCAGCGCGCTCGAATACGCGCTGGTCGACGCGCCGAACCGGATCGTGATGCTCGCCGGCCCGACGCCGGTCGTCGGCAAGTCGTTCGTGTCGGTGAACCTTGCGGCGGTGATCGGCTCGTCCGGCCAGCGCGTGCTGCTGGTCGACACCGATCTGCGGCGCGGCGGCCTGCATCGTTATCTCGGCACCACGCAAAGCCCCGGTATCACCGAACTCGTGATCGGTGGCCAACAGTACGACGAGGTGGTGCACCGTAGCATTCTGCCAGGCGTCGATTTCGTCGCGTGCGGCGCATATGGGCCGAACCCGGGCGAAGTGCTGATGCATCGCGACTTCCTCGCGTTCATGCGCCGCGTCGAAAGCGAATACGACGTCGTGCTGATCGACTCGCCGCCGGTGCTGCCGGTCGCGGACTCGGGGATCGTCGCGAAGCTCGCCGGCACCGTGTTCATGGTCGCGCGCCACGGCGTGTCGAGCCTCGCGGACATGCGCGAGGCGGCGCGGCGGTTCGCGCAGATCGGCGTGCCGATCCGCGGCGTGATCTTCAACGACATGTCGCGGCCTTCGCGCTACGGCCGGGAGTACGGCACGTATGGCTACACCACGCACCACAACGATGCGAAGGCAAGGGGATAACGCCGTGAAGGATCTGACGATAGTGATCTGCAGTTATAACTACGAGCGTTTCCTGCGCGAGGCGATCGACTCGGCGCTCGCGCAGGCGCCGGAGCGCACGCGCGTGATCGTGATCGACGACGGCTCGACCGACGGCTCGCGCGCGATCATCGCGAGTTACGGCGAGCGCATCGTGCCGGTGCTGAAGGAGAACGGCGGCCAGGCGAGCGCGTACAACCTCGGCCTCGAACTCGTCGATACCGAATACATCACCTATCTGGACTCCGACGACGTGCTGTACGACGGCGCGATCGACCAGGCGCTGGCCGCGTTCGAGCGCGGCGGTTACGCGAAGGTGCAGTTCCGCCTGAGCGTGATCGACGGCGACAGCCGGCCGACCGGCGCATACGTGCCGAATTCGACGCCGCCCGCCGACTGCGCGGCGCTGCTGCGGCGCGGCTGGCTGTATCCGTCGCCGCCGGCGTCCGGCAACGTGTACCGCGCGAGCGCGCTGCGCCGCATCCTGCCGCTGCCGAAGCCGAAAGGGCGCGGCATCGCGGCGGACTTCTTCGCGATCTACGGCGTCGCGCTGCTCGGCCCGGTGCATGCGATCGACACGCCGCTCGGCGGTTATCGCGTGCACCGCGTGGCGAGCGAAAGCGAGCCTGGCGACGCGCCGAAGGTCGGCCTGTCGATCGCGAACTGCCAGGACATCGACGAGGTGATCCGCTCGTTCCCGCACCGCTGGAACGCGCTGCGCGAACTCGTCGGCGAACGGCTAGGCGAGCAGTTGCCGGAACACGCGATCGATTTCGCCTACGAGAAGGCCGTGCTGTGCGCGAACGCCTACGACGCGCCGTTCTCGCAGCGCTGCCATTGGCTCGCGTTCGAGTCGGGCCGCTATTTCCGCTCGATCGTTTCGAATCCGTTCTGGAGCGCGAAGAAAAAGCTGATGGCGATCGCGCTGACGCTCGCGTGTGTCGCGCCGTCGCGGCGGATGAGCGACCACGCGATCCGCTACATCGCGAACCCGCTCGCGCGCCGGCCGCTGCCGGCGGGCGGACGGCAAGCGTGAACGGAGCCCCGACGATGGTGTCGACCTCGACCCGCCGGCTCGCGATCAACGGCCGTTTTCTCGGCCGCCAGTTGACCGGCGTGGACCGCTTCGCGTTCGAGACCGTGCGCGCGATCGACGAACTGCTCGCGACGCAGGACCCGATCGTGGTCGGGTTGCAGGCCGAACTGCTGGTGCCCGGGTCGCTGCGCGCAATGAAGAGCCCGTTCGCGCGGATTCCGCTGCGCGAGGCGCGCGGCGGCGCGGGAACGCGCTGGGAGCAGGTGAGCCTGCCGTTCGCGGCGACCGGCTCGCTGCTGCTGAACCTGTGCAACTCCGGCCCGATGTTTTGCCGCCGCCAGGTGACGGTGCTGCACGACGCCGCGCCGATGCGCATGCCGCAGAGCTACAGCCGCGCGTTCGCCGCGTGGTATCGCGTGATGGCGCCGCGCGTCGGCCGCGTCGCGCAGCGCATCCTGACCGTGTCCGAATTCTCGCGGCGCGAACTGACCGACGTCTACCGGATTCCGGCCGCGAAGATCGGCATCGTGTCGGAGAGCGGCGAGCACATGCTGCGCGTGCCGGCCGCCGACGCGTCGCCGCGCTGGGGCGAACTGCGCCGTCCGTACGTGCTCGCGGTCGGCAGCCTGAACTATCACAAGAACTTCCGCCTCGTCGTCGAGGCCGCGAAGCTGCTCGGCGACGCGCCGTTCGACATCGTCGTGGTCGGCGGCGCGGACCCGCGCGTGTACGGCAACGGGCACGACGCGCTGCAAGGTTTCGTGCGGCACCTCGGTTACGTGACCGACGCCGAACTGACCGCGCTGTATCGCGACGCCGCGTGTTTCGTGTATCCGTCGCGCTACGAGGGTTTCGGGCTGCCGCCCGTCGAGGCGCTCGCGCTCGGCTGCCCGGTGATCGCGTCGCGGCTGCCGTCGATCGAGGAAGCGTGCGGCGACGCGGTGCTGTACGTGTCGCCGGACGACCCGCACGAACTCGCGCGGCTGCTCGCCGACGTGACGACCGATGCCGCGCTGCGTTCGCGCCTGCGCGAAAAAGGCCATGCGCGCGCCGCGCAACTGACGTGGCGCGCAACCGCCGTGAAACTGCTCGAAGAGATCTCGCCATGGCTGACCTAGCGCCGAACGAAATGCTGCTGCCCGATCCGCGCCGCTTCGGCCGCGTCGCGATCGTTCACGACTGGCTTGTCACGTATGCGGGCTCCGAGCGCGTGCTCGAACAGATCATCCGGCTGTGGCCGGACGCGGAACTGTTCAGCATCGTCGATTTTTTCCCGGACGAGCAGCGCGCGGTGCTCGGCGGCAAGCGCGCGAAAACGTCGTTCATCCAGCGTCTGCCGCGCGCGCGCACCGCGTTTCGCGCGTATCTGCCGCTGATGCCGATCGCGATCGAGCAGTTCGACCTGTCCGGTTTCGATCTCGTCATCACGTCGAGCCACGCGGTCGCGAAGGGCGTCATCACCAGCCCGAACCAGGTGCACGTCAGCTACGTGCATTCGCCGATCCGCTACGCGTGGGACCTTCAGCACCAGTACCTGACGCAGTCGGGCGCGGTGCGCGGCCCGAAAAGCTGGGCGGCGCGCGCGGTCCTGCATTACATGCGGATCTGGGACCAGCGGACCGCGAACGGCGTGGACGAATTCATCGCGAACTCGGCGTTCATCGGCCGGCGGATTCGCAAGATCTACGGCTGCGACGCGCGCGTCGTGTATCCGCCGGTCGATATCGAGCGTTTCGAGCCGGGCGCGCGGCGCGACCGCTTTTATCTGATCGCGTCGCGGATGGTGCCGTACAAGCGCATTCCGCTGATCGTCGAGGCGTTCGCGCGGATGCCGGAGCGCGAACTGGTCGTGATCGGCGACGGCCCCGACTTTGAGCGCGTGCGCGCGCTCGCCGGGCCGAACGTGAAGGTGCTCGGTTATCAGCCGTCGAGCGTGCTGATCGACCACATGCAGCGCGCGCGCGCGTTCGTGTTCGCGGCCGAGGAGGACTTCGGAATCTCGGTGGTCGAGGCGCAGGCGTGCGGCACGCCGGTGATCGCCTATGGGCGAGGCGGCGCGCTCGAAACGGTGATCGAGTCGAGCGACCCGCGTTTCGGCACCGGCGTGTTCTTCGACGAGCAGAGCGTCGATGCGCTCGTCGATGCGGTCGAGCGGTTCGAGGCCCATGCGCCGTTCGATCCCGAAGTGTGCCGGCTGAACGCCGCGCGTTTTTCAGTCGAGCGGTTCCGTCGCGACTTCGTGCGCGTGGTCGAGGAGACGATCGACCACCGCTCGGTGAAGTCGCTTGCGTTCGACACGGCGCCGGCGCTCGCGCATCGCTGATCCATTCATGCCACGGGGAAACACATGCAGAGTTATGTGATCGTCGCGACGAAGGGCCGTGCCGCGGAGACCGCGACGCTGTTCGACTATCTGTTGCGGCAGGAGCGCCGTCCGGACGGCGTGTACGTGATCGGCGCGGAGCCGGCCGACATCGACGGGCTCGATACGCATCCGCTGCGCCGCGTGGTGCCCGTCACGCTGCTCGTATCGGACACGGCGGGCAGCACCGTGCAGCGCAACCGCGGCATCGAGGCGCTGCTGCGCGACATCGGGCGCACCGAGCACGGCCCGAACGATACCTCCGCGCGCCGCTGGTTCGCCGCGTTCTTCGACGACGACTTCCGTCCGCATGAAACGTGGCTGCGCAACTGCGCGCTGGTGCTGAACGAGCAGCCGGACGTGATCGGCATGACGGGCCAGGTGCTGGCGGACGGCGTGAAGAGCCGCGGCATCGGCGAGGCCGACGCGCAGCGCTACCTGAGCGGCGCGCTGCCGCCGCTGGAGCACTGGGCGTCCGGCGACGAGCGCCGCGACATCGAGTCCGGCTACGGCTGCAACATGGCGTTCGTCGATCGCGCGGTGCGCGTGTGCCGCTTCGACGAGGCGCTGCCGCTGTACGGCTGGCAGGAGGATCGCGATTACACGTCGCAGGCGCTGAAGCTCGGCCGCTTCGTGTACGAGCCGTCGTGCCGCGGCGTGCATCTCGGCACGAAGAAGGGGCGCACGTCCGGCGTGCGCTTCGGCTACTCGCAGATCGCGAACCCGATCTTCCTTGTGAAGAAGAACACGATGGAGCGCAGGAACGCGTATGCGTTCATCACGCGCCATCTGCTGTCGAACCTGTACCACAGCGTGCGCGCGGACCCGGTGTTCGACTATCGCGGCCGGCTGTGGGGAAACATGCTCGCGCTCGTCGATTTCGCGTGCGGCACGAGCGACCCGAGACGCATCCTGAAGATGTAGCGACGCGGCGCCGGCGGTTCGAAGTCCCGGTTTAGACGAAGCGAATTCAACGGAAGAACGAGGCGGTCTTGTCCGATCGTGAAGCCAGTCCGGCGGATTGCCGCGCCGGCCGGCTGAAACAATGGCGTCGTGCAGCGCGGCGCCGCGTTGCGCATCGGGCAGCGCCCAACGCACAGTGAGAACGTCATGACGAACGAAACGAAAACCAGCGTGGCGCCCGGTGTGGTGCC
Organism: Paraburkholderia caballeronis; assembly: GCF_900104845.1. NCBI lineage: Bacteria > Pseudomonadati > Pseudomonadota > Betaproteobacteria > Burkholderiales > Burkholderiaceae > Paraburkholderia > Paraburkholderia caballeronis. Next base: position 2,392,789 of record NZ_FNSR01000001.1, on the reverse strand, counting down.
TGGTGTGGTGCCCGGGGTGGTGCCGGTCACCCAGCCGTATCTGCCGCCGCTCGCGGAATTCATGCCGTATCTGGAGCAGATCTGGGAGAACCGTTGGGTGACCAACGACGGGCCGTATCACAGGCAGCTCGAACAGGCGCTGTGCGAGCATCTCGGCGTCGAGCACCTGTGCCTGTTCTCGAACGGCACGCTTGCGCTGATCACCGCGCTACAGGCGCTCAACATCTCCGGCGAGGTGATCACGACGCCGTTCTCGTTCGTCGCGACCACCCATGCGATCCACTGGAACGGCATCAAGCCGGTGTTCGTCGACATCGACCCGGTCAGCATGAACATGGACCCGGCGAAGATCGAAGCGGCGATCACGCCGCAGACGCGCGCGATCATGCCGGTGCACGTGTACGGCAATCCGTGCGAGGTCGAGAAGATCGGGCGGATCGCGGACACCTATGGACTGCGCGTGATCTACGACGCCGCGCATGCGTTCGGCGTGCGCCGCGACGGCCGCTCGGTGCTGAGCTTCGGCGACATGTCGGTGCTGAGTTTCCACGGCACGAAAATCTTCCATACGTTCGAGGGCGGCGCGATCATCTGCCGCGACGCGGAGATGAAGCGCCGCATCGACCGGCTGAAGAACTTCGGGATCGAGGACGAAGTGACGGTCGTCGCGCCGGGCATCAACGGCAAGATGAACGAGGTGCAGGCCGCGTTCGGCGTGCTGCAGCTGAAGCACGTGGACCGCGCGTATGAAGCGCGCGCGCGCGTCGATCGGCGGTATCGAGACGCGTTCGCCGACGTGCGCGGGTTGAAGCTGCATCACGTGGCGGACAACAACACGCGCAACCATGCGTATTTTCCGGTGCTCGTCACGCCGGAGTTCCCGGTGAGCCGCGACACGCTGTATGCGGAGATGCGCGCGCGGCAGATCGCGGTGCGCCGCTACTTTTATCCGCTGATCAGCCAGTTCCCGACCTATCGCGGACTGTCGTCGGCCGCGCGCGAGAACCTGCCGGTCGCGACGACGATCGCGCAGCAGGTGTTGTGTCTGCCGATCTTCCCCGCACTGGAGCCGGACGTGCAGGACCGGATCATCGATCTGGTGCTGTCGCTCGCGAGCGTGCAGGCGGCGGCGTAAATGGCCGTGAGGGAGTCCGCATGAGCGAGATCGCAGGCCCGGCGGTCGCGCGCCGCGCGGCCGGCGCGAAGCCGGCGCGCGCGCCGCGCGTGCTGATGTCGCCGTTCACGAACACGACGAATCCGTATATCGACTTGCAAAAGCAACTGCTCGAAGACCTCGGTTACGACGTGCTGCCGCTGTCGGTGCGCAGCCTGTTTCGCGACGGGCGCATCGTGGACGTGTTCCGCCGCTCGACGGTGCTCGTGTTTCACTGGATCGAGCTGCGCGCGTTCACGAAGGGCGGCAGGACGGTGCTGCTGTCGCCGAAGGGGCTCGCGGTGCTCGCGTTCTACTGCGCGCTGATGGCGCTCGGCCGCGCGAAGGTCGTGTACTTCGTGCACGACCACGCGGTGCACAACGCGCGGCGCAACGTGCGACGCGTGTCGGTCGCGCTGATGTCGCTGGTGCGGCGGCTCGCGGATTTTCGCGTCGTGCACGCGCCGGACTTCGATGCGCGGTACGACGCGCGGTATCTGCCGCATCCGCTGTACTGGGACGCGCCGGGCAGCCCGGCGGCGACGCGCCGCCCGACCGACGCCGCCGAAGCTGAAACGGCCGGCGACCGGCCGCGTTTCGCGATGCTCGGCACGATCCAGCCGTACAAGGAAATCGCCGGCGTGCTCGAAGTATGGCCGCACGCGCACCGGCTCGACGTGGCCGGCCACGGCAACGCGAGTTACGTCGAAACGCTGCGGCGGATCATGCGCGAACGCGCGCTCGACGACGCGGTGACGCTCGACGCGCGGTTCCTGTCCGACGACGAGTTCGAGCGGAAGCTGTGCGCGGCCGACGTGCTGATCCTGCCGCATTCGGCCGATTCGATGCTGGTGAGCGGCGCGTTTTTCGAGGCGATCGGGCGTGTGCCGGTGGTGATCGCGCGCGCGATTCCGTTCATGACGTGGGCCGCGCGCCGGTTCGACAACGTGCTGCTGTTCGAGCGCGTCGACGAACTGCCCGCGCTGATCGACGGCGTGATGAAGCGGTGGCCCGACCTCGCGCGCGAGACGGCGGGGCGGCAGCGGGCGCTCGACGAATTCGGCTGGCAGGCGTGCCGCGTGCGTTACCGGCAGTTCTTCGGGGAAGTGGTCGGCGTGCCGGTGCAGAACGACGCGCGTTGATTGACTGCGGCGCGGGGGCGTGATGCATCGGGGTGGCCGCCTCGATGCGTTGTGCCGTTCCCGCCGCTCAATATCCGCGCAGCCGCGTCCGTGCCGTCGCCGGCATCACGTGGCTCAACCGCAGCACGCCGGCCAGCAGATCCTTGCACGCGCTTTTCGTGCCCTTCGCCCACACGTCGCCGTTCCGGTAGCCGCCCGACGACAGGATCGCGGCGAAGCGCCGGGACCGCTCGATCACCGACGTCGCGTTGTACAGCTCGATGCGCTCGCGATACAGCCGCGCGTATGCGCGATAACGTTCCGCGCCGGCGCGCGCGGCGGCCGCATACGGCGACGACGGATCGGCGGCGATCGCGTCGAGCACCGCCGCGCGATGTTCGCAGCCGGTCGCATGGTTGGCCCAGCGCGGCAGGCATTCGAACAGGTAGTGCAGCGCCTGCGCGGCCGACGACGCGCCGGCCCAAGTGGTCCGCGTCGCGGTGTTCGTGTGCCGCCGGTAGTGCGCGAGCGGCGCGTCGATGTACAGCACCGGCCCGAGCGCGTTCGCGAGGAAGAAGAACCACTGGTCGTGGCCTTCCTTGCTGCTGCCGTCGTTGAAGTCGATCGACCGCTGCCACAGCGGCTCGAATTGCGCGAGCCGCCGGTCGAACAGCAGCGTGAAGCCGAGCCCGTATTTGAGCGGGTCGATCGAGAGCGGCGGATTGTCGGGCTGCGCGAGCGCGTCCTTCGCGAGCGTGTCGATCTCCGCGAGCGCGCTGTCGGTGACGATCGCGTTGTGCGACAGCAGCAGCGCATCGGACGCGTCGAGCCGCGCCATGCAGCGTGCGAGCTTGTCGTCGAACCACACGTCGTCCTGGTCGCAGAACGACACGAAGTCGGACTTGCACAGGCTGACCGCCCTCATGAAGTTGGCGCGGTAGCCGAGGCGCTCGGCGTTCGCATACACGCGCACCGGGAACGGCGCGCGGTACGAGAAGTCGGCCAGGATGTCGAGCGTCGCATCGGCCGAACTGTCGTCGGTGACGACCAGTTCGGCCGGCGGACGCGTCTGGCGCGCGAGACTGTCCAGTTGCGCGGCCAGGTACTTTTCGCCGTTGCAGGTGGCCATCGCCACAGAGACGGACTTCATCGGTGGACCTCTTCGTGAATGGCGCGGCAAGCGTTCCGGCCTGTTGCGCGATGCGCGACCGGCCGGCCCCGTGATTCGCCTGCCGCGTCCGGCCGGGCGCCGTTGCGGACAGCGTGTCGTGCGGCGCGCAAAAGGCCCGCGGCACGGCACGCTTCGTCATCTTAGCGGCGCGGTGCCGGCCGATTCCGCCGCGAGTCCTTCGCGGTCCGCCATCGACGGCGAAGATGCGCCGTTACGTGCGGCCGGCCGCATCCGTTTCGCGCGTGGCGGCGCACGATGGCTGCGTGGCGGGGCATGACGGAACAGCCTGGCTACGCTTGCGCCAGAAGCGGCCGCGCCGGCGCGCGCGCGGCCCGCGACACTATTCGACAGACGCGCAACCGGCTGGCGTCGCGGACCGGACGCCCGTCATCGGCCGCGCCTATGCGGCCGATGACAAGGCAGGCAACGGGAATCGGGCTATGGAAATCCAGGTGTTCGGAGTGCTGGTGGTGTTGTTCGGCATGCTGACGCTGAACATGTCATACCAGTGGTCGATCTACGCGTTGATCACGTTCGCGCTGTTTCCGGCCGCGGCGGCGATCAACCTGTCCGCGATCGGCGTCGGTTTCCCGCCGATGACGCTGTTTCTCGCCTTTTTCGCGCTGCGCGCGTTCAACCTGGGCGGCGGCGAGACGCTGATGAAGCCGCTTCGATCCGGCCGGCCGGGTTTCTGGTTCGCGTGTTTGTGCGTGTGGGTGATCATCGGCGCGATCCTGCTGCCGCGCGCGCTCGCCGGCTCGACCTACGTGTTCGCGATGGACCGCTCGGCGCTCGATCCGAACGCGCCGGGACTGCGCCCGCTCGGGCCGGTGTCGGGCAACCTCACGCAGTCGATGTACTACACCGCCGAACTGGTGCTGTATTGCTGCACTGCCGTGTTCGTCACGCGCAAAGGCTGCTTCGGGCATATCGCGAAGGCGTTCATGCTCGGCACCGCGATCGACGTGCTCGCGGCGGTCGTGGAGATCGCGTCGCACGCGGTCAATGTCGACGTGCTGCATTTCGTCAAGACCGCGAACTATGCGATGCTCGACGGCTCCGAACTGGGCGGCCTGATGCGGATCACCGGCACCTTTCCCGAGTCGTCCAGCTACTCCGCGTGCACGGTGCCGCTGTTCGCGTTCACCGCGAGCTTGTGGCTGCTCGGCTACAAGACGCGGATCAACGCGCTGCTCGCGCTCGGCAGCGGGCTGATGCTAATGCTGTCCACGTCGGCGACCGCGTATGTGGGGTTTGCCGGTTATCTCGCGGTGCTGCTGCTGAGCCGCACCGAGAAGGTCGCGCCGCGCAGCCGCGCGCGCAAGCTGCGGCTGTGCGTGGTGATGGCGTCGTTCGGCGTGATGGCCGCGATCTACGCGGTGCTGTTCCGGCCGGACGTGATCGACGCGCTAGGCGACTTCTTCCAGGCGACGATCCTCAACAAGGCGAACAGTTCGTCCGGCGTCGAGCGCAGCAACTTCAACACGCAGGCGCTGCAGAACTTCGTCGATACGTTCGGCCTCGGCGTCGGGATGGGAACGGTGCGCGCGTCGAGCTTCATCGTCGTGCTCGCCGCGAATCTCGGCGTGCTCGGCATCGCCGGGTTCGGCGTGTTCCTGTGGCAGTCGCTGTACGCGCCGATCCCGCGCGACTGTCCGCTCGACGACCGGGTGATCTGTTACGCGTGCCGGCAGGGGATGCTCGCGACGCTGGTCGTCACGTCGGTGTCGTCGTCGTCGTGCGATCCGGGGCCGTTCTTCTTCATGTTCGCGGCCGCGTCGGTCGGATTGCCGATCGTCGCGCGGCGCAGGGCGGCGGCGGCCCGCCACGCGGCGGGACCGCTCGCGCAGGCGGGCGGGCTGATTGCGCAGCAGCCCGGAGCGGCGCCTGCGCTGCCCGGCGAACGGCAGCCGTCGCGCGTGCCGGCGTGGCCCCGAAGCTGGCGGGACGTGGCGGGCGAAGGGCAGCAGTAGGGAATTCGCGATCCTTAGCAAAGTCCGCCGGCCCATCGGCGAGCGTGCGCGGCACGATAAGGAATGCAGTTCGCCTTGCCGCGCCGTCGCCATTTTAAACGTTCAGCTAAAGATTCTTTCAATTGGGCCGTTATCCTCGCTGGAGAGCGGGGTTGTCTTCGCGCCGGTGCGCGCATTCGTGGCGAACGGTCGTCCGGTTCGAGGCCGGCATCGTCTTCGCCAGTCCGGGCTTCGACTCCTTTCGTTCCGTCCTTCCGGTCGCGCGGGTTAGGCGGCCTCATGCTGCGGGCCGCGTGGCTCACGGCGCCTGGCTGAACCATCTCGGGCCGGCGGGCGGACTCTCCGTGGTTCCTGGCGCGGCAGGCCGAAGTGCTTCACTCCGGCCTGCCGCGCTGCATGCCTGCGCGTCGGGGGACGTCCGGCAGCGGATGGAACCGGTTTGCTGCGCGTGACGCAGCCGTGGTCTGGTCGAAGCCGTTCGCGCGGTGCGCGCGTCGCTTCGGAAAGAAGTTAAAAAAAGCGCGCGGGGAAACGTTTGCTTCCGCGCGACGATGAATCGACTGACGCAAGAAGGAGTGGGACCGATGCGCCTGAATAGTCTCAACGCGAAGTTGCAGGTCGTAGTGGCGGCCGTCTGGGCCGGGCTGATCGCGATCGCGATCCTGTGGGTGTACACCAACCGCGCGACGATGATGGAAGGGCAGCGCGCCGACCTGACGAACGTCGTCGATTCGGCGGTGAGCATCGCGGAGCATTACCGCAAGCTCGCCGATAGCGGCGCGATGCCGGTCGACGATGCGAAGAAGGCCGCGCTCGAACAGTTGCGCGCGATCCGCTTCGGCGCCGACGGTTATATCCCGATCATCGATTCGAAGCCGAACATGGTGCTGCTCGCGACGAATCCGTCGCTCGAAGGCAAGTACATGGGCGACGTGACCGACCCGGACGGCGTCAAGCACTTCCGGCGCATCGTCGAGGTCGCGAAGGAGCCGGGCAAGGGATTCCTCACCTATTACTGGCCGAAGCCGGGCGCGACGGAGCCGACCGGCAAGCTCACGTACATCCACTATCTGCGCGAGTGGGACTGGTTCATCTGCGCGGGCGTGTACGAGGACGCGATGACCGCGGCCTTCCACCGGAACGTGCTGCGCGCGGTCGGGCTGGTGCTGGTGATCGGCTTCGCGCTGACCGCCGTGCTGCTGCTCATCATCCGCAGCGTGCGCCAGGGGCTCGGCGGCGAGCCGGCCTACGCATCGGAAATCTCCGCGCGCATCGCCGGCGGCGACCTGACCGTGGACGTACAGACGCGTTCGCGCGACCAGTCCAGCATGCTGTACTCGATGAAGCAGATGCAGGAGCAGCTTTCCAGCACGATCGCGCGCATTCGCGCCGGCGCGGAGTCGATCACCGGCGCGTCGCAGGAAATCGCGGCGGGCAACTCGGACCTGTCGCAGCGCACCGAGGAGCAGGCGGCGTCGCTGCAGGAGACCGCGTCCAGCATGGAGCAGCTCACCCAGACGGTGAAGCACAATACCGACAACGCGCGCCAGGCGAGCCAGCTCGCGACCAACGCGTCGGGCATCGCGGGCGAGGGCGGTGAAGTCGTGTCGAAGGTCATCGATACGATGCGCAGCATCGCGGATCGCTCGGACAAGGTGGTCGACATCATCGGCGTGATCGACGGCATCGCGTTCCAGACGAACATCCTCGCGCTGAATGCGGCGGTGGAAGCGGCGCGGGCCGGCGAGCAGGGCCGCGGTTTCGCGGTGGTCGCGTCGGAGGTCCGCGCGCTCGCGCAGCGTTCCGGCGCGGCGGCGAAGGAAATCAAGGCGCTGATCGAGGATTCGGCCGGCAAGGTGAGCGAAGGCACGCAGCTCGTCGAGCGCGCCGGCACGACGATGAGCCAGATCGTGCAGGCGATCCAGCGCGTCACGGACGTGATGAACGAGATCGCGGCGGCGTCGGTCGAGCAGTCCACCGGCATCGATCAGGTGAACCGCGCGATCGCGCAGATGGATCAGGTCACGCAGCAGAACGCGGCCCTCGTCGAGCAGGCCGCGGCCGCCGCGCTGTCGATGCAGGAGCAGGCGGTGGCGCTGAAGGATGCGGCGGGCGCGTTCAAGCTGAAGGGTTGATGCCGTAGTGCCGTAGTGCGATGGGCTGCGTGGTTGGCGGTGTAATCGCGCGTGCGCGCCGTTCGTTGAAGTGAAGGACGGTGCGCACGCGCGTTGTTTTATGCACGCGGCGTTCGATGCGAACGCCGCGTTTCGGGTTTCCGCCGCAGCGGCGCCACGGCGGCGGGAAAACCGCTTACTCGTTGCTGCCGCCGGAGTTCTTGCCGAGCCAGCCAGCGATCACGCCGGCGATCTGGTCGCTGTTCTGCTCCAGCATCATCATGTGCGCGTTGCCGTGAACGCCGACGTCCGCGAGCCGGATGTGCGTGTTCGGCACGCCGGCCTGGGTCAGATAGTCGGACGTGCACTGGTCGTACGTCGCGCGGAACGATGCCTCGCTCGTGACGATCGCAATCGGAATGTTGCGCAGGTTCGGCAACTGGTGCGCCGGTTCCGCCTGGAGCCAGCAGCGCACGAGCCCCGGACCTTCCGCCTTCTTCTGCTCGACGCGCGCGAGCTGCGCCGGGTCCGTCACCGGCGGATCGTAGGTGAGCGGCACGCGGGTCAGCCCCCACGGACGCTCCGCCTTCGCCGTGTTGTAGTGATACCAGTCGTTGCCGCCGGTGAAGACCGGGTCGTAGAACGTCGGGCCGTTCGGCTCGACGGCGACGATCGCCTTGACCAGCTTCGGCCGTTCGTCGGCGATCTTCCAGCCGATCGTGCCGGACTGCGAATGCGTGAGCAGGATAGCGGGGCCGATGCGGTCGAGCAGCGCCGCCGATGCGGCCGCGTTGATTGCTTCGGTTTCCGGAACGTTAGACATCGATTCGACCTGCGACGCCATGAACTGGTCGAACGTCGGATTGCCGACGACGCCGGGGCCGCCTGGCCATTGCGTGTGCAGATGCGCCTGCGGCCACAGGTTGTAGCGTTCCGGCGCGGTGTAGAACTGCTGGTCCACGAGCGCCGAGCCGCGCGCGTACGAGCCATACGCCGAAGGATACTGACCGGAACGGCCGCGGCCGGCCTGATCGACCACATACACCGTGTAGCCCTGCGCGACGAAGTAGTCCGCCCAGCCGCGCCGACCGTCCGGCGTGCCCAGATAGTTGGTGCCGGTCTGATCGGTGCCGTGGATCATCACGATCGGATACGGATGCCGGACGGTCTGCGGAATTTCATACTGCACGAACATCTGGCCGAACATGCGCTGCTGGCCGTTCGCATCCTTCTGGTACTGGCCGCCGACATAGAAATAACCGTGGTCGGCAACCGGCAGCGGCGCGTTTTGCGCGGCGCTCGCATCGACAGCCAGCGACGCCGCGCACAGGAGAACTGAGGAGAGGGCGTAACTGGCAAGTTGTTGTGGTCGTAACATGCTGCTCCTTGACGGTGATGGAAAAGGGCGACGCGCATCAGGCTTTTACCGCGCCAGCATCGTTAACGGACGTAAATGAAAAAAGGTTAAGGGTACGGAAGAAATGGCCGGCAGAGGAAGCGGCGGGAAGGCGGGGCGTGAGTCAGGCAGATAACGAGGATATGCCGGCATCCTGATGGATGAATCGACATCCTGTCTTTATGAGCGAAGCCGCGATATTCGATGCGGTGCAGTGAACGGCAGGCGCGCGTCAGCTTTTCTCGGCGATCTGTTCGGGCAAGGCATCCGCCGTCACGCGGCTGCGATTCGGGACGACGAACAGCCGGTTGCCGATCCGTCGCGCGGTGCCATGCAGCGGCGTATCGACGTACCGGTGCAGCGCATAACCGACCGCCGACGCGCAGACCACCGCGAGCGCGATGCCCGGCGGCGATGTGACGTCGAAGCCGTGCACGACTTTCGGCACCAGCTTGCGCATCGCCTCGACGATGAACGGATGGCTCAGATAGGTTGCGTAACTCGCGTCGCCCAGCAGCACCACCAGCCGGCAGAGCCAGTTGTCGGTGAGCAGCGCTTCGAGGCTCAGCGTGCACAGGATCAGGATCACCGACGGCAGCCCGTTGCTCAACAGCGGCGGGCTGAGCGGAAACAGCCATTCCGTGTACGTCATGAAGCCGTACATCGCGACCACGCCGACGCCGGCGACCGCGAGCGGCAGCCGCAGCCCGCGTTTCCACAGCAGCCACGCGGCGGCGCCGAGCGGAAACTCCAGCATCCGGCCATACGACAGGAACTCGACGATCGCGCTGCGCGACGGCGCGTGTTCCGCGATCAGGAAGATCGTCGCGAGCGCGACCGCGATGAACGCGAGCGTGCGCTTCGGCATCAGCAGCAGCGCGGCTGCGGCGATCAGATAGAACAGCACTTCGTAGTCGAGCGTCCAGCCGACGAACAGCAGCGGATGGATCAGCCCGTTCTCCTTCCGGTACGGGATGAAGAACAGCGAGCGCAGCAGCGAGTCGAGATTCGCGGTCGTCGAATTGAACACGTCGGGCCGCAGCAGCGCGAGCGCGAACACGAGCAGCGTCATCAGCCAGTAGAGCGGCACGATCCGCGTGAAGCGGCCGACGACGAATTCGCGCACCGTCTGCCGGCGCGAGTTCAGCGTCAGCGCGATCACGAAGCCGCTCAGCACGAAGAAGATGTCGACGCGGAATTCCCCGAACGCCGCGCCGCGGGTCGTCGCCAGCACGTGGTGGACGATGACCGTCGTCGCGGCGACGGCCCGCAGCACGTTCAGCGATCTGAGTTTGGCCATGACAGGGGATCGATACCGGTAGGGGACTCTGCGGAGTTTAGTGAATGCATATAGGGTTTGGCCGACAAGATGACCGCCTGCCGCGCCGCGCGATCGACCGTTTGTCAAGCGGCTTTCATTCGCCATGCCGACAGTTGACGTCTGTGCGGTCGCACACGCGGGTTATGCCTGCAAAGGCCCGCGCGTCCCCTGCGGAACACCGATTGGCGGGCGAGGACGGAGCGCGCTCGCCACCATGTTCGATAAGCGTATCCACGCCGGGCGTATCCACGCCGGGCGTATCCACGCCGGGCGCGTCCACGCCGGGCGTATCCACGCCGGACGTATCCACGCCGGACACGCGTGTTGCGCTGCCGTGACTCTCCAGCACGCGGACCGGGTCATGCCAACCCGCCGCGCCGATTCGCCGAACCTCGGGACCGACACGCCATGAATCCACGCCATCCCGCCGCGACCGCGACCGCGCCGGCGCTGCACCGTCCCGTTCACGCGCGCTACATCGACGGCCTGCGCGCCGTGGCGGTGCTCGCGGTGATCGTCTATCACCTGCAGCCGGGCTGGCTGCCGGGCGGCTTCGCGGGCGTCGACGTGTTCTTCGTGATCTCAGGGTTCGTCGTCGCCGCATCGGTCGGCGATGCCGGCTCGATGCGCCTGTCGCGCTTCGCGCTGTACTTCTATGCGCGGCGCGTGCAGCGAATCGCGCCCGCGCTGATCGTCTGCCTCGTCGCCACCGCGATCGTCAGCGCGCTGTTCATCCCGGCCGCGTGGCTCAGCGACACGAACGCGCGCACCGGCACGTTCGCGTTCTTCGGCCTGAGCAACCTGATTCTCGCGCATACCGGCAACGACTACTTCTCGCCGCGCGTCGAGTTCAATCCGTACATGCACACCTGGTCGCTCGGCGTCGAGGAGCAGTTCTATCTGCTGTTTCCGCTGCTGTTCTGCCTGTGGGTCGGCCGCACGCCGCGCCGGCGGCTGTCGGTCGGGCTGTTTGCAGCCGGTTTGGCCGCATCGCTGCTGTGCGCGGCCTGGCTCGGCGCGCGCAACCCGACGTTTGCGTTTTATCTGATCTTCGGGCGCTTCTGGGAACTGGCCGCGGGCGTGCTGCTGTACCAGGCGCTGTCGCTCGCGGGGCGTCCGCTCGGCCGCGACGATCGACCGGCCACGTTCGTGTCGACGCTCGGTCTCGTCGCGTCGCTCGCGCTGCTCGGCGCGGGTTTCGCGGTGCTGCGTCCCGCATGGTTTCCGTTTCCGGGCGCGCTGGCGCCGGTCGCGGGCACGGTCGGCGCGCTGTACTGGCTGCACGGCCGCGCGCCGCGCGCGCTCGCACACCGGCTGCTGATCTCGCGCGCGGCGGTGTTCGTCGGCGCGATCTCGTATTCGCTGTACCTGTGGCACTGGCCGGTGTTCGTGCTGCTGCGCTGGACGACCGGCCTCGATTCGGCGGACGAGCGCCTCGTCGCGCTCGCGACGACGTTCGCGCTCGCGTGGGCGTCGTGGATTTTCGTCGAAACCCCGGTGCGGCGTTCCGCGATGCTGAAGCGCATGCGGCGCGAGTTCGTCGTCGGACTCGGCTTCGGCGCGGTCGCGGCCGGCGCGCTGGTCGCGTTCGGCATCGATGCGGAGCAGCCAAGGCTGTCGCTGAGCGTTGTCGAGCAGCATGCGGACGACTGGTACGCGTACCGGCCGCTGACGGTCGCGTATGGCGGCTGCCGAGAGAGCTGGGACACGCGGCAACTGAACGGCGGCCTCGTGTGGATCTATTCGCGCAAGGGCTGCGCGCTGCCGCCGCGTCATCTGGGCCGCGTGTTCGTGATCGGCGATTCGCATGCGATGGCGTACAACATGATGCTGCGCGAACTCGCGCTGACGACCGGCGTGCGGGTGGTCGCGTACAACAACGGCGGCTGTCCGTTCGTCGGGCTGCTGCCGCGCGAGCGGCAGGACGCGGTGCGCTGCAAGCCGTACAACGACGCGGCGATCGCGACGATCATCGCGGACGCGCGGGCCGGCGACGTGGTGTTCATGCCGTCGCTGCGCCTGCCGCGCTTCTCGGACGAGTTCGCGCGTTACGACGATGCGCTCGCGCGCATGCAGATGTTCGGCCCCGCCGCGATCGACAGCCGCCGCGCCGGCGAGCGCGACGCGCTGCCGATGCTGCGCGCGCTCGCCGCGAAGGGCGCGCACGTCGTGCTCGAAGCGCCGACGCCGGTGTTTCGCAGCCAGCCGTTCCGGTGCGCGGACTGGTTCGATCGCGGCAATCCGATCTGCACGTCCGGCGACCGCATCAGCCGCGCGGAACTCGATGCGTTCCGCGCGCCGGTGCTCGCGTCGTATGCGCGGCTCGTGCGCGAGGTGCCGTCGGTCAGCGTGTGGGACCCGTTGCCGGTGCTGTGTCCCGGCGCGGTGTGCTCCGCGCATGCGGGCGGCGAACCGCTGTTCTTCGATGGCGACCATCTCAGTGCGTATGCGAACCGGCTGCTGTTCCCCGGCTTCGAGCGGTTGATCGGGCGGCTGATGGGCGGCGCGGAGGTCGGTCCGGCTGTAGGTCTGGCTGTCGGTCCGACAAAAGGCGGCGGTTTCGCGACGACGGCCGCGACGCCGCGAACGGATGCCGCGCATGCGACGACCGGTATCGCGAACGGACCGGTCGTCGGTCCCGCGCGCCGGCCGAAGGCTTGAGCGGCGAACGCATCCGCTGCGAGCGGCCGACGACGCGGCAGGCCGGGTCGAACGAGCCGGCGTTCAGTTCGCAACCCTATGGAATGGCATGCGGATGGCGGCCGCGCCGCGTGTTTCAGCGGGACTGCCGCACGCGCGAGGAACCCGCGCGGGCACGACGCTGGACGCAAACTCATCGCGTTACGAAGCGCCCGCCATAACCCGCCTCGCTACCCGCCCGCGCGCCGCGTTCAGCACACTGCTTCGGCTTGCCGCAGGCTCGGCAGCAGCCGCTCGAATTCGCGCTTCACGATGCCGTAGCATTCGCACGCGCGCGCTTCGAGGCCGTCGCGGTCGAGCACCTTGATGTGGCCGCGGCTGTGATGGATCAGCCCGTCGTTGTGCAGCTTGCCGGCCGCTTCGGTGATGCCTTCGCGGCGCACGCCGAGCATGTCCGCGATCAGTTGCTGCGTGACGGCCAGGTCGTTCGACGCGACGCGGTCCACTTCGATCAGCAGCCAGCGGCACAGCTGGCGCGACAGCGAATGATGGCGGTTGCACGCGGCGGTCTGCGCGACCTGGGTGAGCAGCGCGTGCATGTACAGCAGCATCAGCCGGCGCAGGAAGTCCGAGCGCGCGAACTGCTGGCGCAGCGCCTGCGCGCTCATCCGGTACGCGAAACCCGCGCACTGCACCTGCACGCGGTTCGGCATCGTTTCGCCGCCGGTCAGCACCGGCACGCCGGTCATGCCCTCGCGGCCGACCGCGGCGATCTCGACCGAACTGCCGTCTTCCATCGTCGACAGCAGCGACACGATCGCCGTCGTCGGGAAGTACACGTGGTGGATGCGCTGCGCGGCGTCGCACAGCAACTGCTCGGTGCGCAGATGGACGAGTTCGAGGTGAGGGGCGAGGCATTGCCATTCGCTCGAAGGCAGTGCGCCGAGCAGGTGGTTGCCGTGAAGATCGGATTGAAGGGCAAGCATGGTCTGTGCTCCCGCGAAGCCGTTCTCACGGCTTTATCAGAATGATTCCGGCCGCTGCATGCGGTGCGGTGTCCGCGTTGATCGCGGGAAACGTCGCACTGCGTACAGAGCCGGCCCCGTGTGGCCTTGTGCCGTCGCGTGCTGGCCTGGGTGTTGTGACGGCGTTGTGGTGCTGCGAGCGGGAATCAGCGAGAAGCGTGCCAAGGGCTCGCAGAGCGAATACTGATGCGGCGCAGCGAAACGGACGGGGCGCGACTTTGTATCAAAACGTGAATTTGTGTTTCAGAACTGTACATGCGGCAAAACCAGGAGATGGTCGCGGCCGCCGGAATTTTGGCGGGGCTAAGTCATTGATCGGATGGAATTCTGGGGTCCCTCATCGGGGCTTCGGGCGGGGGCTGCGGCGCGTCGGGAGCACGCGGCAGCGTGATGCGAGTCGGTCCCCCGGATCGTCCGGAAATGATTCAGTTGTGTTTCATCGGCAATGTGCGACGCCGCACGGAGCGACGTTTTGCGAAATTATTACCGCCCGCCCGAAGGCGGTCGAACGGCCGTTCGACGGCCGCGCCGCTTTGCAGCATGCGGGTGTGCGGGCGATCGCGCGTTGCCGGTCCGCTGATCGCGGCCTGCGCGCGCCGAGAGCGCCGGGGTCCGCGCAGCGATGCACGTTTGTATCAACCCCCGGGCGAATGCCCATTTACGCGATCCGTTGATGGAGCCGGCGCGCAGCCGGCGCGCAAGACAGTGTGGCCGCGCGCACGGAACGCGGCGGGCGGGTCTGCTGCAATGCACTCCACGCGCTGGCCGCAGCCGCGACTGCGGGCGCGCATTGCGTTCGCGCCGTCCTTCACCGGAAGAGAGCGGACCTCCCGAACGAGGCCCGTTCCCGCCATTCGAGCGAGGTTCCCTTGTCCGCGAAGAAAGATGCAGCGGCGCTGTACGTGATACAGATCTGCAACTACGTCGTGCCGCTCCTCGCGCTGCCGTATCTGACGAGGACGCTCGGGCCGGACCGGCTCGGGCAGATCGGCTTCGCGCAGGCGTTCATTCAGTTCTTCATTACCGTCGCGGACTTCGGTTTCGACCTGACGGCCGCGCGCAAGGTGTCGATCAATCGCGACGATCCGGTCGAGCGCTCGCGCCTCTACTGGACCGTCACGCTCGCGAAGAGCACGCTCGCGATCGCGTGCGCGGGCCTGATCGGGCTGCTGATCGCGTTCGTGCCGGCGCTGCGCGAGGATCGTGCAGTGATCCTGATCGGTTTGCTGTCGCTCGCGGGCACCGTGCTCAATCCGCTGTGGCTGTACCAGGGCCTCGAACGGATGCCGAAGATGGCGGTCGTGAGCCTCGGCTCGCGCGTCGTGTGCCTCGTGCCGCTGTTCCTGTTCGTGAGGTCGTCGGACCAGTATCTGATCGCCGCGGCGACGCTGTTCGCGCCGCTGCTGCTGTCGGGCCTCTATCTGACCGCGTTTGCGCACCGCAGCGGCATGGTCGCGTCGTGGCAGCGCGTCACGTGGTCCGGCATCCGGGTGCAGACGGCGGACGCGTTCCAGATTTTCTCCGGCTCCGCGCTGACGTTCCTGTACACGTACGCGAACACGGTCGTGCTGAAGTTCGTCTGCGGCAATGTCGCGGTCGGTTATTACGTGACCGCCGACAAGTTGATCAGCCCGATCCGCCAGCTGCTGTGGCCGCTGATCCAGACGATGTACCCGCGCGTGTGCAAGCTGTATGCGGAGGGGCGCGCGCTCCAGGCCGAAGAGATTTTCCGCAAGATCACGCTGGTCGTCGTGTGCTTCAACGCGGCCGCGATCGTCGTCGTGTACCTGTTCGGCGACCGGCTGATCCTGCTGTTCTTCGGCGCGCGTTTCCTGCCCGCGCTGCCGGTGCTGAAGGTGCTGATCTTCCTGCCGCTCGTGCTCGCGATCGCATCGGTGCTGATGCAGTTGCGGCTGCTCGCGCAGGGCGAATTGCGTTCGCTGAAGCGGATCTACGGGATCGGCGCGGCGTTTCATGTGGCGCAGTCGATATGGCTCGTGATGAGCCTCGGCGCGCTCGGCACCGCGATCTCGGTGGTGCTGACCGAGATCGTCGTGACCGCGCTGATCTGGCTGGAGTGCCGCGGCGTGAGCCAGCGTCACGCGCTGCGCAAGCCGGCGCTCGGCATCGGCGACGAGCCGGCGTGAGCGGGTGAGTTATCGCGCTCGCTGCGCCGCAGCGTAATTATGTGAGGAACCTCGCATAGTGGAAACGTTCGTCGCCCAGCGCGGCGAACGGTTTTTCTAGAATTCGACGGGGAGACGGACGGCCGTCTCCGGCAGAGATGAGCGGGCGCGGTCGACGTAGCGGGAACATCACGCCGCCTCGTTTTTTCAGGCATCTTTTCATCGAGGATGCACGCATGGAATTGACGTCCTGGCAGTTCGTCGCATTCGGCGCCGCCGTGATCGTCGCGATCAACGTCAGCGCGAATCCGCGTTATCGCGCCGCCGTGCTCGCGCTCGCGAACGTCGCGTTCATCGGCAGCCATCTGAATGCGCCGCTGCAACTGCTCGCGCTCGTTGCGCTGCTCGCCGGCGGTTATGCGGCCGTTGCGATCGTGCGCCGCTGGACGCATCCGGCCGTCGTCGCAACGAGCATCGCGGCGATCGTGTTCGCGTTCCTGTACCTGAAGCGCTATTCGTTCATGAGCTTCGTTCCGGAACTGCACTTTCCGTATCTGCTGCTCGGGCTGTCGTACATCCTGTTCCGGATCATTCACCTGATCGTCGACAGCGCGAGCGGCGGCATCGAGGAGCCGGTGGACGTGGGCCGTTACTTCAACTACACGTGCAACTTCCTGACGTTCATTTCCGGCCCGATCCAGCGCTTCCAGGACTATCGCGCGGACGCCGATGCAGCGCGCACGCTGAGCGCCGACGACGTCGAGGCGGGCTTCAAACGGGTGATCTGGGGATACTTCAAGATGCTCGCGGTGTCCGCATCGGCGCACGCGATTTTCCTGAAGCTGAGCCCCTCACTGCTCGATCCGGCCGTCGTCGCGTCGCCGTGGCCGTCGGCCGCGCGTTACGCCGCGACCGCGACCGTCTACACGGTGTTCCTGTACTACAACTTCTCCGGCTTCATCGACGTCGTGATCGGCTTCGGCCGGCTGATCGGCCATCGTTTCCCGGAAAACTTCAACCGTCCGTTCGTCGCCGCGAGTTTCCTCGACTTCTGGAGCCGCTGGCACATGACGCTGTCGAACTGGTTCCGCGACTACATGTTCAGCCCGCTGCTCGCCGCGCTGATGAGCCGTTATCCGTCCGCGAAACTCGCGCCGTGGTTCGGCGTGGCCGGCTTCTTCGTCACGTTCATGGTGATGGGCGTCTGGCATGGCGCGACGCCGGTCTTCGTCGCGTACGGCTTCGCGATGGGTCTCGGCGCGAGCCTGAACAAGATGTGGCAGCTGTTCATGACCGCGCGGCTCGGCCGCAAGGGGTATCGCGAGTTTTGCAAGGCGCCCGCCTACCTGTACTTCTGCCGTGGCCTCACGTTCGCGTATTTCGCGCTCGGCGTGACCGCGCTGTGGGTCGACATCGGCCAGCTCGCGCATCTCGGCCGAACGCTCGGCGTCGCCGGCGTGCTCGCGACGTTCGCCGCGCTGACCGTGCTCGGCGCGCTCGGCCTGCTGGCCGGCGACCTCGCGCGCAGCGGTTTCGCGTGGGCGGGCCGCGCGTTCGTCGCGGAACGGCGCGGCGGCATGCGCGCCGCGTTCGCGCTCGCGTGCGGCGTGCTGCTCACGCTCGCGGTGAACACGCTGTTCAACCAGCCTCCCGAATTCGTCTACAGGGCGTTCTGATCATGCGCACTCTTTTCGTCCACAGCGTCAGGCTGCTGTTCGCGTGCATCGTGCTGTACGCGGTGCTGATCCTGATCTCGCTCGCGATCTTTCCGCTGCCCGCGAAGCAGCATGCGTTCGACACCGCGTCCGCGCCGCGCACCGTGTTCGAGACGCAGCAGAAATACCTGGTGCTGAACCGCGAGGCGCTGCGCGCGGAGGGCGCGCGCGTGGTGTTCCTCGGCGCGTCGAACACGGTCGCCGGGTTTCCGGTGCCGCTCGTGCAGTCGCAGTTGCCGGACGCGTCGATCAACAGCGCGGCGCTGAACGGCTCGAACATCACGCAGATTCACGAGGCGTTCGAGCTGACGCGCAACGCGATCGAGCCGCGCAGCCGGCCGCAGACGATCTACGTGATCGGCCTGTGGTACGGCCTGTTCGCGGACGACGCGGTGCGCTGGCCGCACGCGCCAAACGCGCCGATGGAAACGTCGGTCGACACCGAGATGTACCGCTACGGGCTGTATCGCAAGACGGCGGCCGGGCCGGAGCCGGTCGTGCCGGAGCGGCTGATTCCGGCCGCGCGGATCGCGATCTATCCGGTCATCACGCTCGAAAAGCTGGTGCGCGCGGCGACCGGGCCGATGCGCGAGCGTTTCCTCGGCGCGCATCCGACCGATCGCACGGACGGCGACCGCAATGCCTACGTCGCGACCGCGACCGACATGAAGACCGAGATGGACTACTGGATTCAGTCGTTCCCGGACCGCCGGCTGTCCGCGCGGCAGTTTGACGAACTGCGCGCGATGGTGGACGAGGCGCGCGCGGACGGCAGCCCGGTCGTGATCGCGAACCTGCCGATCCCCGCGTGGCATTCGGCGACGATGCACTACGACGCCGACTACGCGGCGCGGATCGACGCGTTCGTCGCGAGCTACCGGAACGACCCGCTCGTTGCGAGCATCGACATGCGCGACATGAACGACGATACGTGGTTCACCGACGAAGTGCATCCGAAACCGAAGGTCGTGCCGCTGTGGATACGGCGCATCTCCGAGCCGCTGAACCGCTTCGTCGCGCGCGTGGACCGTCCGGGGCGCGCATCATGAGCGGGCCGCTGCTGACGTTCCATCATCACGGCCTCGCGGTGAAGTCGCCGGACGACGCGTTCTGCTTCCTGCACACGCTCGGCTACACGATCGGCGGCTCGCTGTTCGATCCGTTGCAGCGCGTGCGGCTCGCGCTGTGCACGCACGATGCGATGCCGACCGTCGAGGTCGTGTGGCCCGGCGATGGGCCGTCGCCGATCGACCGCATCCTGCGCGGCGGGCCGTCGATCTATCACACCTGTTATGCGACGCCCGACGCGGCCGCGTGGATCGAATCGGTCCAGCAAGGCGGTGTCGACATCGTCGAGATTTCGCCGCCGACGCCGGCGATCCTGTTCGGCGGCCGGCACGTGTCGTTTCATTTCGTGTCCGGCGTCGGCGTCGTCGAACTGCTGCATCTGGACACGGCCGCGCGGCCGGACCGCGCGGCGTCGTCCGAAGCGCCGGCGGCGGACCTGTCGAAGCTGTTGAACCTGTCAATCCTCACTGGAGGTACAGCATGACCGATCACGCGATCTACGAGCAGCTCCGGCCCATTTTCGACGACGTGTTCGACGCGGGCGACGTCGCGCTGGCCGCCGGCACGACCGCCGACGACGTCGACGGCTGGGACAGCCTGAACCACGTGCGGCTGATGCTGGCGGTGCAGAAACGCTTCAACGTGAAGTTCGCCGCGCACGAGATCGGCGCGCTGGAGAACGTGGGCGAACTCGTCGCGCTGATCCGCAGGAAGCTGCCGCAGGCGCACGCGTGAGGAGCCGACGATGAGCGCGTCGCTTTATCTGGAACTGGGCTGGCTGCCGCGCGCGCCGGCCGACTTTACGCGGCGCTGCCGCGCACTTGCGAATTCGACGGAGCCGGCCGACGAACCGGCGGGCGAAGCGATCGCCGCGCTCGCGCGGCACGCGCTCGACGGCGCGCAACTGAACCGCCTCGCCGGCGTGATCGGCGGCGCGCTCGCGAACGGCCGCGATCTCGCGCCGCTCGTGCCGCTGACGCTCGGGCTCATCTGCAACGCGACGACCGATACGCTGCGCGCGGCGCTCGTCGCGACGGCCGCGCGCCACGGTTTCGCGCTGAACTGCGTGTGCGCGGGCTACAACCAGGTCGTGCAGGACGCGCTGTCGCCGACGTCCGCGCTGAACCTCGCGCGGCCCGATCTCGTGCTGCTCGCGCTCGACCATCGCGCGCTGCCGATGCAGCCGATGCCCGGCAACGACAGCGCGAGCGCGGAGATGATCGAGGCCGCGTTCCAGCACGTCGATCTGGTGGTGCGCGGCGTGCGGCAGAACAGCGGCGCGGTCGCGCTCGTGCAGACGCTCGCGCGGCCGCCGGAGACGTTGTTCGGCAGTCTCGACTACCGCACCGCCGGCACGTGGCGCACGTTATGCGAAGGCTTCAACCGGCGGCTCGCGGACAGTCTCGACAACACGCCGAACCTGCTGCTCGACGTCGCTGGCCTCGCGGAGACGGTCGGCCTCGCGGCGTGGCACGACCCGTCGGTCTGGAACCTCGCGAAGCTGCCGTTCGCGGACGACGCGCTGCCGCTGTACGCGGACCACGTGTGCCGCGTGATCGCGGCATGGCGCGGCCGCAGCCGGCGCTGTTTGATCCTCGATCTCGACAATACCGTGTGGGGCGGCGTGATCGGCGACGACGGCATCGACAACATCCGGATCGCGGAAGGCGACGCGGTCGGCGAGGCGCATCGTTGCGTGCAGGCGGCCGCGCTCGCGCTGCGCGAGCGCGGCGTCGTGCTGGCGGTGTCGTCGAAGAACGACGACGACGTCGCGCGCGGTCCGTTCCGCTCGCATCCGGAGATGATGCTGCGCGAGGAGCACATCGCGGTGTTCCAGGCGAACTGGCAGGACAAGGCGACCAACATCACCGCGATCGCGCGCGAGCTGTCGCTCGGGCTCGAATCGATGGCGTTCCTCGACGACAACCCGGCTGAACGCGGCCTCGTGCGCGGATTCACGTCGCAGGTGTTCGTGCCGGAAGTCGGCGACGACCCGGCGCTGTTCGCGCGCACGCTGTCCGCCTCGGGCGCGTTCGAGGCGACGCTGTATTCGGACGAGGACCGCGCGCGCGCCGGCTTCTACCAGGCGAACGCGCGGCGGATCGCGTTGCAGCAGCAGGCCGGCGATCTCGACGCGTATCTGCGCTCGCTCGACATGGAGATCGTGTTCAGGCGTTTCGACGCGTCGGGCCGCGCGCGCATCGCGCAGCTGATCGGCAAGTCGAACCAGTTCAACCTGACGACGCGGCGTTATTCGGAGGCCGACGTCGAGGCGTTCGAGAACGATCCGGACTGCGTCGCGTGGCAGATCCGCCTGAAAGACGTGTTCGCGGACAACGGGATGATCTGCGTGCTGATCGCGCGGCCGCGCGACGGCGCGCTCGCGATCGACACGTGGCTGATGAGTTGCCGCGTGCTCGGCCGCAAGGTCGAGACCGCCGTGCTGCAAAAGCTCTGCGCGCATGCGCAGGCGGCGGGGCTGCGGACGATCGTCGGCGAATACCGGCCGACCGCGCGCAACCGGATGGTCGAGCAGCACTACGCGAACTTTGGTTTTGCGCTGGCCGGCACGCGCGCCGACGGCAGCACATGGTGGGCGCTCGATGCCGACCACGCGCCCGATGACGTGCTGCCGATGCGCGTGGTCGATCTGACGCCCGACGCCCGGGCGTTGAACGACGCGTAGGCGGTGGTTAAGGCGGCTTCGAGAGGTGTCGGGTGTGGCCCGCATGACGATGCCCCGGTTTCGATGCCGGGCCGTTGCATGCGGGCTTTTTGTTGCGGGTTGCGGGTTGCGGCGAGGCTGACCGGGAAGGGCGCTGCGAACGAGGCGCCGTCACGTCAACACCGAACCCCTCACGCGCGGCTCCTTCCGCTGGAACCATGCGAGCAGCGGCCGTTCCGCGACGACATGGAGCCCATGGGCGAACACGACCGCGCCGCACGCGATGACGAACGCGGCGGCGTAGAGCGTCGCGGAGCCATGGAACACGCCGGCCTTGATCGTACGCGCGAACGCGATCATCAACAGCCCGTGCGTCAGGTACAGCACATACGACGAGTCGCCGAGCGCGATCAGCGCGCGTCCCGTCGTGCCGCCGATGCCGTTCGTCATCGTGAACGCGGCGACCGCGAGCGTCGCGGGCAGACCCCACGCCCACCAGCGCAACGACGGCCGCAGCCCATAGGTCGCTGCGTCCGGCGACGCGGCCGACGCCCAGTACAGCAGCACCGCGCAGACCGCCAGCAGCAGCCACGCGGCGCGCCGCTTCGGCAGCTTCGGCGCGGCCCAGCCGAGCGCGATGCCGAACACGAACTCCGCGACGATCGGGTTGCCGTAATAACCGCCCTGAATGCGCGCGCCCGCCGCGTTCAACGCGAACGGCAGCGCGACGAGCAGCGCCGCGATGAACAGCGTGCGGCGCTTCTCCCACGGCAGCAGCAGCGCGGCGGTGCAGACCAGATAAAAGTAGAACTCGTAGACGAGCGTCCACGACACGCCCCAGATCATCCCGCCCGACGTGGTCGGCGGCAGCAGCAGCATCGACTGGAGGAGCCGCGGCCCGTCGATCGACATGCTTTTGAACAGCGCGCCGGTCCACCACAGCGCGACGACGAGCGCGAGACACGCCCAGTACGGCGGCATGATGCGGCTCACGCGGCGCACGAAGAAGCGTTTCGGCGACGTCGAACGCGAGAAGCCGCGCGTCGTGTGCCACATCACGAACCCGCTGATCACGAAGAACACATCGACGCCCGATGCGCCGACGCGTTCGATCGCAGGCGTCAGATGCGCGAACGGGCTCGCGGATGCTTCTTCGAGGATGTGATGGACGAGCACCGCGAACGCCGCGAAAAAGCGCAGTTGTTGCAGGCCCTGGAGCCGGGAAGGACTGGACGTGGACATGGCGGGGGCGGTCGGTGATCGGCACGGAAGCGTTCGCAGCGATTATAGGAGCGGCATTCCGGCGCCGCGCGCAGTAGTCGCCGCGTTGTGCGACCTCGCGTACCAACCGCGATGCCGGTCGCGCGGCGAAGATGAACCTCGCCCGCCGAAGCATCGCATCGGCCGCCATGCGCGAGTCCGAACGAATCAGTGTGGGCGCGCGAACGGAACGCGATTAACGGCTTTGCTCCAATGCGTCATCGGCCTGTGCGGCGCGTCGGTTGTCGCGCGCGCGGCCGGTCGAATTCGACAGCACGTCCGTCGCCCCGCACCGGAGACCCGAATGAACGACCTCGCATTGCCCGTCGCGCTGCACGCCCCCGCGGACGAAACGCGGACCGCGCTCCATGTGCAGCCCGTGATTCTTGCCGGCGGGTCCGGCACGCGCCTGTGGCCGCTGTCGCGTGAGCACTGCCCGAAGCAGCTGATCGATCTGCTCGACGACGAATCGCTGCTCGAAGCGACGCTGCGCCGGCTCGACCGCGTGTACGCGAACGCGCAGGCCGCCGCGCCGCAGCCGGTCGCGAAGGCCGCGACGCTCGTCGTGTGCAGCGAGGAACTGCGGCATCAGACGATCGAGCGTCTCGGCCGCTGCGCCACGCCGACGCGGATGATTCTCGAACCGGTCGCGCGCAACACCGCGCCGGCGCTGACGGTCGCCGCGCTCGTCGCACTCGCGTCGGCGGAGGAAGGCGTCGATCCGGTGCTGATCGCGACACCCGCCGATCATCTGTTCGCGGACACTGCCGCGTTCGCGGCCGCGCTCGAAGCGGCGGTCGAACACGCGGCGCGCGGCGCGCTCGTCACGCTCGGCGTGCCGCCGACGCGCGCGGAAACCGGCTACGGCTACATCCGCACCGGCGGGACGCTCGACGCGAACGGCGCGCGCGGCATCGACGGTTTCGTCGAGAAACCCGACCGCGAACTGGCCGAGCATTACGTGAATTCGAAGGCCTACTGGTGGAACAGCGGCATCTTCGTCGTGCGCGCATCCGTATGGCTCGATGCGATCGGCCGCTGCTGCCCGGCGATCGCCGCCGCGTGCGCGGCGTCGTTCGAGCACGCATCGACGGACGGCGACGGCGCATTGCATCTCGCGTGCGACGCGCTGAGCGCGTGTCCGTCCGACTCAATCGACTATGCGGTGATGGAGCGCATCGGCGCGGACCTGCCGGTCGCGGGCGTCGTCGTGCCGCTGATCGCGGGCTGGTCCGACGTCGGCGCGTGGGACGCGGTGTGGCAGCTGTCGCAGAAGGACGCGGACGGCAACGTCGCGCGCGGCCGCGTGCTGCTCGAAGGCACGACCGATACGTTCGCGCACTCGGATGGCCGGCTGGTCGCGTGCGTCGGCGTGTCGGGCGTCGTCGTGGTCGAGACCGCGGACGCGGTGCTGGTCGCCGCGAAGGACCGCGTGCAGGACGTGAAGGCGGTCGTCGGCAAGCTGAAGCAAATGCGCGGCGCTGAGGCGAACGATCATCGCAAGGTGCAGCGGCCGTGGGGCTTCTATGATTCAGTCGACAGCGGCGAGCGTTTCCAGGTGAAGCGGATCGTCGTGAAGCCGGGCGCGCGCCTTTCGTTGCAGATGCATCATCACCGCGCCGAGCACTGGGTCGTCGTGCGCGGCACCGCGCTCGTCACGCGCGGCGACGAACGCTTCCTGCTGAGCGAGAATCAGTCGACCTACATTCCGCTCGGCGTCACGCACCGGCTGGAAAATCCGGGTAAAACGCCGCTCGAAATCATCGAGGTGCAGTCCGGCTGTTATCTGGGCGAGGACGACATCGTGCGCTTCGACGACCAATATGGGCGCGCGCCGCACTGAAGTTCACGGGTCTGCTGCGCCATCGTGGGGCGCACGTTACATGAATGAAACGTTTTGTCAGAGGGATAACCCTGTCAGGAGGTTTCCTGGCTTGGCATATCCTTTGCGAGCGAAGCAACGTAACGGCTGAACTGCGGGTTGAACTGCGCGCTGGCGGTCGCCGATACGTGAGATCTCTCCGGCAAGTGGGCGACAGGGGCAGGCAAACGGATCGGGGAGGAGAGCGATGGACGAACACGGCAACAAAGACCGTTCGCTGGTCAGCAAGGTCATGGACGGGCTGGTGGCCGGCATCGTGGAGAATCGCTACGGCGTGATCCTGCCGCCGCAGGACGTGTTGTCGCGCGAGTTCGACGTGAGCCGCACGGTGATGCGCGAGGCGCTGTCGATGCTGCTCGCGCGGCACATGCTCGACGTGCGGCCGAAGATCGGCACGCGCATCCGGCCGATGCGCGACTGGCGGATGATCGACGAGGACGTGGTGTCGTGGCGGTTTCGCGCGAAACCGGACAAGACGTTCCTGCGCGACGTGCTGGAGTTTCGCGCGCTGATCGAACCGGCCGCGTGCGCGCAGGCGGCCGCGCGCGCGGGCGCGGTCGAGATCGCGGGAATCCGCGACGCGTTCGACGCGCTGCGCGAGACGCAGCCCGGCGAGGCCGGTCACCAGTCCGCCGACGAACTGCTGCACGCGCGCATTCTCGCCGCGAGCGGCAACCAGTTCTTCCAGCAGATGGCCGCGATCATTCGCGGCGCGCTGACGCTCGTGAATCCGATCCTGAACCGGCGCGAAGGGGGCTGGCAGGACGTCGTGCGCGCGCATGCGCGCATCGTCGACGCGATCGAGCGGCGTCAGCCGCAGGAGGCGGAAGCGGCGTCGATCGCGATGATCGCGTACACCGCCGACGAACTGAAGCGCGCGTTCGCGCCGGAGCCGGTCGAGCAACGCTGATACAGGCCGCGTCGTGCGCAGCGCACGGTCGTTGCGTCGCGCGCTTATTTTTCTGCCGCCGCGCGTCCGGCGTCGCGGCTTCTTTCATACTGCTGTCGTTCCGTTCTTCGCAAACGTCTCGGCGTTGATTTGCACTTGCCCGCCCGGCCGGTTATCGTGCGTGGTTTCGAATCCAGGCAGACAGGCAGGCAACGGATGACCGACACCGACATTCGACCCATACGCTGGGGACTCATCGGCGCGGGCCGCATCGCGCATCGCTTCGCGCAGGGTCTCGCCCACGTGCCGCACGCGAGCGTCGGCGCGGTGTGGTCGCGCCGCGCGGAGCCGGCCGACGCGCTCGCGCGCGAACACGGCGCGCTCGCCTGCGCAAGCGTCGAGGCGCTGTTCGCGAGCGGCATCGACGCGGTGTACGTCGCGACGTTGCAGGACAGTCACGCGGACTACGCGATCGCCGCGTTGCGCGCGGGGCTGCCGGTGTTGTGCGAAAAACCCGCGACGATCAACGGCGCGCAGCTCGAACGCGTGCTCGATGCGGCGCGCGACGCACAGCGGCTTTTCATGGAAGCGATGAAGACGCCGTTTTATCCGCTGTACCGGCGCTTGCGCGAGCACCTTGCGCGCGATCCGGTCGGCGACGTCGGCCTCGTGCGCGCAGGCTGCTCGGTTGCAAACGTGCCCGCGTCGCATCCGTCGTTCTCGTTCGAGCATGCGGGCGGCGCGCTGCTCGACATCGGCGTGTACGAGATGTTTCTCGCGACCGACTGGCTCGGCGCGCCGCTCGACGTGCAGACGATCGGCCGTCTCGGGCCGACCGGCGTCGATACGTTCGCGAGCCTGAATTGCCGTCACGAGCGCGGCATCGCGCAGCTGTTCTGCGGGCTCGATCTGCACGGTTACGGCGATGCGCTGCTCGCCGGGCCGCTCGGCCACGTGACGATCCACGCGAACTGGTGGAATCCGGTGCGCGCGACGATTCGCTACGCGGACGGCCGTATGGTCGAACTCGACGAGCCGTTCGAAGGCGGCGGCCTCAACTACGAGACCGCGCACTTCTGCGACCTGCTGCGCGCGGGCGAGCGGGAAAGCCCGGTTGTCACGCACGACACGTCGCGCCGGATGATCGCGATGGCCGACGCGGCGCGCGCGGCGCTGGGGCTGCGGTTTGCGGGGGAGTAGACCGCTTCGGCGACGCGCGGGCGGTCAGGGCCGCCGACGCGCGCGGACCGCACGAGTCCGCGGCCGCTGCATCAATGCCTCGACGGCAGCGCGAGTCTGCGTTCGAACCAGTGCTGCACCCATTCGAGCACCTGGCACAGCACCCAGTAGACCGCGGCGGCGGTCAGATAAAGCGGCAGCGGCTGATAGGTGGACGCGATGATCTCCTGCGCGCTGCGCAGCAGTTCGGTCACGGTGATCACCGATACGAGCGACGTGTCCTTGATGAGGCTGATGAGACTGTTCGACAGGCTCGGCACCGCGATGCGCAGCGCTTGCGGGCCGATCACGTAGCGCAGCGTCTGCCGCCGCGACAGGCCGAGGCTGTATGCGGCGAGCCACTGGCCGCGCGCGATGCCGAGGATCGCGCCGCGCATGCTCTCGGACAGGTATGCGGCGACGTTCGCGGACAGCGCGATCACGCCGGCCGGCGTCGGGTCGAGCGAGATGCCGACGCCGGGCAGCCCGTAGTAGATCACGAAGATCTGCACGAGGAGCGGCGTGCCGCGCATCACGCTCACGTACACGCGCGCGACGCGCGGCAGCACGCGGTTCGTGCTGATGCCCATCAGCGCGAGCACGATGCCGCCCGCGAGGCCGAAGATCATCGACAGCACCGCGAACTTGACCGTCAGCACCGCGCCCTGCGCGAGCACCGGCAGCGACTGGATGATGAGCGTAGTGGTGGGCATGGTCGGGGGATCGAAAGGGCGGTCGGAGAAGCGGCGCGCGCGCCAGAAAAGCGAAAGGCGGCATCGACGGATGCCGCCTCGCGCTACACGTCACGCGCCGCGCACGGTCATTGCGCGGCGGGTTTCGTCACGTCGATGCCGAACCACTTGTCCGAGATCTTCGCGAACGTGCCGTCCGCTTCGAGCTGCGCCATCGCGTCGGCGATCGCCTTCGCGAACTTCGGGTTGCCCTTGCGGAACGGAATGCCGGACGGGTTGCCGCTGCCGACGATCGCGCCGGTGCGCAGCGGCAACTGCGAGTTCTTCAGCAGGTACGCGAGCATCAGGCGGTCGTTCAGCGCCGCGTCGATGCGGCCCGCCGCGAGGTCGCGCAGATATTCCGGCGCGCCCGGATAGGTGCGCACGTCGATGCCCGGCACGGCCTTCGCCATGTCCATGTAGTTGGTGCCGAGGCCGACGCCGAGCTTCTTGCCCTTCAGGTCGTCGAGCGACTTGAACTGGCGCGTGTCGTCCTTGCGCTGGATGAGCTGCGCGGCCGAGTACGTGTACGCGGGCGAGAAGTCGAGCGCCTGCTTGCGCGGCTCGGTGATGCCGACCTGGTTCACGATCACGTCGAACTTGTTCGCCTGCAGGCCGGCGATGATGCCGCTCCATTCGGTCGTCACGAATTCGGGTTTCACGCCGAGCTTCGCGGCGACGGCCTTCGCGATGTCCACGTCGAAGCCGACCAGTTGACCGTCCGGGCCTTTCGAGTTGAACGGCGGGAACGTGCCTTCGAGGCCGATACGTAGCGTGCCGCGCTGGTGGACCTGGTCGAGCAGGTCGTCCGCGTGGGCGCTCGCGGCGGTGAACGACGCGCCGATCAGCGCGACGGCGAACAGCTTCTTCAGCAAGGCGAATTTCATCGTGGTCCTCTGGTTTTGCAGCAATTTGTGCGTGATGTTGTTGTCGTGCGGCGCGCGGCATGGCCGCCGCCGGGTGCCTGTGACTATATCGTCACGCCCCGCCCGAAGCCAGTGCCCGCACGCATTCGCCGACGAGCGCCGGGCCGCGGTAGATGAAGCCCGTATAGAGCTGCACGAGCGATGCGCCGGCCGCGATCTTCGCGCGCGCGTCGTCGCCGGACAGGATGCCGCCGACGCCGATGATCGGCACGTCCGCGCCCAGTTCCGCGCGCAGCTTGCGGATCACTTCGTTCGACGCATCGAATACCGGGCGGCCCGACAGCCCGCCCGTTTCGTCCGCGTGCGGCAGCCCCTGCACGGCCGCGCGCGACAGCGTCGTATTCGTCGCGATCACGCCTTCGAAGCGGTGGCGCAGCACCGTGTCCGCGATCGCCTTCACCTGTTCGTCGTCGAGGTCGGGCGCGATCTTCAGCGCGAGCGGCACGAGCCGGCCATGCAGGTCGGACAGGCGCTGCTGCTTGTCCTTCAGCGCGGCGAGCAGCGCGTCGAGTTCGTCCGCGCCCTGCAACTGGCGCAGGTTCTTCGTGTTCGGCGACGAGATGTTGACCGTTACGTAACTCGCGAACGGATACACGCGTTCGAGGCAGTACAGGTAGTCCTCGGCCGCGCGCTCGATCGGCGTGTCCGCGTTCTTGCCGATGTTGAGGCCGAGCGTGCCGCGATAACGCGCGGCCTGCACGTTCTTCACGAACTGGTCGACGCCCTGGTTGTTGAAGCCCATCCGGTTGATCAGCGCGTCGGCCTGCGGCAGCCGGAAGATGCGCGGGCGCGGATTGCCCGGCTGCGGGCGCGGCGTCACCGTGCCGACCTCGATGAAGCCGAAGCCGAGCGCGGCGAGGCCGTCGATGCACGCGCCGTCCTTGTCCAGCCCGGCGGCGAGGCCGACCGGGTTGCGGAACGTGAGGCCCATTACGGTGCGCGGCGCGTCGGGTACGTGCGGCGCGACGAGGCCGGCGACGCCGGCGCGGCCTGCCGCGCCGATCGCGCGCAGCGTCAGGTGGTGGGCGTCTTCGGCGTCCATGCGAAAGAGCTGCGCGCGGACGAACGGGTAGAGGGAGCTGAACACGGGGAAAAGGCGCAGGCGCCGGAAAATGGGAACCCGCTATTTTACCGGCAACCGGCGCGGCGGCCATCGTGGCGGTTCGCGCCGGTGGCTGCGTGCCGTCCGTGTGTCCTGGCGGCGGATGAGTGGTGGCGCGCGCGTGCGTCTCCGCAGCCGGACGTTCGCGCGGCGATCCGCGTGATCGGGCCGCGCGCCGCCGCGGCCCGCGATGGTTGTTATCCGCGCGGGGCGGCCGCTTCGGCGGCGAGCGCCGGATCGAGCGTCGTCCACGTGCCGTCGAGCAGCCCTTCGAGCGGCCGGAAGCGCGCCTTGTACGCCATCTTCGGGCTCTCGCGGATCCAGTAGCCGAGGTACACGTACGGCAGTTGCAGGCTGCGCGCCTGCTCGATCTGCCACAGGATGTTGTAGGTGCCGTAGCTGCTGTGCGGCGCGTCCGGCTCGAAGAACGTGTACACCGACGACAGCCCGTCGCCGAGGATGTCGATCATGCTGACCATCCGCAGCGTGCCGCGCGCGTCGGGCAGCGCGGCGTTCGGCGCGACCGGGTCGCGGAACTCGACCAGCCGCGAATTGATCCGGCTTTGCAGCAGGAACTGCTCGTACTGGTCGCGGCTGTCGCGGTCCATGCCGCCGCCCGCGTGGCGCGCGGACTGATAGCGCATGTACAGCGCGTAATGCTCTTCGTCGTAGTGCAGCGGCGCGACCGTCGCGACCAGCTCGCCGTGATGCTTCCACGCGCGCCGCTGCGTGCGGTTCGGCTCGAAGCGCGCGACCGGCACGCGCACCGGCACGCACGCGCGGCAGCCGTCGCAGTACGGACGATACGTGAACACGCCCGAGCGCCGGAAGCCGGCTTTCACGAGATCGGTGTACACGTCGGAGTTGATCAGATGGCTCGGCGTCGCGACCTGCGAGCGCGCGATGCGCCCCTCCAGATAGCTGCAAGGGTAGGGCGCCGTTGCATAGAATTGCAGCGCGGAAAGCGGTGAAAGCGGCAGCTCGTTCGGATGCGTCACGTTGGCAGCTCTCGTTGCGGTTCGGATCGTCGCGGCGTTGGCGCGGCCGTTTTGCGTTCCGGCGTGCGTTCCGGATCCTCGACCGGTTCGGTCCTGTCGAAGCGTCACGGAACCGGCGCGGCGCACACCGTTGCGCCCACCCGCGCGGCGCGCGATCTCGCGACCGCCGGGCGACGCCAGAGGCGACGTGTTCTGCTCGCAGTCTTATTGGGGCTGCTGGCAGATTCCTTAAAAATCAAACGGTTGGCGCGTTTCCTTGCAGGAGAGCGCGCCGCATTGGCTGCAGGAAAGGTAACACGAAAATTGATCTTGAGCGACGGTGGCAAAACT
Source organism: Paraburkholderia caballeronis (assembly GCF_900104845.1). Lineage (NCBI taxonomy): Bacteria > Pseudomonadati > Pseudomonadota > Betaproteobacteria > Burkholderiales > Burkholderiaceae > Paraburkholderia > Paraburkholderia caballeronis. Next base: position 2,361,965 of record NZ_FNSR01000001.1, on the reverse strand, counting down.
CGATAATCGCGGTTTTGGAGGCGGGCGGGTGGATGGGGAATGGCTCGCTGGAGTTTGATGCGGTTACGCGTAGTTGGGTTGGGGAGATTGGCGATTTTCGAAATCTTTTCGCCAGTTGAGATGGCCGATATCTAATGGCAGGCGGGATATAACGATCGTTTCGATCCCGGCAAGGCTCATTGAAAAACCGCATATGCGCCATTCGACCGTTTAACCCGGTCGCCAGTCCCATTGCGGCCATACCCTGCAATGAGCCGAATCGTTATGGGGGAGTGCCGACATGTCGGCTGGTTGTTCTTATGGAATTCACAGAGGCTCAAGCTTTCGCCGCCATGGTGCTGAAAGCGCCGTTCAGCGCGAGTGCGCGTCGAACGCCCGGCGGCCGGTCGCTGACGCTTGGCATGATGGACGATGCGAGGCGCGCCGGCCGCCGGCTCGCTAACCGCTAACGCAGCGGCGAACGAAGACCGTGCGAACGGCCGCGACGAAGCGGCGTGAATTCCCGATCGATGCAACTGCGGATCGCCGGCGAACCGCAGCCCACTCGCACAGTTACGCAGCCGGATCGACCGGCTGCCGCCGGACCAGATCGGCGAGCACGCTTTTGTCGAAGCGCCACGGAATCGACGCGTCGTTCACCGTCGCGCGCACATGAGCGACGAACGCGCGGCGCGCGATCTCGCGGCCGCCGAGCGACGCCAGATGCGACGTGTTCTGCTGGCAGTCGATCAGTTCGACCCCATGCCGGCGCAGGTGCGCGACGAGCGCCGCGAGCGCGATCTTCGACGCGTCGGTGAGCGCGGCGAACATCGATTCGCCGAAGAACATCCGCCCGAGCGACACGCCATACAGTCCGCCGACCCGCTCGCCGTCGAACCACGTCTCGATGCTGTGCGCTTCGCCCGCGCGATGCAGCGACGAATACGCGTCGATCACGTCGGCGGTGATCCACGTGCCGCGCTGCCCGTGTCGCGGCGCCTGTGCGCACGCACGCATCACCGCGCGGAAGTCGTCGTCGACGCGGATTTCCCACGCGTCGTCGCGCAGCACGCGCTTCAGCGTCTTGCGCAGCGACGGCGACACCTTGAACTCGTCGGGCCGCAGGATCATCCGCGGATCGGGGCTCCACCACAGCACCGGCTGGCCGTCCGAATACCACGGGAAGATGCCGCGCCGGTACGCATCGAGAAGGCGCGAGGGCAGCAGGTCGGAACTGGCCGCGAGCAGTCCCGGCGCGCCGCTCGCCGCGCCGAGCGCGCGCTCGACGGCGGGAAACGGGTCGTCGTGCCCGAGCCAGGGGACCATCGGATACGCTTAGCCGTCGCGCAGCGGACGCAGCACGTCGCCGGTGTGCAGCCCGTAGCTGCCCGACACGCGGTCCGCGAAGAAGAAGCGCAGCGTCTGGCCGACGGTCGGGAACGCGAGGTCGTCCCACGGAATCTCGTGTTCGTCGAAGAGCCGCACTTCGAGGCTTTCCTCGCCGGCGAGGATGTCGGTGTCGAGCAGCCGCGCGAGATAGAACAGATGCACCTGATGCACGCGCGGCACGTTCAGCAGCGAGAACAGGTTCTGCACCTCGACGCGCGCGCCGGCTTCCTCCAGCGTTTCGCGGGCCGCGGCCTCGGCGGTGGTCTCGCCCATCTCCATGAAACCGGCCGGCAGCGTCCAGTAACCGTAGCGCGGCTCGATCGCGCGGCGGCACAGCAGCACCTTTTCTTCCCACACGGGGATCGTGCCGACCACGTTGCGGGGGTTCTGGTAGTGCACGGTGCCGCAATGCGCGCAGACATAGCGCTCGCGGTTATCGCCGGGCGGCACGCGCAGGCTGACCGCCTGGCCGCAAGTCGAGCAGAATTTCATGGGAACGGTGCGGTGGATGGTGGTGCGAGTTTATCACCGCGTCGCGCGGGCAAGCAGGGGGCGCCGGAGCGGGAGACGGGTCGTCGTTATGCGCGAATCCCGCGGTATTCGGGGCGTCGCCGGTCGCATGACCGACGCGGTGCAGGCGAAACCGTGCGGGGAAAGCAGGGTTCGTGACGAACGCGTGTCGAGTGGCGGGTGCTCGGTTATTGCGCGTCTGTCCTTCGTTTCCCCGTCCCGTTGGCGCAGCGGCGCTGCGCTTTCAGAAGTGTTTCGCCACGGTCACGCTGTCCGTTCCCCGCTGTGCAAGCGTCGATGCAGCGGCCCGAGCGCCGTCGAAAGCACCGCGCACAGAATCAGGATCGCGACCAGCGCGAACATCGACACCCTGAACGCATGCCGATAATCGAACGCGTCCGGATGCGCGCCGAGTGCGGAAAAGAACAGGCCGCCGAGCGTCGCGGCGCCGACGGCCGCGCCGATCTGCAGCGTCGCGGAGATCATGCCGGATGCGACGCCCGCGCGGTCCGGCTCGACTTCCGCGAGGACGATCCGCACCACCGACGGCAGCACGAGCCCCTGGCCGATGCCCATCGCCGCGAGTCCGGCATAAAAACCGGTCGGCGGCGTGCCGATGCCCGCGAGCGCGGCCGCCGTGCCGAGGCCGAGCGCGAGCAGCGCGAAGCCGAGCGTCAGCACGCGGTAGCCGCCGAACCGGTGCACGAGGCGCGGCATCAGCAGCGGGCTCGCGAGAAAACCCAGCCCGAACGGCAGGATCGCCAGCCCCGACGCGAGCGGCGACCATTGCAGACCGCCTTGCAGCCAGATGCCGTAGCTCAGGAAAAACGCGCTCAGCGTGTAGAACAGGAACGCGAGCGCCAGCCCGAGCGTGACGACCGGGTTGCGGAACAGACGCAGATCGAGCAGCGGATCGCGGCCCGCGCCGAGCCGCTGCCATTCGACCTTGAGCAGCAGCCCGAGCACCGGGACCGAGCCGGCGAGGCAGGCCAGCATCCACAGCGGCCAGCCTTCCTCGCGGCCGCGCGTGAGCGGATAAACGAGCATCAGCAGGAACAGCGACAGCAGCAGCGTCCCCGGCAGATCGATGCGCGCGCCGCGCGGCGGCCGGCTTTCGGGGATGAAGCGCCAGCTGCCGAGCAGCGCGAATACGCCGATCGGCAGATTGACGAGAAAGATCGCGCGCCAGCCGAGGCCGAACGGATGCAGGCTGATCAGCGCGCCGCCGCCGAGCTGCCCGATGACCGCCGCGACGCCGAACACGAAACCGTAGAAGCTCATCACGCGCACCTGTTCGTGCGGCGCGAACACGCTGCGGATCGTCGCGAGCACCTGCGGCGCAAGGATCGCCGCGAACAGGCCCTGCAGGACGCGCCCGGCGACGAGCACCGAGCCGCTCGTCGCGAGGCCGCACAGCGTCGACGCCAGCACGAACCCGGCCATCCCCAGCATGAACAGGCGCTTGCGGCCGTACAGGTCGCCGAGGCGGCCGCCGGTGATCTGCGCCACCGCGTTCGCGCACGCGTACGCCGACACCACGAGTTGCAGTTGCGCCGCCGACGCGCCGAGCCCGTCGCGGATCGCCGGCAACGCGAGGTTCACGATGAAGTAATCGAGCGGCGGCAGGATCGCGCCGACCAGCAGCACCACGAGCGCCCAGCCGTGATGGCTGCGCGCGTCGGCGGGTGGGGCGTCGGCGAGCGGGGGCGTGGCGGCGACGGCGTCGTCAGTCATGGGAGCCTGCGGGAAAGGAAAGCATTAGTCGAAGGCGCTATTCTGCCGCCGGTCGATCATTCGGAAAAGCGGGAAATAATGGTACCATCCATCGGATTTTCCGTTGGATGAGGTGCGTGATGCGTGGTTTCGAACTCGATCAGTTGCGGACGTTCACGGTGGTCGCCGATGCGGGCAGCCTGTCGGCGGCCGCGCCGGCGCTGCATCTGTCGCCGTCCACCGTCAGCGAGCAGATGCGCAAGCTCGAAGCGCGCGCCGGCGTGCCGCTCTTCGTGCGCAGCAAGCGCGGCGTCGAGCCGACCGCGGCCGGCTCGCGGCTGCTCGAACGCGCGCGGCGCATCGTGGCGCTGAACGAGGCCGCGTTCGACGAACTGCGCGGCCAGGCGATCAAGGGAGAACTGCGGGTCGCGATCACCGAGTATTTCCGGACCCACGAAGTCGCCGGGATGCTTGCGCGGCTGCGCGAATGTTATCCGCAACTGAGCCTGAACGTCAGCACGATGAAGAGCACCGACATCGAGGCGGCGCATGCGAAGGGGCTGATCGATATCGGCGTGGTGATGAATCTGTCCGACGGGCCGGTCAGGGGCGGCGGGTTCGATGCGCGCTGGGTGCTGCGGCGCGAGCCGGTGCACTGGGTGACGTCGCCGGCGCTGGCCGAACAGCTTCCCGAGCCTCTGCCGCTCGTGCTGCTGCCGGGCGATTGCCTGCTGCACCAGATCGCCGTGCATGCGCTCGAAGCGCAGCGCGTTCCTTATGCGCTGGTGCATAGCGTGTCGGGCGTCGCCGGGTTGCAGTCGATGCTGGCGGCGGGGCTGGGCGTCGGATGCCTGAGCGCGTCGTCGATCGGGGAAGGGCTCGTGCGGCTCGGCGCGAAGGGCCAGCTGCCGAAGCTGCCGGATGCGGTTTTCTCGTTGACGCCGCCGCTGCCCGGCGAGCAGGAAACGGTTACGCGGGCGAGAGAGGTGCTGGCGAGGCAGTTGCTGGTTTGAGCGGGGCAGAGGCGGGCAGGGCGAGCGGGTGCGGGTGTGCGCGATCGTGCATGGCATCCATAGGTCGCCGGACGAAGGATCGTGCCGCGATCCGGATCGTCCTGCTCTATTCATCCGCCACGCCAACGCAACAGATCGGGATGACGGGGACGAACTGCCGACGTTCTTTCGGATTTTTCTGATGGTTGCTGTTTATCGCTGACTGCAAGCTACGCCACCTTTTACGGCGTCGATTTGCAGAGTGAACAAGAACACATACCGGCTGGTCTGGTCAGCCGCCCGGGGAATGCCGGTCGCGGTCGAGGAAACCGCGACGGGCAACGGCAAGGCCAGTCAGGGAAAGGCAGCCGGGTCGCGTGCGACGAGCCGGATTGCGCTGTTCGCGATGCGTCATGTGGCGTTCGCCGCGCTCGCGTTGTTCGGGCTTGCCCCCTGGCTTGCCGATGCGCAGATCGTGCCGTCCGGTGCGCATGCGCCCAATGTCATCGGCACCGCCAATGGCCTGCCGCAGGTCAACGTGCAGAAGCCGTCGGGTGCTGGCGTTTCCGTCAATACGTATTCGCAGTTCGACGTGCAAAGACAGGGAGCCATCTTGAACAACTCCCCTGTCATCACGAATACGCAACTGGCCGGACAGATCAACGGCAACCCGAACTTCGGGGCGAACGATGCCGCGAAGATCATCATCAACCAGGTCAACAGCAGCAACCCGTCGCAGTTGCGCGGCTATGTCGAGGTCGCCGGCAAGCGGGCCGAGGTGGTGGTCGCGAACGGCTCGGGCATCGTCGTCGACGGTGGCGGCTTCATCAACACCACGCGCGGGATTCTCACGACCGGCAGCCCGGTCCTCGACGCCAGCGGCAACCTGAGCGGCTTCAACGTGAACGGCGGCAGCATCGCCGTGCAGGGCGCGGGCCTGAACGCGACGAACGTCGATCAGGTGGATCTCATTGCACGCGCGGTGCAGGCGAATGCCGCGATCTACGCGAACACGCTCAATGTGGTGACCGGCGCGAATGCGGTCAATCACGACACGCTGGCCGCGCAGGCGATCCAGGGCGGCGGTGCTGCGCCGGGTGTCTCCATCGACGTGTCGCAACTGGGCGGCATGTACGCGAACCGTATTACCCTGGTCGGAACCGAAAACGGCGTCGGCGTGGCGAATGCGGGCACGCTCGCCGCACAGGCGGGCGACCTGATGCTGACCGCGCAAGGCCAGCTTGTCCAGTCCGGGAAGCTGACCGCGAGCGGCAACGTCGCCATCAACGCGGCCAGCATCGCGAACAGCGGCACGATCTACGCGCAGCAGAATGCGTCGGTCGGCACCTCAGGCACGCTTGCGAACAGCGGCACGCTCGCGGCGCAGCAGGACACCACGATCAATGCGGGCAGTGTTGCGTCAACCGGCCTGCTGGGCGCGGGCATCAACGGCGACGGCACGCCCGGCAATGGCGGCAACCTCGCGGTATCGGCGCTTGGCCTGCTTTCCGCCACAGGGCAGAACATTGCGCCGGGCAGCGTCACGCTGAACGGCGTTTCGGTGGATCTGACGAACGCGCAGACCTGGGCCGGCAAGGCGCTGAACCTGACGGCGACGGGCGGCAACCTGAGCCTCGTGAACGCGACCACCGGCGCGGGTTCCTCGATCGCGGCGAACGTGGCGGGCACGCTCGACAACAGCGGCGGCACCCTCAATGCGCCACAGCTTGCGATCCGGGCCGGCAATCTCGCGAACCGTGGCGGTACGATCACGCAGACTGGCACCGGGGCGACGGGTATGGCCGTATCCGGCACGCTGGACAACACCGGCGGCCTGTTGCGGACGAACAGCGCCGACCTGACATTGGCGCCGGCCACCCTCGTCAACGATGGCGGCACGATAACGAACTCGGGCGCCGGTACGCTGTCCGTTTCGACCGGCTCGCTGTCGAACAATGACGGCACACTCGCGACCAATGGCGCGCTCGACGTGCAGGCTGGGGCGGTGTCGAACCGGGCCGGCATGCTCGCCGCGCAGACCTTGGCCACGATCCACACGGGTTCGCTTGATAACAGCGCGGGCGGGCAGATCGGCGCGCAGGACGTCTCCATCGCGAACAGCGGAACGCTGAACAACGCGGGCGGCTCCGTACAGGCCAACGGCACGCTGGGCGTATCGGCACAGTCCATCGCGAATGACGGCGGCGTGATGGCCAACGGTGGCACGGGCGCCACTACCGTTACGGCGGCGGGTGCGCTCACGAATACGTCGGGCGGCCAGATCGGCGGCAACGGGGCAGCGTCGGTATCGGCGGGCACGTTCGACAACAGCAATGGCAGGCTCGCCGCCGCACAGCTTGCGCTTCAGGCCGGCACGCTTGCGAACCGCGGCGGCACGATCACGCAGACCGGTACCGGGACGACCCGCGTCGCAGTAACGGGTGCACTTGATAACACCGGCGGCCTGTTGCAGACAAACGGCACGGACCTGAGGCTTGACGCGGGTACGCTCGTCAACGACAGCGGCGCGATAGCGGACTCGGGCACCGGTACGCTGTCCGTTTCCACGGGTTCGCTGTCGAACAACGGCGGCACGCTCGCGACCAACGGCGCGCTCGACGTGCAGGCCGCAGCCGTGTCGAACCAGGGTGGCACGCTCGCCGCGCAGTCGTCGGCCACGATCCACGCCAGTTCGCTCGACAACCGCGCGGGCGGGCAGATCACCGCGCAGGCTGTGTCCATTTCGGACACGGGCGCATTCAACAACGCAGGCGGCACGGTGCAGGCGGAGGGTACGCTTGGCGTTGCCGCGCAAACGATCGCCAACGACGGTGGCACGATTGCCAACGCCGGTACGGGCGTCACCACCGTGGCGGCGTCGGGCGCGCTCACGAACACGGGGAATGGCCTGATCGGCGGCAACGGCGATGCGTCGATATCGGGCGGCGGCATCGACAATAGCGGCGGTTCGCTGGTGGCGGGCGGTGCATTGTCCACGCAGTCGGGCAGCACGCTGGACAATACGGCGGGCCTGATCCAGGCCAGCGGTGACGCCTCGGTGTCCGCGCAGGGCGCGATCGCCAACGCGGGCGGGCAGATCGGCGCGAACGGCACGCTCCAGGTGTCGGGCGCATCGCTCGACAATGCGTCGGGCCGGGTCGCGAATACCGGCACGGGCGCTACGGCAGTCAACGCCGGGACCGTCACGAACAGCAACACGGCCGGCACGGCGGGCGCGGGCGTGATCGGCGGCAATGGCGACGTGACGGTTTCCGGCCAGTCGCTGTCGAACATCCACGGCGGGCAGATCGTGGCGGGCCATGACCTGACGCTGGACGAATCGTCCTTTGTCGACAACTCGGGCGGCACGCTGTCGGCTGCGAACAGTCTGACGCTCGATGGCACGGGCGCGGCAGTATCCAACACGAATGGCTCGATCCGCGGCAACGGCGCGGTGACGCTTGCTGCCGCGTCACTGGACAACACTTCGGGCCGGATTGGCAACGACGCGGGCAGCGGCGGCAGCGTCGCGATCACGACCGGCACGCTTGCGAACCAGGGCGGAGCCATCGGCAGCGACCAGAACCTGACGCTCACGGCCGGCCAGCTCGCGGGCGACGGCACGATCATCGCTGGCGAGGATGGCGCGGTGACGGTCAACGGCGATTACGCGCATGGCGCGGCCAACCAGATCCAGGCCAACCACGACCTGACGCTGACGGTGGCAGGCAACCTGACCAGTCAGGGCGCGCTCACGGCCGTCAATGCGCTGACCGTCAACGCGGCGAACGTCGACAACCAGGCCGGCGCGGACCTGAATTCCGCCAGCACGACAGTCAACGCAGAAGGCGCGATCACCAACGAAGGACGCATCGAGGGCGATGCCGTCACGACGAACAGCGCGACGCTCGCCAATACGGCGACCATCATCGGCAATACGGTGACGCTCAACGGTTCGCAGTCGATTGCGAACGACGGTGCGGCGGCGATCATCGCCGGGGCATCGGAGGTGAACCTCTATTCGCCGGGTGCAATCTCGAACACGGGCGGGGCGAACGTGTTCAGCCTGGGCGATGTGAACATCGCGGCGGACGCCACGCGCGATGCCAGCGGGTATCTGGCGAACCGTGCCAGTTCCGTCACGAACGACCAGTCCACGCTTCAGGCGCAGGGCAACATCGAGATCGCCGCGCAGACGCTGACCAACACCCGGCCCGCGCCCACGGTCGAAACGGCGACCACCGATGTCGAGACCCTGCATCAGACCAAGCGGACGAAGTACATCGCATGCGCGACGACGAACGCAGACGGGCATTCGTCATGCACGCAGCAGGTATGGGACTACGGTTACAGGAGCCCGGTCAACACGACGTTCGCCACGTCGCAGGTCATATCGCAGGCCTCGGGGCCGAACGCCACCGACAACGTGCTGGTCGTCAACGTGAACGGCCAGCAGCAGACCCTCTGGTACAACGCGGTCACCGACAACGGCGACGGCACGATCACCGTCAACTACTGGGACGGGTACGACCCGAACGTCAACTACGATCCGGCCACCGAATACGCGTCGCGCAGCGATGCGCACAATGGCTACCAGCGCGTCGAGATTGCACGCGATACCACGACGACGACACAGCAGGACCAGGTAAGCGGAACGCAGGCCCAGCAGGCCCGGTTACTGGCGGGCGGCAACCTGACGCTCGCGAACGTCGGCACGCTCAACAACGAATACAGCGCCATCGCAGCGGGCGGCTCGATCCAGATCGGCAGCTCGACACAGGACGGAGCGCTCGATCCGTCCGGCAGCGGCAGCTACGGCGGGACGCTCGTCAACAACGTCGGACAGACGCTCTACCAGTACCAGCAGCAGGGCATCGTTTCGACCTACGCGTGGAACGAGGACATCGGGCGTGACGTGGGCCGGGTGGTCCAGCCGTCGGTCGTGCTCGCGCCGGTCGCCATCGGCGGCACGGGCGGCACGATCATGGCGAACAACGCGGTCAGCATCAGCGGCACGGACATCAACAACACGAATGTCGCTGCGGCGAACTCCGCGACCGGCGCGACGGGCGGCACGCTCGGGGCGAACGGCGCGGCAACTGCCATCGACGGCGGTCGCGGGCAGACGGTGAATCTGGCAACCGGACAGCCCACAACGGTCAATGCGCCGCAGACGGTCGCGGACAGCACGGGGTCGCTCCACATCACGCTGCCGACCAGCGGCCTGTATTCGCTGCAAACGGCACCGAATGCGGCATACCTCGTCGAAACCGATCCGCGCTTCACGAGCTACACGAAGTTCATCAGCAGCGACTACATGCTGGGTCAGCTCGGGCTGAATCCGCAGACCGTGGAAAAGCGCCTGGGCGACGGCCTGTATGAACAGCAGCTCGTGCAGAACCAGATCACGCAGTTGACCGGCCGCGTGTATCTGCAGGGCTACAGCAGCGCGCTGGACGAATACACGGCGCTGATGACCTCCGGGGTGAACTTCGCGCAGCAGTTCGGTCTGGAGGTCGGCATGGCGCTCACGGCCGCGCAGATGGACGCGCTCACGAGCGACATCGTGTGGCTCGTGAACCAGCCCGTCACGCTGCCGGACGGCAGTACGCAGAACGTGCTGGTGCCGCAGGTCTATCTGGCTCAGACGCACGCGAACGACCTGCAACCGACCGGCGCGCTGATTGCTGCCGACGATGTGCAGCTGCACGCAACCGGCAGCGTGACCAGCAGCGGCACGATCCAGGGCGGCACGCAGACGGTCGTGACCGGCACGAACATCGTGAACCGGGGCGGCACGATCGCGAGCAGCGGTGCGAACGGCACGACCGTGGTATCGGCGACTGGCGATGTCGTCAATGCGTCGGGTCTGATCGCCGGCAACCGGGTGGCGGTCATCGCGGGTCACGACATCACGAACACGACGCTGGTGGATACAAACGGGATCGGCGCGTCGGCCGGCAACAGCAAGGTCAGCCAGACGCTGATGGGCGCACAGGGCACGATTGTCTCGACCGGTGACATGCTGGTGGCTGCGGGTAACGATCTGCTGGTTCATGGTGCCAACATTACGGCAGGCGGTGACGCATCCATCACCGCCGGTCACGACATGACCATTGATGCGGTGCAGTCGGAAACGTCGCAGTCGCTGACGAACAACGCGAAGCACCATTGGGAAGAAAACAGCGTCACCAACGAGACAAGCGCGATTTCCGCAGGTGGAAACCTCGGTATGGGGAGCGGCAACGACATGATGCTCAGGGGAGCGCAGGTCACGGCGGGCGGCGACCTGGCGGCAGTGGCGGGTGGCAACCTGACGGCGACGACCGTGACCAACACGGCGAAACTCGACAACGTGGCGACCGACAGCAAGACGCGTCAGGAAGTCGATCATACCTACGACGAACAGGCGGTCGGCACGAGTTTCACGGCGGGGGGTAATGCCACGCTCAAGGCGACCAGTTCCGATGCGTCGAAGGGTAACGTTATGCTGACCGGCTCGTCGCTGACGGCGGGCGTGGTCAATGGCGTCGATACCGGCGTGGGTGCCGCGAACATCGCGGCGACAGGCAGCGTGACGCTTAACGAGGCCCGCGAGGAGCACGACAGCTATCAGTCGGTGCAGTCCCGGCGCGGCAGCTTCGTGAGCAGCACGAAAACCGACACCATGCAGAACACGCAGGCGAATGTCGGCGTCGGGAGCCTGGTGTCGGGCGATACGGTGAACGTGCAGGCGGGCAAGGATCTGACGGTCCAGGGCAGCGGCGTGGTCGGCACGAACGATGTCAACCTGGCGGCGAAAGGCAACGTCAACATCACGACCTCGCAGGATACGGTAACACAGGACAGCTATTACCAGCAGACTCATTCGGGCATCAGCACGAGCGGCCTTAGCGTGTCGATCGGCAAGCAGTCGCAGTCGGATACCAATCAGGCGTCGAGCGTCTCGAACAATGGCAGCATCGTCGGTTCGCTCAACGGTAACCTGAACATTACGGCGGGCGACGACCTGCATGCAACGGGCAGCGTTCTTCACGCAGGCCAGGACGTGACGCTGGCGGGCAAGACCGTTACGGTCGATGCGGTCTACGATACGGCTTCGCAGTCGGAGCAGCAGCAATACCATTCTGCGGGCCTCACCATCGGCATCACGAATCCGGTTGTCTCCGCGATCCAGACGGCCACGCAGATGACGTCTGCTGCACAGCATGTCGATGGCGATCCGCGTCTGCTTGCGCTCGCCGGCGCAACGACAGGCCTTGCCACGAAGAATGCCTACGATGCCGTGGGCGGCGATCCCGTGAAGGCGGCGACCACGGTTGGCATCAACATTTCCCTGGGAGCCAGCAGCCAGCAAAGCAGCAGCGGCGCACAGTCGAGCACCGCCGTGGGAAGCACGGTATCGGCAGGCCGCAACGTGACGATTGCTGCGGCGGGGGACGGGGCGGACAGCAACGTCAATGTCATCGGCAGCACGATTTCGGCGGGCAATGACGCGCTGCTGGCGGCAGAGGGCAAGGTGAACCTCCAGGCCGCGCAGAATACGGTCAGCCAGCAGAGCGACAGCAGCGGTGGAAGCGTGGGTGTGGGCGTGTCGTTGACGGTTGGCTCGAAAACGGGCCTTGCGTTCACGGCCGCCGCCTCGGGCAACCGCGGCAACGCCGATGGCGATTCATCGACCTGGACGAATACTAACGTCGCGGCCGGCAATACATTGGCGATCCAGTCGGGCGGCGACACGAACCTGATCGGCGCGGCGGTTTCGGGCAATCAGGTCATTGCCAACGTGGGCGGCAACCTGAACATCGAGAGCCTTCAGGACACGAGTACCTACCAGTCGAAGAACCAGAGCGCAGGCGTGTCGGTCAGCGTTTGCGTACCGCCGCTGTGCGTGGGCCAGTCGAGCGGGTCGGTGAGCATAAGCCAGGAGAAGATCGACAGCAACTACGCGAGCGTCAATGAGCAGTCCGGCATCCACGCTGGCGACGGCGGGTTCCAGGTCAATGTCTCCGGCAACACGGACCTCAAGGGCGGCGTAATTACCAGCACCGACGCGGCGGTTCAGGACGGGAGCAATTATTTCTCGACGGGATCGCTGACGATGAGCGACATCGAGAACCACGCTGATTACAAGGGGACGGGAGTCAGTGCCAATATCGGGCCGGTCGCCAGTCTTGACGGCGGGCTCACAGCGGGCACGTCCAGCGCTGGCTTTGCGCAGCGTGATGGCAGCGTGAGTAGCGTGACCAGTTCTGGGATCAGCGGCATCGCAGGCGACACGTCTGTGCGCACGGGGGACCAGCAAACCGGCATCACACCGATTTTCGATCTGGCAAAGGTCCAGTCGGAAGTCGACGCTCAGGTGAAAATAACGCAGCAGTTCAGCGAGCAGGCCAGTACCGCGCTGACCAACTACGTCGCAGGGCAACGTACGGATTTGCAGAAGAAGCTCAAGGAGGCGACGGACCCCGACGAGAAGGCGCAGCTTCAAAGCCAGCTCGACCAGTTGAACACGGACCAGCGGATACTCAATGTGCTGATTGGCGTGGTGTCGGGTCAGGTAACGGCGGCAGCCGCGCAGGGTGTGTTGTCAGAGGCGGCGGACCTGATGCGTCAGGAGTCGATCCAGAATTCGTCGCTCTCGCCGGGCGTGGTGGATAGCAATGGCAATGTGCTGTCGAACCTGTCGGGGGCGAGTGAAGGGGTGGACGGGGATGGGGTCAAGCTCGGCGGGACGCGGCTATCGCTGGACAGTGTTTGTGGTACACGCCATGAACTATGCGCGACCAATTCGGATGGTAGCTATGCATTGAACAGTCTCGGTCAGGTGCAACTTTTGCCGGGTTACACGGTGGACGCTTATTTGGCGAGTTCAGAGGCTCAATCGGTGGCGGGACTGACGGGCGGGATTCAGGGTGCAACGGGGACGCTGGCGGGTATCCAGTATCCACCGGGCGGTCTGGTGGACCAGATTATTGAGGCGTATGCGGGAACGCACGATTTTATTGGAGGACAGGTTGCCGGGCTATACGACGATCAGGGCAATACCAAACAGAATATGTCTGCCACTGAACACACGGCGCATGAGGTCTGGTCGGATGTAGCGATTCTGCCAGCAACGCCCTTTGCGGCAGCAACGGCGCTGCCGCCGCAGGTCTGGAATGCGATCGCAACCATCCTTCAGGTGCTGAAATGAAAAAAAACTATGGGCGACTACTGAGTTGTTTCATTAGCCTGATTTCAATTTCCGGATGCTGTACTTACGGGTGCATCCTTTTGGAAGGGGCGCCGCACGGCGAAGCATATGATCGACTCATGTCCCCTCCTACCTCTCGCTCCGATTCCTGGGAAAAACCGGGTGTGACCGAGGAACAGAAGCGGGACGACTGGATTGCCTGCGGAGGTAAAAAAAGCGGGCTTTTCATCCCGCCATTTAATCGGAAATCCGGCGAGGATCGCGCTGTATTTTACATTAGAGAAGATCAAAAATTTCAAGGTTGCTTGACTGGAAAGGGCTATCGCTTTACGGGGAAGTGCATCGGAAACATGTCGAAATTCTATCCAGTTTGCGGTGCGCAATAAATGATAAAAAATTGTCTTCTTTCGGGTTGTCTTGTCGGGGCTGGGTTGATTACGAGTGGTTGCATCATTCTGGATGGGGCGCCACATGGAGAGACGTATGAACGGCGCATTTCTCCTGCTACCTCTCACTCCGATTCCTGGGAAAGGGCGGGGGTGAGCGACGAACAGAAACGGGAGGAATGGATTGCTTGCGGAGGTAAAAAAATGGGCTTTTTATCCCGTCGTATAACCGGAAATCCGACGGAGACGTTGGTGCTTTTTGGGCCAGAGAAAACAGGAAACTTCAGCGTTGTTTGATCGGGAAGGGGTATCGGCTTACGGAGCAGTGCACCCGTGATATGCCCAAAAACGAACCGGCTTGCGGTGCGCCAAAAACGATGTTCAAACCAACGGCTGGAATGGACTATTGGAATAAACAATGACGCAAGAGAAAGGAAATTGCCTACCCGGCCCGTGCTGCGAAAGCCTGACCATTGGTGTGCGAGGTGAGTATGAAATCTGCCCTGTATGCGGTTGGGAAGACGATCCGGTGCAATCGGATGATCCCACATTCGCAGGAGGTGCTAATCGAAGTAGTCTGAATGAGGCTCGCAAGCATAGGCGAACGACGAAAACAAAGGTGCATTGAAAAGCAAATCCAGTTCGTGTTGGCGTTGTTGTCGAGAATAATCAACGCGTGGACGGGACATGCTGGCAGGTGCTGCCCGGTATATTGATACGACTACAGATACTCTTGCATCGTGTTTTCGGCGGTCGAAAAGGCCTATCTATCGAATGCGAAGGAAGGGAAATATTCTCGTTATATCAGCGAACAATTCCTATGGGGAAGTGGCGCACGCCGCCCACTCCGAACCAACCCGAACCAACCCGAACCAACCCGAACCAACCCGAACCAACCCGAACCCCCATCAAACCAGGTGCCCGAACTCACCCCATTACCCCTCGTCGTCGATCTGGACGGTACGCTGACCGCGACCGATACGCTCGCGGAATCCGTCATCCGGATCATCAGGCGCAACCCGGCGGATCTGCTTCGCCTGCCGTTCTGGCTTGCCGCCGGACGTGCCGCGTTCAAGGCCCGGATAGCTGAACGGGCGGATTTTCAGGCGGACAGCATTCCTTATCGGGAAACCTTGCTCTGTTATCTCGAAGCCGAAAGAAAACAGGGCCGTACGATCATTCTCGCCACCGCCGCGCACCATTCGATTGCCGAGCGCGTGAGCGCACATCTCGGCGTGTTCGATGCAGTGATCGCGACTGAGCAGAACATCAACCTCAAAGGTGCGGCCAAGCTGGCCAGCATCCGCGCATGCGTGGGCGAGCACTTCGT
The DNA here is from genome assembly GCF_900104845.1 of Paraburkholderia caballeronis. Taxonomy (NCBI): domain Bacteria; kingdom Pseudomonadati; phylum Pseudomonadota; class Betaproteobacteria; order Burkholderiales; family Burkholderiaceae; genus Paraburkholderia; species Paraburkholderia caballeronis. The sequence goes on along the minus strand of NZ_FNSR01000001.1, from coordinate 2,346,470 downwards.
CTATGCGGGCGACAGCAAGGCCGACCTGCCGATCTGGGCGGCGGCGCAGGGCGCGATTGTGGTGGGCGCGTCGCCAGGCGTGGCGGCTGCCGCGCGGAAAGCCGTTTACGTCGAACGCGAATTCCCGCCCGAGCAAGCCGATTTTGCGACGTGGTGCAGAGCGTTGCGCGTGCACCAATGCCTGAAGAACCTGCTGTTGTTCGTGCCGCTGTTGACCGCGTTCGCGTTCTTCGACATGGACAGGATCGCGACGCTGGCGCTGGCGTTCGTCTCGTTTTCGCTGGGTGCGTCGGCGACCTACATCGCCAACGATTTCTGGGATCTCGACAGTGACCGCCGTCATCCGCGCAAGCGGAACCGCCCGTTTGCGAGCGGGGCGTTGTCTCTGGCGCAAGGCGCGAGTTGCGCAGCGGTATTGTTGATGCTGGCATTCGTGCTGGCGTTTGCCGTGTCGACGAGATTCGCTGCGATGCTAGTCCTGTATCTGGCGTTCACCACCGCATACAGCTTGTGGTTTAAGTCGATCGTGCTGCTCGACGTCATCGTGCTGTCCCTGCTGTACACGCTGCGGATCGTGGCCGGTGCGGTGGCGGTCGACATCAGCGTCAGCCACTGGTTGCTGGCCTTCTCCGTGCTTACGTTTCTGAGCCTCGCGCTCGTCAAGCGATGTTCGGAACTGGTGCTGCTGAGGCAGAACGACAAGCGCGTTTCCGCCGGACGCGATTATCGGGTGGGCGACCTCGAAGTACTCTGGCCGTTCGGCATCGGTGCGGCGCTCGCCGCGGTGGTCGTGTTCGGACTCTTCATCAATGCGCCCGAGACGGCCGAGCGTTATGCGGTGCCTCATCTGCTCTGGCTGGTGCAGATCGGCCTGATCTATCTGTTCGGCCGGCTTTGGGTGAGCACGGTGCGCGGCGCCATGCACGACGATCCGATCGTCCATCTGCTCGAAAATCGCGGCAGTGTCGGAACGCTCTTCCTGATGGTGGCGATCGTGCTGGCCGCCCATTTCCTGCCGGTTCTGTGAGTAACGCAATCCTATGACTGAGAAAAATCGAAACAGGGTGCTGTCGTTTTGCCGCTTCGCGATCGTCTACGTGATGTTATTCGTGTGTGCGGGCAACATAACGAACAGCATGTTGCTGAAATGGGGGTTCCGCGACGACCAGAAGGGCGATTTCGCGCAGAGCTACAGTCTGGTCGGCATGATGAACGGCGATGCGCCGAAGCCCTACGTATATCGCTCGTCGTTTCCGAAGGCGGCGAAGTGGCTGGCAGAGCAGTTGGAACCGGCAACGCGGGACAGAATTTTCAGATCGATCACGCGCTACGATTCGCTGCACCACGCGTATTTTGCAGGCGTGCCGGACACCTATTGGACACCGACCGTTGCCATTGCCTATCACCTGACGTATGTCGCGATCGTGTTGGCAACGCTGTTTGCGCTGTTATTCGTCTACAAGCTCGCGCGGATGCACGGATTGAGTTTCGGACATTCGGTCGGCTTTCTCGCGGCATTCAGCTTCGTCTATCCGCTGACGTTCCAGCGAGGTGGCTACTACTACGATTTCTTCGAAATCCTTGGCGTATTGGCTGCGTGCCATTGCGTGCTGAAGCGCCGGATGCTGGCTTGCACGCTGCTGATCGCAGTATTCTCGTTGAACAAGGAAACCTTCTTTCTCGTACCGCTCGCGCTGCTTTTCCTGCATGAGCAGGACGTCGCGCTGACGAAACGCGTCGGCTGGCTTGCGCTGCATCTGGCGATCTGTGTGCTGACGCGGCAATTCATCATGAGCGGCTACGCGTCGAATGCGGGCGACGTCGTGGAGTTTCACGCTTTGGACAACCTGAAGTTCTGGCTGAATCCAGCGTCGTATCTGACGTTCTACAACCTGATCGGCAAAGGCGTGTTCACGCCGAGTCTGGAGAATCCGCTGATGCTCGTGCCGCTGACCGTGTTCTTCCGGGCGGCGTGGCGGGGTACGCCGACGCGGTATCGCCGTTATTTCTTCGCGGCATTAGTCCCCGTGCTGCCGCTGTTTGTGCTCTTCGGCTTCGAGGACGAAGCGCGCAACTTCTCGATCGTGCTGCCTGCGATCGTGCTGATCGCGCTGCATGGCGCGAGCCGGTTCGACACGATTTTCTGCGGTCGTTCCGGCGATGTCGGCGGGAGGCAGGCGGTCGTCGCGCGCGTGCAGAGCGTCCCGGAAGTAACGGAGGCGGCGAATTGAACTGGGCGCTCATCGTCGCGAGCGGCGCATTCGGTGGACTGGCGAGCGTATTGCTGCGTGTCGCCGCGTCGCAGGGAACGGCGGAGTGGCCGTGGGCGTTCCGCTTCGGCGCCATCGGCGCTTACGGCATTGGTTTTGTGCTGTATGCGATTGCGCTGCGCAAAGCGAATCTCAGCGTCGCCTACCCGTTGATGGTGGCGGTATCGATACTCGTGGTGCTCGCGTTCACCGCGCTGCACGAGCATCTTTTGCAGCCGCCACAGGTGGCCGGCGCATTAATCATTCTGGTCGGGGTTTGGATGGTTACCCGGTCGGCGTAGGCCAGCAGGTGAAATACATGACGAAAATAAAACGGGCGGCAACGGCTATTTCAGTGTCGCTGTTGCTTGCAGCGACCAGCGTTTCGGCGCAGCAGGCGATTACGCCTGCCGACGAGGCCGCGGCGGCACGCGCCAATGCCGAACAGAACCGGCTCCAGCAGCAGCGCGACGCGCAGCAGCGCGATGCGGCCGTGCAGACGCCCAGCGTACGCTCGACCGTGTCTGCGGCGGCTGGGTGGCCGGCACTACCCGCGGAACAGCCGTGCTTTCGCATCGACACGTTCGCGCTCGACGTTCCGGCGACCCTGCCCGATGCCGTGCGTGAGAAAGGCGCATCGTCGCTGCCGCAGGACCGCTTTGCGTTCGCGCACGACTGGCTCGATCACTACGCGGGCGAGTGCATCGGCAAACAGGGCCTCGACACAATCGTCAAAGGCTTGCAGCAGACGATTCTCGGCCACGGCTATATCACCACGCGCGTGCTGCTGCCCGCACAGGACCTGTCCACCGGCACCCTGAAAGTCGCGCTCGTGCCGGGCGTCATCCGCGACATCCGCTTCACCGACCCGTCCGTCTACGGCACATGGCGATCCGCGTTCCCCACGCGCGCTGGCGACGTGCTGAACCTGCGCGATCTCGAACAGGGCCTGGAGCAGATGAAGCGCGTCAGCAGCCAGGACGCCGACATGCAGATCGTCCCCGCCGACCTGCCCGGTGAGAGCGACATCGTGCTTACCGTCAAACGCACGAAGCCGTGGAGCGTGGTCGCGTCGGTCGACAACTCGGGCAGCCGCGCGACGGGCCGGCTGCAGGGCAACCTCGCCATCGGCATCGACAACCCGCTCGGGCTGAACGACATCTTCAACGCCGGGTTCAGCCAGGACCTGGAGTTCGGCGACAAACGGCTGGGCTCGCACGGCTGGAACGGCTCGTACTCGGTGCCGTGGGGCTACTGGACGGCGACGCTGTTCGGCAATGCGAACACGTACTACCAGCGGATCGCCGGGGTGAACCAGACCTTCGTCGCGAGCGGCAACGCGCAGACGGCGGGGCTGAAACTGCGTCGGGTGCTGCGGCGCAGCCAGGACGACGTGCTGGGCGTGCAGGTGCAACTGGCGAAACGCTGGGGCGCGAGCTTCATCGAGGACACGGAGATCCCGCAGCAGCGGCGCGACAACACGTTCGTCGAACTGGGGCTGACCAATCGCCACTACTTCGGCGCGGCGCAGTTCGACGGCACGCTCGCGTACCGGCAGGGCATCGGCTGGCTCGGGGCGACGCCGGATACCGCCAGCGGCCCGACGTACCGCTTTCACCTGTCGCTGCTCGACGCGAACCTGTCGGTGCCGTTCGCGGTGGGCAAACAGCCGTTCCGCTACGTCGGCACCGTTCATGGCCAGTTCACGAACAACGAACTGAACTACATCGATGACCTGACGATCGGCAGCCGTTACACGGTGCGCGGATTCAGCGGCGAGACGATGCTGGCGGCGGAGAAGGGTTTCTACTGGCGCAATGAGCTACAGATGCCGCTTGGACAGACAGGACACGCACTGTATGCGGGCCTGGACTATGGCCGCGTGTGGGGCCGCTCGGCGGCATGGCTGGGTGGCACGCAACTGGCCGGTGCGGTAGCGGGGGTGCGCGGCGGTGTGCCGACCCGTCTTGGCACATACAGCTACGACCTGTTCGCGGGCACGCCCGTCTACAAGCCATCGGGTTTCCCTGCATCGAGCGTCACCCTTGGCTTCCAGGCGACCGGGCAGTTCTAGGACGGACAGCCATGTCGGGAAAAGGGCAATGCAAACGGGGCCACCTGCCGCTGCCGCGCAATATGCTGCTGCCGCTTGAGCCGTGCCGGGTGCAGGTGCTGTCGCTGGAGTATCACCTGGCGCTGTCGGTGCCGTGCAGCGGGCGCGGCGGCATGGAGCAGGTGGCGCGGCTTGCGCGGGCGCTCTATCTTGCCCGGTACAGGGACGGGGCGGCCGATGCGGGGATGGATGCGATGATATTCGACATGGCGCGCAAGCGCGCTGGAGGGCGTCCTTGCGCGCGCGGAGCATCCGGGCGGTTGGTGCTCGGTCGAGATGGCAGAACGTGCTGCGCTGGAGGGCGTGCTGGCGGTACATGACCGGCAACTTTCCCGTGTGCCGCGATACCGGTTCGTCGACGCGTGGGCGAAGGTGCAACGTCTTGCGGACGGCCCCTTGCCGGTCGGCGGAACAGATGACATGCGCGCCACCGCGATGCTGCCCGCTCAACGTTGATCTGTTGCGGTTACACCGGGGTTACACGTCCGCCGAAAAACAAAAAGGGTTACACGCGAAAACGCTGTAACCCTTTAAGTCGGTTCGGTTGGTTGCGGGGGCAGGATTTGAACCTGCGACCTTCGGGTTATGAGCCCGACGAGCTGCCAGACTGCTCCACCCCGCGTCCGTCGAAGAAAAGATTATAGGACATTTTCCGACACGCGGTCAACAGTAAATGACGAAGTACTTTTATCGGCCGGACGCAAGGCGATCGCAGCATGTACGCCGGCCGGAGGGGAGCGGCTAGAATCGGGGACTCGCTCGTCGGGTGGGCGAACCGCCCGACGAACATTGCTACCCCGACATTGCACCGTTCATCACACGATCTGCCCATGGATATCGTTCACGATCTTCAATCGATCGCCGCGCAGGAGCACGCGCTGGTGTTTCCCCGTTTCGACGCCGGCCGCGCGTGGCAACTCGGCGTGTATCTGCACGAACTCGCGCTGGCCCGTTCGCTCGCGGTCGCGATCGACGTGCGCACGTTCGGGCATCCGCTCTTTTTCTGCGCGCTCGACGGCACGACGCCCGACAACGCCGACTGGGTGCGCCGCAAGTCGCGCGTCGTCGAGCACTTCCGGCGCAGTTCGTATTCGGTCGGGCTGAAGATGCAGCAGGCGGGCACGACACTCGCGGACAAACACGGGCTGCCCGTGTCCGAATACGCGCCGCACGGCGGCTCGTTCCCGCTGACTGTCGCCGGCGCGGGCGTGATCGGCTCGATCACCGTGTCGGGGCTGCCGCAGCGCGCGGATCACGAACTCGTCGTCGAGGCGCTGTGCGCCGAACTCGGCGCCGATTACGGCGTGCTCGCGCTCGCGAAGGTCTGACGCGATGCGGATGTCTGCATGGACGTGGCTCGCGGTCGCGATCGTCGCGGAAGTCGTCGCGACATCGGCGTTGCGCGCGTCGAACGGGTTCACGCGTCTCGTGCCGTCCGCGATCGTCGTGGTCGGGTATGCGATCGCTTTCTATGGGCTGTCGCTGACACTGAAGAGCATCCCGGTCGGCATTGTGTATGCGGTGTGGTCCGGCGTCGGCATCGTGCTGATTACGCTCGTCGCGATGGCGCTGTACCGGCAGGTGCCCGATCTGCCCGCGGTGCTCGGGCTCGGTCTGATCGTCGCCGGTGTGGTGGTGCTGAACCTGTTCTCGAAGATGCAGGCGCATTGAGCGCTGCGTCGCGTCGTTTCAGCGTTCCGGCGGCACGATGCGGATGCCCGCGCGGAGGATTTCGTCGCGGCTCGCATGGCCGTCCGGCGTCGCCGCGTCCTCCCACAGACTGATTGCGCGCGCGACATCGATCTCATGCTCGTCCGCGTAGTGGAACCACTGCTTCGCCGCGTGCGGCTCGGCGATCTCGCGGTCGTCGATGAAGTATCTGCCCTTCAATTGCGGTTGCATGGGTCGTTAGTGGGCCGGTAAAGGGAGCGAGCCGACAGTGTGGCATGCACGGATGCGCGATGCAGCGCGGCCGACCGTCAACGGCCGGCATCGTGCGGCACAGGCGATGCCGGTTTGCGGGCGGACGCGGGCCGCGCAGCTTGCCGTCCTCGGGGCGATCCAGCGACTACTATCGAAGCGGCATCGGAACCCGCCGACGCCGCGAGCCGTCACAGGCTTTTCGACGCACTCCTCAAGAGGGCTGCCATGAAAATCCAGTTTCCCGCGGACGCGCCGCTGTATCGCGACGCCAACCTGACCGTCGTGTTCGCCGCGCTGGTCGACGGCGAGCGCGTGCCGTGCGCGATTTCGGTCGAGGCGCTCGAAGACCATTTCGGCGCGGGCGGCGCGAGTCTCGACGCGTGGCTGCGCGCGTTCGACGCCGGCCGCGCGCGGATCGAAGCGGTCGCGCGCGCGCATCTGGAAATCAGCAACGGGTCGCCGGTGCTGCTGAAAAGCGGGCATTTTCCGCCCGGTAGCGTCGTGAACTGAACGTACCCCGAGCGCGCCGCCACGCGTCCCTGCGCGTCGTGCGGCGACCGCGTCAGGCCGGCACGCGGCGAGCCTCGCGCGGTAGCGCGAGCGCGGCGCTCGCGGCCGCGAACGACTGCCGGATGCCTTCTTCGTAAGACGTCTTGTGGATCGGCCCGATCAGCGCGCGCAGCTTCGAATCGTCGAGCACCAGCGGTTCGGCGAGCAGATAGTGCATCTCCACCAGTTCCCTCATCAGCGGGTTGAACAGCCCGAGCACGCGCAGCATCGGCTTGCCCGCGACCATCAGCTTCGGCGTCCTGCCGGCGAGCGCGAATGCGCGCGACGCGATCTCGCGTTGCGTGATCGTCCCCGCGCCCGCGAGGTGCAGCACGCGGCCGAAAGCATTTGGCGTGCGCGTCAGCGTCTCGACGACCGGGCCGACGTCCGGCAGGAACACGAATTCGTGCGGGGCGTCGATCGGGCCGAGCATCTGCGCGCGCGAGCCGGTTGCGGCCGCGTTGAACAGCGAATTCAGCAGGCTGCGCTCGACGCCGGGGCCGTAGAAGTCCGGCAGTCGCAGCACCAGCGTCGACAGCCCCGAGCGGCCGTGCGCGGCGAGCACGAGGTTTTCCTGTTCGAGCCGCATCCTGCCCTTGAACGTATGCGGCTCGCGCGGATGCGACTCCGTCACCGGATTCGTGCGCGCGCGGCCATACGGGTACACGGTGCCGATCAGGATCAACTGGCGAACGCCGGCGGCGACGAGCCCGTCGATGGTCTTGCGCATCAGCTGCGGATGCAGTTCGAACCGGTGATACGGCACGCCGACCAGATAGACGGCGGTATCGACGCCCGTTGCAGCGGCGACGATCGACGCGGGATCGTCCGGATTCCATTCGACGAGTTCGGCGTCCGGATCGTCGCCGAACGCGGCCGCGAGTTGCGCGCGCGAACGCGCGATCATTCGGCGGGGTCGGCCGGCGGCGCGCAGCGCGGCCGCGATGCGGGCGCCGGTCGCGCCCGTTGCGCCGAACAGCGCGACTTTTCCTGTGCTTTCCATGACGGTGCTCCGTGGGTCAGGTCGAACATCGCGCCGCGAATCGGCGCTGCTTGATCGGTGAGTAGTTACTGAACAATGTTCAGTGAACGGTGTTCAGTTTAAATTGACTTTTCAGTTTGTCAACCGGACAATCGCCGGCATGGGAATCGCCGACCGAAAGAACAGGGAGAAGCAGGCGCTGCGCGAGCGCATCCTCGGCGCGGCGCGCCGCATCGTGATGCGCGACGGCTTCGCCGCGTTGTCGATGCGCAAGATCGCGGACGCGATCGAGTATTCGCCCGCGACGCTTTATCTGCACTTCGCAAGCCGCGACGAGATCGCGCGCGCTTTGTGCGAGGAGGGGTACGCGCAACTGCTCGGCAGCTTCGCGCCACTCGCGCAGATCGCCGATCCGCGCGAGCGGCTGCACGCGCTAGCCCATGCGTACGTCGGGTTCGGCCGCGAGCATGCGCAGACGTACCGGCTGATCTTCATGGAGAACCCGAGCTACACCGGCGCGGCGCTCGGCGGCGCGAAAAAAGAGGGCGAAGCCGATGACGACGCCGGCGACGCCGCATTCCGTCTGCTGACCGACGCGCTCGCCGCGCTGAAGGCGGACGGCCGCGTACCCGCCGACGCGGACCCGGCGACGTGGGCCGAGGCGCTATGGGCGACGCTGCACGGAATCGTCGCGTTGTCGCTCACGTGTCCGGTGTTTCCGCATGCGCCGCTGGAAACGATCGTCGATACGACGTTCGACGCGTGGTTCGGCGCGCCGTCCGCGCCGGCGCGCGCGCGCGGCGGCAAGCCGGTCGATGCGGGGCCGGCGGCTCCGGCGGCCTCTCCCGCGACGCGCGCCGCCGCGCGGAGCCGAAAGCCGAAAGCGCCGTCGTCGTGATAGCCTCCCGACGTGCGCGCCGCCCGATGCCGCCCGAAGTTGCCAGGTTTCATCGCGCGTCGCGGCCGTTTCCGTCACCGTCCCGTCAGCCGCCATGTCACAACCCGCCTACGCTGAAGCCTCCGATCCGCATGTCGCCACGCGCGTGTCGAACGGCATCGGTTTTATCGAACTCGATCGCCCGCAGGCGCTGAACGCGCTGACGACCGGCATGGTCCGCGCGATGCACGCCGCGCTCGACACGTGGCGCGAAAACCCGGAAGTGCTCGCGGTGATCGTGCTGTCGCGCCATCCGCGCGCGTTCTGCGCGGGCGGCGACGTCCGTTTTCTGTATGACGCGCATCGCGACGGCGACCAGCACGCGATCGACACGTTCTTCATCGACGAATACCGGCTCGATCATGCGATCTTCACGTACCCGAAGCCGTACATCGCGTTCCTGAACGGCATCGTGATGGGCGGCGGGATGGGCATCTCGCAGGGCGCGCATCGCACCGCGGGGCTGCGCGTGGTCGGCGGAACGACGCGGATGGCGATGCCGGAGACGCGCATCGGCCTTTTTCCGGACGTCGGCATGGGCTGGTTTCTCGCGCGCACGCGCGGCGCGGTCGGCCGCTACCTCGCGGTGACCGGCGAGACGATCGAGGCCGCCGACGCGCTGTACGTCAGCCTCGCCGACGTGTGGCTCGACGAGGCCGCGTGGCCCGCGCTGATCGACGCGCTGCAGAGCGAGCCGTTCGAAACCGGCGCGGACATCGTCGCGCGGATTCGCCGCGAGGCCGAAGCGAACAGCGGCGGCGCGCCGGCGCCGGACGCGTCCGCGCTCGCGAATGCACGCGCGTGGATCGACCGGCATTTCGCGCAGCCGGACGTGCCGCGCATCCTCGCGTCGCTCGAAGCGGCGCAGCACGAGGCGGACGGCGCGGCGGCCGACTGGGCCGCGCGCACGATCGGCGTGCTGCGCGAGCGCTCGCCGTTGTCGATGGCGGTGTCGCTCGACGTGGTGGCGCGCGCGGACGGATCGATGGCCGAATGCCTGCGGCGCGATCTCGATCTCACACGGTCGAGTTTCGCGCAGGGCGACGTGATCGAAGGCATACGCGCGCGGCTCGTGGACAAGGACAACCGCCCGCAATGGCGGATCGAGCGGATCGAGGACGTGCGCGCGGAAGACGTCGAACGGATGTTCGAGAGCCCGTGGAGCGCCGCGCAGCATCCGCTGCGCGACCTGGTCGGCTGACCCCGGCGGCGGCTAACGTTTGCGCGGCTGACGGCGCAAGTCAGTCGTCGTCGCGCGTCTCGCTCATGAATGCGCGCATGAACACGAGCGCGCCCCATCCCCACATCGCATTCGACGCGAAGCCGACCGCGAGGCGCGGCAGCATGTTGCCGGTCGGCCAGATGCCGCGCAGCGGATCGACGACGAACACGGTCGCCGCGGTCAGCACGATGCCGCCGAACACGAACGCCTGGACCCACGGCGCCGCGCGATGCGAGGACACCCGCAGCAGCCATGCCATCAGCACCGCCCAGACGGCGCTCCAGATCGCGTTCGCGAGGAACTCGGGGAGGCCGAGCGGCGCGAACGGCGCGGTCGAGAAGCCGGCCTGATCGATCAGCTCCGCTGCATGCAGCAGCGCGAGCGTCGCTTCGCGAAAGAACAGCGAAGCCAGAAAGCCCGAGACGAACGGCAGAATGAATTTTTGCATGTGAGAGGCATGAGGGTGTCGCGCGTCGTCGCTATCGACTCATAGGCGACCCTATGGGCGCAAGCGTGCGACGCGGCGTCCGGCGCGGCTGCGATCTGCGGGATGCGCCGCACCGCAGGCTCGCGCCGCGCGCGATGTTATGGGCGCTTCCATCGAAGCGTGCGCCATTATATCGGCGCGCGGCTGTCGCACGACGTTGCGCCGTATGCTAAAGCGTCGGGCTAATCACGAAAGTGGAAAACCTAAGCTAAAAAAAATCGTTCAAAACGATCTACCCGATCCATAGACTGAGTCCCCATGTCGACGGCGCCGCCGTCATCGAATCGCTGCGCGCGAACCCAACGTCACGCCGCGCAGCAGGGGAAACCGCCGCAATGTCCTGGCCGCAGTCGTTCCGTCTTGCCCGCTTTACAGCCTGTTTTACAGCCCGCTTCGCAGCCTGCGCTGCGCCTTGCCGGCCGGCCTGCCGCACGCGCTGAGGCGCGTTGGCGCGGGCGGTCCGCGTTTCCCGATTCCGACGTTTTCCGTTTCGAATAAAGACAGCAGGAGTAACGCATGAATGTGTTCTGGTTCATCCCGACCCATGGGGACAGCCGCTATCTGGGGACTTCCGAGGGCGCGCGCGCCGCTGACCTCGCGTACTTCCAGCAGATCGCCGTCGCCGCCGATACACTCGGCTACGAAGGCGTGCTGCTGCCGACCGGCCGTTCGTGCGAGGACGCGTGGGTTGTCGCATCGAGCCTGATCGCCGCGACCCGGCGCCTGAAGTTTCTCGTCGCGATCCGGCCTGGCCTGTCGTCGCCGGCGCTGTCCGCGCGGATGGCCGCGACGTTCGACCGGCTGTCGAACGGCCGGCTGCTGATCAACGTCGTGACCGGCGGCGATACGGCCGAACTCGAAGGCGACGGCGTATTCGTCGATCACGACACGCGCTACGAGATCACCGACGAGTTCCTGCACATCTGGCGCAAGCTGCTCGAAGCGTCGCACAACAGCGAGTCGATCGATTTCGTCGGCAAACATCTGACGGCGAAGGGCGGCAAGGCGCTGTATCCGCCGGTCCAGCAGCCGTATCCGCCGCTGTGGTTCGGCGGTTCGTCTCCCGCCGCGCACGAGATGGCGGGCGAGCACATCGACACGTATCTGACGTGGGGCGAGCCGCCCGAAGCCGTCGCGAAGAAGATCGCGGACATTCGCGCGCGTGCCGCCGAGCATGGCCGCACGATCCGCTTCGGCATCCGCCTGCACGTGATCGTGCGCGAGACCGAACAGGAAGCGTGGGATGCCGCGGATCGCCTGATCAGCCGTCTCGACGACGAAACCGTTGCGCGCGCGCAGGCCGCGTTCAACAAGATGGACTCCGAAGGGCAGCGCCGGATGGCCGCGCTGCACGGCGGCAAGCGCGGCGGCCGCAAGGAACTGGAGGTGTATCCGAACCTGTGGGCGGGCGTCGGCCTCGTGCGCGGCGGCGCGGGCACCGCGCTCGTCGGCAATCCGGAGCAGGTCGCGGCGCGCATGAAGGAATACGCGGATCTCGGCATCGAGACGTTCATCCTGTCCGGTTATCCGCACCTCGAAGAGTCGTATCGCTTCGCGGAACTCGTGTTCCCGCTGCTGCCGGGACGCACGACGAAGACGGCGGGCGGACCGCTGTCGGGTCCGTTCGGCGAGATCGTCGGCAATCATTACGCGCCGAAGGCTTCGCAGAGCTGAACCGGCGTCGCATCGCCATTGCAATGCCGCGCGGCGGACCGGTCGCCGCGCATCGAATGAGGAACTACCGATGACCCAATCCGCTGTGACCGCGAACGGCAACGCCGCCGCCAGCACGGGCCGCGCGCCGGGCGCGAGCGCCGGTTCGCGCCGCGTGTTCGCGCTGCTGCTGCGTGCGTCGTTCGCGCGGCTCGCGCCGTGGCTCGTGCCGCTCGTGATCTTCGCCGCATGGGAACTCGCCGCGCGCAGCGGCGTGCTGTCGACGCGCGTGCTGCCGGAGCCGCTCGCGGTCGTGAAGGCCGCATGGTCGCTGATCGAGTCGGGCGAGATGTGGCAGGACGTGCGTGTGAGCACGTGGCGCGCGGTGTCGGGTTTCGCGATCGGCGGCGGCATCGGCCTCGTGCTCGGGCTCGCGACCGGTCTTTTCAGGCCGGTCGAAACCGCGCTCGATTCGACCGTGCAGATGATCCGCAACATTCCCGCGCTCGCGATGATCCCGCTCGTGATCCTGTGGTTCGGGATCGAGGAAGAGGCGAAGGTATTCCTCGTCGCGCTCGGCGTGTTTTTCCCGATGTACGTGAACACGTTCCATGGGATTCGCTCGGTCGATCCGAATCTCGTCGAGATGGCGCGCAGCTACGGGCTGAAGGGTTTCGCGCTGTATCGCGAAGTGATCCTGCCGGGCGCGCTGCCGTCGATTCTCGTCGGCGTGCGCTTCGCGCTCGGGCTGATGTGGGTGACGTTGATCGTCGCGGAAACGATCTCCGCGCAGTCGGGCATCGGCTACATGACGATGAACGCACGCGAGTTCCTGCAGACCGACGTCGTGGTCGTCGGCATCCTGCTGTATGCGGCGCTCGGTAAAGTCGCGGACCTGCTCGCGAAATATCTCGAACGTATCGCGCTGCGCTGGCACCCCGCGTATCAACGAGGAGGACGGTGATGAGTGCGACGACGTTTTCTGCCGGTTACCGCCGCGACCGAACCGACGTGGACGCGAGTGCGAAGGGTCCGCATGCGCAGGGCGGTGTTTCGCAAGGCGCGGTCGATTCGGGTGCGCTGACCCGCGCCGCGACGCCGCCGCCCCACGACGTCGCGGTCGAACTGCGCGGTGTCGGCAAACGCTATGGCGAGCGCACGGTACTCGATAACTTCGACCTGTCGATCGAGCGCGGCAGTTTCGTCGCGATCGTCGGACGCAGCGGTTGCGGGAAATCCACGCTGCTGCGGCTGATCGCCGGGCTCGAATCGGCAAGCGATGGCGCGGTGATCAAGCGCGGCGCGAACGGCGAGGCGCTCGACACGCGGATCATGTTCCAGGACGCGCGCCTGTTGCCGTGGAAAACCGTGCTGCAGAACGTGATGCTCGGCCTCGGTCGCGGCGCGCGCGACGATGCGCGCGCGGTGCTGAACGAAGTGGGCCTGCTGGAGCGCGCGGGCGAATGGCCGTCGCGGTTGTCAGGCGGTCAACGTCAGCGTGTCGCGCTGGCGCGTGCGCTCGTGCATCGGCCGAGCCTGCTGCTGCTCGATGAACCGCTTGGCGCGCTCGATGCGCTGACCCGCATCGAAATGCACGCGTTGATCGAACGGTTGTGGAGCGAGCATCGCTTCACGGCGTTGCTCGTCACGCACGACGTTCATGAGGCGGTTGCGTTGGCCGACCGCATTCTGCTCGTCGAGGCGGGGCAGATCGCGCTTGACCAGCCGGTGCCGCTCGAAAGGCCGCGCGCCCGTTCGGATGCGCGGTTCGCCGCGCTCGAAGAGCAGGTGCTCAAGCGCGTGCTGAATACCGACGAGCCGGTGTTCGCGGACGGCTCGCATCATCGCGGGCCGGGCGGTTCGCCGCCGGTCAGCCCGAGCGATGTCCGCTGGGCGATCTGAACGTTTCATTTCCGCGTTTTCGGACGCTTCCTCGTTTGAATTTCTGGAGTCGATTAAATGAGCATTTCCGCCATCAACGTGCGTAACCAGTTCCGCGGCAAGGTCAAGGAAATCATTCGCGGGCCGGTCGTGTCGGAGGTCGATGTGGATACGCCGTTCGGCATCGTCACGTCGGTGATCACGACCCGCTCGATCGACGAACTCGATCTGAAGGTCGGGTCGGAGGTCGTCGCGCTGGTGAAGTCGACCGAGGTGTCGATCGCGCGGCTTTGAGGTAGGGTGCGCGGCGCGCGGGCCGCGCGTAGTGGTGGTGCTACGATGGACCGGCTATCCACGATGGAGACGATCATGGAGCCGAAGGGCATCGACATGGGCGACTACCACGAGCGCTATCGCGAGTACGATATCGAGGTCGCCGTCGAGCAGGTATTAACCGGCGTCAAGGCGCACTTTCGTGTGCTGAAGGGGAAGGTGGTCGTGGTGGACTGGCGGCTCGTGCATATCGAGCGGCTTTGGCCGACGGAGCGGGCGGCAGCGGAGGCGGGGATCGACGCGGGGAAGGCGGTGGTCGATAAGGAAGTTGGGGGAGTGGGTTAGTCAGTCGTTCTAGCCGTTCTAGCAACGCCGAACACGGAGAACAAAAACAAAGCGCCGGACGTCTTTCGACGCCCGGCGCTTTTTCTAGCCCGCCTTGACGGACGGCCTTCGGTGCTTAGTGACCGAAGAACACCGATTGCGGGCCATTCACGCGCTCGGCACGGTTGCCCGACTGAGCGGATGCACCGGCGACACCGCCGTATGCGCTGGTGACGCCCTGTGCCTGCGCGCGTTCGGCCGCGACGGTCTGCGCGCTGACACCCTGCTGCGACGCGGGCGCGCCGACATCCGGGCGATAGAACGGGGCCGGACCATAGCCGCTGGCAAACGCGGGAGCGGCAACGGCGGCGGAAGCTGCAACCAGCAGCGCGGCGATCAGTTTGGTCTTCATCATCGACTCCAATATCAGGTTCAACTGCGGTTCGGGATGGCGCTGCGCCGGGAGCGAGAGTCCAGAAGCCGCGTCAACTGGGACCTAGTGTATACACCTACTATCGGATAATAAGGCTGATAATCTGAATTTACTATTCCGGCGATGGAAACAATCCTGTCAGCCAATATCGGCGCGGTTGAGCGACGAACAGACCCCAATAGAGTCCACGAAAAAATCTTTGCAGTGCACAAAAACGGCCCCGAACTTACATAACGCCAGCAGGGTTATTCGCCGCATTGCCGCATAACCGGCGCAGCCGGCCGGATTGCCAGCTTGCGGTAAAATACGCGGTTACGTCGCAATTTCATGTGATTTTTATGTCCGCCAACCCCATTTCCAGCCCGCGCCGCGTTAGTGTCGCGCCGATGATGGACTGGACCGACCGTCATTGCCGTTCGCTGCACCGGTTCGTATCGCGCCATACGTGGCTCTATACGGAAATGGTGACGACCGGCGCGCTGCTGCACGGCGACGTGCCGCGCCATCTCGCGTTTACCCCCGCCGAAGCGCCGGTCGCACTGCAACTCGGCGGCAGCGAGCCGGAAGACCTCGCGCGCGCGGCGAAGCTCGGCGAACAATGGGGCTACGACGAAATCAACCTGAATTGCGGCTGCCCGTCCGAGCGTGTGCAGCGCGGCGCATTTGGCGCTTGCCTGATGAACGAACCGCAACTCGTCGCCGATTGCGTGAAGGCGATGCGGGACGTGGTGTCGGTGCCGGTGACGGTCAAGCATCGGATCGGCGTCGACGCGGTCGAGGACTACGCGTTTGTGCGCGACTTCGTCGGTGCGATCGCCGACGCGGGTTGCGACGTGTTCATCGTGCATGCGCGCAATGCGATCCTGAAGGGCCTAAGCCCGAAGGAGAACCGCGAGATTCCGCCGCTGAAGTACGACTACGCGTATCGGCTCAAGCAGGACTTTCCGGCGCTCGAAATCATCATCAACGGCGGCATCAAGACGCTGGACGAGGTCGCGTTGCATCTGCAGCACGTCGATGGCGTGATGCTCGGCCGCGAGGCGTATCACAACCCGTACGTGCTGGCCGAGGTCGATGCGCGCTTCTACGGCTCGACCGACGTTGCACCGACGCGCGAGCAGATCGAAGCGAAGCTGATCGAATATTGCGCGGAAGAACTGAAGCGCGGGACGTACCTCGGTGCGATCACGCGTCACGCGCTCGGGCTGTACCGTGGAGTCGCAGGCGCGCGCGGCTGGCGTCGCGTGCTGTCCGACAGCCGCAAGCTCGCTGCCCGCGATCTCGCTATCTTCGACGAGGCGCGCGAGCATCTGCGCGTGCCGGCCGAAATCCTTGAATAAAAGACTAGGCAAACGAATACAGTGTTTGTATAATCTCGCTTCTCGATCGGCGCTGCATTCAGGTGCAAGTCGAATCGACGGTTGTAGCAGTGGTGGCTGTAGCTCAGTTGGTAGAGTCCAGGATTGTGATTCCTGTCGTCGTGGGTTCGAGTCCCATCAGCCACCCCAGCAGAATTCAGGTAGTCAGTGTCGAGCGCAGAAACAGAATGCGCGACAAACAAAAGCCCGCTCGTAGCGGGCTTTTTTGCATTTTGCCAGGGTGGAATCCTGTCGTTTTACAAGAAGCTTCACAAGAACACTGAAGCAAGAGTTACCCCTTCCTCCGCTCGATCTCCTCCCGGATCCTGTCGAACGCGGCATCGAACGCGTTGTCCTGTTTCGGAAAGCGTCCTGCCGCGATGCCATCCACCGGCACCGTATCGCTGGTGCCGTCGAACAGACTGCGGATGGTCTGCGACGTCACGAAGAAACCCTGTTCATGGTCGCCGTCCACGCCGGCTGTCATGTCGTAACCCATGTACTCATAAGTGCGCAGGCTTGCCATCGCAATTCCCCTGAAGCTGATCCGCCGATCATTCTGGCACGCGAACCATGATGTGCAAGCCGCCGCGACGCCGACACGCACCGGTCAACCTGTAACAGAACCCAGCGCGGCGCACGGCGCCAGAAAAACTCAAGGGCGCATCGCGATCGCATCGAGCAATCCCGCGCAGACGCCCGGCGAATAGTCCTCGATCATGTCCTGAATCGGCGCGTGATGCCCGTACGCGACGCCGACGATCAGCGCGAGCACGCACGCGCCCACCGACGACAGCACGATCCGCGCGCTCGATCGCTTCAGCGCATGCACGAACAGCAGCGCGATCGCCGCGCCAAGCAGCCAGCCGGCGACGACTTCTGACGGCGTATGCGCGTTGTCGAGCACCCTTGCGACCGCCGTCAGCGCGCCGATCACGAGGCCCGTCGCCGCGCCGAACATCACGTTGCCGCCGGCGCTCCGGTATAGCAGCGCGAACGTGACGGTCCACACCGACGTCGAGAGCGCGGTATGCCCGCTGATCACGCGAAAGTCGATCGGCCGGATTTCGATGCCGCAGCCGAAGTAGAGGATCTTCGTCGCGCCGACCAGCGCGCTGCCTGCCGCGAGCAGCATCACCCAGCGCCACGCGAGCCGGCGGTCGGACAGCGTGAGCCAGGTCGCGCACGCGACCGCAACGGGGAAGGTCAGCGCGGCGTCGCCGACGCTGCTGATTGCGCTCCACATGAGGTCGGCCATTCGGATACGGACCGGTCAGGATACAGCGCGCCGCGCAACGGCTGTGCGCGCTACCGGACACATCGCGCGCGGCCGCGCCCGTCGGCGTTCTGTAGGCCTTGATTGCAGGGCCTGAAAAAAATCCGCCGCTGTGTTAACGTCCCCGTTTCTCCAAACACGACGGAATGGCTTCGATGGAATATCGCACTCTCGGCGACACGGACGTAAAGGTAAGCCTGATCGGTCTCGGCACGATGACGTGGGGCGAGCAGAACACGGAAAGCGACGCGCACGCGCAGATCGACTACGCGCTCGACCACGGCGTCACGCTGATCGATGCCGCGGAGATGTATCCGGTGCCGCCGCGTCCCGAGACGCAGGGTCTGACCGAGCGTTACATCGGCACGTGGCTCGCGAAGCATCCGGAAGCGCGCGGGCGTATCGTGCTCGCGACGAAGATCGCCGGTCCGGCGCGCCAGCCGCACAACCCGCGCCACATCCGCGGCGAGGGCAACCAGTTCGACCGCAAGAACCTGACCGAGGCGCTCGACGGCAGCCTGAAGCGCCTGCAGACGGACTACGTGGACCTGTATCAACTGCACTGGCCGGACCGCAGCACGACCACGTTCGGCCGCAGCGCGTATCCGTGGATCGACGACGCGTATACGGTGCCGATCGAGGAGACGCTCGACGTGCT
This sequence comes from Paraburkholderia caballeronis, assembly GCF_900104845.1. Classification (NCBI taxonomy): domain Bacteria; kingdom Pseudomonadati; phylum Pseudomonadota; class Betaproteobacteria; order Burkholderiales; family Burkholderiaceae; genus Paraburkholderia; species Paraburkholderia caballeronis. The sequence continues at coordinate 2,328,152 of NZ_FNSR01000001.1, read as the reverse complement.
CGCTGGTTTCGTGAAGGCGGGCAAGATTCGCCATATCGGCGTGTCGAACGAGACGCCGTGGGGCGTCGCGCAGTTCCTGCGTGCGGCGGAGAAGCTTGGCCTGCCGCGGATCGTCAGCATCCAGAACCCGTACAGCCTGCTGAACCGCACGTTCGAGAACGGCCTGTCCGAGTTCTCGCATCACGACGGCATCGGTCTGCTCGCGTATTCGCCGCTCGCGTTCGGCTGGCTGTCCGGCAAGTACGAGGGCGGTGCGCGTCCGGATGGCGCGCGGATCACGAAGTTCGAGCGTTTCGCGCGCTACAGCAAGCCGCACGCGGTCGCGGCGACGTCGCGTTACGTCGCGCTCGCGAAGGAGCACGGGTTGACGCCCGCGCAGTTCGCGCTCGCGTTCGTGAACAGCCGTCCGTTCGTGACCAGCAACCTGATCGGCGCGACGTCGATGGAGCAGTTGAAGGAAAACATCGGCAGCATCGACGTGAAGCTGTCGCCCGAAGCGCTCGCGCAGATCGATGCGCTGCACGAGCAGCAGCCGAATCCGGCGCCGTAACGACCTCTCGATCTGCCTCGGCCCGTCCTGATCCACTTCCGCCGCGCCGGCGCGCGCCGTCCGGGCGTGTCCCCCGCGCGGCCGGTCGCGCCGCGGGTGCGGTGGCGGCCGTTTGGCTAACCCCCCGCGGTTGAACTACGATCCTCGATATCGGTGGCGGACCGCGCGCGGTCCGGCCGGTCCGCAGGCGCCCACGGGCGGCGCCGTTTCATCCGTTCACAAGTACAAACAGGATTTTTCGATGAGCACTGCACGCGAAGCGCAGCGGAGCCCGACGTACAGCTATGGCTGGCCGGTGTTCGTGCTGCTGGCGATCGCCGGTCTCTTTTACGTGAAGTGGTTTCCTTACTACCACCGCGCGTTCACCGCCGAGGCGACGCATTCGATCGGCAATTCGATCCTGATGGGCAAGTCGGCGAATCCTCCGGCCCCATCGCTGACGGCCGCGCTCGATTACGCGTGGGCGTACGGCAAGGCGATCTGGCAGGCGATGGTGCTCGGGCTCTTGCTCGGCTCCGGCATGCAGGCGCTGCTGCCGGCCCGCTGGGTCGCGCGCGTGCTCGGTCGGCATGGTTTCGGCAGTGTCGCGGCCGGCGGCCTGCTCGCGGTGCCGGGGATGATGTGCACGTGCTGCGCGGCGCCGGTCGTCGTCGGGCTGCGCGAGCGCCAGGCGTCCGCGGGCGGCGCGATCGCGTTCTGGCTCGGCAATTCGGTGCTCAATCCGGCGACGCTCGTGTTCATGGGTTTCGTGCTCGGCTGGCAGTGGAGCGCGCTGCGGCTCGCGCTTGGTCTACTGATGGTGTTCGGGCTCGGCTGGGTCGCGAACCGGCTCGTCACGCCGCAGGAGGCGAGCGCCGCCGACGCGCGGCTCGTCGAGCTGACGCGGCAGCAGGACGACGGCGGCAACGTGTTCGCGCGCTGGTTCGGCATTTTCGTGCGGCTGGCCGCGCGGCTCGTGCCGGAATACGTGGTGCTGGTGCTGCTGCTCGGCGCGGCGCGCGCGTGGCTGTTTCCGCACATCGGGCCGGACGTGACGAGCAGCCTCGGCTGGATCGTCGCGTTCGCGGTCGTCGGCATGCTGTTCGTGATCCCGACCGCGGGCGAAGTGCCGATCATCCAGGCGATGCTGTCGCTCGGCATGGGCGTCGGTCCCGCCGGCGCGCTGCTGATGACGCTGCCGCCCGTCAGCGTGCCGTCGCTCGCGATGCTCGCGCGCTCGTTCCGGCCGCGCCTGCTGGCGCTCGTCGCGGCCACGGTCGTCGGCTTCGGGGTCGTCGCGGGATTTGCGGCGGCCGCACTGGGTTTCTGACCATCGACGCAGCCGGCGGCGGCATCACGTTTGCGCGTCGGCGCGCGGCATCAACGGCGGGCGGGAAACCGTCCGCACTCCACAGGACCCGGTTTCGGGAATCAGCATGGCACAACAGAAAACGAATCCGAAGCTCGAACAGGCGCTGACGCGCGGCGATCTCGCCATCCGCCAGGCGAATTCCGCGCGCGCGACGGCGGTATTGCGGGCGCTCGGCAAGATGATCGTGGACGCGTCCGCGACGATCGGCGTCGACGCATCCACGTCGATTCCGGACGGCGACCGCATTTACGACCCGGCGGACGGCGTGTGGCCGCAGGAGCTGCTGGTATCGCTGGACGGCCCAGTCGAGGAGATGGACCCGGAGGAGGTCCGCACGATCCGCCTGCTCGCGGACACCGCGGTGACGACGTTCCGCGTCGAATGGCATCGCGCGGACGGCAAGCTCGGCCGCCAGGACGGCGGTCCGTTCGCGACGGTCGCGTTCGTGACCGACGTCGAGATTCCGTGGGGCGACGACGAGGAGTGACGTCTCGGCCTGCGCCGCGGCGGATGGCGAGCGCCGTCCGCCGCAGTGCAGTTTGAGCGCACTGGAATCAGCGCATCATCCGCCGGCGCAACAGCACCGACGCGATCGCGAACGGCACCACGACATACGCGGTCAGCACGATCAGATGCAGCGCTGCGTGATCGAGCGGGCGGCCGAGCATCGCCGGCCGGATCAGCGCGACCGCGTGCGCGAGCGGCAGCATCAGCGTGATCTGCTGCGCGGCGGCCGGCAACTGCGCGATCGGGAAGAACACGCCGGACAGCAGCAGCATCGGCGTGAGCACCAGCGTCTGATAGAACATGAAGAAGTCGTACGACGGCGCGATCGACGTGACGATCATCGCGACACTCGCGAACGCGAGCCCGGCCAGCACGATCACCGGCAGCGCGATCAGCATCGACGGAAAGCTCGCATAGCCGAGCAGGCCCGCGACGATCATGATCGCCGCGCCCGACAGCACCGACTTGCTCGCGGCCCAGACGACCTCGCCGAGCACGATGTCGCCGAGCGACAGCGGCGTATGCATGATCGCTTCCCACGTCCGCTGCACGTGCATCCGCGAGAAGCCGGAGTACATCGCCTCGAAGCTCGCCGACATCATCACCGACGACGACACGGTGCCCGCTGCGAGAAACGCGATGTACGACACGCCGTCGACGTGCCCGACCATCAGCCCGAGCCCGAAGCCGAGACCGAACAGATAGATCATCGGGTCCGCGAGATTGCCGAACATCGACGCGATCGCGAGCTTGCGCCACACGAGGTAGTTGCGCCGCCACACGGCGAACCAGTGCGTGGCGTTCGACGGCAGCGCGGCGAACGGTTCGCTTTGCGGTGCGCTGGCGGCAGGCGAGCGGGTCTTGTCGAGGGTTTTGGCTTCCATGGGCTGGTCGAAAACGGGGGGAACGGCGTCGTGTGTCCGGTTGGGTTCAGTCCTGCATCTCGCGGCCGGTCAGCCGCAGGAACACGTCTTCGAGATTCGCGGGCCGGTGCAGGTAGCGCAGGTTCGCGCGATGGCGCAGCCGCGCGTGCACCGGCTGCGGATCGTCGACGTAGCAGAACAGCGTTTCGCCGCTGATCTCGGTGCGTTCGGCGAACGGCGCGAGTTCGTCGCGCAGCGCGACCGGGTCCGGGCCGTACACCTCGAACACGTCGCCGCCGATCTCCGATTCGATCAGCGCATTCGGCGCGCCCTCGGCGATCTTGCGGCCTTCCTCGATCACGCAGACCCGATCGCACAGCCGTTCCGCTTCCTCCATGAAATGCGTCGTCAGCAGGATCGTCTTGCCGCGCGCGAGCAGCGAGCGCAGCCGCTCCCAGATCAGATGGCGAGCCTGCGGGTCGAGGCCGGTGGTCGGCTCGTCCATCACGAGCACGTCGGGATCGTTGACGAGCGCGCGCGCGAGCGTCAGCCGCCGCCGCATCCCGCCGGACAGTTCGCCGACGCGCGCGTCCGCCTTGCTTTCGAGCCGCGCGAATTCGAGCAGCGGCGCGACGAGCGCGCGGGTCTGCGCGGCCGATAGCCCGAAGTAGCGGCCGAACACGAGCAGATTCTCGCGGACCGAGAAATCCGGATCGAGGTTGTCGAACTGCGGCACCACGCCGACACGCGCGCGGGCAAAACGCGCGCGGGCCGGCACCGGCTCGCCGCACAGGCTGATGCGCCCGGCGTCCGGCGCGACGATGCCGAGCAGCATCCGCAGCGTCGTCGTCTTGCCCGCGCCGTTCGGGCCGAGCAGCCCGAAACACTCGCCGGGCATGACTTCGAACGACAGGCCGTCCACGACGCGGCGGCTCCCGTAATGTTTAACGACCTGCTCGAATTCGATGGCGGCTGGCATGTCCGGTTGCGCGGCGATGGCGTGGCAAATGAGGGCGGTGTGGCGCGAGGCGGCCTATTCTAGAGCATTGGCGGGCGCGCGTCGGCGGCGGCTGGCGGTCGCGGCGGGCTTTCCCGCAGCGCCGCATCGGGCCGAAACGGGGCTCGGCCGACCTGGCGTTTTCCAGCGCTTGCATGTGGAATTGCGGCGCACCATCATGAAAGCGCACAACCCGCAACCGGTGCGGGTGGGGAGAGGACCATGGCGAGCTACCAGAAAATCCTGCTTTGCTACGACGGCTCGCGCGAGGGCCGCAAGGCGCTGCGTTGCGGCGCCGACCTTGCGCTGGATCTTGGCGCGGAGACCCATCTGCTGTCGGTGGTCGACATGCGCTCGACGATCGCGCAGAGCGCGGGGCTTCTGACCGACGTCGCGTGCGGCCGCTTCGAGGAGACCGCTCGCGAGATTCTCCAGGAAGGCGTGGACTGGTTGACCGAGCGGGGCGTGCGCGCGCAGGGGCATTTCGCGTTCGGGCATCCGATCGACGAAATCGCGAATCTCGCGAACGAACTGCACGTCGATCTCGTCGTGGTCGGCCATCGATGCCGGACCGGGCTGTCGCGCTGGTGGATGGGGGCGGGGAACACGCCGCTGCTCGACCGCGTGTCGTGCAGCATTCTCGTGGCGTGCTCGTCGCCGGCCGAACAGAAGCAGCAGGCCGCTGCTGAAGCGGCCTGAGCTTTCGACCTGGCGGATATCTTTGCGCGGCGGCAGGCGGACAATGCCGGCCGCCACGGTCAGTTCGCGTCGTTCAACTCGACGGCCGCGAGCTTCCACGAAAAGAGGCCGTGCCGTTGCAGGATCGCTGCATAACGCGGTTCGTCCGCGCCGTGCCGCCACGTGACGACGAATTCGTTGATGCCACGGTAGCCGGCGGTCGTCTGCGGCCGGGATTCCGGTGCAGTCGCGCTCGCGACGGGAGGCGGCGCGGGTTGAGCCTGTGCCGGTGCGGCCGGCGGCGGCACGTCCTGACCCGGGGCCGCGGGGGTGCCGGGCGTGGCCGGCGGCCGTTCGCCCGGCTCGCCGCGCGGCGGCATCCCGTTCAGCAGCGCGGCGACGCCGTCCGGCGTCGCGTACGCATCGACCAGCGGCCCGATCAGCGCCGCGCCGATCACCGCACCGAACAGTAGCAGCGGATTGCTGCTGTGTTCCGCGCCGATCCGCTTCTGCAGCATCTCACCGACTTCTTCCTTCAGGCTTCCGCGCAGCGCCGGGTAATCGACGTATTGGTTCAAGGTTGCCGCGTCGCGTGCGTCGGCGGCTTGCTTGAGCCGGTTCAGCGCGATGTACGGCGATGCATACGCATAACCGATCATCGCGACGACGAATACGACGATCATCGTGATCGCGACGGGTTTGAGCCAGCGTCTGCTGGAAACGGGGGAAACGGTCATCGGGGCGGGCAGGTGAAGTAATGAACACCTGACGTTGACCGCCGCCACGAGAAAACGATCCCGGCTCGCGACATCCTCACGGTCACCGCGTGAGCGCGGCCGACAACTCCGCCTGTTGCTCGGCGATGCAGCGGTCGATCATCCGGCAGACCGCATCGACGGTGCCGACCATGATCAGCCGCGACGGACCGTGATACACGCGGACCGGCGCCCGCTGCGCGGGCTCCGCGTTCAGTCCGCTATTTAGCGACACGCGGGCGAACGCCGGCTGCGCGGACGGCAGTACGGGCAGCGGGGCGGCTTCGGTTTTAGCATCGATCCTCGGCTCGGCGGCCGGCGCGTCGAACAGCGAGGCGGTGACGGGCAGCGCCTGAGCGGCACGCGCCGCGCACGACGCGATGCCGCGCAGATGACGAAGGCGGCCGAACTGGCGAAACGGCAACAGGCGGGCAAGGCGTTCCATGGTTTTCTCTCCGGACGGCGGTCAGAATTCGGTCGGCCGGATCAGGCCGACCGCGATGCCTTCCAGCGCGAAATCCGCGCTGCCGGCCTCGACAAAAATGTTTTCGTAATCGGGGTTCTCGGCGATCAGCTCGATGCCGTTCGGCCGCCGCTTCAGCCGCTTCACGGTGACGTCGTCGCCGAGCCGCGCGACGATGATCTGGCCGTCCTTCGCCTCGGTGCGCTTCTGCACCGCGAGCAGGTCGCCGTCGAAGATGCCCGCGTCGCGCATCGACAGGCCGCGCACCTGCAGCAGATAGTCGGGCTTGCTCGAAAACAGCGCCGGGTCGCATGCGTAGTGCTGCGAGATGTGCTCCTGCGCGAGGATCGGACTGCCGGCCGCCACCCGCCCGACGAGCGGCAGCGACAACTGCATGATGCTCGCGTGCGGCAGCGTGAACTGATGCGGAAGCTCGTCGCCCTGCGGCATCAGTCGGATGCCGCGCGACGCGCCGGCCGCCAGTTCGATCACGCCCTTGCGTGCCAGTGCGCGCAGGTGCTCTTCCGCTGAGTTCGCCGAGCTGAAACCGAGTTCCGCGGCGATCTCCGCGCGGGTGGGCGGAAAGCCGGTGCGCTCGATCGCGCGCCGGATCAAGTCGAAAACCTGCTGCTGCCGTGCGGTGAGTTTGGTCATGGCGCCACTGTATGGATAGACAGGTGACTGTATTTTTATACAGTATTCGCCACTTTTCAAGCGTTACTTGAAGTTCGCTCATGAGACCGGCGCTACGGCGTCGGTTTGAGGCGTCAACACGGCGTAAAAGACGCGTCAGCGGCGATTCTGTCTGCCCTTACCACTTTTGCGTATTAAAGAATGAGGAACAATTATTTTTAATGATGTAGGCGTGTCGTTAGACTGGCCCCCATCGTTAGCACCAACCCACTCACGAGAACACGGAGAAAGTGGATGAGTCATCGCAATACGGGGCGCGCAGGCTGGCTGAAATCGCTGGCCGCCAAACTGGTAATCGGCTTCGCGCCGCTCGTCGGCCTCGCCGCCGTCGCACCGGCCGCACATGCGGACACGACGCTGCTGAACGTGTCGTATGACCCGACCCGCGAGCTGTACCAGGACATCAACGAAGCCTTCTCGAAGCAGTGGAAGGCGAAAACCGGCGAAAGCCTGACGATCAAGCAGTCGCACGGCGGCTCCGGCGCGCAGGCGCGCTCGGTGCTCGACGGCCTGCAGGCCGACGTCGTGACGCTCGCGCTCGCCTACGACATCGACGCGCTCGCGAACAAGGGCCTCGTCGCGAAGGACTGGCAGAAGCGCCTGCCGGACAACGCGTCGCCGTACACGTCGACGATCGTGTTCCTCGTGCGCAAGGGCAATCCGAAGCACATCAAGGACTGGGACGACCTCGCGAAGCCGGGCGTGTCGATCGTGACGCCGAATCCGAAGACCTCGGGCGGCGCGCGCTGGAACTACCTCGCGGCGTGGGCGTATGCGCTGCACCAGCCGGGCGGCAACGACCAGAAGGCGAAGGAGTTCGTCGCGAAGGTCTACAAGAACGCGGGCGTGCTCGATTCCGGCGCGCGCGGCGCGACCACGAGCTTCGTGCAGCGCGACATCGGCGACGTGCTGATCGCGTGGGAGAACGAGGCGTTCCTGTCGCTGAAGGAATTCGGCCCGGACAAGTTCGAGATCGTCGTGCCGTCGGTGAGCATCCTCGCGGAGCCGCCGGTCGCCGTGGTCGACAAGGTCGTCGACAAGCGCGGCACGCGCAAGGTGTCGGAAGCGTATCTGCAATTCCTGTACAGCGACGAAGGCCAGGAGATCGCGGCGAAGAACTTCTACCGTCCGCGTTCGCCGAAGGTGCCGGCCGAACTGACCGCGAAGTTCCCGAAGCTGAAGCTGTACACGGTCGACGACACGTTCGGCGGCTGGGCGAACGCGCAGAAGACCCACTTTGCGGACGGCGGCGTATTCGACTCGATCTATCAGCCGCAATAACGGCGGGACCGGGGCCGGCTGCAACCGGCCCATGTTCCAGGCAAGGCGCGCCGCTGTGGCGCGCCTTTTTGGCGCACGGCGCCGGAGCAACATCGAAAGAGCAACGAGCATGACGACGTTTCAACTGCGCAAGCCGAGCGCGTTACCGGGCTTCGGCCTGACGCTGGGCATCACGGTGGCTTATCTGAGCCTCGTGGTGCTCATTCCGCTTGCGGCGACCTTCCTGAAGACGGCGACGCTCGACTGGGACCAGTTCGTCCGCGCGGTGTGGTCGCCGCGCGTGATCGCGTCGTACCGGCTCACGTTCCTGTCCGCGCTCGGCGGCGCGTTGATCAACGCGGTGTTCGGCTTCCTGCTCGCGTGGGTGCTGGTGCGCTATTCGTTTCCGTTCAAGCGGATCGTCGACGCGCTCGTCGATCTGCCGTTCGCGCTGCCGACGTCGGTCGCCGGCATCTCGCTCGCGGCGGTCTATGCGGGCAACGGCTGGATCGGCCAGTTCCTGCAGCCGCTCGGCATCAAGATTGCATTCACGCCGGCCGGCGTGCTGGTCGCGCTGACGTTCATCGGCCTGCCGTTCGTCGTGCGCACCGTGCAGCCGGTGCTGGAGGACTTCGAGCGCGAGCAGGAGGAGGCCGCCGCGTGCCTCGGCGCGTCGCGCTGGCTGACGTTCCGCCGCGTCGTGCTGCCGGCCACGCTGCCCGCGCTGCTGACCGGCTTCGCGCTCGCGTTCGCGCGCGCGCTCGGCGAGTACGGCTCGGTGATCTTCATCGCCGGCAACGTGCCGATGAAGTCCGAGATTACGTCGCTCCTCATCATCACGAAGCTCGAACAGTACGACTATGCCGGCGCGACCGCGCTCGCGGTCGTGATGCTGTGCGTGTCGTTCGTGATGCTGTTGCTGATCAACACGCTGCAGTGGTATCTGCAGCGGCGCACGAGCCGCGGCGCGTCGTCCGCCGCGCCGCGTCCGGGTGCCGGCGATGCCGCGGGCGCCGCCACGGCGGGAGGTGCGCAATGAGCCGCACGCCGCTTCGCCCGGGCGCGCCGCGCCGTCCCGATCCGGTGACGGAAGCGCCGTGGGTCCGCTGGCTGCTGACCGGCATCGCGCTGGTGTTTCTCGCGCTGTTCCTCGTGGTGCCGCTCGTCGCGGTGTTCTGGCAGGCGCTGAGCAAGGGCATCGGCTTCTATTTCAATTCGCTCGCCGATCCGGACGCGCTGTCCGCGATCAAGCTGACGCTGATGACCGCCGCGATCGCGGTGCCGCTGAATCTCGCGTTCGGCCTCGCCGCGTCGTGGGCGATCGCGAAGTTCGAGTTCAAGGGCAAGGCGCTGCTGACGACGCTGATCGACCTGCCGTTTTCGGTGTCGCCGGTGATCTCCGGCCTGATCTACGTGCTGCTGTTCGGCGCGCAGGGCTGGCTCGGGCCGTGGCTCCAGGACCGCAACATCCAGATCATCTTCGCGGTGCCGGGCATCGTGCTCGCGACGATCTTCGTCACGTTCCCGTTCGTCGCGCGCGAGCTGATCCCGCTGATGCAGGCGCAGGGCAACGACGAGGAAGAGGCCGCGCACGTGCTCGGCGCGTCCGGCTGGCAGATGTTCCGGCGCGTGACGCTGCCGAACATCCGCTGGGGCCTGCTGTACGGCGTGATCCTGTGCAATGCGCGCGCGATGGGCGAGTTCGGCGCGGTGTCGGTGGTGTCCGGCCACATTCGCGGGCAGACCGACACGATGCCGCTGCACGTCGAGATCCTCTACAACGAATACAACTTCGCGGCCGCGTTCGCCGTCGCGTCGCTGCTGGCGCTGCTCGCGCTCGTGACGCTCGGCCTCAAGCTGCTCGCCGAACGCCACCTGTCCGCCGAACTGCGCGACCCCGGCGCGCTGCCCGCGCATGCGGGTCCGCTGGCCGCGTCCGCCGGCTCGGCGGACTCGACCCATGGCGTCGGCGGGGCCGCCACTCATGCATCGCTGCCGGGCGCCGTGCGCCGACCGGCTCAACAGGGAGAGCTGTAAATGGGCATCACCGTTCGCAATCTGCAAAAGCGCTTCGGCGACTTCACCGCGCTCGACAACGTGTCGCTCGACTTTCCGCCGGGCGAACTGGTCGCGCTGCTCGGGCCTTCCGGTTGTGGCAAGACCACGCTGCTACGGGTGATCGCGGGCCTCGAATACGCGGACGCGGGGCAGGTCGTGCTGCAGGGCCAGGACGTCGGCACGGTCGGCGCGCGCGAGCGCCAGGTCGGTTTCGTGTTCCAGCATTACGCGCTGTTCCGGCACATGACGGTGTTCGAGAACGTCGCGTTCGGGCTGCGCGTGAAGCCGCTCTACGAGCGGCCGTCCGAGGCGACGATCCGCGAGAAGGTGCACGAACTGCTGAAGCTCGTGCAACTGGACTGGCTCGCGCAGCGGTACCCGTCCGAGCTGTCCGGCGGCCAGCGGCAGCGGATCGCGCTCGCGCGCGCGCTCGCGGTCGAGCCGAAGGTGCTGCTGCTCGACGAGCCGTTCGGCGCGCTCGACGCGAAGGTCCGCAAGGAACTGCGTAGCTGGCTGCGCCGGCTGCACGACGACCTGCACATCTCGACGATCTTCGTCACACACGACCAGGAAGAGGCGCTCGAAGTCGCGGACCGGATCGTCGTGCTGAACCGGGGTCACGTCGAGCAGGTCGGCAGCCCGCAGGACGTGTACGACCATCCGCAGACCGCGTTCGTCTACGAGTTCCTCGGCGCGGCAAACCGGCTGCGCGGCCACGTTGACGGCCGCGGTTTCGTCGCGGACGGCGCCGCACAGGGGATCGAGGTGCAATCGACGTTCGAAGGCCCGGCGCTCGCGTACGTGCGGCCGCACGACCTCGTGCTGTATCCGCAGGACACCGGCCATCGCGACGGCATCGTCGTCGACGTGCGGCGCGTGGTGCCGCTCGGCGGCTCGGTGCGGATCGAACTCGAAAGCCGCACCGGCGGCGCGCTCGAAGCGCAACTGGACCGCGAGGCGTGGCGCGCGCTGCGCCTCGAAGTCGGCGACGGCGTGACCGCGGTGCCGCGCGCGTTGCGCGTGTTTCCCGCGCAGTGACCGCGTATTAAACCAACCTTCGGCTGTACCGGAGACAAGAACATGAATTTCCAGCAATTGCGCTTCGTGCGCGAAGCCGTGCGGCAGAACATGAACCTGACCGAAGTCGCGAACGTGCTGTACACGTCGCAGTCGGGCGTGTCGAAGCAGATCAAGGACCTCGAAGACGAACTCGGCGTCGATATCTTCATCCGCCGCGGCAAGCGGTTGACGGGGCTCACCGAGCCGGGCAAGGCGGTGCATCAATTGATCGAGCGGATGCTGCTCGACGCGGAGAACCTGCGCCGCGTCGCGCGCCAGTTCGCGGATCAGGACAGCGGCCACCTCGTCGTCGCGACCACGCACACGCAGGCGCGTTACGCGCTGCCGAAGGTCGTGCACAAGTTCACCGAGGTGTTCCCGAAGGTGCATCTCGCGCTGCGCCAGGGCAACCCGCAGCAGATCGCGCAGATGATCATCAACGGCGAGGCGGACATCGGCATCTCGACCGAGGCGCTCGACCGTTATCCGGACATCGTCACGTTCCCGTGCTACTCGTGGCATCACGTGGTCGTCGTGCCGAAGGGGCATCCGCTCGTCGGCCGCGAGAACCTGACGCTCGAAGAGATCGCCGAATACCCGATCATCACGTACGACCAGGACTTCACGGGCCGCTCGCACATCGACCAGGCGTTCGCGAAGGCGGGCGCGCTGCCGGACGTCGTGCTGACCGCGATCGATGCGGACGTGATCAAGACCTACGTCGAACTCGGAATGGGGATCGGCGTCGTCGCGGCGATGGCCTACGACGAGAAGCGCGACACCGAACTCGTCGCGCTCGACACGCAGCATCTGTTCGAGGCGAGCACGACGCGCGTCGGTCTGCGCAAGGGCGCGTTCCTGCGCCAGTACGCCTACCGGTTGATCGAGATGTTCGCGCCGCATCTGAACGAACAGCAGATCGCGGCCCAATTGCGCGAGATCGCGTAAGCGAAGGGGGCCGCGCGCGGTTTTCACGCGGCCTCTGTTACTGCCGGTTCATATGACTGGAACGGACGGGTAGCGCGGCATCCGTTGGCCGTTCGGACGGATCGCGCGCGGCGTCGGATCGCTTACAATCGCCGCCATGAACACACCCGTCACTCCTTCCTCTTCTCCGACGCCGGCGCATACGCTGCCGCGCATCGCCGTGCTCGCGACCGGCGGCACGATCGCCGGCGCGGCGCCCGACGCGACGAACACTGCCGGTTATCAGGCCGGCGTGATCGGCGTCGGCCAGTTGCTCGACGCGGTGCCGGGTCTCGGCGCGATCGCGCGGATTCACGCGGAGCAGGTGGCGAGCATCGACAGCAAGGACATGCCGCTCGCGCTGTGGACTCAGCTCGCGCAGCGCGTGAACGCGCTGCTCGCGAGCGACGACGTCGACGGTGTCGTGATTACACATGGCACGGATACGCTCGAAGAAACCGCATACCTGCTGCATCTGACCGTGAAGGGCACGAAGCCGGTCGTGATGACGGCCGCGATGCGGCCGGCGTCCGCGTTGTCGGCGGACGGTCCGCTGAACCTGCTGAACGCGGTCACGGTCGCTGCGAACGCGGCGGCGGGGCAGGGCGTGCTGGTCGCGTTCAACAACCGGATTCATTGTGCGCGCGACGTGACGAAGGTCAGCACCTATGCGGTCGATGCGTTTCAGTCACCGGAGGTCGGCGCGCTGGGATGGGTGCAGGACGGACGCGTCGAATTCCAGCGGCGCGCGCTGCGTCCGCACACGGTCGATTCGGCGTTCGTGATCGGCGCGCAGTGGCCGCAGGTCGAGATCGTCGCGAGTTATGCGGGCGTGTCGCGCGCCGCGGTCGATGCGCTGGTGGTGGCGGGCGTGCGTGGGATCGTCGTCGCGGGAACCGGCAACGGCTCGCTTCACGCGACACTGCAACAGGCGCTCGCGGATGCAGCCGCGCAGGGCGTCGCGATCGTGCGTGCGTCGCGCACCGGCTCGGGCCACGTGATGCGCAATGGCGCGGCGCAGGACGGCGCGCTCGGGTTCGTGTCGGCGGGTACGCTGAATCCGTACAAGGCGCGCGTGCTGCTGATGCTCGCGCTGGCCGCGGGCCATGCGGGCGCGGCGGCGTTGCAGCAGGTGTTCGATACGTATTGAATTGTATTGAGTTCGCTGCGGAAGCCGCTGCGCGCCCGCGTCAGCAGGCACGCAGCGGTATGGGAGGAAACCGCGCGTTACGGCTGCGGCGGAATCACCAGCACCTGACCCGGATAGATCTTGTCCGGGCTCTTCAGCATCGGCGTGTTCGCCTGGAAGATCACGTCGTTCTTCGCGCCGCTGCCATAGTATTTCTCGGCGATCTTCCACAGGTTGTCGCCGGCGACGACGGTATGGAACTGCGCGGCCGGCGCCGGGGCCGTGACGCTCAACTGGTCGTCCACCTTGTCGACGTTCTGCACGTTGCCGGCCGCGACGAGGATTTTTTCCTTCGTTGCCTGGTCCGGCGCGGTGCCCGTCACGGTGACGGTATGCGTCGCGCTGTCGAACGTGACGCCAAGGCCGTCCACGCTGAGATTCTGCGCGCGGACGTACGCGACGATCGCGTCGGCGGCCTTCTGGTTCACTTCGTCCGCGGACGGTGCGGCGGCGGGCGCGCTGCCGAACAGTTTTTCGCCGGCTTCCTTGATGAAGTTGAGGATACCCATCGATCACGCTCCTTCAGGGGTTGAGAAACACTCGGAGCGGTTACGGTACACCCGGTACGCGACAGCCGGAAGAAAGGTGGCCGATCTTTAACAAATGCGCGGTCCGCGCGGGCGTGACGGCCGCCTGTTGTGAAACGTCGCGTCGGATCGCGCTGATCGTAGGTAGGCGGCGAATACGTCGCTGTGCTGCAATCCGACAGGCGGACACCCGGAGACGATGTCTGACCGACCAAGGCTTCCCCATCGTCACCGGGCGCCGCTGCGGACCCCACCTACCACTGGCCGCCCTCAGCCCAGAGCGGCCCGATTTGCCCCGCGGCGACCATCGCCGCCGCGGAGCGCCCCACCTCGGCAGCCGCGCGTTGCGCGCGGTTGCCACGTCCTTCTGTTTCTTTCGGAAGATGCGCGTCGCATCGTCACGGCGCGACGTAACGCGGCCGGACGCGTTACGCGGCCTTCGCCCGCGCATCCGGCGCGTCGGCGATCTCGAAGTTCGCCATCAGTTCGAGCGCGCGGATCATCGCCGAGTGATCCCACGCCTTGCCGCCGTTCGCGAAGCACGCGCTGAACAATTGCTGCGCGCTCGCGGTGTGCGGCAGCGACAGCCCGAGCTTGCGCGCGCCGTCGAGCGCGAGGTTCAGGTCCTTCTGGTGCAGTTCGATCCGGAAGCCCGGGTTGAACGTGCGTTTCGTCATCCGCTCGCCGTGTACTTCGAGAATCCGCGACGACGCGAAGCCGCCCATCAGCGCGCGGCGCACGCGTTCCGGATCGGCGCCCGAGCGCGCGGCGAACAGCAGCGCCTCCGCGACCGCCTCGATGTTCAGCGCGACGATGATCTGGTTCGCGACCTTGCAGGTCTGTCCCGCGCCGTTGTCGCCGATCAGCGAGATGTTCTTGCCCATTAGGTCGAACAGCGGTTTCGCCGTGTCGAACGCGCGCTGCGGGCCGCCGACCATGATCGTCAGCGTCGCGTCGCGCGCGCCGACCTCGCCGCCGGACACCGGCGCGTCGAGGTAGTCGCAGCCGAGCGCATTAATCTGCTTCGCGAACTGCTGCGTGTCCAGCGGCGAGATCGAACTCATGTCGATCACGAGTTTGCCCGCCGACAGGCCTTTCGCGACGCCGTCGTCCGCGAACAGCACGTTCGCGACGTCGGGCGTGTCCGGGACCATCGCGATCACGATGTCCGCTGCCTGCGCGATCGCCGTCGAGTCGGCGAGCACGGTGGTCTGCCCGGCCAGGTCGTCCGGCACCGGGTATTTGCCGTTCACGAACAGCGAGTGACCGCCCTTGATCAGGTTGCGCGCCATATGCGAGCCCATGATGCCGAGGCCGATAAAGCCGATCTTTGCCATCTGTGTTTCTCCGTCAGGTGTCTTGAGGTTCGAAGCGATGCGGCCGAAGCAGGCCGGGGCCGCTCACGCGAGCGCGGCCGAGCGCTGCTGCGCGGCGCGCAGCCAGCCGAGGCCTTCCGGGGTCGTCGTGCGCGGCTTGTACTCGCAGCCGACGTAACCGTCGTAGCCGAGCGTATCGAGCAGTTCGAACAGGAACGGGTAGTGGATTTCGCCGGTGCCCGGTTCGTTGCGCCCGGGGTTGTCGGCCAGTTGCACGTGCGCGATCCTCGCGAAGTGTTTTTTGATCGTCGCGGCCAGTTCGCCTTCCATCCGCTGCATGTGATAGATGTCGTATTGCAGGAACAGGTTGTCCGAGCCGACCTGGTCGATCACCGCGAGCGCGTCCGCCGAACGGTTCAGCGCGAAGCCGGGAATGTCGTACGAGTTGCACGGCTCGACGAGCAGCCGGATGCGCTCGCGCTTCAGCGCATCGGCCGCGAAGCGCAGGTTGTCGACGATCGTTGCAAGCGCGGTGTCGCGGTCGAGGCCGGCGGTCGGGATGCCGACGAGGCAGTTCAGTTGCGGCACGTTCAGCGCCTTCGCGTAGTCGATCGCGCGGCCGACGCCTTCCTGGAACTCGCCCGTGCGGTCCGGCAGACATGCGATGCCGCGTTCGCCCGCGTCCCAGTTGCCGGCGGGCAGGTTGTGCAGCACCAGCTTCAGGTGGTTCGCATTCAGGCGCTCGGCCATCTCCGCCGCCGCATACGGATAGGGGAACAGGAATTCGACCGCGTCGAAACCCGCGTCGGCGGCCGCCGCGAAGCGGTCGAGGAACGGCACTTCGTTGAACAGCATCGTCAGGTTCGCTGCGAATTTAGGCATGGTGCGTCTCTCTGGTCGGTCAGTGGATGAATCGTCGGCGCGCCGCGCAGCGTGGCCCGGCTGCGCTGCGCGCGTGGCGTCGCCGGTCAGGCCGGCGAGGTCAGTGCGGTCGGCGCGTCTTCTTCCAGCCGTTCCGCAAGCTCTTCGAACTCGTTGATCGCGTCGATCTCCGCGCCCATCGCGATGTTCGTCACGCGCTCCAGGATCACCTCGACGACGATGGGCACGTTGAACTCGGACAGCATCGACTGCGCCTTCTTCAGCGCCGGCGCGATCTCTTCGGGCTTGAACACGCGCAGCGCCTTGCAGCCGAGGCCTTCGGCCACCGCGACATGATCGACGCCGTAGCCGTTCACCTCCGGCGCGTTGATGTTCTCGAACGCGAGCTGCACGCAGAAATCCATGTCGAACTGGCGCTGCGCCTGGCGGATCAGCCCGAGGTACGAGTTGTTCACGACGACGTGCACGTACGGCAGCTTGAACTGCGCGCCAACCGCCAGTTCCTCGATCATGAACTGGAAGTCGTAGTCGCCGGACAGCGCGACGATCGGCCGGGCCGGATCGGCCGCGCGCACGCCGAGCGCGGCGGGAATCGTCCAGCCGAGCGGGCCGGCCTGGCCGCAGTTGATCCAGTTGCGCGCCTTGTACACGTGCAGGAACTGCGCGCCGGCGATCTGCGACAGCCCGATCGTGCTCACGTAGCAGGTGTCGCGGCCGAACGCCTTGTTCATTTCCTCGTACACGCGCTGCGGCTTGATCGGCTCGTTGTCGAAGTGGGTCTTGCGATGCATCGTGCGCTTGCGTTCCTGGCATTCGGCCACCCATGCGCGGCGATCCTTCAGCTTGCCAGCCGCCTTCCATTCGCCCGCGACCTCGACGAACTGTTCGAGCGCCGCCTTCGCGTCGGACACGATGCCGAGATCGGGGCCGAACACGCGGCCGATCTGCGTCGGTTCGATATCGACGTGCACGAACTTGCGGCCTTTCGTGTAGACCTCGACGCTGCCGGTATGGCGGTTCGCCCAGCGGTTGCCGATGCCGAGCACGAAGTCCGACGCGAGCATCGTCGCGTTGCCGTAGCGATGCGACGTTTGCAGGCCGACCATGCCGGCCATCAGCGGATGGTCGTCGGCAATCGCACCCCACGACATCAGCGTCGGGATCACCGGCACGCCGACCGTTTCCGCGAACTTCACCAGCAGATCCTCGGCCGCCGCGTTGAGCACGCCGCCGCCGCTGACGATCAGCGGCCGTTCGCTCGCATTCAGCATCTCCAGCGCGGCCTCGATCTGCTTTCTCGTCGCCTTCGGCTTGTACACGGGCAACGGTTCATACGTGTCGATGTCGAACTCGATCTCCGCCAGTTGCACGTCGATCGGCAGATCGACCAGCACCGGGCCGGGACGGCCCGAACGCATCAGATGAAACGCCTGCTGGAACACGCGCGGCACGAGCGCCGGCTCGCGCACGGTGACGGCCCACTTGGTGACCGGTTTCGCGATCGACTCGATGTCGACGGCCTGGAAGTCTTCCTTGTAGAGCCGTGCGCGCGGCGCCTGACCGGTGATCGCGAGGATCGGGATCGAGTCGGCGGACGCCGAATAGAGGCCGGTGATCATGTCGGTGCCGGCCGGCCCGGACGTGCCGATGCACACGCCGATGTTGCCGGGCGCGGCGCGCGTGTAGCCCTCGGCCATGTGCGACGCGCCTTCGACGTGGCGGGCGAGCACGTGCGTGATGCCGCCGGCTTTTTTCAGCGCCGAGTACAGCGGGTTGATCGCCGCGCCCGGCACGCCGAAAGCGGTATCGATGCCTTCTTTTTCGAGCACCAGCACCGCGGCATCGACAGCTCTCATTCTGGCCATGAAGGTCTCCTTCAGGTGACGACGGGACGTGCGCGACGGCACGGTTGAGATGCACTGTAGGGCGCCGGGAAAGGTTTGATAAGATCAGTCCGGGTCGCTTATTCCGAAACTAAAAGTATCGAATGCCGCTGCGGCGGCGTTCAGGAGACGGCTGATGGACCGCTTCAAGCAGATCGAAACGTTCGTGAAGGTCGCGGACGCGGGCAGCCTCGCGGCGGCGGCGCTGGAGGAGGGGGTGTCGCCGGTGATCCTCGGCCGGCGGATCGACGCGCTCGAAAAGCGGCTCGGCGTGAAGCTGATCTACCGTTCGACGCGGCGGCTCGTCGTCAGCGAGGAGGGCGCCGCGTTTCTCGAACGCTGCCGCGGCCTGCTTTCGGACTGGGACCAGGCGGAGAACGAACTGACCGTCGGGCGGCGCGCGGTCAGCGGGCATCTGATCGTGTCCGCGCCGGCCGCGTTCGGGCGCAAGCATGTCGCGCCGCTCGCGCCCGTGTTCCTCGCGGACAAGCCCGAATTGCAGGTGTCGTTCAACCTGACCGACCGCGTCGTCGATCTGGTCCGCGAAGGTTATGACCTGTCGATCCGGATCGGCGGCGCGGTCGATCCGAACTTCGTCGCGGTGAAACTCGCGTCGAACCGGCGCGTCGTCTGCGGCACGCCTGCGTACTTCAAAAAACACGGCCGGCCGAAGACGCTCGAAGACCTGCCGAAGCACAACTGCCTCGCGTTCAACCTTCAGGGCGGGCAGAACCGCGGCTGGTACTTCCGGCGCAACGGCAAGCTCGCGACGGTGCGCGTCGGCGGCACGCTCGACTGCAACGACGGCGAACTGCTGCACCGTTGGGTATCCGAAGGACTCGGGCTCGGCTGGCGCTCGACGTGGGAAATCGAGCAGCAGCTCGCGCGCGGCGAACTGGAGACGGTGCTCGACGAATACGCGCTGCCGGACTACGACATCCTCGCGGTGTATCCGCAGCAGCGTTACGTGCCGGCGAAGGTCCGCTACTTCATCGACTATCTGAAGGACGTGTACGCGCAGCCGGGTTACTGGGGCGGCGAGGCGTAACACGGCCTTCGGCCTGGTCAGCCTGATTAGCCGACGACGATCATGCCGTTCATCGTCTCGTGCCCCGATCCGCAGAAGATGTCGCACAGGAACGGCACGCTGCCCGCGTCGCCGGCCTCGGCCGCGAGTTGCACGACGGCGCCGGGCGGCACGTCGGCGCGCACGCCGAACTGCGGGATCGAGAAACCCATCAGCGTGTCCCCGGCGGTCAGTTCGAACAGCACGCGTTCGTGCGGCGCGAGCGCGATCCGGTCCGGCGTGAACACGAAGCGCCGCGCGTGAATGCGGATCACGCGCGGCGCCGCGCGCGCATCGACGCGCAGCAGCGCGGCCGCGCCGGCGGCGGCCGCGAACAGCCAGCGGCGTCGCGACAGCGCGAGCGCAGACGTATGGGATTGCATGCCGGATGGCGGCATCGTTTGCCCGTTGCCGCGACGGGTTGTGGGGGCGGTTTTCATCTCACGTCGCCGGATTACGGATCGGCTTCTCGGTCAGCGCGAACGCCTGCGGCGCGGCGTCCACTTCGACGGTGCGCCAGCCGAGTCCTTTGTACGGCGCGGCCGCGTCCCACTGCACCGGCAGCCGTTTCGGCTGCGAGTTCGGCGCGGGCAGCGGAAACATCAGCGAGCGCGCCGCGTGATGCGCGACGTTGCCGGTCATCGCGTGATGCTCCTGGTGGATGTGGCCGTAGAACACGGTGACGTTCTCGTGCTGCTGGAGCAGCGCGATCGCCTGCGCGCCGTCGCGCGTCGCCCAGTCCCATTGCGGCGCGAGGTCGAACAGGGGCCGATGGGTGAACACGACAATGCGCGCGTCGCGCGGCTGCCGCGCGAGATCGTCCGCGAGCCACGCGAGCTGCGCGTCGCCGACCTGGCCGGCCGGGTCCGACACGTTGTCCAGCACGACGAAATGCACGCCGCGACGGTCGAACGTGTAGTGCGTCGGGCCGAACAGTTCGCGGAATGCTTCGCCGTTGTCGAGGCTCGCGTCGTGCTCGCCGGGCATCAGATATAGCGGCTTCGCGCGCAGCCCCGCGACGATCGCCTGGAATTCCCGCATCCGCGCGCGGCGCACGGCGGGGTCGTCGGTCGTGTGCGTGAGGTCGCCGGTGAACACGACGAAATCCGGCGCGGCGGGCAGCGCGTTGACGGCCGCGACCGCCTTCGGCAGCGTGCCTTGCGCGTCCGGATTCACGGCCGGGCCGCTGAAGCCCCAGTGCGCATCGGACAGTTGAACGAAGAAGAACTCCGCGTCGCGGCCGGCGGCCCAGCCGGGCAGCGCGGATGCGAACGCGACGCCGCCGCCGGCGGCGGCGAGGCGCAGGAAATCGCGGCGTTTCAGGGGGAGGGACATGGCTGTCTCCGGTCGGGTGAACGTGCGTGTCGTACCGGCTTCGCGCGCCGCGCATTCCCGCTTTATTTTTCGTTCGACGCTGTCTGCGCGGGAATAAACTGGCCCGCACGGTGGTAATGCGCATCGGTGGCGAGGAGCGGCGGCTGGGTGGCGGCTGGGTGGCGGTTGCGCTGCTGTTGGGCAGCGGGAGTGGGCGCGGGACGGGCGGCCGGCGTGGCGGACCCGTTGCGGCATTCGGTGCGATCAACGCGGGAGGCGACAGATGGGCGAATCCGCGGGCGGACAGTCGGCCGATGCGGACAGCGCGCGAGACCCGCATGACGCGGGCGGCGCGTTGGCCGCCGACGTGTCGCGTCGTCGCCGCTTCGAGGCGCTCGCGCTGCCGCATCTGGACGCCGCGTACAACCTCGCGCGCTGGCTGTCGCGCAATGCCGGCGACGCGGAGGACATCGTGCAGGACGCGTATCTGCGCGCGTTCCGCTTCTTCGACTCGTTTCGCGGCGACAGCGCGCGTCCGTGGCTGCTCGCGATCGTGCGGCGGGTGTGGTACGACGAGTGGCGCCGGCGCGCGTCGGCGGCGGAGACGGCCGAGTTCGACGACGCGCGCGACGACGCGCCGCCGGACGGCTGGGACACCGGCGGCGTCGATCCGGAGACGCTCGCGATCCGCGCGCAGGACGCAGCGCGCGTGCACGATGCGCTGGAGCGCCTGCCGGCCGAATATCGCGAGGTGATGATCCTGCGGGAGATGGAGGAATTGAGCTACCGCGAGATCGCCGCGATCGTCGACGTGCCGGTCGGCACGGTGATGTCGCGGCTCGCGCGCGGGCGCTCGCGTCTCGCGGCGCTGCTCGGCGCGGAGCGCGCGCGGGCCGCGGGCGGCGCGGCGGCCCACGGCCGGGCGACGCCGCAGGAGGCGGCGGGCCTGGCGAAGATCGGTTCGGCGGCCTGTCAGTGCGCGGCGCCGGGGCGCGGCGTGCCGGCCGCCGAAGACGGTTGCGGGCGCGCGGCGGGATTCGACGGCCGGGACGCGGGCCAACGGGAGACACGCGATGAACTGTGACGAAACGCGGCCGCTTGTCGGCGCAAGCGTCGATCGCGAACTGTCGGCCGGCGACGAATGGCGGGTGCGCGAGCATCTGGCGGGCTGCGCGGACTGCCGGCGTGCGGCCGACGCAGTATTGACGGTCGGGCAGGCGGTGCGGGCTGCGACGTACCATCGGGCGCCAGCTGGACTCGGCGCGGGGATCATCGCCGCGTTGGGCGCGGTGGAAGATGGGGCAGACGTGTCGCCCGACCCGGTTGTCGGGGAATCCGCGATGGGCGGCGCGGCGCGTGCGGCCCGGCGGCGGCGCTCAGCCTGGCGCGATCTGCTGCGGCCGTTGGGCGGCGGCCACCCGGCGACCGGTGCGCGCATCGGCGCGGCCCCCGCTGCGGGCTGGGTCGTCGCGGCGTTGCTCGCGCTGGCGCTTGTCGCAACGGCCGTCACGTCGGGCCTGCGCAATTCCGGCGGCGCGGGCGCGTTCGTCGACGAACTGGTCGCGAGCCACGTGCGCGCGCAACTGTCCGGCCGCGATCTCGACGTGCCGTCGTCGGACCGGCATACGGTGAAGCCGTGGTTCAATGGCCGCATCGACTACGCGCCGCCGGTCGAGGACCTCGCGGCCGCGGGTTTTCCGCTCGCCGGCGGCCGGCTCGATTATGTGGGGCGCGAGCGGGTCGCGGTGCTGGTCTACCGGTACCGGAAGCACGTGATCGACGTTTATGTGTTCCCGCCAGGCGCACGGACGGCGGCGCCTGCCGCGCCGCCGTCCGCGAACGACGGTTTCGCGCTCGCGCGCTGGCAGGACGGCGGCATGACGTGGTGGGCGGTGACGGACGCGGGACCGGACGTGCTGGCGGCGTTCCGCTCGGCGCTCGACGCGAGGCTGCACGGCGGCTGAAGCGCGCTGAAAAAGGGCCACGCGGGACGTCCACACGCGGCGAAACCGCGCCGGAGCGCCGCCGATCCCGGCCAAGTCTTTGAAAACACGCCGGATTCAGTGCGCCAGCCGGTGAAAATCGTTGCGCGAGACTGCCGGGCGGGTTAGAATCTTCGGCTTCTCACTTGCCGCACCGGAACGGACGCCCGGGCGGCTTTAATCCGCAAGTAAGCACAAGGAGTGTGTATGCGTCACTACGAAATCGTCTTCATCGTGCACCCGGACCAGAGCGAACAGGTGCCCGCGATGATCGAACGCTACAAGTCGACGATCACGTCGCACGGTGGCCAGATCCACCGCATCGAGGACTGGGGCCGCCGTCAACTGGCCTACATGATCGAAAAGCTCGCGAAGGCTCACTACGTCTGCATGAACATCGAATGCGATCAGCCCACGCTCGAAGAGCTGGAGCACGCGTTCAAGTTCAACGACGCCGTGCTGCGTCACCTCATCGTCAAGCAGAAGAAGGCCGAAACCGGCCCGTCGCCGATGATGAAGGAAGTTCAGCGCGAAGAAGCCAAGAAGGCGGCTGCCCAGCCGACCGAAGCGCAGGCTTAACGATACGCATCAGGGAACATAGCGCCGCCACGTGAACAGGCTGCAACTCACGGCCAGCGTCGTCGAACGCGAACCGGTGCGGTACACCCCCGCCGGCGTTCCGATCGCAAGCTGCACGTTGCAACACCGCACCGAAGTCGTCGAGGCCGGCATTCGCCGCCAGGTCGAACTGACGATGCCGGCGGTGGCCGCCGGCGAGGCGAGCGGCAAGCTGGAAAGCTGCGAGATGGGCGTCGAGACGCTCTTCACCGGCTTCCTCGCGAAGAAAAGCCGCAACGCGCGAACCCTGGTGTTTCATATCACCGAAATGCAAGGCACAGGAAAGGACTAATCATGGCCCGCCCGACTGGTAAGAAATTCGACAAGCGTCGTCAGCAACAAAACCCGCTCTTCAAGCGCAAGAAGTTCTGCCGCTTCACGGCGGCTGGCGTCGAGCAGATCGACTACAAGGACATCGAAACGCTGAAGGACTTCATCGGCGAGAACGGCAAGATCACGCCGGCGCGTCTGACGGGTACGAAGGCCCACTATCAACGTCAGCTGGACACGGCTATCAAGCGCGCGCGTTTCCTCGCGCTGATGCCGTACACCGACCAGCACAAGGCCTGATCAGGCGACGCTACAAGGAGCATCCGAATGCAGATCATTCTTCTCGAAAAAGTCGTCAATCTGGGCAACCTGGGCGACATCGTCAAGGTCAAGGACGGTTACGCACGTAACTTCCTGATCCCGCAAAAGCGCGCACGCCGCGCGACCAAGGAAGCGATCGCCGAATTCGAAGTCCGCCGCGCGGAACTCGAAAAGGTCGCCGCCGAAAAGCTGGCTGGCGCTCAGGCACAAGGCGAGAAGCTGGCCGGTCTGACCGTCCAGGTCGCGCAGAAGGCCGGCGTCGACGGCCGCCTGTTCGGTTCGGTCACGAACGCGGACATCGCCGAAGCGCTGACGAAGCAGGGTTTCGCGGTCGAAAAGGCGCAGGTGCGCTTGCCGGAAGGCCCGCTGAAGCTGGTCGGCGACCACCCGGTGCAGGTTTCGCTGCACACGGACGTGCTGGTCGACGTCACGGTGTCGGTGCTGGGCGAACACGTCTAAGCACGCTCGCGCGGCCCCGGTCTTTGCCTGGGGCCGCGTCCGGACAGCGGCATCGCCGCACCGGGCGCGCTCCGGCGCCGCACGACAAAAGGCAGAAGCCGCGAAGGCTTCTGCCTTTTTTATTGGCCGGCCGCCGCATCGTGGCCGTACCCATTTCCGCCGCCCGCCATTTGCCCGATAATTGCGCTCCATGAACGCTCCGAAAGATCCACAAATCGAGTCGCTGAAAGTCCCGCCGCATTCGATCGAGGCCGAGCAGTCGGTGCTCGGCGGCCTGTTGCTGGACAATGCCGCATGGGACCGGATTGCGGACTTCCTGTCGCAGAGCGATTTCTATCGCTACGACCACCGGATCATCTACGAGCACATCGGCAAGCTGATCGCGGGCTCCCGCCCGGCCGACGTCGTCACGGTGTACGAGGCGCTCGGCACGGCGGGCAAGGCCGACGACGTCGGCGGACTCGCGTACCTGAACGCGCTCGCGCAGAACACGCCGAGCGCCGCGAACATCCGCCGCTACGCGGAAATCGTGCGTGATCGCGCGGTGCTGCGCCGCCTCGTGTCGGTCGCCGACGAAATCTCCGCCGACGCATTCAATCCGCAGGGCAAGGAAGTGCGCCAGCTGCTCGACGAGGCGGAGGCGAAGGTGTTCTCGATCGCCGAGGACGGCGCGCGCGGCACCCAGGGTTTCCTCGAAATCGGGCCGCTGCTGACCCAGGTCGTCGAGCGGATCGACACGCTGTACCACACCGCGAACCCGAGCGACGTGACCGGCACGCCGACCGGCTTCATCGACCTCGACAAGATGACGTCCGGCATGCACGGCGGCGAGCTGATCATCGTCGCGGGCCGGCCGTCGATGGGCAAGACCGCGTTCTCGATGAACGTAGGCGAATACGTGGCGGTCGAGTACGGGCTGCCGGTCGCGGTGTTCTCGATGGAAATGCCGGGCACGCAGCTGATCATGCGGATGCTCGGCTCGGTCGGCCGGCTCGACCAGCACCGGATGCGCACCGGGCGCCTGACCGACGAGGACTGGCCGAAACTCACGCACGCGGTGCAGAAGATGAGCGAGGCGCAGATCTTCATCGACGAAACCGGCGGCCTGAACCCGATGGAACTCCGCTCGCGCGCGCGCCGGCTGTCGCGGCAGTGCGGCAAGCTCGGGCTGATCATCGTCGATTACCTGCAACTGATGTCCGGTTCGTCGCAGGGCGAGAATCGCGCGACCGAAATCTCGGAAATCTCGCGCTCGCTGAAAAGTCTCGCGAAGGAACTCGACGTGCCGGTGATCGCGCTGTCGCAGTTGAACCGCGGTCTTGAACAGCGGCCGAACAAGCGGCCGGTGATGTCCGACCTGCGCGAATCGGGCGCAATCGAGCAGGACGCGGACGTGATCCTGTTCATTTACCGCGACGAAGTCTACAACCCGGACAGCCCGGACAAGGGCACTGCCGAGATCATCATCGGCAAGCAGCGTAACGGGCCGATCGGCCCCGTTCGGCTCACGTTCCACGGCCAATTCACGAAATTCGACAACTTTGCCGGCGCGCAGAACTTCTACGGGGAGTGATGCGCGCGGCGGTCCCGGCCGCGTTATCGTCGCGTAACTGTTGCTCGCACGCCGCCTGACGGGTGCGGCGGCGGGCGCGCAACGATACAATGTGTCCGTTCGATGACGGTACGACGTGACCAATAACCGGGATTCCAATGTTCGGTCGATTCATGCCCACCGAGGGCAAGTTCTTTGACATTTTCAACGCGCACGCGAAGTGCATCGTGGCCGCGAGCCGCGAACTTGAGTTGCTGATCGACAATCTGTCGGACGCCGAAGTCCACAAGCAGAACGTACAAAACGCCGAGAAGGCCGCGGACAAGCTCACGCACGAAACGATCGACCTGCTGCACAAGACGTTCATCACGCCGCTCGACCGCGACGAGATCCACAAGCTGATCACGACGATGGACGACATCCTCGATCTGATGGAAGACGTCGCGACCGCCATTTCGCTGTACGACGTGCAGGCCGTCACGTCGGAGGCGAGCCAGCTCGCGCACGTGTGCACCGCGTGCGCGGAGCAGGTCGCGGCGGCGGTCGCGCTGCTGTCGGACATGAAGCAGGCGAGCCAGATCCTGAAGGCGTGCGAAGAGATCGACCGGCTCGAATCGGAGGCCGACCGCGTGCTGCGCTCGGCGATGTCGAAGCTCTTCCGCGAAGAGGACGACGTCAAGAACCTGATCAAGCTGAAGGCGATCTACGAGCTGCTCGAAACGATCACCGACAAGTGCGAGGATGTCGCGAACATCATCGAAGGCATCGTGCTGGAAAACGCCTGAGCGGACCGCGATGCAATCGATACAACTCGCCATCTGGGTGGTTGCGACGCTGGTCGCCATTTCGCTGCTTTTCGACTTCATGAACGGCTTTCACGACGCGGCGAATTCGATCGCCACCGTCGTGTCCACCGGCGTGCTGAAGCCGCATCAGGCGGTCGCGTTCGCGGCGCTGTTCAACGTCATCGCGTATTTCATCTTCCATCTGAAGGTCGCCGAAACGGTCGGGCGCGGCACGATCGACCCGGACATCGTCGATCACTATGTCGTGTTCGGCGCGCTCGTCGGCGCGATTGGCTGGAACGTGCTGACGTGGTACTACGGCATTCCGTCGAGTTCGTCGCACGCGCTGATCGGCGGCCTCGTCGGCGCGGCGCTCGCGAAGGCGGGGTGGGGCTCGCTGAACTTCGACGGGCTGATGAAGACGGTCGCGTTCATCTTCATCTCGCCGCTGCTCGGTTTCGTGCTCGGCTCGTTCTTCATGCTGCTGGTGTCGTGGCTGTACTTCCGCACGCCGCCGAGCAAGGTGGACCGGCGTTTCCGCCGCCTGCAACTGGTGTCGGCGGGGCTGTACAGCCTCGGCCACGGCGGCAACGACGCGCAGAAGACGATCGGCATCATCTGGATGCTGCTGATCGCGACCGGCTTTTCGTCGGCCGGCTCGGATGCGCCGCCGCTGTGGGTGATCGGCGGCTGTTATCTGTCGATGGGCCTCGGCACGCTGTTCGGCGGCTGGCGGATCGTCCGCACGATGGGGCAGAGGATCACGATGCTGAAGCCGGTCGGCGGTTTCTGCGCGGAAACGGGCGGCGCGCTGACGCTGTTCACCGCGTCGTGGCTCGGCATCCCGGTGTCGACCACGCACACGATTACCGGCGCAATCGTCGGCGTCGGCGCGACGCGCAAGCTGAGCGCCGTGCGCTGGGGCGTGGCCGGCAACATCGTGTGGGCGTGGATCCTGACGATCCCCGCATCGGCCGTGCTCGCGGCCGCGGGCTGGTGGGTCGGCCACCGGCTGCTGTGACCCCCGTTCGCCGCCGCCGCGTTTCGTCATCGCGCGCGGCGGCGCATCATCTTTCGACCGGTATCAGATGATCGGCGTGCCGCCGCCGTCCATCGGCACGATCGCGCCGGTCACGTAGCTCGCGCGCCGGCTCGCGAGGAACAGCGTGACGTCGGCGACTTCCTCGGGTTTCGCATAACGGCCGAGCGGCACGCGGGACTCGCCGCGCGCAAGCGCCTCGGCCGCGTCGATGCCTTCCCGTCCCGCTTCGAGGTTCAATGCTTCCTGCAGCCGCTCGGTCAGCGTCGCGCCCGGATTGATCGCGTTGATGCGGATGCCGTAGCGTGCGTGATAGTGCGCGAGGCCGACCGTCGCCAGCATCAGCGCGGCGTTCGCGGCGCCGCCCGCGATGTGGATGTCGGTCGCGAACTTGCCGCCCATCCCGATGATGTTCACGATCGTGCCCGGCTCCGACGCCGCGCCGGACTTCACCCGTTCGACCATCCGGCGCAGCACTTCCTGCTGCGGGTAGATGTAAGGAAAATACTTCGCTTCCATCGTCGCCTTGAACGCGGCGGCATCGAGCATTTCCGGATCGTAGCGGCGCGCGGCGCCGGCGCTGTTCACGAGCACGTCGATCGGGCCGACCGCGGTCGATACCTCTTCGACGACGTCCGCCGCGCTATGCGGATCGTGCAGGTCCGCGCGCATCAGATGGACGTGCAGTCCGTCTTTGGCCAGTTGCTCGCGTGCGCGGGAGAGATTCGCCGCGTCGCGCGACACGATCGCGACGCACGCGCCTTCCGCCGCGAAGGCACGCGCGCACGCGAGGCCGATGCCCTTGCTGCCGCCCGTGATCAAAACCACCTTGTTGCCGAGTCCAAGATCCATAACCGCCTCGCTGCAGAAAAGTACCGAAACGATAGCAGACGCGGCGGTACGCGCAAACCGCGTCGGCCATCCGGACAAGTCGCAGGGGACAACGCTCGCCGGTCAGAAACCGCTGTTCGCGAAGCGGGCGATCGGGTCGTCGTTCGATTGTGTCGGCGCGGGCATCTCACGCGGGGACGTGGACGCGCGCAGCACCTGTACCGGCGGCGCGTTCCACGTCGGCGCGGCGACCGGCTGCGGGTCGGGAATGCGCCCGGCCGCCTGGGCCTGTGCGGCCTGGCGAGCGGCGACGGCTGCCGGCGGCGGTGGTTCGAAAGCGTCCGCGGCGGCGTCTATCGGATCGGGGGCGGGGGCGTTCGGTGCGGCGCTCGCCTGGACGGTCATCGGCGGCGCGGCCGGATCGGTCGTCGGGACGCCCGCAGCCACAGCGCCCGCAGCCCGCGCCTGATATTGCGCGGCGCTCAGCGCGGGCGGTGGCGGTTCGAACGCGTCGGCGGCGGCCGGCGAGGTGGCCGCGACAGTCGGCGCAGTAGCAGGAGCGGCAACGCGCGCAGTCGTAGTTATCGGCGGCTCCATAGTCGCCACCCGGGCAGCGGGTGCAGGCGCTGGTGGCGCGACGGCAACCGCCACGACCGGCGGCGCAGCGGCCACCATCGCAGCCGGAACAGGCGTTGGCGTCGATGCCTCCCACGTCGGCGCATCGAAAGGCGTTGGCGCGCGTCTTGCCGGCGCGACACGCCGGATGCCGTCGAAACGCTTTGCCCAGTACGGGTTCGTCAGATAGTCGAGCCGCACGGTCCCGCCGGTCGAAGGCGCGTTGACGAAGCGCAGCTTGCCGACATAAATGCCGACGTGCGAATGGGGTCGTCCGGTCGTGTTGAAGAACACCAGGTCGCCGGCGGCGATCTCGTCGGGTTCGATCGACTCGCCGCGGCCGCTCATGTCGGCGGTCGTGCGCGGCAGGTTCACGTCGGCCGCGCGCGAGACCACGTAGCGGACGAGCCCGCTGCAATCGAAGCCGCTATCCGGCGTATTGCCGCCCCAACGGTACGGAATGCCGACGAGGCCCATCGCCTGGATCGAGATTTCCTCGCGTCCGACGCTGTGATCGACGAAGTTCGGGAAGCCGGGCGGCCGGGTCTCGTACGCGCGGCCGACCGAATAGGCGCCGCCGCTCTTGCGCGCAGTGGTCGCCGGCGGCGTACTGGAGCACGCAGCAAGCAGGACCACGATCGAGAGCGGAAGCCAGAGTCGGCGCATCGGGCGAGGGCGGACGGCCGGGCGTCCGCCGGGGACGGATAATGGCCCGATGGTAGCCCGCCCGGAGCGGCTTCCGCAAGAAATGTTGATAAGTTACATGAAGTTTGTGCGCCAACTGTTGCTTTGCCGGAACGGCGCGCATAAAAAAGGACCGCATCGCGGCAGTGCCGGATGCGGTCCTTTCGAGGTGCGCCGGCCGCCTGCGCGGCGGCCGGTGCGGTGACGTCGGCTTACAGGATGTCGGACGCGTAGTCCGCGAGCCGCGAGCGTTCGCCGCGCGCGAGCGTCACGTGGCCGCTGTGCGCCCAGCCCTTGAAGCGGTCCACCACGTACGTGAGGCCCGAACTGCCTTCGGTCAGATACGGCGTGTCGATCTGCGCGATGTTGCCGAGGCAGACGATCTTCGTGCCCGGACCCGCGCGCGTGACGAGCGTCTTCATCTGTTTCGGCGTCAGGTTCTGCGCCTCGTCGATGATCAGATACTTGTCGACGAACGTGCGGCCGCGCATGAAGTTCATGCTCTTCACCTTCAGCCGCGAGCGGATCAGCTCCTGCGTCGCCGCGCGGCCCCATTCGCCGGCCGCGTCGTCGGTCTTTTGCAGCACTTCGAGGTTGTCGTCGAACGCGCCCATCCACGGCTGCATCTTTTCCTCTTCGGTGCCCGGCAGGAAGCCGATGTCCTCGCCGACCGGCACCGTCGCGCGCGTGACGATGATCTCGTTGTAGCGTTTGTCGTCGAGCACCTGCGCGAGACCCGCGGCGAGCGCGACGAGCGTCTTGCCGGTGCCGGCCTGGCCGAGCAGCGTGACGAAGTCGATGTCCGGGTTCATCAGCAGGTTCAGCGCGAAGTTCTGCTCGCGGTTGCGCGCGGTGATGCCCCACACGTTGTTCTTGTGATGGCCGTAGTCGCGCAGCGTCTGCAGCAGCGCGGTCTTGCCGTTCAGTTCGCGCACGATCGCATGGAACGCCGGCTCGCCGTTCTGCGGTTCGAGATAGACGAACTCGTTGACCAGCATCGACCCGCACAGCGGACCCGTCACGCGGTAATACGTGGTGCCGGTTTTCGTGTCCTGCCAGCTCTCCATTCCCTTCGCGTGCTTCGTCCAGAAGTCCTGCGGCAGCGCGCGGATGCCGGAATAGAGCAGGTCCTTGTCTTCGAGGACCTGGTCGTTGAAGTAGTCTTCCGCGGGCAGGCCGAGCGCATGCGCCTTGATCCGCATGTTGATGTCTTTCGACACCAGCACGACGAGGCGGTCGGTGCGGTCGCGTTGCAGCGAGCGGACGACGCCGAGGATCTGGTTGTCGGCCTTGCCTTCGGGCAGCCCTTCGACCGGATCGATGTGCGTGAGCGTCGTCTGGAAGTACAGGCGGCCGAGCGCCTCGCGGCTGCCGAGGCGCGCGAGCGAAATGCCTTCGGAGATCGGCCCCGCGTTCGCGACCAGCTGGTCGAGCGTGCGGCTTACCTGCCGTGCGTTGCGCGCGACTTCCGACATGCCCTTCTTGTGGTTGTCGAGTTCTTCGAGCGTCATCATCGGCAGATAGACGTCGTGTTCCTCGAAACGGAACAGGCAGGTCGGGTCGTGCATCAGCACGTTCGTGTCGAGCACGAACAGCTTGCGGACCTCGGTCGAGTCTTCCGGATGGATGCGTTTTTTGGTGTTGCCGCGCGTGGCGGTCGAAGCAGGCGTGGCCGGCGGTTTCGTCGCCGGCGCTTTCGTGTCGCGCGCGACCGGCGCCGGCGTGTCGGCTGCCGGTGCTGCGGGCGCGAGCGGTTGCAGCAGCGCGGCGGTCTGCTGCGACTTGCGGCGTCGCGAGGGCGCCGGCGCAACCGGTTCGAGCGCGGCCAGTTCCGCGCTCGCGGTTGGCAGCGGCACGGTGCGCAGCGTGGTGGCCGCGTTCGCGGCCTGCGTCATCGGCTCGGCGACGTTCGCCGGACCGTATTCGGGCAGCGCAGCGGCATCGCCTTCGCTCGCCGTTTTCCGGCTGCTGCGCGGCGTGCGCGCGCGAGCCTTGTATTCGTCCGGCGGCAGCAGGTTGCCGAGCTTGCTGGGGGGGGTAGGCAAAGGCATGGTGTCCCTCGAAAAAGATCGGGTCGAGTAGGGGCGCTGTGCGTCGGCGTCGCGTGCGTCAAGGCGGCAGCGACAGGCCGGGCGGCGGGCGCGCTCAGGTCTGGAAATGCCGGTTCGCCTGCTTTTCGGTCGGCTCCTTCACGAAGACGCGCGGCCGGACGAAGGTCCGGCGCGACGGCGATGGAACTGCAAACAAAAAAGCCGCTGCCCCGGCTGACGGGGCGAGCGGCTCGACTGCGGTCGTCGCGTTGCGCCTGATGTCCGCCGCTCCGGACCAGGCCGGCTGCGGAACCCGCGCAACACGAAAGAAATGGGGTGGACAGGCACTCATTGCGGGCCAATATAACGCGCCTCACAGCGCTTGTACAGCCTCCAGAATTTCATCGACATGGCCTGGCACCTTCACGCCGCGCCACTCGCGGCGAAGCACGCCGTCGGCGTCGATGACGAACGTCGAACGCTCGATTCCGCGCACCTGCTTGCCATACATTTTCTTCATCTTGATGACGTCGAACAGCGTGCAGACCGCTTCGTCGGAGTCCGATACCAGCGTAAACGGCAGTTCGAGCTTCGCCTTGAAGTTGTCGTGCGAGCGCACGCTGTCGCGCGACAGGCCGACGATCTCCGCGCCGGCCTTTTTGAACTTCGGGTAGAGGTCGCGGAACTGCAGCCCTTCGGTCGTGCAGCCCGGCGTGTTGTCCTTCGGATAGAAATACAGCACGACCTTGCTGCCCCGCAGACTGGACAGCGTGAAGTCGCCGCCGGTCGCCGGCGCGGTGAAGTCTGGAACGGGTTGATCGACTGCGATGGGCACGTGGTTCTCCGGTTGTTATGACGGCGCGGTGCCGGTCGCGCGCAGGAAGCGTCGCGGCGGGCCGGTACGGCGCACGGGTCGGCGGCCGGCTGCGCGCGGAATGCGTCGCGCGGCCGGCGCGGAAGTCAGTCGGGCTGGACGATCAACTGGCCGGAGCGGCCCGCGATCTCGCCCCATGTGACAGGGTACGATGGCAGCGATGCGGGGTCCAGCGTCGCATGGTAGTCGCCCATCGTGGCAAACGTGTGGCCCTGCGCGCGCCAGCCGGCGAGCAGTTGCTCGAACACCGGCGCGAGTTTCTGGCCTTCGAGTTCGGCGTGCAGCGTGAACACCTGGTCGTGCGGATTGTTGTCGGTGCGCTTCAGCAGCCACGCGGCGACGTTGCCGGTGTCGATGCCGTCGACGCCGAGGACTTCGTCGAGCGTCGGCAGCGTGGTCGGCATCTGCACGTGCGACAGCGTGCGGCCGCCGACCACCGGACGGTACGGCGAATGTCCACGGCCGTCGGACGCGTAGCGCATTCCCCATGCGTCGATCTGTTCGAACGCCGCGTCGTTCATCTGCCAGCCGGCCGCGCCGTGCGTGACCGGCGGCGCGCCGAACACGTCGACGAACCGCTCGTGGCTCTTCTGCATCTGCGCGACGGTCCAGTCGCGGCCGCGCTGGCGCACGTTGTCTTGCCAGTACACGTGATCCCACGTGTGGATCCCGCATTCGAAACCGGCTTCGTGGATCGCGCGCATGTCGGCCGCCGCGCGCACGCCGACGTCGGGGCCGGGCAGCAGCACGCCGTACATCAACTGCTTCACGCCGTAGTGCTCGACGACCGACGTGCGCGACACCTTCTTCAGGAATCCCGGCCGCAGCACGCGGCGCATCGCCCAGCCGGTGTGGTCCGGGCCGAGGCTGAACAGGAAGGTTGCGCGCGCGCGGTAACGGTCGAAAATGCGCGCGAGATTCGGCACGCCTTCACGCGTGCCGCGCAGCGTATCGACGTCGATCTTCAGGACGATGCGGGCCAAGGCCGCTTCCTCGCCGCGCGGTTACTGCTGCTCGACGAGCGCGCGAGCCTCGGCGACATGGCCGCGGTACGCCTCGAAGATCTTGCGCAGCGCGTCGTCGAACGTCGATTGCGGCGCCCAGCCGAGTTCGGCCATCGTGTTCTCGATCTTCGGCACGCGGTTCTGCACGTCCTGGTAGCCGGCGCCGTAATACGCGCCCGACGACGTCTCGACCAGCTGCACGCGTTTCGCGAGATCCGCGTATTCCGGGTACTCGGCCGCGAGCGTGAGCATCTTGTGCGCGAGTTCGCGCACCGAGAAGTTGTTGGTCGGGTTGCCGATGTTGTAGATCTTGCCGGTCGCGACGCCGTCCTTGTTGTCGATGATCTTCATCAGCGCGTCGATGCCGTCGTCGATGTCGGTGAACGCGCGCTTC
Source organism: Paraburkholderia caballeronis (assembly GCF_900104845.1). Classification (NCBI taxonomy): domain Bacteria; kingdom Pseudomonadati; phylum Pseudomonadota; class Betaproteobacteria; order Burkholderiales; family Burkholderiaceae; genus Paraburkholderia; species Paraburkholderia caballeronis. The sequence continues at coordinate 2,294,317 of NZ_FNSR01000001.1, read as the reverse complement.
TGCGCGCCGCCGTCCACGAGGCTGATGTTCTCGCCGCGCACGATATGGCCGAGGAATTGCGTGACCACCCGCGACGACCCTTCCTTCGGCGTGTAGATCGAGTCGAGGCCCGGGCCGATCCAGTTGAACGGACGGAACAGCGTGAAGTTCAGGCCTTCCATCCCGTAGCCCCAGATCACGCGGTCCATCAACTGCTTCGAGCACGCGTAGATCCAGCGCGGCTTGTTGATCGGGCCGTAGGTGAGGGCGGACGCGTCCGGGTCGAACTGCTCGTCCTCGCACATTCCGTACACTTCGGACGTCGACGGAAACACCAGATGCTTGCGGTACTTGACCGCCGAACGCACGATCGGCAGATTCGCCTCGAAGTCGAGTTCGAACACGCGCAGCGGCTGCTTCACGTAAGTGGCGGGCGTCGCGATCGCGACCAGCGGCAGGATCACGTCGCACTTCTTCACGTGATACTCGACCCACTCCTTGTTGATCGTGATGTCGCCTTCGAAGAAGTGCATCCGCTCATGCTTGACGAGATCGCCGAGGCGATCGGTCTGCATGTCCATCCCGAACACTTCCCAGTCGGTGGTTTCGAGAATGCGCTTGGACAGGTGATGGCCGATGAAGCCGTTCACACCCAGGATCAGGACTTTTTTGTTCATGGACGGGAGACTGATTGAACGAGTTCGGAGAACGCGGCGGGCGTGATGACGGTGTCGGCGCCGTCGCGCTGGTGCCACAGTTCGTGGATCGCGATCGCGCGGCCGTCGCCGCAGACGGCGAAAAAGGCATTATCGCTTACGCTTATACCGGCGGGCAAATGGGCGGGCGCGGAGCCCGGACGCGCGAGCCGCGCGCGGGCGATCACGAAACGCTCGCCGCCGATGTCGGTGAACGCGCCCGGATACGGCGGCGCGACCGCGCGGATCAGGTTGTACACCTGCTGGGCGGACCGGCTCCAGTCGATGCGGCCGTCTTCCGGCTTGCGGCCGCCGAAATAGCTGCCTTGCGACAGGTCGTTCGGCAGATGCGGCGCGTCGCCCGCGAGCAGCGCCGGCAAGACGCGCCACAGCGTCTGCTCGGCGGCGACCGTCACCTTGTCGAACACCTGCGCGGCGGTGTCGTCCGGCAGGATCGGCACCGGCGTCTGCGCGACGATCGCGCCGGCGTCCGGCTTCGCGGCCATCTCGTGCAGCGTCGCGCCGGTCTCGGTTTCGCCGTGCAGCACCGCCCAGTTCGTCGGCACGCGGCCGCGATACTTCGGCAGCAGCGAGCCGTGCATGTTGTACGCGCCGCGCGCGGCGAGCGCGAGCAGGCCGGTCGGCAGCATGTGCCGGTAGTAGAACGAGAAAATGAAGTCCGGCCGCGCGGCGCTGACTGCCGCGCGCAACCCGGCGCTCTGCGGATCGGCCGGCGTGACGACCGGAATCCCGTGTTCCCCGGCGACCGCCTTCACGCTGCCGAACCAGATGTTCTCGGTCGCGCTGTCCTCGTGCGTGACGACGAGCGCCACGTCGACGCCGCGCGCGAGCAGCACCTGCAGGCAGCGCACGCCGACGTTGTGATACGCGAACACGACTGCGCGCGGTTTCATCGCTGGGCTCCCTGCTGCGCGATCGACGGCTGCACGACCTGCTGGTCCGGCGCCGCGGCGACCGGCTGGCCGTTGCGCTCTTCGAGGATCGTCTGCACGAGGTAGCGCGGCCGCGCGCGCACCTGCTGGTAGATGCGCCCGATGTATTCGCCGAGCAGGCCGAGCGCGAAGATGATCACGCCGAGCAGGAAGAACGTGATCGCGAACAGCGTGAACACGCCTTGCACTTCCGCGCCGATGATGAAGCGGCGGATCAGCAGCAGCACGAAGAGACCGGCCGAGCCGAGCGACAGGATCACGCCGATGAACGACAGCCATTGCAGCGGCACGACCGAGAAGCCGGTCACGAGGTCGAAGTTCAGCCGGATCAGGCTGTACAGCGAATACTTCGATTCGCCGGCGAAGCGTTCTTCGTGCGCGACGTCGATCTCGACCGGGTTCTGCGCGAACGTGTACGCGAGCGCCGGGATGAAAGTGTTGATCTCGCCGCAGCGGTTGATCGTGTCGATGATCTGGCGGTTGTACGCGCGCAGCATGCAGCCCTGGTCGGTCATCTTGATCCGCGTGATGCGTTCGCGCAGCCGGTTCATCATCAGCGACGCCTTGCGCCGCCACAGGCTGTCCTGACGCTGCATCCGGATCGTGCCGACGTAGTCGTAGCCTTCGCGCATCTTCGCGACCAGCTTGCCGATTTCCTCGGGCGGATTCTGCAGGTCCGCGTCCAGCGTGATGACGATCTGCCCGCGCGACTGCTCGAAGCCCGCGAGGATCGCCATGTGCTGGCCGTAGTTGCCGTTCAGCAGGATCACGCGGGTCGCGTCCGGGCGCTTGCGGAACTGCTCGGCGAGCATCGCGGGCGAGCGGTCGCGGCTGCCGTCGTTGATGAAGATCACCTCGTACGACGTGCCGAGCGCGTCGAGCGCCGGGTAAAGGCGCGTGAACAGCGCGGTCAGCCCGGCCTCCTCGTTGTAGACCGGGATGATGACCGAGACTTCCGGCGTGTCCGGTGTCAGGGTGCGGTGTTCCGTTTGAGTCATCTGTGCGTGTTTTCCGTTTTCGTATCGATGGCGGGGCGTGAGTCGCGCGCCGACCGCCGTTCCCTCTGTGCTGCGCCGCAGCGAACCGCCTGACGGACCGGGCTGCGAACTGCGGCTCACCGCTTACCGGCCGTGCCGTTCGCAGATTTCGTTCACCGCGCCGCACACCCGCGCGACGTCGTCGCCGGTCATCTGCGTGAAGAGCGGCAGCGTGACCGTCGTCGCGCCGAAGCGCTCCGCGTGCGGGAACATGCCCGGCCCGAACCCGCGCTGGCGGTACAGCGTGAACAGGTGAATCGCCGGGTAATGCACGCCCGAGCCGATCCCGCGTTCCTTCAGTTCCGCCATGAAGCCCGCGCGGTCGATATCCAGTTTTTCCAGCGGCAGCGTGATCTGGAACATGTGCCAGTTGCTGTTCGCGAAATCCGCGACCGGCAGGCCGACGCCGAGCCCGACCGCCGCGCCGTCCGCGAAACCCGCGAAGTACGCGCGCGCCAGTTCGCGGCGCCGCGCGGTGAACCGTTCGAGGTGCTTCAGTTGCCCGAGGCCGACGCGCGCGGCCACGTCGGTGAGATTGTACTTGCCGCCGAGCACGTCGCAGTCCATCCCGTCGAAGCCGGTGCGCGTGATCCCCTGCAGCCGGTATTTCTGCGCGAGCACCGCCTCCGCCTCGTCGTTGAGCACCAGCGCGCCGCCCTCGATCGACGTCAGGTTCTTGTTCGCGTGGAAGCTGAACGACACCAGGTCGCCGAGCTTGCCGATCCGCTCGCCGTTCCACGTCGAGCCGAACGCCTGCGCGGCGTCCTCGATCACGCGCAGCCGGTGCGCGCGCGCGATCTCGTACAGCCGGTCCATGTCGACCGGCAGGCCCGCCAGATAGACCGGGATGATCGCCTTCGTGCGCGGCGTGATCGCGGCTTCGATCCGGTCGAGGTCGATGTTGCGCGTGCGCGGGTCGATGTCGACGAACACCGGCGTCGCGCCGACCTCGTAGACCACGTTGCTGGTCGCGACCCACGACGCGGGCGTCGTGATGACCTCGTCGCCCGGACCGACACCGGCGATCCGCAGCCCGATTTCGAGCGTCGCGGTGCCGGAATTGAACGTGCGCACCGGGCGGCCGCCGCAGAATCCGGACAGCGCGGCCTCGAACGCCTGGTTCTGCGGGCCGGTGGTGATCCAGCCGGAGCGCAGCACGTCGACGACGCCCTGGATGGTTTCCTCGTCGATTTCGGGGCGCACGAACGGCAGGAACGGGACGGAGGGCTGGGTCATGGATGCTGGGCTCGCAAAGGGTGGAACGGGCGCAAGGATGCCTCGGCAATCCTTACGCGGCGCTTATGGGGCCGGGTGGGCCGGGTGGGCCAGACGGGGCCGGACCGGGCGGCGGCGCGCTAGCTGCGCGCGAGCACGAACACGCCGACGAGAATGATGCCGATGCCGACGAGCCGCTGCATGCTCAGCACTTCGCCGAACAGATACCACGCGGCGAACGCGTTGACCACGTAGCCGAGCGACAGCATCGGGTACGCGATCGACACGTCGACGCGCGACAGCCCGACGATCCAGACGACCACGCTGACCACGTAGCACGCGAGCCCGCCGATGATCGGCAGTTGCGTCGCGAGCTTCAGGCCGACTGGCAGGATGTTCGCACGGGTGAATTCGAAGTGTCCAACGGCGTTGACGCCGGCCTTCAGCAACAGTTGCGCGCACGCGTTCAGCGCGACGCCGGCGAGGATGCAGATCAGGGAAACGGGATTCATCGACGGTTCAGTATCGGGTCGGTTGGGCGTTGGGCGGCCGCGCCGCGGTGGGCCGCGGGCGCTGTCGCGCGCCGCGCGGCCAGGCCGCCGCGGCGGGCGCACGGCCGCGATTATCGCGCATGCGGCGGGGCCGCCCGCGCGGCCGGGGTGTCACGGGCGCGATCGCTCGACGATCACGCGCCGCGCGTCGCGCGCGACGACCTGCATCGGCAGGCCGTCGGCGGCCAGTTGTTCGTAGCGCTGGGCCGGCAGCAGCGCGAGCGCATAGTGCGACGCGACCCAGCGCTGTTTCCACTCGTCGATGGTCGGAACCCATTTTTGCGGCTCCTGCGAGATGCCGAACGCGAGTTCGTCGGTCGTCTGCACCATGATCATCGAGTGGCGCACGTAGAACGGGATCGTATGGTCGAGCACGCCGACCGAGTAGAACGGCGTGCCGGGCGGCAGCGCGGCGATCGCCGAGCGCACGGCCGGCGCGAGCGGCGCGCCGGAACTGACCGTGCCGAATACGTCGTGCCCGGTGCCGGCGATCGTCGCGAGCAGCAGCCAGCCGGCGCCGAACGCGATCGCCGGTCCGGTGCGCGCCGTCTGCGGGTCGCGGCTGCGGCGGTTCAGCCACAGCGCGACGAGCGTGAGCACGAAACCGGCTGCGAGCGCCGCATAGACCCACAACTGGAATTCGCGATACAGCGCGTTCGGGTTGCGCGCGTCGCCGAGCCGGCCGAGGAACAGCGCGCCGAACGCGGCGACGACGAGGAACACCGCGTAGCCGCTCAGAAGCCGCTGCCACTGCGCGCGCGTCATCAGCGGCAGATACGCGCCGATCACCAGCGCGAGCGCCGGCGCGATCGGCAGCGTGTACGAGATCAGCTTCGAATGCGACGCGCTGAAGAACACGAAGATGAACGCGCTCCAGACGACGAGCAGCGTGACCGGCGCGAAGCCGTTCGGCTGGCGCGGCATCCGCAGCGCGTGCCGGAAGCTCTGGAACGCAACGGACAGCCACGGCAGGAACCCGACGATCAGCACCGGCACGAAGTAGTACAACGCGCCGGGGCGGTTCTGCTCCGGCGTCAGATAACGGCGGAACTGCTGGACGACGAAAAAGAAGTTGAAGAACTCGGGATTGCGCTGCTGGACCAGCACGAACCACGGCGTGACGATCGCGAAGAACACGATCAGCCCGCTCACGAGATAGAGCCGCTTCCACAGCGCCCAGTCGCGCGCGGCGAGCGTGTACAGCACGAGCACCGCGCCCGGCAGGATCAGCCCGACGAGGCCCTTGGACAGCACCGACAGCGCCATCGCGGCCCAGCACACCCACATCCACCCACGCACGCCGCGCGACGGCAGCCCGGGCCGCTGCGCGAGCAGCAGCGCGCACAGCGACAGCTCCATCCAGAACGACAGGCCCATGTCGAGCGTGTTGAAGTGGCCCATCAGGTTCCAGTACGGCGCGCACGCGAGCGCGAGCGCAGCGAAGAAGCCGGTCGCCGCGTTGAACACCCGCGCGCCGGTGAAACCGACCAGCAGGATGCCGGCGAAGCCGGTCAGCGCGGTGTACAGGCGCGCCTGCCATTCGCCGAGGCCGAACGCCATGAATGTCAGCGCGTTCGCCCACGTTTGCAGCGGCGGTTTCTCGAAATACTTGTAGTCGTTGTAGCGCGGCGTGATCCAGTCGCCGGACGCCAGCATCTCGCGCGCCATCTCCGCGTACCGGCCTTCGTCGCTCGGCAGCAGGTGGCGCCAGCCGAGCGGCACGAACCAGATCACGGCGAGCGCCGCCACGAGCAGCAGCAATGCGGTGCGGTTGAGCGGCAGCCTCGAAGGCGTATCGTTCATGGAATTCCAGCCTGTTGGTCGTTCGGAAGTGCGGCGCGTGCGGCGGCGGCACGGCCCCGCGCGTCATGCGCGGCGCGCAGTGTACGCCATTACGGGCCGGCAAAGCTTAAGGAACGGGGGATCAGCGCTCGATCAGCAGCGCCGCCGCGACCCTGCGCCCTTCGGCCATCAGGATGTTGTAAGTGCGGCAGGCGGCCTTGAAGTCCATCGCCTCGACGCCGATGCGTTTCGCGGTGAGCGCCGCGGTGAGCCGCGGATGCGGGAAGCGCAGCCGCTCGCCGCTGCCGAACACGACGACCTCGGGGGCCGGCGCGAGCAGCATCGCGAAAAGCTCGGGGGTGAGCGCGTCGAACGCGGCGACCGGCCATTCGACGACCGGCGACTCCGGCAGCACGATGATGCTGCCGGTATGGCGTTCGAGATTGACTTCGACGTAGTCGGCGCCGTAACCGGTGACGGTGTTCAGCGCGCCGTGTGCGTCCTGGTGTAGTTTCAAAACGGTTTCCGGGTGATCGCGGTTCGAGGAGCGGGCCGGCCCCGCCACGTCGCGTTGACTTGCGTCGACGGGCGCCGGCCGGCGGCGCGCCGCGCATTGCGGAAGTCGGCCAAAATCCGCTAAATTATAACTTTTTAGCCGTCGCCGCGGCGCCTCCCGCTTCGCCCGCCGTCCGCGCCACAAGCTGCGGCTCGTCCGAATCCCGCCCATCACGCTGCTATCAGCCGCTTACGTGCTGTTTTCGCGCCGTTGCCGCGTCTGTTTGCGGTTCGTGGCGGTTGCCGGCGCTCCGGCTTTCGCCGGGCGACGAAGCCCGGCGCAGCGACGCAGGGGACGCAGATTGCGCGCTCGGGGGATGCAACGCGGCAGCCGCGTCGGTCCAGCGGGAATCAGCCGGTGATCCGGCGGCCCGCGCCGTTCACCCGTTCCGTCCGGCCGGCCCGGCGACCGTCCGCACCCGGAAAACCGCACCGACTCCGACGCAATCCGGCCGAAGCCATCCGATTCAAGCATCCACACAACCGACAGCCAGCCGTGAAACCGATCCTGAAATCCAACAAGCTGCAGAACGTCTGCTACGACATTCGCGGCCCGGTGCTCGAACACGCGAAGCGCCTCGAAGAAGAAGGCCACCGCATCATCAAGCTGAACATCGGCAACCTCGCGCCGTTCGGCTTCGACGCGCCGGACGAGGTGATCCAGGACATGATCCTGAACCTGCCGGGTTCGTCGGGTTATTCGGATTCGAAGGGCGTGTTCGCGGCGCGCAAGGCGATCATGCACTACGCGCAGCAGAAGGGCGTGAAGGGCGTCGAGCTGGACGACATCTACGTCGGCAACGGCGCGTCCGAGCTGATCGTGATGGCGATGCAGGCGCTGCTCAACGACGGCGACGAAGTGCTGCTGCCCGCGCCGGACTATCCGCTGTGGACCGCCGCCGTGAGCCTGTCCGGCGGCACGCCGATCCACTACATCTGCGACGAGTCGAACGCGTGGATGCCCGACCTCGACGACATCCGCGCGAAGATCACGCCGAACACGCGCGCGCTCGTCGTCATCAACCCGAACAACCCGACCGGCGCGCTGTATTCCGATGAACTGCTGAAGGGGCTCGTCGCGATCGCGCGCGAACACGGGCTCATCATCTTCGCGGACGAGGTGTACGACAAGATCGTCTACGACGGCAAGACGCACACGGCGCTCGGCTCGCTGTCCGAGGACGTGCTGACCGTCACGCTGAACAGCCTGTCGAAGAGCTACCGCGCGTGCGGCTACCGCGCGGGCTGGATGTTCCTGTCCGGCATGACGGGCGAGAACCGCCGCCGCGCGAAGGACTACATCGAAGGGCTCGGCATCCTCGCGTCGATGCGCCTGTGCGCGAACGTGCCGGGCCAGTACGCGATCCAGACCGCGCTCGGCGGCTACCAGAGCATCAACGAACTGATCCTGCCGGGCGGCCGGCTGTACCGCCAGCGCGAACTCGCGTACAACATGCTGACGTCGATTCCGGGCGTCACCTGCGTGAAGCCCGAGGCGGCGCTGTACATGTTCCCGCGCCTCGACCCGAAGCTCTATCCGATCGAGGACGACCAGCAGTTCATCCTCGACCTGCTGCTCGCGGAGCGCGTGCTGCTCGTGCAGGGCACCGGCTTCAACTGGAAGCAGCCGGACCACTTCCGCGTCGTGTTCCTGCCGAACGTGGACGACCTGACCGACTCGATCAACCGGATCGCGCGTTTCCTCGACGGCTATCGCAAGCGCCATTCGGCCTGACGGCCGCCGGCGCACCGAACGTTTTCCTTCAATTTCCTATTCGAACACACGCTGCATGGAACCGATCAAAGTTGGACTGCTGGGCTTCGGCACGGTAGGCAGCGGCACCTTCACGGTACTGCGCCGCAACCAGGAAGAAATCAAACGCCGCGCGGGCCGCGGCATCGAGGTCGCGCGCATCGCGGTCCGCAACCCGGCGAAGGCCGCGGCCGCGCTCGGCGCGGACGCCGGCACGGTCGACGTGACGAGCGACTTCAACGCGGTCGTCGACGACCCGTCGATTTCGATCGTCGCGGAAATGATCGGCGGCACCGGCGTCGCGCGTGAACTGGTGCTGCGCGCGCTCGCGAACGGCAAGCACGTGGTCACCGCGAACAAGGCATTGCTCGCGGTCCACGGCACCGAGATTTTCGAGGCCGCGCGCGCGAAGGGCGTGATGGTCGCGTTCGAGGCGGCGGTCGCGGGCGGCATCCCGATCATCAAGGCGCTGCGCGAAGGGCTCACCGCGAACCGCATCCAGTACATCGCCGGCATCATCAACGGCACGACGAACTACATCCTGTCCGAGATGCGCGAGCGCGGGCTCGACTTCGCGACCGCGCTGAAGGCCGCGCAGGAACTCGGCTACGCGGAAGCAGACCCGACCTTCGACATCGAAGGCGTCGACGCCGCGCACAAGGCGACGATCATGAGCGCGATCGCGTTCGGCGTGCCGGTGCAGTTCGACAAGGCGTACGTCGAAGGGATCAGCAAGCTCGACGCGATCGACATCCGTTATGCGGAGGAACTCGGCTACCGGATCAAGCTGCTCGGCATCGCGCGGCGCACCGACGCCGGCATCGAGCTGCGCGTGCACCCGACGCTGATTCCGGGCAAGCGCCTGCTCGCGAACGTCGAAGGCGCGATGAACGCGGTCGTCGTGCACGGCGACGCGGTCGGCACGACGCTGTACTACGGCAAGGGCGCGGGCGCGGAGCCGACCGCGTCGGCGGTCGTCGCGGATCTCGTCGACGTCACGCGCCTGCACACGGCGGACCCCGAGCATCGCGTGCCGCATCTCGCGTTCCAGCCGGACAGCCTGTCGAACACGCCGATCCTGCCGATCGACGAAGTGACGAGCGGTTATTACCTGCGCCTGCGCGTCGCCGACGAGCGCGGCGTGATGGCCGACATCACGCGCATTCTCGCGGACAGCGGCATCTCGATCGACGCGCTGCTGCAAAAGGAATCGGAGCAGGTGGACGCGCAGGGCAAGGCCGAGACCGACATCATCCTGATCACGCACGAGACGCTCGAAAAGAGCGTCAACGCGGCGATCGCGCGGATCGAGAAGCTGGCGACCGTCGTGTCGTCGGTCACGAAGCTCCGGATGGAAGCGCTGAACTAACGCGGACACTGCAATGAACTACGTTTCCACGCGCGGCGCGGGCGCCGGCGAGCATCACTCCTTCTCCGACATCCTGCTCGGCGGCCTCGCGCGCGACGGCGGCCTGTATCTGCCGGCCGACTATCCGACGATCGGCGCGGACGAACTCGCGCGCTGGCGCGGCCTGTCGTATGCGGACCTCGCGTTCGAGATCCTGTCGAAGTTCTGCGACGACGTTCCGGCCCACGACCTGCGCGATCTGACGCGCCGCACCTACACGGCGGCGACGTACTGCAACGTGCGCCACGGCGAGAACGCGGCGAAGATCACGCCGCTGCGTTCGCTCGGCGTCGAGAACGGCGCGCCGCTCGCGCTGCTCGAACTGTCGAACGGGCCGACGCTCGCGTTCAAGGACATGGCGATGCAACTGCTCGGCAACCTGTTCGAGTACGCGCTCGCAAAGGCAGGGCAGCAGTTGAACATCCTCGGCGCGACGTCCGGCGACACCGGCAGCGCGGCCGAATACGCGATGCGCGGCAAGAAGGGCGTGCGCGTGTTCATGCTGTCGCCGCACCGCAAGATGAGCCCGTTCCAGACCGCGCAGATGTTCAGCCTGCAAGACCCGAACATCTTCAACCTGGCGGTCGAGGGCGTGTTCGACGACTGCCAGGACATCGTGAAGGCGGTGTCGAACGATCATGCGTTCAAGGCGCAGCACAAGATCGGCACGGTCAACTCGATCAACTGGGCGCGCGTCGTCGCGCAGGTCGTCTATTACTTCGCCGGTTATTTCGCGGCGACGAAGTCGAACGACGAGCGCGTGTCGTTCACGGTGCCGTCCGGCAACTTCGGCAACGTGTGCGCGGGCCACATCGCGCGGATGATGGGGCTGCCGATCGAGAAGCTCGTCGTCGCGACGAACGAGAACGACGTGCTCGACGAGTTCTTCCGCACCGGTATCTACCGTGTGCGCGGTTCGGCCGAAACGTGGCACACGAGCAGCCCGAGCATGGACATCTCGAAGGCGTCGAACTTCGAGCGTTTCGTGTACGACCTGCTCGGCCGCGATCCGGCGCGCGTGCGCCAGTTGTTCGCGGACGTCGAGCAGAAGGGCGGTTTCGACCTCGCGGCGAGCGGCGACTTCGCGCGCGTCGCGCAGTTCGGCTTCGTGTCGGGCCGCAGCAGCCACGCGGACCGGATCGCGACGATCCGCGACGTGTTCTCGCGCTACGACACGATGATCGACACGCACACGGCCGACGGCGTGAAGGTCGCGCGCGAGCATCTTCAGCCGGGCGTGCCGATGGTCGTGCTGGAGACCGCGCAGCCGGTGAAGTTCGGCGAGACGATTCGCGAGGCGCTGCAACGCGAGCCGGAGCGGCCGGCGGCGTTCGCGGGGCTGGAGGCGCTGCCGCAGCGTTTCGAGGTCGTCGCGGCCGACGCGCAGCGCGTGAAGGACTACGTCGCCGCGCATACCGAAGGCTGACGCGACGACGGCGATGTAACGACAGGCGGGCGGCGCGGTTCTTGATGGACGCGCCGCCCGCTGTGTTTTAGTGGCGATGCTCTTGCGCTTCGCCGGGTGGCGATGCCGCGCGATCGACCGCAGCGCGGCGTTGCTGCGACGCCCGAAGCGACGTCACGAAAGGCGCCGCCGACATGGCCGCGCCCCGGCCGCTACAATATCGAGACTATTCCGAACCGGCCCGGCGCACGCGCTCCGCGGCGCCGGCCCGACTTCCGACCACGACCGATGTCCACACCCACTTCCCCGACTCCTGCCGCGCCCGCGCCGCGCCCGCCGATGCTCTCGACCGCCGATGCGCTCGCGACGCTGCTCGGCGCCGCGCGCCCGATCGGCGGCACCGAAACCCTCGCGACGCTCGACGCGCTGAACCGCGTGCTCGCGGCCGACGTCGTGTCGCCGCTCGACGTGCCGCCGATGCACACGAGCGCGATGGACGGTTACGCGATCCGCACCGCCGATCTCGCGCAGGGCGGTCGCCATCTGCCGGTGTCGCAGCGGATTCCGGCCGGCCACGCGCCGCAGCCGCTCGCGGCCGGGACCGCCGCGCGGATCTTCACCGGCGCGACAGTGCCGCCCGGCGCGGACGCCGTCGTGATGCAGGAGCAGACCGAGGCGACCGACAGCGGCGTGACGATCGTGCACGCGCCGAAAGCCGGCGAATGGATCACCGCGCAGGGTGCGGACATCCGTCGCGACTCGGTGATCCTGCCGGCCGGCACGCGCCTCACGCCGCAGGCGCTCGGCCTCGCGGCGTCGGTCGGCTGCGCGGCGCTGACCGTCGTGCGGCGCGTGAAGGTCGCGGTGTTCTTTACCGGCGACGAACTGACGATGCCCGGCGAGCCGCTGAAGCCCGGCGCGATCTACAACTCGAACCGCTTCACGCTGCGCGGACTGTTGCAGAACCTCGGCTGCGACGTGACCGACTTCGGCATCGTGCCGGACAGCCTCGACGCGACGCGCGCGACGCTGCGCGAAGCGGCCGGCGCGCACGACCTGATCCTGACCTGCGGCGGCGTATCGGTCGGCGAGGAGGACCACGTGAAACCGGCGGTCGAGGCCGAAGGACGGCTGTCGATGTGGCAGATCGCGATGAAGCCGGGCAAGCCGCTCGCGTTCGGCGCCGTGCGGCGCGGCGCGGATCGGAGCGAGGCTGACGGCGAAGCGTTCTTCATCGGCCTGCCTGGCAATCCGGTGTCGAGTTTCGTCACGTTCCTGCTGTTCGTGCGGCCGTTCGTGCTGCGGCTCGCGGGCGCGACGCACGTGAGCCCGCGCGCGCTGTCGCTGCGCGCGGACTTCACGCAGCCGAAGGGCGACCGCCGCAACGAGTTCCTGCGCGCGCGCGTGAACGCGGCGGGCGGCCTCGACCTGTTCCCGAACCAGAGTTCGGCGGTGCTGACGTCGACCGTCTGGGGCGACGGCCTGATCGACAATCCGCCGAACCATGCGATCACAGCGGGCGAGACCGTCCGCTTCATTCCGTTTACCGAACTGCTGTACTGATGCCGACCCGATGAAGATCCAGTTGAGATATTTCGCCAGCGTGCGCGAGGCGCTCGGCCTCTCCGACGAAACGGTCACGGTGCCGGACGGCATCGCGACGGTCGGCGACGTGCGCGGCTGGCTGCGCGCGCGCGGCGGCGTCTGGGCGGACACGCTCGCCGACGGCCGCGCGCTGCGGATGGCGTGCAATCACGAGATGACCGGCCCCGGCACGCGGATCACCGACGGCTGCGAAGTCGCGTTTTTCCCGCCGGTCACCGGCGGCTGACCCGAACAAGGCGAGAGGACGAACGATGCCGGTGCGCGTGCAGACCGAAGACTTCGACCTGACCACCGAGGTCGCGCAACTGCGGGCCGCGAACCCGTCGATCGGCGCGGTCGCGTGTTTCGTCGGCACCGTGCGCGACCTGAACGACGGCAGCACGGTCGCGGAGATGGAACTGGAGCATTACCCGGGGATGACCGAAAAGGCGCTGGAGTCGATCGCCGCCGACGCCCGGCGGCGCTGGCCGGGCATCGACGTGCTGATCGTGCACCGGGTCGGCAGGCTGAAGCCGCTCGACCAGATCGTGCTGGTCGCGACGACGTCCGCGCATCGCGGCGACGCGTTCGCGTCGTGCGAATTCGTGATGGACTATCTGAAGACCCAGGCGCCGTTCTGGAAGAAGGAGCAGACCGAAAACGGCGCGCGCTGGGTCGATGCGCGCGTGTCCGACGACGCGGCGCTTGCGCGCTGGGGGATCGGCCCGGGGAACGCGGGCGAGTGACCGGCGCTGAGCGGTCGCGTGAAGTGGTCTGGATCTGAGGCCGCGTGAGACGGCGGAACCGGGAGCCGATAAATCAGGCGTCGCCGTCCGTTGCGCGCCCGACGATCTTCGCCGGAAACGGCTCGCCGCGCGGACGATGCGCGTGAGCGTCGTCCACGTCGTTCTTCGGATGACGCCGCGGAGCGACGCGTTCGAGCAGCGCCTGCTGCTCGGCCGGAATCGGGTAGTCCCAGCCGAAGCGGCTCAGTTGCAGGCTTTGCGCGATCCGCAGCGCGGGCTCCATGAAGCGCACGGCCGCGGCCGGCCGGAAACGCGATTCCACGGTGTCGAGGAACAGGAACAGCCAGCGGCTGAAGTGACGCGGCTCGATGCCGTCGAGCGGCTGATGCACCTGCTGCACGTTGCCGCGATAGGTCTTCGTGCCGAGCACGAGGCTGCCCCAGAAGCGACACATCTTCGGCAGATGATCGTCCCAGCGGCCGGCCAGTTTTTCGTCGAACACGGGGCCGAGCAGTTCGTCGGCGCGCACGCGGTCGTAGAACGCGTACACGAGTTCGCGGACGTTGTCCTCGGTGGGTTCGGCGTGCCGGGTGTCGGCAGCGGAGGAGGCAGGGGCGGCGGCAGGGCTCATGTTCGGGCGGGACCGGCGCGAACGCAAAACGGTTCGCGCGGCATCAGATTCGACGCGCCATGATACCCGCGCCCGCTCAAACCTGCATTGTCTGCGCATGTTATCGTGGCCGCAGGCGCTCAAACGCGCTGTTTTGTCCCTCTGTTCAAGCGTTGCCGCCATCATGAGACTGACCGACTACACCGACTATTCGTTGCGGGTGATGCTCTATCTCGCGCTCAAGCGCGACGGGCTGGTCACGATCCAGGAGATCTCGGACGCCTACGGAATCTCGAAGAACCATCTGATGAAGGTGGTTCAGCAGCTCGGGGAACAGGGCTGGGTCGATACGATCCGCGGGCGCAACGGCGGGCTGCGGCTCGCGGAGCGGTCGCTGGAACTGAGCGTCGGCGCAGTCGTGCGCGCAACCGAAAACGACTTCGCGCTGGTCGGGTGTTTCCCGGACGAACAGGGCGTGCGTCGCGCGTGCGTCATCGAGCCGCAGTGCCGGCTCAAGCACGCGCTCGAGGCGGCCCGAGCGGCGTTCCTCGCGGAACTGGACCGTCATACCATCGGCGAAATCGCGCAGCCGGCCGCACCGCTTGCGGGACTGCTCGGGCTCGTGCCGGTCAAGGTCGTGAGGCCGCCGGCGGCTGCAGCGCGCGCCCGCTGAGCGCGGGCAATCGGGCCGATACAGCGAGGTTGCCAATCGCGGCAATTCGTCACAGCACGCGGATTTGAGCGGGTTGGTGCGCCCACGCGCGCGCAGCGGAAAAAATGCCGTGGAAAGTGCTTGAAACCTGCGCGAACCCCCTCAATTTGGTGACAGTTAAGAAAACTGGAGGTCTCGTTCTAAATGAGAATCGACAAACTCACCACCAAATTCCAGGAAGCACTCGCGGACGCGCAAAGTCTCGCCGTCGGCCACGACAACCAGTACATCGAACCGGTCCACCTGCTCGCCGCGCTCGTCGCGCAGCAGGACGGTTCCGCGCGTTCGCTGATGTCGCGCGCCGGCGTTCACGTGCAGGCGCTGCAAACCGCGCTGAACGACGCGATCACGCGTCTGCCGCAGGTGCGGGGCACCGACGGCAACGTGCAGATCGGCCGTGATCTGCTCGGCCTGCTGAACCAGGCCGACAAGGAAGCGCAGAAGCTGAACGACACGTACATCGCGAGCGAGATGTTCCTGCTCGCGGTCGCGGACGACAAGGGCGAAGCAGGCAAGCTCGCGCGCCAGCACGGTGTCACGCGCAAGGCGCTCGAAGCGGCGATCGTCGCGGTGCGCGGCGGCTCGCAGGTCCATAGCCAGGACGCCGAGAGCCAGCGCGAGGCGCTGAAGAAGTACACCGTCGACCTGACCGAGCGCGCGCGCTCGGGCAAGCTCGACCCGGTGATCGGCCGCGACGACGAAATCCGCCGCTCGATCCAGATCCTGCAACGCCGCACGAAGAACAACCCGGTGCTGATCGGCGAGCCGGGCGTCGGCAAGACGGCGATCGTCGAAGGGCTCGCGCAGCGGATCGTCAACGGCGAAGTGCCGGAGACGCTTAAGAACAAGCGCGTGCTGTCGCTCGACATGGCCGCGCTGCTCGCCGGCGCGAAGTACCGCGGCGAGTTCGAGGAGCGTCTGAAGTCGGTGCTGAACGACATCGCGAAGGACGAAGGCCAGACGATCGTGTTCATCGACGAGATTCACACGATGGTCGGCGCCGGCAAGGCCGAAGGCGCGATGGACGCGGGCAACATGCTGAAGCCGGCGCTGTCGCGCGGCGAGTTGCACTGCATCGGCGCGACCACGCTCGACGAATACCGCAAGTACATCGAGAAGGACGCGGCGCTCGAACGCCGGTTCCAGAAGGTGCTCGTGGACGAGCCGTCGGTCGAGGCGACCATCGCGATCCTGCGCGGCCTGCAGGAAAAATACGAACTGCACCACGGCGTGGAGATCACCGACCCGGCGATCGTCGCGGCGGCGGAACTGTCGCATCGCTACATCACCGACCGTTTCCTGCCGGACAAGGCGATCGACCTGATCGACGAAGCCGCGTCGAAGATCAAGATGGAAATCGACTCGAAGCCGGAAGAGATGGACCGGCTCGACCGCCGCCTGATCCAGTTGAAGATCGAGCGCGAGGCCGTGAAGAAGGAGAAGGACGAGGCGTCGCAAAAGCGTCTGCAGCTGATCGAGGAAGAGATCGACCGGCTGAACCGCGAATATTCGGATCTCGAAGAAATCTGGACCGCCGAGAAAGCGACGGTGCAGGGCAGCGCGCAACTGAAGGAAGAGATCGAAAAAACGCGTGCGGAAATCACGCGGCTGCAACGCGAAGGCAAGCTCGAAAAGGTTGCGGAACTGCAATACGGCAAGCTCCCGCAGCTCGACGCGCAACTGAAGCAGGTCACGCAGGCCGAAGCGAACGAGCAGGCGAACCCGACGCGTCCGCGCCTTTTGCGCACCCAGGTCGGCGCGGAGGAAATCGCGGAAGTCGTGTCGCGGTCGACCGGCATTCCGGTGTCGCGGATGATGCAGGGCGAGCGCGAGAAGCTGTTGCAGATCGAGTCGAAGCTGCACGAACGCGTGATCGGCCAGGACGAGGCGATCGACGCGGTGTCCGATGCGATCCGCCGTTCGCGTGCGGGGCTGTCGGATCCGAACCGGCCGTATGGGTCGTTCCTGTTCCTCGGGCCGACCGGCGTCGGCAAGACCGAACTGTGCAAGGCGCTCGCGGGGTTCCTGTTCGATTCGGAGGATCATCTGATCCGCATCGACATGAGCGAGTTCATGGAGAAGCACAGCGTCGCGCGGCTGATCGGCGCGCCGCCGGGTTATGTCGGCTACGAGGAAGGCGGTTATCTGACCGAAGCCGTGCGCCGCAAGCCGTATAGCGTGATCCTGCTCGACGAGATCGAGAAGGCGCACCCGGACGTGTTCAACGTGCTGCTCCAGGTGCTCGACGACGGCCGCATGACCGACGGCCAGGGCCGCACCGTGGACTTCAAGAACACGGTGATCGTGATGACGTCGAACCTCGGCTCGCATCTGATCCAGTCGATGGCCGGCGAGCCGCAGGAAGCGGTGAAGGACGCGGTGTGGGGCGAGGTAAAGCTGCACTTCCGTCCGGAGTTCCTGAACCGGATCGACGACGTGGTCGTGTTCCATTCGCTCGACCGCTCGAACATCCAGTCGATCGCGAAGATCCAGTTGCAGCGGCTGCAGGAGCGGCTCGCGAAGCTCGACATGCAGCTGGTCGTGTCGGACGAAGCGTTGGAGCAGATCGGCAAGGTCGGCTACGATCCGCTGTTCGGCGCGCGGCCGCTGAAGCGCGCGATCCAGCAGGAGATCGAAAACCCGGTCGCGAAGCTGATTCTCGCGGGCCGGTTCGGGCCGAAGGACGTGATTCCGGTCGACGTCCAGGACGGCAAGCTCGTGTTCGAACGCGTCGTGCATTGACGAAGCCGGTCGCGGCGCGCGGGTCCGCGCGCCGCGCCGCAAACAGAAAGGGCAACGAAGTCATTCGTTGCCCTTTTTTCATGCGCCGTGATCGAGGCACGGCACCCGCGCGCTGAAAGACGGCTGGCGCGATGCGCCGCCGCCCGTGCGTCGACGCTTACGCGCTCTTGTTGCCGCCGCCGAACAGCGCCGCGAGGCCGCCGAGCGTGCCGAGCACGCTTTCGGTGTTGATCGCGCCTTCGGCCGGCACTTCGCCGTTCGGCGTCGCCGCGTTGACGACGTGCGGCAGCACCTGCGCGAGCAGGCCGCTCACCTGGTCCGGCTGCAGGCCGACTTTCTGCGCGAGGCCCGACACCGCGTCGGAGCCGAGCACGCTGTGCAGTTGATCGGCGGACACCGGCTGGTTCTCGCCGTTGCTGACCCACGACTGGATCACGTCGCCGATGCCGCCTTGCTGGAACTTCTGGATCAGCCCGTTCAGGCCGCCGGGCTGGTTGTTGACGAACTCCATCGCCGCGGCGATGAGCGCCTGCTGGCCGCCGCCCTGCTGGGTCGACGAGGAGTTGAACAGGGAACCGAGGGTATCTAGCAGGCTCATGACGGTCTCTCTTCAGGTTGGGCGCGGCAAACGCGCGGTACGACATGCGGCGTGCATCGCCCGCCGCGGAGGATGAATGAATCGGCGCGCGCCGCGCGAACGCGGCACGCGCCGGCTGATCGCGGCGCTCAGGCGCCGGATGCGGCGGCGGCCGACGCGGCCTTGCTCTTGCGCGCGCGTTTCGGCTTCGTCGCCTTGCCGTCCGATGCCGCATTGGCGGCAGCGGTCGTGGTCGTATCGGCGGCCGGCGCGCTGGCTGCCACGGCGGCCTTGCGGCTGCGGCGCTTCGTCGGCGCGGCTTCCGTTTGCGCGGTGGTCGCGGTGGTCGCGGCGGGCGTCGTCGCGGCTGGGGCAGCCGGAGCGGGCGCGGGCGCCGCGGCCGTCGTCGCAGCGGGCGCCGCGGCCTTGCTGGCGCGCGTGGTCTTCGACGCGCTCTGGCCGGACGGCGGCGCCGCCGAACCGTTGATCGTCAGCCCGGCGGCTTCGAGGTTCTGCACCGACTTCGGACCGATGCCCTTCACGCGGTCCGCGAGGTCGTCCGCGCTCTTGAACGGACCGTTCTTCGCGCGCTCGTCGATGATCGCCTTCGCATGGACCGGGCCGATGCCCTTCACCGATTCGAGCGCGGCCTCGTCGGCCGTGTTCACTTCGACTGCGGCCGCGAGCGCGGCGGACAACGACAGGCCCAACGCAACGCACAGCATCAACAGCTTCTTCAGCATGGCAATCACTCCATTGAGGGCAAAACGAATTAGCCGGGAACGGACGACGCATTCAGCCAGCGGCGCTGCGCTACAAGCATAGGATAGACGGCGTCCCCTTCAACTGAAAGCTTGTCGAGTTATACCGATCCATTTATGACGAGTAAATCGGTCGGACAATATTTAACATTTCCTCGACAAGCGGGACGTGTCGGCGGCCGGTGCATCGGCAACCGTTTGTGGGGATGCGGTGGGGCGGATGCAGGGCGTGCGTCGGGTCTTGTCGGATCGCGGCGAGCCCCGATGGGCGTCGACGTTCCCGCCCGGCAGTGGGGCGTGGCTGGTCGATGGCGCGCGGGTGACGACGCGTTCAAACGCGATGCGGCGCGACGATCCCGAGTTTCGCGATGCGCCGGTACAGCGTCGCGCGCGAGATGCCGAGCGCATGAGCCGTCGCGTTCGGCCGCCAGTGATGCGCGGTCAGCGCGGCGACGATTTTCGCGCGCTGGCGGTCGGCGTCGTCATGTCGGCCGTGCGGCGTTACGGGCTCATCCGGCGACGTCGCGAACTGCGCGGCCAGATCGGCCGGCAGATGCCGCGCGTCGACCCGCGCCGCATCGCAGACCGCGCACGCGAAGCGCAGCACGTTGCGCAACTGGCGCAGGTTGCCGGGCCACGCGAACGCGGCGAGCCGCTGCGCGAGCGCGTCGTCGAGTCTCAGCGGGCGGCCGGTCGCGCGCGCCTCTTCGTCGAACACCGCGTCGATCAGCGAGCGGATGTCGCGCCGCTCGCGCAGCGGCGGCAGCGTCAGCACCGCGCCGCTCAGCCGGTAATAGAGATCGTCGCGGAACGCGCCGTCGGCGGTCATCCGCGCGAGGTCGCGGTGCGTCGCGCAGATTACGTCGAGATCGACGCGCACCGGCGTCTCGCTGCCGAGCGGCACCACTTCGCCTTCCGCGAGCACGCGCAGGAGCCGCGTCTGCAACACGAGCGGCATGTCGCCGATCTCGTCGAGGAACAGCGTGCCGCCGTCGGCCATCGCGATCTTGCCGCGCGCGCCGTGCCGCCGCGCGCCGGTGAACGCGCCGGGCGCATAACCGAACAGCTCGCTTTCGATCAGCGATTCCGGCAGCGCGCCGCAATTCACCGCGACGAACGGCCGGCTCGCGCGCGGCCCCGCGTCGTGGATCGCGCGCGCGAACACTTCCTTGCCCGCGCCCGTTTCTCCGAGCAGCAGGATCGGCAGACGTTTGCCGACGATGCGTTGAGCGATGCGCGCGTTCGCGGCGACGCGCGCATCGCCGCTGCGCAGGAACGGGCCGAGCGCGCCGGTCTCCTGCATGGACTCCGCACGGCGATGCGGCTGGTTCGGCACGCCGAAGCGCGTGCGGTCGAGCGGCGCGCGAATCCGCGCGTACAGCGTCGCGCCGGTCGCGCGCAGCCGCAGCGCCGCGATCGTCTCGATGCGGCCGACGTCGCGCAGTTGCACATGCGACGAATCAAAGATCTCGTCGATATGGCGCGGGCCGTCGAGGCCCGCGAGCGTGTCGTGGGCGCGGCGGTTCGCGGCGACGACGTTGCCGTTCTCGTCGAATGCGATCAGCAGTTCCGGCTGCGCCTCGACATAGCTGCGGTTCTGATGCCCGAACAGCACCCAGCACGACGCGGTGCGATGCAGGAAATAACCGTCCTCGATCAGCGCGGCGCTCTGGCGGACCAGCCGGTTCACGATCCGCTGGCTGTCGCGGTTGTCCGGCGACTGCACCGCCGACGCGTCGAGCACGCCGATCAGCTCGCCGCCCGGCGCGAAGATCGGCGCGGCGCTGCACGTGAGCGTCGTGAACGCCGCGCGAAAGTGATCGGTCTTGTGCACGGTGATCGGCGCGAGATCGGTCAGCACGTTTGCTATCCCGCAGGTGCCTTCCTCGCTCTCGGACCAGCACGAGCCGATATAGAGCCCCGCGTGCCTGAAGTCGTTGCGGCGGTCGCGGTCGATCCGGTAGTCGATCGTCACGCCGTGCGCGTCGGTCAGCATCACGCAGTAATCGGCGTCGCGGATGGTGTCGTGCAACTGCGTGAGGCACTGGCCGGATGCGCGCAGGAACGCGTCCTCGCGGTCGCGGACCTCGCGCAGTTCGGACGCGGTCAGCACGCGCGGGCCGATCACCGAGCCGGGGTCCAGTCGATAACGCTCGAACGAACGCTGCCACGACGACACGAGACGCGGCGAGCCGGCCGGCGCGGGCAGCCGGCCTTCGACCGCGCCGCGCACGCGCGCCGCGTGCTGGCTGTACGCAACGGCATAGGGCATCGGCGGCTCCAGGCGGGTTGCATCGCGGGTTGGCATCGGGACGGCGCGGCGGGTCCGCGCCACGGAAGGTACGTTTTTGTAGCACATCCGCGCCGCGCAATCACACCGCAGCGCAGCAAGCGAGACGCGTGAGACGTTTGTCTCACCGGGCCGCCGGGCGCGAGATTCTCGTTGCCGGATGCGCGCAGCCCTGTGCCGCGGGCCTCCCGCATCGATCAAGATGACGAAGCAATTTGCAGCCGTCGCGACGAGACACAGTGTGAGACGCGACGCGGCCCGATACCCGGCGTCCAGGCAACCGTATGAAAGAAGCGCGCACCACGCTGCGACGCGGCTCGACGGGCGAGTCCCGCGCGTCTCGGCGTTTTGGCATGGCCCTTGCAGATTGCGTGACGGCATCGACGCCGTGCGAGACGCGGCCCGACCGTATCGACAAGCCCGCAGGCGGACGACCTCGCGGGCAGGAGACAAGCCCTGTGACATCGCCCGTGACCGTAGGCGTGATCGCGAACCCCGCATCGGGTCGCGACATTCGCCGCCTGACCACGCACGCTTCCGTCTTTCCGACTGCCGAGAAGGCCAACATGGTCGTGCGCCTGCTCGCGGGCCTCGGCGCGCTCGGCGTCACGCGCGTAGTGACGCTGCGCGACCGCACCGGCGTCGCGGCGCTGCTGCTGCGCGCGCTCGACACGCACGCGGCGGTCGCCGCGCACGAGCGTTGGCCGCAGGTCGAGTTCGTCGATCTGCCGATCACGGACAGCGTCGCGGACACGCATGCGGGCGTCGCGCACATGGTCCGCGAAAAAGTTGCGCTGATCGCGGTGCTCGGCGGCGACGGCACGCATCGCGCGGTCGCCGCGTGTTGCGGCGAGGTGCCGTTGCTCGCGCTGTCCACCGGCACGAACAACGCGTTTCCCGAGTTGCGCGAGGCGACCGTCGCCGGCATCGCGGGCGCGCTCGTCGCGACCGGCGCGGTGCCCGCCGAGACCGCGCTGGTGCGCAACAAGCGGCTCGTCGCGCGCTGCGTCGAAGGGCCGAACCGCGGCCGCGAGGAGATCGCGCTCGTCGACGTCTGCGTCGCGCGGCAGCCGTTCATCGGTGCGCGCGCGATCTCGGACAGCGCCGGCATCGGCGCGCTGTTCCTCACGTTCGCGCCGCCGGACGGCATCGGGCTGTCGTCGATCGGCGGCGCATGGGCGCCGGTCGGCCGCGACGCGTCGCACGGTTTGCACATGACGTTCGCGGCGGATGGCGAGCCGGGCGGCATGCCGCTCGTCGCGCCGATCGCCCCGGGCCGCATCGGGCGCGTGACGATGCGCACCTGCCAGCGGCTCGAAGTCGGCCTGCCGACGCCGCTCGAAGCGCGGCACGGCACGCTCGCGTTCGATGGCGAACGCGAGATCGAGCCCGCGCGCGGCGACCGTTACGAAGTGACGCTCGACTGGCGCGGCCCGTTGACCGTCGACGTCGCGCGCACGCTGCGTTATGCGGCGTCTCATCAGATGCTGCGCGACGCGGCCACGTCCGGCCGCTGACCCGGACGACAACGAAAGGAGACACCCCCATGGACGAACCCCTGAAAGGCCGGATCGCGATCGTGACCGGCGGCGCGCGCGGCATCGGCCGGGGCATCGCGCTCGAACTCGCGCGCGCCGGAGCGGACGTGCTGCTCGCGGACCTGCTCGACGCGCCGCTCGCGAAAACCGCGAACGACGTGCGCGAGCTGGGCCGCCGCGCGGCGCTCGCGAAGGTCGACGTCACGCAGTCCGCGCAGGTCGACGCGATGATCGCGCAGGCCATCGGCGAACTCGGCGGCCTCGACATTCTCGTGAACTGCGCGGGCGTGATCTCGATTCATCCGGTATCCGAACTGACCGAAAAAGACTGGGATTTCGTGATGGACGTGAACGCGAAAGGCACGTTCCTCGGCTGCAAGGCGGCGTTGCCGCATCTGCGCGCGCAGCGGCGCGGACGGATCATCAACGTCGCGTCGATCGCGGGCAAGGAGGGTTTCCCGAATCTCGCGCACTACAGCGCATCGAAGTTCGCGGTGGTCGGCTTCACGAACGCGCTCGCGAAGGAGGTCGCGCGCGAAGGGATCACCGTGAACGCGATCTGTCCGGGCATCGTGCGCACCTACATGTGGGACCGGCTGGCCGACGAGTGGAAGAACGCGGGCGAGTCGGTCGAGGAGTCGTGGCAGCGCCACCAGTTGACGCTGATTCCGCAGGGGCGCGCGCAGACGCCGGAGGACATGGGACGGCTCGCCGTGTTCTTCGCGACGATGGACAACGTAACGGGCCAGGCAGTGAACGTCGACGGCGGCTTCACGTTCCATTGAGATCGCGCCGCCGCCGCAGTGACGCAACCATGAAAGAAGCGTATTCCCAGCTTTGGATGGGACCGGAGCAGGCGCTGACGCGCCGGCTTCATTCGACAAGGAGACAACCATGTCTGTATCGACCCAGTTGAACCGGGAGCAGCTACTGAAGGCGTATCGCTCGATGCGCACGATCCGCGAGTTCGAGGAGCGGCTGCACGTCGAGTTCGCGACCGGCGACATTCCGGGTTTCGTGCATCTGTACGCGGGCGAGGAGGCATCCGCGGTCGGCACGATGACGCACCTGAACGACGCCGATTATGTGGCGACCACCCATCGCGGCCACGGTCACTGCATCGCGAAGGGCGTCGACGTGCACGGGATGATGGCCGAGATCTACGGCCGCTCAAGCGGTTCGTGCCGCGGCAAGGGCGGTTCGATGCACATCGCGGACCTGTCGAAAGGGATGCTCGGCGCGAACGGGATCGTCGGCGCGGGCGGGCCGCTCACGTGCGGCGCGGCGCTCGCCGCGAAGCTGAAGAAGACCGGCGGCGTCGGCGTGTGTTTCTTCGGCGACGGCGCGTCGAACCAGGGCGTGATCTTCGAGTCGATGAATCTCGCGTCGGTGTGGCGGCTGCCGGTGATCTTCGTCGCGGAGAACAACGGTTATGCGGAAGCGACCGCGGCCACGTGGTCGGTCGCGTCGGACAACATCGCGGACCGCGCGAACGGCTTCGGCATGCCGGGCGTGATCGTCGACGGCTTCGACTTCTTCGCGGTGCACGAGGCGCTCGGCGAGGCGATCGCCCGCGCGCGCAGCGGCGGCGGCCCGACGCTCGTCGAGGTGAAGTTGTCGCGCTACTTCGGCCACTTCGAAGGCGACGCGCAGACCTATCGCGCGCCCGGCGAGGTGCAGAAGCTGCGCGACGAAAAGGATGCGTTGAAGCGTTTCGAAGAGCGCGTCGTGCGAGCCGAACTGCTGCGCACCGACGACCTGCGCGCGGTCGATGCGGAAGTGAAGGCGCTGATCGACGACGCGGTCGCGAAAGCGAAGGCCGCGCCGCTGCCGGCGGCGGAAGAACTGCTGACCGACGTGTACGTGTCGTATCCCTGAACGGCATGCGCGAGTGGACACCGAAACGAATCGAGGAGCGAGACATGGCACGGAAAATCAGCTTTTCGCAGGCGATCAACGAGGCGCTGTCGCAGGAGATGGCGCGCGACGACAACGTGATCGTGATGGGCGAGGACAACGCGGGCGGCGCGGGCGCGCCCGGCGAGCAGGACGCGTGGGGCGGCGTGCTCGGCGTGACGAAGGGGCTGTACGGCAAGTATCCGGGGCGGGTGCTCGACACCCCGCTGTCGGAAGGCGGGTTCATCGGCACGGCGGTCGGCGCGGCCGCGTGCGGGCTGCGGCCGGTCGCGGAACTGATGTTCATCGACTTCATGGGCGTCTGCTTCGACCAGATCTTCAACCAGGCGGCGAAGTTCCGCTACATGTTCGGCGGCAAGGCGGTCACGCCGGTCGTGATCCGCACGATGCAGGGCGCGGGGCTGCGCGCGGCCGCGCAGCACTCGCAGATGCTGACGTCGCTGTTCACGCACATTCCGGGGCTGAAGGTCGTCTGCCCGTCGACGCCGTATGACGCGAAGGGACTGCTGATCGAGGCGATCCGCGACGACGACCCGGTGATCTTCTGCGAGCACAAGCTGCTGTACAGCCGCGAAGGCGACGTGCCGGAGGAGTCGTATTCGATTCCGTTCGGCGAGGCGAACATCGTGCGCGACGGCGACGACGCGACGATCGTCACCTATGGGCGGATGGTCCACTACGCGTCCGACGCCGCGCAGAAACTCGCGGCCGAAGGGATCGACGTGGACGTGATCGACCTGCGCACGACGTCGCCGCTCGACGAGGAAACGATCCTCGAAAGCGCGAGCCGCACCGGCCGCGTGGTGGTGGTGGACGAGGCGAATCCGCGCTGCTCGATCGCGACCGACATCGCCGCGCTCGTCGCACAGCACGCGTTCCGCGACCTGAAGGCGCCGATCGAACTGGTGACCGCGCCGCATACGCCGGTGCCGTTCGCGGGCGTGCTCGAAGACCTGTACATCCCGTCGGCGGACCGGATCGCGGCGGCCGTGCGCCACGCGAGGAGCTGACGCCATGCCGATCCACATGATCACGATGCCCAAGTGGGGGCTGTCGATGGAGCAGGGACAGGTGAACGGCTGGCTGAAGCCGCTCGGCGCGCGCGTCGGGCGCGGCGACGAACTCGTCGACGTGGAGACCGACAAGATCGCGTCCGGCGTCGAGTGCGCATTCGACGGCACGCTGCGCCGGCAGATCGCGAACGAGGGCGACACGCTGCCGGTCGGCGCGCTGCTGGGAGTGGTCGCGGACGACGAAACGCCGGACGCGGACATCGACGCGGCAGTCGAGGCATTCCAGCGCGACTTCGTGCCGGCGACGGCGGCCGACGCGGACGCCGGCCCGCAGCCGGAAAAGACCCAGATCGGCGGGCGCACGGTCCGCTACCTGAAGATCGGCGACGGCGGCGGCACGCCGGTCGTGCTGATCCACGGTTTCGGCGGCGATCTGAACGGCTGGATGTTCAATCACGCGGAGCTTGCGGCGGGGCGGACCGTATGGGCGCTCGATCTGCCGGGACACGGCGAATCGGGCAAGGCGGTCGAAAGCGGCAGCATCGACGAACTCGCGCAGAGCGTGCTCGATTTTCTCGACGCACAGCAGATCGGCCGCGCGCATCTGGTCGGCCATTCGCTCGGCGGCGCGGTCGCGATGACGGTGGCGTCGATCGCGCCGCAGCGGGTCGCGTCGCTGACGCTGATTTCGAGCGCGGGTCTTGGCGAAGAAATCAACGGCGCGTATATCGACGGCTTCGTCGCGGGGACGAACCGCAACGCGCTGAAGGCGCCGGTGCTGAATCTGTTCGCGGACCCGGCGCTCGTCACGCGGCAGATGATCGAGGACCTGGTGAAGTACAAGCGGCTCGAAGGCGTGCAGGACGCGCTGAAGAAGATCGCCGCGCAGGCGTTCGAAGGCTCGACGCAGCGGCGCGTGCTGCGCGAGCGGATCGGCGCGCTTGCGCCGCGCACGCTGGTGGTCTGGGGCGACGCCGATCAGGTGATCCCGTCAAGCCATGCGGCGGGGCTGCCGGAGGCGGTGCGCGTCGAGGTGCTGGCCGGTTACGGCCACATGGTGCAGATGGAGGCTGCGGCCGACGTGAACCGCCTGCTGAAATCGTTCTTCGACGAAGGGACTTGACGACGGCGGCTGCGAATCACGCGGCCGCATCGGTCAGTCCGCTGCGCGCTCGCGGCGCGCGCTGATCCGCGCGAGATACACGGCCAGCCCGGCGCCGGCGATCACGAGGCTCGCGGTATTCGCGATCCAGAACCCGCGCGCGCCGGTCATCCACGACGGCGTCGCGCCGATCACGTCGAAGCCGAGCAGATAACCGCCGCCGAGCCCGACGCCCCACAGCGCGACCGCGTAGATCACGGTCGGCACGACCACGACCTTGTATGCGCGCAAGGCGAACGCGGTCGTGACCTGCAACGCGTCGAATACGTGATACAGCGCGACGATCGCGACAAGCGGCATCGCGGCGAGCGAGACCGCCGGGTCCGGCGTATAACCGCCGATGATCAGCGGCCGCAGCGCGAACACGATCGCCGAGTAGCCGCACGCGATCACCACCGCGGTCGCGATGCCGTGCCGCGCGAGCCTGCGCGCCTGTGCCGCGCGCTGCGCGCCGAGCGCCTGCGCGACGAGCGTCGAGGTCGCGATGCCGATGGACAGCGGCGTCATGTACAGCACCGCGCCGAGGTTGCCGGCGATCTGGTGGCCGGCGAGCGTCGTCGTGCCGAAGCGCGCGATGAAGAGTGCCATGAACGTGTACGACGTCACTTCGATCAGGTACGACAGCCCCATCGGAATGCCGAGCTTCAGCAATTCGGCCTGGCGCTTCCATTGCGGCCAGCAGAAGCGCTTGAAGATTTCGAACGGCGCGAACACGTCGACGCGCGTGAGCGCGAGCACGGCGAACGCGGCGAGCGCCCAGTTGAGCGCGGTGCTCGCGAGCGCGCAGCCGGGGCCGCCGAGCGCCGGCACGCCGAGCCCGCCGAAGATCAGCCACTGGTTCAGCGGCACCTTCAGCGCGAGCGCGCCCACTTGCAGGATCATCACGAGACGCGGCCGTCCGACCGCGTTCGCGAGCGAACTGTACACGCGGAACGCGAGGCTCGCGGGCAAGCCGAACGACAGCAGCCGCAGATAACTCGCGGTGCGCTCGTGCAGCGCGGCGGACGGATGCGCGAGGTCGAGCAGCGGGCCGGGGAAATACAGGATCGCGAAGCCGATCACGACGAGCGCGAGGCCGAGCCACAGCGCCTGGCGCACTTCCTCGCCGATTTCGAGGTCGCGCCGCGCGCCGTACAGTTGCGCCGCGACCGGCTGCAACGCGGTCAGGATGCCGGTGAGGCCGATGTAGACGGAAATGTAGATCGACGAGCCGAGCCCGAGCGCCGCGAGGTCGAGCGCCGAGTAGCGGCCGACCATCGCGGTGTCGATCACGCCGAACGCGATGATCGCAAGCTGGCCGATCAGCACCGGCCACGCGAGGCCGGCGATCCTGCGCAGGTCGTTGAACATCGGGCGTCTCAGCGCGGACGCTTGCGCCACGGGCGGGGCTTCGGCGGCGGCTTCGGCCGGTCGACGCGCACGTACAGCCGGAACCGCTCGTCGCGGTCGGCCGCGCGGCGGCCTTCCCATACCATCTTCCAGATGTAGTCCGGCATCGGGCTCGGGTCGGTGTAGTCCTGGGTGTCCTGGCGCAGGATCACGTCGCAGTCCTCGTCGAACGAGAAGTGCATGTTGCCGAAGTACGCGAACGTCGCGATCTGCGCGTTGCCGAGGCGCACCGGCGAGATGCACGAATAGTCGTCGGGCAGATGGGTCGCGATCTGCTGCGCGACGTCGCGATACGTGCGGCTGTAGTTGACGACCGGCAGCCACAGCGTCATCAGCAGCACCCACATCAGCGTGGTGCCGCCGCTCGACAGCACGACGCTGCGCCACAGCACCTTCGGATGCCGCGCGACGCGCCACTGCACGAGCGCGAACCAGCCGAGCGTCACCGCGACCGCGAGCATGAACGACAGGATGTTGAACTGCGGCACGAAACCCGGCACGAGCCGCGCGAGGTTGCGCGCCATCGGCGCCGGGAAGCCGATCATCCCGGCGAGCCACACGAGCCACACGAACGTGCCGAGGATCGTGAAGCTCAACACCGCGAACCAGTCGATCGCGTTGATCGCGCCGCGCTTCAGCGTGGGCAGCGCGAACGCGGCGAGCGTCGCGAGCGCGGGCAGCACCAGCATGAACAGGCGGTTCGTCTCGTGGCTCTGCACGATCACGAGGATGAAGAGGGGCACGATCACCGACAGCGGGATCGCGATGTGCGGCGCGCGCCGCAGCCCCTTCCAGCTGAACCACGCCCACAGCGCGAGCGGCCACGCGGGCCACGTGAAGAGCGGCAGGTTCTTCGCCGCGTAGCGCAGCACCGGGCTCGGCGGCCCGGAAAACGCGTTCGCGCTGGAATTCGCCCACTGGTTGAGGAACCAGACGGCGTCGTCCGGGTAGGCGCGCAGCGCCGCGAGCGGCCACGACAGCGACACGGCGAGCGCGACCGGCAGCCCCGCGAGCAGCAGCCAGCGCGAGCGCGTTTCCGGCGCGATCAGCAGCATCGCGAGCGTGCCGACGAGCAGCGAGCCGCCCAGCACCGGGCCGCTCGACAGCATCACGACGCCGATCGCGAGGCCCCACCACAGCGAGCCCTGTACCGGCTTGTCGATCGCGCGCACGAGGCCGTACACGAGCATCGCGATGCCGGCGAACTGCATCAGTTGCGGCGTCGTCTCGTGGCCGCGCTCCGCTAGGCCGAAACACGCGAGCAGGATCAGCACCGCGCCGTCCGCGAGCGTGCGGCCGTAGTCGCGCGGCTCGGGCTCGCCGCCGAACGCGTATTTGAACGGCTGCACCTCGGCGCGGCGGCCGAGCAGGTACGCGCTGTACCAGACGAACGCGCACGCGACGCAGAACAGCACGCCGGTCGCGACGCGCGACGCGTTGCTCGCGTCGACCCACGGCGACAGCGCGCGGATCGACAGCGCGCCGGGCCAGTAGCCGAGCGGGCCGTCCTCGGTGATGTATTTGCCGACGAGGTTCGGCAGCAGCCAGTCGTGCGGCGTGCCGCCGGCCATCGTCCACATCACGCCGAAGCCGGCCGCGTCCTCGTTTTTCCACGGGTCGCGGCCGAACAGCCCGAACGACGCGAACACGATGCAGAGTGCAAACAGGAGCCAGCGCGGCAGCGCGCTGGTGGCGGAGGCGGTCAGTCGGAAGGCGGCTGGCTTCATGCAGTACGAAGAATCGGGTGAGCGGGGCGGCGGCGCGCATCCGGCGCGCGCGGCGACGCGCTAAAGGGTCCGGAGCATCCGGCATTGTAGTCGCGCCGGCTCGCGCGCGTCAGGACGCCGGGTGCGGATCGCGCGGGCGCCGGACGACGGTGATGCGGCGACCCGGCGGTCGGCGGCGATAAAAAAAGGGCAGCGAACGCTGCCCTTTTTTCCGTGCGGGACCGGCATTGGCAGCCGGCGCGCGACACTTACTTCGCGATCTTCGCCGAAGCGCGTGCGCCGAACTTCTTGTTGAACTTCTCGACGCGGCCGGCCGTGTCCATGATCTTCTGCGTGCCGGTGTAGAACGGGTGCGATTCCGACGACACTTCGATCTTCGCGAGCGGGTAGGTCTTGCCGTTGAATTCGGCGGTTTCGCGCGTGTGGATCGTCGAGCGGGTCACGAACCGGAAGTCGTTCGACACGTCGACGAACAGGACTTCGCGGTAATCCGGGTGAATGCCTTCTTTCATGATGGTTCCTTTAATCTGGCGGTAGCCAACCCGCGCGGCCCAACTGCACGTTCTTCGTACAGCCTCGGCACGAGCCACTTGCCTAAGGTCGAAAAGCGGCGATTATGCCAGAAAATCAGCCGGTTGGCGATTTTTTCGGCGGCCGTTTGCCGCAGGCCGGCGGCGCGTGGAGGTCAGCCCGACAGGTCGAGCGCGCCGACGCGGGCCGGGTCCTGCCGGTAATAACGCGCGAGCAGCCGGTAAAGCTCCGGATATTCGGCCTCGAACGCATGCGGCTGCACGAACAGCGCCTCGCTGCACACCGCGAAGAACTCGGACGGATGGTCGGCCGCATACGGATCGATCAGCGATTCGCGCTCGAAGCGCGCCCAGCGCCGCTGCGGCACCGCGTCGACATGCGCGCAGAACTGGTCGTACGCGTGGTCGAACACGTCGGACCACGCGTCGTCGCCGAGCGGCGCGTGCCAGCGGCGATAGAGCGGCGGATGGCCGTCTGCGTAGCCGTTCAGCATGTCGATCTTGTGCGCGAACTCGTGGATCACGACGTTGTACGCGTCGAGGCCGTCGGTCATCTGCGCGTCCTCCCACGACAGGATCACCGGGCCGCCTTCCCACGCCTCGCCGCTCGCGTCGTGCTCGACCTCGTGCACGACGCCGTCCTCGTCCTCCACCGTCTTGCGGATCACGAACTCGCCCGGATACACCACGATGCCGACCCAGCCGCGATACAGGTCGAGGCTCAGGTTCAGCACCGGCAGCGACGCCTGCGCGGCGATCGCGACGATCATCCGGTCGGTCAGTTCGAGGTCGTGCGCGGTCGAAAACTCCTTCTGCGCGATGAAGAGGCTCGTCAGCTCGCGCAGCCGCGCGAGATCGGGCGCGTCGAGGTGCGCGAGGAACGGCAGGCCGTCGAGCGTCGCCTGCCATAGTGCGTCGTCGATCGCGAACGTGCGCAGCGCCTTTTCGCGGCGGCGCGAATCGAACCAGCGGGACAGTTTCGAAAGCATCGGTTGGGGTATCGGGTCAGTCGATCTGCTTTTGCCAGGCGGCGAACAATCCGCCGCAGACGGCAACGCCGATCAGGAAATAAAAGCCGTCGAGCGAACTGAGAAAACTCGCCTGCTGCGCGATCATCCGGTCGATCTCGATGAGCGCGAGACCTTGTGCTTCGCCCGCGCCGCGGCCCAACTGCTCGAAGCTGCGCGCGAGCGTCGCGAACGTGCTCTGGAACGCCGGATTGAACGGATTCGCGGCTTCCGCGAGCCGCGCCTGGTGCAGCGCGAGCCGGTGCTGCTCGACGATGATCACAGTGGCAGTCGCGAACGAAAAGGTCAACTGGCGGACGATGTTCTTCAGCCGGTAGCCGTGCGTGAATTCGTCGATCGCGAAGATGCGGAACGTCAGGTTCGCGACCGGCAGCACGATGAACAGCAGCAACAGGCCGCGCAGCAGCAGCGGCGCGATGAGCCACGACTGGCCGACGCCGGGCGTGAGCCGCGTCATCCACGCGGCCGCGAACGCGGCGAGCGCGAAACCCGGCACGATGATCCATTTCTTGCGCGGCAGCAGCTTCGCGTAGCGGAAGTACGCGAAGAGGGCGGTCGCGGAGATCAGCGACGTGACGCCGACGAGCCGCCCGGCGTTCTCGACCGGATAACCGAGTCCGCCTTCGAGGAAACGCGAGATCAGATAGCTGAACGCGGTCGTCTCGTAGTAATAGAACACGTACAGCACGAGGCCGGCCTGGAAGGTCTTGTCGCGCAGCGCGGCGAGCCGCATCAGCGGCTTCGGATGATGCCACTGCTGCCAGCCGAACCACCCGAGCGACAGCACGCCGGCGGCGGTGAGCAGGATCAGTCCGGGCGATGCGCTGAACAGTTCGAAGCGGACCTGCTGCATCACGATCTGCAACGCGCCCTGGGCGAACGCGAACAGGATATACGGCCAGAAATGCGCTTCGCCGCGCTCCTCGGGTGCGACGTGGCCCGCTTCCGGCAGCGCGAGCAGCGCCAGCACCGCGAACAGCACGCCGGCCGGCGCGGTGCACGCGAACAGCATGCGCCAGTCGAAGTGCGAAACGAGCAGGCCGCCGGCGAGCGGCGCGAGCGCGCTCGACAGCACGATCAGGATCAGGAACGCGCGCGTCGCGACGGGACGCTGCTGCGGCGTGAACGACAACTGGATCAGGATGCGGCAGGTGCCCATCATCGGGCCGATGAAGTAGCCTTGCAGGCCGCGCGCGAATGCCAGTTCGACCGACGTTTCGCACAGCGCCGCGGCGACCGATCCGGCCGCGTAGAACAGCAGGCAGCCGCCGACATAGCGCCGGTAGCCGACGCGCTCGACCCACCATTGCTGTTGCAGGATGCCGAGCACCGCAGCGACCGCATACGTACTCGACGACCACACGAGTTCGTCCGGCGACGCGTTGATGCCGCCCGCGATGTAGCTCGCGAAGAACGAGAAGATCGCGTTGTCGAAGTAGTCGAGGCCGGTCGCGACCGCGAGCACCCACGGGTAGAAGTCGCCGCGCAGCCGGGCGGCGCTGAAGAGAGGCTCGCGCTGCGCGGCGGGACTCATGCGGATTCGTCGCCGCGGCGCTTGCCGCGCGGCGCGGAGGGTGTGGCGTAGTGCTGCTTCGCGCGGCGGCGGCGCGTGGCGGCGAGCCGTTCGTCGATCAGCGTATCCGCGTTTTCGCCGGCGAGGCGACGCTGCACATAGTCGAGGTCGTGCATCAGTTCGGCGCGCACCGTCTGCGCTTCTTTCAGTTCGTGGCGCACCGACGCGATCCGCGCGTCGAGCGTTTCGACCTGCTGCCGGAGCGCCGCGCCGATCTGCTGCAACGATTCGAGCGAATAGCGGTTGCTGCCGCTTTCGTTCGGCTCGACCGGCCGCTTCAGCATTTCGGTGATCCCATGCAGCGAGAACCCGAGCGCACGCAGCCGCAGGATGCGCGCGAACCGCTCGATGTCCTCTTCCCTGTACAGCCGGTAGCGGCCTTCGCTGCGCGACGGCGTGACGAGGCCGCGTTCTTCGTAATACTTCAGCGTGCGCGGCGTGACCTGCAGACGCACGGCCGCGTCGCGGACGGTGAGCAGCGCGGCGGAATCCTTTTCCTTCGACACGGGTGGCCTCCGTTGGACGTGCGCGGTTGAACCTGCGTGAAGCTGGCGGCGATTATAGCGAAACGTGGACGTACACGTACAGGTTTGGGCGGCGGCGGCGAAGAGGTTTGCTGGTGGCTGCGGCCGAAATGAAAAACGCCACGGCAAGCCGTGGCGTTTTCGTGTGCGGATGGCGCAGCGGTAGGGCTTAGCCGCCGCGGCGCATCATCTCGAAGAACTCGGAATTGCTCTTCGTCTGGCGGATCTTGTCGAGCAGGAATTCCATCGATTCGACTTCGTCCATGTCGTGGATGAACTTGCGCAGCACCCAGATCTTCTGCAGGATGTCCGGCTTGATCAGCAGTTCTTCGCGACGCGTGCCCGACTTGTTCAGGTTGATCGACGGATACACGCGCTTTTCCGCGAGGCGGCGTTCGAGGTGCACTTCCATGTTGCCGGTGCCCTTGAACTCTTCGTAGATCACGTCGTCCATGCGGCTGCCGGTTTCGATCAGCGCGGTGCCGATGATCGTCAGCGAGCCGCCTTCCTCGATGTTGCGCGCCGCGCCGAAGAAACGCTTCGGACGCTGCAGCGCGTTCGCGTCGACACCGCCCGTGAGCACCTTGCCCGACGCCGGCACGACCGTGTTGTATGCGCGCGCGAGACGCGTGATCGAGTCGAGCAGGATCACGACGTCGTGCTTCATTTCGACGAGGCGCTTCGCCTTCTCGATCACCATTTCGGCGACCTGCACGTGACGCGCGGCCGGTTCGTCGAACGTCGACGCGATTACTTCGCCGGCGACCGAACGCTGCATTTCCGTCACTTCTTCCGGCCGCTCGTCGATCAGCAGCACGAACAGCACGACGTCCGGATGGTTCTGCTTGATCGCGTGCGCGATGTGCTGAAGCATCACGGTCTTGCCGGACTTCGGCGACGCGACCAGCAGGCCGCGCTGGCCCTTGCCGATCGGCGCGATCATGTCGATGATGCGGCCCGTCACGTTCTCCTCGCCGCGCATCTCGCGCTCCAGCAGCAGCACCTTGTTCGGGTGCAGCGGCGTGAGGTTCTCGAACATGATCTTGTGCTTCGACGCCTCCGGCGGCTGGCCGTTGACCTTGTCGACCTTCACCAGCGCGAAGTAGCGTTCGCCGTCCTTCGGCGTGCGCACTTCGCCTTCGATCGTGTCGCCGGTATGCAGGTTGAAGCGGCGGATCTGCGACGGGCTGATGTAGATGTCGTCCGTGCTCGCGAGGTACGAGGTTTCCGGCGAGCGCAAAAAGCCGAACCCGTCCGGCAGCACTTCGAGCGTGCCGTCACCGAAGATCGTTTCGCCCGTCTTGGCGCGCCTCTTGAGAATCGCGAACATCAACTCCTGCTTGCGCAGGCGGTTCGCACTTTCGATCTCGAGGCCATTCGCCATCTCGATCAATTCGGACACGTGCAGAGACTTAAGCTCGGATAAATGCATACGGAGAACCCGCCGGGGAGGAGTGCGACGAAATGGAGTCTGGGAGGAAAGAAGTGAGCGGAACCGCTCGAAAGACTTTTATGCGCCTGTCCAGCGCTTTATGAATTCTAGCATAGCACATGCGAAAAGCCGCCAGTGCGGCCTTCCAGCATGTTTTCAATGTCCGTGTTGCCGATGGACAACACGGACTGCGAGCCTGCGCACAGCGGGCGCGCAGGCCCTGCGGCCAGTTACAGGTGGCTGTCCAGGAAAGCGGTCAGCTGCGACTTCGACAGTGCGCCGACCTTCTGCGCGGCGACTGCGCCGTTTTTGAAGAGGATCAGCGTCGGGATGCCGCGCACGCCGAACTTCACCGGCGTCGATTGATGCTCGTCCACGTTGATCTTCGCGATTTGCAGGCGATCGCCATAATCCTTCGCGACTTCGTCGAGGATCGGCGCGATCATCTTGCACGGGCCGCACCATTCGGCCCAGAAGTCCAGCAACACCGGCTTGTCGGATTTCACGACGTCCTGTTCGAACGATGCGTCGCTGATATGCTTGATTTGTTCGCTCATTGTATGAATACCTCTTCCGAATCGAGGCTGACTGAATTGCCCGCCACGATACACCAAAACCAAAAAATTATCCGGGGGTGGGCGGGTCTTGTTCCGTCCGCGGGGCGGGTGTTTCCCGCCGCCTCATCGGGGCGTTTTGGCATGCCGCCGTTCCGTCCCGATGAAATTTTGACGCCAGTTTAGCCTAAATCACTATGCGCTGCCGACGGTGATAGTACGCATGTCGGTAGCAGGGTTACCTCGCGTACAGAACCGTGCACATAACGTTCCGTGCGCCGGTTTCGCGCGTGTTCGCTGCACGTCGCCGACGCGTTTTCGACGGCAAAGTCACGCTTCCTATATAGCGTTGTCCAATGCGGCTGCAAGGGGGCCGGCGACTTTTCTCGGGCCGCCTGTCGCATTGCAGCGCGACCGATGTTAGAATGCGACGTGACGGGCCTCCTCGCATGGAGGGGCGGTCAACCTGGTCAGGTCGGGAACGAAGCAGCCACAGCCGTTTTCCACCAGTGCCGAGGGTCGGGCTCGTCACCTTCCTCTTTTCCGCTTTGGCATTCGCCTTTCTTTGGCATTCGCCTTTTCTCGCGGAACATTCGATCCAGTTGGACATCGCATCAGCACCCGGCAATGTGCGGCCGCGAAGCGATCGCGCATGCGCGAATCCCGTGTCTGGTCGGCGTTTCGGTGGCCCGGCGATTCATCGGTGCGCGCGGGCGTTGCTGATACAATTTCCGGATGACCTATCAAGTTCTCGCACGCAAGTGGCGACCGAAGGATTTCGCTTCGCTCGTCGGACAGGAGCACGTGGTGCGCGCGCTCACGCATGCGCTCGACGGCGGCCGCCTGCATCATGCGTATCTGTTCACCGGCACGCGCGGCGTCGGCAAGACGACGCTGTCGCGGATCTTCGCGAAGGCGCTCAACTGCGAGACCGGCGTGACCTCGACGCCGTGCGGCGTGTGTCGCGCGTGCCGCGAGATCGACGAAGGCCGCTTCGTCGATTACGTCGAGATGGACGCGGCGAGCAACCGCGGCGTCGATGAAATGGCCGCGCTGCTGGAGCGCGCGGTGTACGCGCCGGTCGATGCGCGCTTCAAGGTCTACATGATCGACGAAGTGCACATGCTGACGAACCACGCGTTCAACGCGATGCTGAAGACGCTCGAAGAGCCGCCGCCGCATGTGAAGTTCATCCTCGCGACGACCGATCCGCAGAAGATTCCGGTGACGGTGCTGTCGCGCTGCCTGCAGTTCAACCTGAAGCAGATGCTGGCCGGTCATATCGTGTCGCACCTCGAACGGATTCTCGGCGAGGAGCAGGTCGCGTTCGAATCGCAGGCGCTGCGGCTCCTCGCGCGCGCGGCCGACGGCTCGATGCGCGACGCGCTGTCGTTGACCGATCAGGCGATCGCGTATTCGGCGAACCAGGTGACCGAGGAAGCCGTGCGCGGGATGCTCGGCGCGCTCGACCAGAGTTATCTGATCCGGCTGATCGACGCGCTCGTCGCCGGCGACGGCGCGGCGGTGCTCGCGATCGCCGACGAGATGGCGCTGCGCAGCCTGTCGTTCTCGACCGCGTTGCAGGATCTCGCGAGCCTGTTCCACCGCATCGCATGGGCGCAGTTCTCGCCGGCGTCGGTGCTCGACGAATGGCCGGAGGCGGCCGATCTGCGCCGCTTCGCTGAAGTGCTGAACGCGGAGCAGGTGCAGCTTTTCTATCAGATCGCCACGCTGGGCCGCAGCGAACTCGGGCTCGCGCCGGACGAATACGCGGGTTTCACGATGACGCTGCTGCGGATGCTCGCGTTCGAGCCTTCGATTGCGGCCGGCGGTGCGGGCAGCGCGCCGGTGTCGAAGCCGGGCGCGGCGGCTGCTGGCGGACGTGCGGCTGCGCCGGCGCTGGCCTCGGCTCGCGGGGTTGCGGCAGGAACAACGCGTGCGGTCACGAATGAAGTTGCGCAGACGCGTGCCGTCGCCGCCGATGCGCCAGCGCCGCGCGCGGCTGTCGCGCAGCCGGGGCCACAACCCGCGCAACGCGAGGCGGTACCTGAAACGGTCGCGTCGGATGCGAAACCGTCGTCCGATGACGATAGCGAGGGTGAGCCAGCGGTCTTGAAGGAGGTGGTTGAAAGTACGCCTTCGTCGACGCGGGAAACGGCCGGCGCAACACCTGCCGCAACGGTTTTGCCGACGCCTCCGTGGGAGGTCGAGTCCGCCGCATCATCGGCAACGGACGGCAACGGGGTGGACGCCGAACCTCCGTCCGCATCGGCAACGAACCAGCCGGAGAGTGGGCGTTCCGCTGAGCCGGTTGCAGCGCCTGCCGTCGAGGACAAGTATCCCTCCAGCGAGGAAATCGCGACTTCCGCCGTTGGCGATCAGCCCCTCGCAAGTGCCGCGATACAGGTTGTCGAAGAGCGGTTAGCCGCGACTTCCGCTGACAGCGACGACCTGCCGACAGCGAACGCCGACGCTTCCGCTGGCGACGAAACCGCCCCACAGTCCGCAACCGGCCGCCGCAGCGGCGCGGGCGCGGCGCTCGACGTACTGCGCAACGCCGGCATGAGGCTGTCGGGCGATCGCGGCGGCCGTGCCTCTGGGGCGACACCTGCCGCGAGCCCCACGCCCGTAGCCGCGCCGAAAGCGGCGCCGCGCGTCGCGGTCCCCGTGCCGAAGCCCGACCCGGCCCGCCGCGCAGCCGCGATGCAGGAAGCGACCGCTCGCCAGCCCGCACGCAGCGCGCCGTCGCAGGACGCGGGCGGCGCGCCGCCGTGGGACGACATTCCGCCGGACGACTACGTGCCGGCCGGCGCCGACGACGCGTATTTCGCGCCGCCCGACGACGGCTTCGTGCCGGTGTTCGACAGCGAGCCGTCCGCGCGTCCGGCTGCGGCTTCCGCCGCGCCGGCCGCTGTCGTCGTCGACGTGAGCAAGCTGCCGCCGGGCATCCCGCTCGACGCGATCGGTTTCGAAGGCGACTGGCCCGCGCTCGCCGCGACGCTGCCGCTAAAGGGCATCTCGTTCCAGCTCGCGTTCAACAGCGAACTGACCGCGCTCGACGGCTCGACGCTGAAGCTCAGCGTGCCGGTGCCGCAGTACGCGGAGGCCTCGCAGGTCGCGAAGCTGAAGGCGGCGCTCGCGGAGCGGCTCGGCAAACCGGTCGACGTCGCGGTCGAGGTCGGACCCGCGCGCCGCACGGCCGCCGCGCTCGACGCCGCCGCGCGCGCCGAGCGCCAGCGCGACGCCGAGCGCGAGATTGGCTCCGATCCGTTCGTGCAGCAGTTGATCCGCGACTTTGGCGCGAGCATCGTGCCCGGTTCGATCCGCCCGCTGTCGCCGGACGCCGCCGGGTCGCGCGGCGCGCAGGCCACCCATTGATTGACGGGTGCGTCCGCCCGCTGCGGACGCGCCGGATTCCCGTTTTCACGATTCAGAAGGAGCAGCGAAGATGATGAAAGGCCAACTCGCCGGGCTGATGAAGCAGGCCCAGCAGATGCAGGAAAACATGAAGAAGATGCAGGAGCAGCTCGCGCAGATCGAGGTCGAGGGCCAGGCCGGCGCGGGTCTTGTGAAGGTGACGATGACCTGCCGCAACGACGTGCGCCGCGTGTCGATCGATCCGAGCCTGCTCGCGGACGACAAGGACATGCTCGAAGACCTCGTCGCCGCGGCGTTCAACGACGCGGTGCGCAAGGCCGAAGCGACGTCGCAGGAAAAGATGGGCAGCATGACCGCCGGCCTGCCGATGCCGCCGGGCTTCAAGCTGCCGTTCTGAGCGTTGCGCGCGGGCGCTGGCTGGAGCCGGCGCGACATGGCCGGGGGCGCTTGGGGGCCACTGAGCCGTCGCGTCCGCATCGACATATCGCGTATCGCGTCGCTTCGGCATGCGCAGCGCCACTGCCTGCATGATGCTGTTGTGACCCGGGGGCCGGCCAGCCGTCCGCCGCACCGTCACCCTCGACACCCGAACCCACCGATCCGTCTCGCCGATTCAGCATGAAACAACCTTCCGCCCTGGCGGCGCTCGTCGAAGCGCTGCGCGCGCTGCCCGGCGTCGGGCCGAAGTCGGCGCAGCGCATGGCCTATCACCTGATGCAGCACGACCGCGAAGGCGCGGAAAAGCTCGGCCGCGCGCTGACGTTCGCGACCGGGCATCTGCGGCACTGCGAGAAGTGCAATACGTTCACCGAGGCGCGAATCTGCGAGACGTGCCTCGACGACGAGCGCGATCCGACGCTGCTGTGCGTCGTCGAAACGCCGGCCGACCAGATCATGCTCGAACAGACGATGACGTATCGCGGGCTTTATTTCGTGTTGATGGGACACCTGAGCCCGCTCGACGGCATCGGCCCGAAGGAAATCCATTTCGACCGGCTCGTGAAGCGCGCGTCGGACGGCATCGTGAAGGAGGTCGTGCTCGCGACGAACTTCACGAACGAAGGCGAAGCGACCGCGCATTACCTGGGCCAGACGCTGAAGGCGCGCGGCCTCGCCGTCACGCGGCTCGCGCGCGGCGTGCCGGTCGGCGGCGAACTCGAATACGTGGACGCGGGCACGATCGCCCGCGCGATGCTCGACCGCCGCTCGATGTAGCCGCTGCTGCTGGCCGGACTGAACCGCTCGGCCGGATACACGCCGCGCCAACCGGCGGAATCGGCAAAGAACGCAAGGAGACTTCATGAGCGCAGCCCCATCCCCCGAGTCCGCGTCCGCCGAAGCGGGCGGCGCAGCCGCACGCGCGAGCGGCCCGCTCGCCGGCGTGAAGGTGCTCGAACTCGGCACGCTGATCGCCGGCCCGTTCGCCGCGCGCCTGTTCGGCGAGTTCGGCGCGGACGTCATCAAGATCGAAGACCCGAAGGGCGGCGACCCGCTGCGCAAGTGGCGCAAGCTGTGGCCGGAAGCGGGCGGCACGTCGCTGTGGTGGGCGGTGCAGGCGCGCAACAAGAAGTCGGTCACCGTGAACCTGAAGGCCGACGAAGGCAAGGAGATCGTGCGGCGGCTCGCGAAGGAAGCCGACGTCGTGATCGAGAACTTCCGGCCCGGCCTGCTCGACAAGCTCGGCCTCGGCTACGACGTGCTCGCGAAGGAGAACCCGGGGCTCGTGATGGTGCGCCTGTCCGGCTACGGGCAGACCGGGCCTTATCGCGACCGGCCGGGTTTCGGCGCGATCGCGGAGTCGATGGGCGGGCTGCGCCACATCACCGGTTATCCGGACCAGCCGCCGCCGCGCATCGGCATCTCGATCGGCGATTCGATTGCGGCGTTGCACGGCGTGATCGGCGCGCTGATGGCGCTGCATCACCGTAACGTGAACGGCGGCAGCGGCCAGGTGGTGGACGTCGCGCTGTACGAGGCCGTGTTCAACATGATGGAAAGCGTGGTGCCCGAGTACGGCGTCTACGGGATGGTGCGCGAGCGCACCGGCGCGTCGCTGCCGGGCATCGTGCCGTCGAACACCTATCCGTGCCGCGACGGCAGCATCGTGATCGGCGGCAACAGCGATCCGATCTTCAGGCGGCTGATGATTGCGATCGGCCGCGACGATCTCGCGAACGATCCCGATCTTGCGCACAACGACGGCCGCGTGCCTCGCACGCAGGAGATCGACGGCGCGATCGCCGCGTGGCTCGCGGAACGCTCGATCGACGATGCGCTCGCGGTGCTGAACGCGGCCGACGTGCCGGCCGGACGCATCTACAGCGTCGCGGACATGTTCACGGACCCGCAGTACGTCGCGCGCCAGATGATCCAGCAGTTCCGCTGGCGCGGCGAGGTCGACGTCGCGTTGCCGGCGGTCACGCCGAAGTTTTCCGAAACGCCGGGCGGAACGCGCTGGCTCGGTCCGGAACTGGGCGAGCATACCGACGAAGTGCTGCGGTCGCTCGGTTATGACGTCGAGTATATTGCGCGGTTGCGGGCGCAACAGGTGATCTGATACCCAGCCGCGCCCGGCGATAACCGTCGGCGGCGCATCGCTCCCCCGATGCGCCGCGCGTTCCGCTTACGGCTCGATCACGATCTTCCCGGTCACCTGCCGCGCGGCCATGTCCGCGAGCGCCTGCGGCGTATCCGCGAGCGCATACCGCTTCGACACATACGGCTTCAGCTTGCCTTCGTCGATCCAGCCGAGCATCTGCGCGAACGCGGCCGCGTTGCGCTCCGGTTCGCGCCGCGCGAAGTCGCCCCAGAACACGCCGACGATGCTCGCGCCCTTCAGCAGCGCGAGGTTCAGCGGCAGCTTCGGGATCTCGCCGTTCGCGAAACCGACGACCAGATAGCGCCCGCGCCAGCCGATGCTGCGAAACGCGGGCTCCGCATACACGCCGCCGACCGGATCGTAGATCACGTCCGGTCCCTTGCCGTCGGTCAGCGCCTTCACGCGCTCGCGCAGGTCTTCGGTCGCGTAATTGATCGTCGCGTCCGCGCCGTGGCGGCGGCACACGTCGAGCTTGTCGTCGCTCGACGCCGCCGCGATCACGCGCGCGCCGAGCACCTTGCCGATCTCGACCGCCGCGAGGCCGACGCCGCCCGCCGCGCCGAGCACGAGCATCGTCTCGCCGGCGCGCAGTGCGCCGCGATCGACGACCGCGTGATGCGACGTCCCATAGGCCAGCGTGAAGGCGGCGGCCGTCGCGAAGTCGGCCCTGTCCGGCAGCACCACGCACGCCGACGCGTCCGCGATCGCCTGTTCCGCGAAGCCGCCCTGTCCGACATACGCGACGACGCGCGTGCCGGGCCTGAGCGTCACGCCTTCGCCCACCGCGCGCACGATGCCCGCGGCTTCGGCGCCCGGCGTGAACGGCAGCGGCGGCTTCACCTGGTACCTGTTCTCGATGATCAGCACGTCGGGGAAATTCACGCTCGCGGCCTTCACGTCGATCACGACTTTGCCCGGGGGCGGCTGGAGCTCGGGCAGGTCTTCGAGCGTCAGCGTGTCGGGAGGGCCGTACTGGTTGCAGCGGATCGCGCGCATCGTGTCTCCTTCAGTGGGCTTGTGGTTGGTCCGGCGGCCGGAATTCGCACGACAGTGTACGGCAATCCGCCGGGCGTGCGAACGATCGTTCGAAACGATGGGTAGCAGACGCACATGCAGACGCACATGCAGACGCGCATGCAGACGCGCATGCGCGTTGGGCTGTCGTTCGCGCGCCATTCTTCCTCGGTTACAATCCGCTGATGCGAATACTACTCAGCAACGACGACGGATACCTCGCACCCGGTCTCGCCGCGCTGTACGAAGCGCTGCGGCCGCTCGCCGAGGTCACGGTGGTGGCGCCCGAGCAGAACTGCAGCGCCGCATCGAACTCGCTTACGCTATGGCGGCCGCTGTCGGTGCTGCGTTCGGCGAACGGCTTCTACTACGTGAACGGCACGCCGACCGACTCGGTGCACATCGCGCTGACCGGCATGCTCGACACGATGCCCGACCTCGTGGTGTCCGGCATCAACAACGGGCAGAACATGGGCGAGGACACGCTGTATTCGGGCACCGTCGCGGCGGCGACCGAGGGCATCATGTTCGGCCTGCCGGCGATCGCGTTCTCGCTCGTCGACAAGGACTGGACGCACCTCGGCGACGCCGCGCGCGTCGCGGCCGACATCGTCGCGCATTACCTCGACCATCCGCTGCCCGGCCATCCGTTGCTGAACGTGAACATTCCGAACCTGCCGTACGACCAGCTCGGCGACTGGCGCGTCACGCGCCTCGGCAAGCGCCATCCGTCGCAGCCGGTGATTCGCGAGACCAATCCGCGCGGCGAGCCGATCTACTGGATCGGCCCGTCGGGCAGCGCCCGCGACGCGAGCGAAGGCACGGACTTCCACGCAGTGTTGAACGGACACGTGTCGATCACGCCGCTGCAACTCGACCTGACTCACACGCAGATGCTGCCCGCCGCGCGCGAATGGGCGCGCGCGGGCGGCGGCGATTCATGACCGGCGAGCGCACCAGGCGTTTCCCGCTGGGACTCGCGGATCTCGTGCGCGAACCGCGCCGGCGCGACGAGCGTCCGGGCGA
The DNA here is from genome assembly GCF_900104845.1 of Paraburkholderia caballeronis. NCBI lineage: Bacteria > Pseudomonadati > Pseudomonadota > Betaproteobacteria > Burkholderiales > Burkholderiaceae > Paraburkholderia > Paraburkholderia caballeronis. The sequence continues at coordinate 2,250,558 of NZ_FNSR01000001.1, read as the reverse complement.
GTCGCGCGCGCAGCCGTCCGGCGCGGGCAAGAGCACGACGTCGGCGACCGCGCAGGCGCGTCCCCGCGCTTCCGCCACGGGCGGGGGCGTGGCGGCGTCGCCGGTGCGGCGCGCGGATGCGGCGACGCCCGGCACCGCGCGCGTCGCGCCGGCGCAGAAACCCGCGACGCCGTTGCCCGCCGCGAACAAGCCGACGGCCCGCGCGCGGCCTTCGACGACGGCACGCAACGGCGCGGTCCCCTCCGCCAGCGGCGGCGCGCGTCCCGGCGGCGTTCGCGCCGCGCCTTCCCGCAACGATTTCACGCAGGCGTTCGCGCCGCGCGCCGCCGCGCCGTCGGCCGGCGCGCCCGGCGTTGCGCTGAACGGCGCACTCGCGCTGACGTCGGAACGGGTGCGGGAACGCATGGTCGAACGCCTGCGTTCGAACGGCATCACCGATACGCGCGTCCTGCAGGCGCTCGCGACGGTGCCGCGCCACATGTTCGTCGATCCCGGCCTCGCTGCGCAGGCGTATGAAGATGCGGCGCTGCCGATCGGTCATCACCAGACGATCTCGAAGCCGTCGGTCGTCGCGCGGATGCTCGAACTCGCCGGCGCGGGCCGCGAACTGCCTCGCGTGCTGGAGATCGGCACCGGCTGCGGTTATCAGGCCGCGGTGCTGAGCCAGATCGCGCGCGACGTGTATTCGATCGAACGCATCAAGCCGTTGTACGAGCGCGCGAAGACGAACCTGCGTCCGCTGCGCATCCCGAACATCCGGCTGCACTACGGCGACGGGCGGCTCGGCCTGCCGTCGGCCGCGCCGTTCGACGCGATCGTGATCGCGGCCGCGGGCTTCGAGGTGCCGCAGGCGCTGCTCGAACAGCTCGCGATCGGCGGCCGGCTCGTCGCGCCGGTTGCCGCGGGGACCGACGCGTCGGGTGAGGCGACGCAGGTGCTGACGCTCGTCGAGCGCACCGGTCCCGCGCAGTGGCGGGAGTCGCGGCTTGATCGCGTTTTCTTTGTACCCTTAAAATCCGGAGTGATTTGAAACCGATGAGTATGTTGCGCGCGATGCAAAGAACCAGCCTGAATCTCGACATCACCGTAGCCCAGCGCGGCGCATGCGCAATCGCACTTTCGCTGCTCGCGGCCTGCGCCACGCGACTCGACCAGGCGCCCGTCGTCGACCGCTCCGGCACGCTCGGCACGGCGGCCGCGCCGGCCGTGCCGCTCGGTCCGCCGCCGCCGGGGTTCTACCGCGTGAAGCCGGGCGACACGCTGTACCGGATCGCCCTGGAGAACGGGCAAAATTATCGCGACATCGCGACGTGGAACAACCTCGCGAATCCAAATCAGATCGAAGTGGATCAACTGCTTCGCGTCGTGCCGCCGGGCGCGAACCTGGGGGCGTACACGCCGGGTGTGACGACCGCGCCGGTGCCGGGCATCGGCGTGCAGACCGCGCCGCCGGGTGCGCCGGTTGCGGGAGCACCGGGCGCGACGACCGGCGTTCCGTCTACCGTGCCGCCGATCTACGGTGCGCCGGGCAGCACCGCGGCGATGGTGCCGCCGCCGCCCGCGCCGGGTGCGAGCGACGCGACGGCGCCGGGCACCGGCACCATCGCGCTCGCATGGCCGGCGCGCGGTCCGATGCTGAACGGCTTCGACGACTCGAAGAACAAGGGCGTCAATATTGGCGGTGCGGCGGGTGATCCGGTGAAGGCCGCAGCCGATGGTCGCGTGGTTTATGCCGGAAATGGGCTGCGCGGATACGGCAATCTCATTATCATCAAGCATGACGCCACGTTCCTGACGGCGTATGCACACAACCGTTCTTTGATGGTAAAAGAAGGGGACGCGGTCACCAAAGGTCAGAAGATCGCCGAAATGGGCAATACTGACTCGGATCGTGTGATGCTGCATTTCGAAGTACGCCGTCAGGGCAAACCTGTTGATCCCCTGAAGTACTTGCCGCCGCAATAAAGCGAGTCGACCATGCCGAAATCGAAGCGCCGTCTGCAGCAAACCGAGTCTGACAGTCAAGCCGCGCCGGTTTCGGTGGACGATGGCGCTGCGTCCGGCGACGACGATTCGCTGTCGGAGGCCGATGGCGGCCGCGAGTTCGACGAGCCTGAAGCCTCCGGCGAGGAGTCCGGCTCCACGCGCGAAGGCAGCACCGAGTCGGCGCCGGACGCCGACGATTTCCGCGCACTGTTGCAGGCCGAACTGACGGCCGACACGATCCAGCATTATCTGAACCGGATCAGCGTGAAGCCGCTGCTCACCGTCGAGGAGGAGCAGCGCTACTCGCGGCTCGCGAAGGCCGGCGAGTTCGACGCGCGCCAGGTGATGATCGAGCGGAACCTGCGGCTCGTGGTCAGCATCGCGAAGGGTTATCTGAATCGCGGCGTGCCGCTGCTCGACCTGATCGAAGAGGGCAACCTCGGCCTGATGCACGCGATCGAGAAGTTCGATCCGGCGCGCGGCTTCCGCTTCTCGACGTACGCGACGTGGTGGATTCGTCAGAGCATCGAACGCGCGATCATGAACCAGGCGCGCACGGTGCGCCTGCCGGTCCACGTGATCCGCGAACTGAACCAGGTGCTGCGCGCAAAACGGCATCTGGAGAAGAACTCGCTGAACTCCGGCGCGGCCGCCGACCGCCGCGACGCGAGCATCGACGACATCGCTTACCTGACCGGCAAGACCACCGAGGAAGTCACCGACATCCTCGCGCTGAACGAACACACCGCGTCGCTCGACGCGCCGCTCGATCTGGACCCGGCGAGCAGCCTGCTCGACCTGTTGTCGGACGACCAGAGCCAGTCGCCGGACGCCGAGGTGCAGCACCGCGAACTCGAAACGCTGACGCGCGCGTGGCTCGGCCGGCTGTCGGACAAGCACCGCCACGTGATCGAGCGCCGCTTCGGGCTGAATCACATCGAGCCGGCGACGCTCGAAGAACTCGCCGACGAAATGGGCCTCACGCGCGAACGCGTGCGGCAGATCCAGCAGGAGGCGCTGGTCCGCCTGAAACGCTTCTTTGCTTCCAATGGCGTACGCAAGGACGCCGTTCTGTAACCTCCGATGACACCACCCGTACTCGTTTTCGACATCGAGACGATTCCCGATGTCGACGGCATTCGCCGTCTCGAAGATCTGCCCGCGTCGCTCACCGACGCCGAAGTCGCCGAACACGCGTTCGCCGCGCGGCGCGAAAAGACCGGCAGCGATTTCCTCCCGCATCATCTGCAGCGCATCGCCGCGATCTCGTGCGTGTTCCGCGACAACAACGGTTTTCGCGTGCGCTCGCTCGGTTCGCTGGAGGACGGCGAGGCATCGCTGGTTCAATCGTTCTACCGGACGATCGAGAAATACACGCCGCAGCTCGTGTCGTGGAACGGCGGCGGCTTCGACCTGCCGGTGCTGAACTACCGGGCGCTCGTGCACGGCATCCGCGCGTCGCGCTACTGGGACCTCGGCGAGGACGACCGCGAGTTCAAGTGGAACAACTACATCAGCCGTTATCACTCGCGCCATACCGATCTGATGGACGTGCTCGCGATGTATCAGGCGCGCGCGAATGCGCCGCTCGACGCGCTTGCGAAGCTGTGCGGCTTTCCGGGCAAGCTCGGGATGGACGGCGGCCAGGTGTGGACCGCGTTCCAGGAAGGGCGCATCGAAGAGATCCGCAACTACTGCGAGACCGACGTCGTGAACACGTACCTGCTGTACTGCCGGTTCCAGTTGATGCGCGGCGGCTTTTCGGCAGACGAATACGCGGACGAAATCGCGCTGGTCAAGCAGTCGCTGTCGATGGAGCCGGCGTCGCACTGGGCCGAATATCTGGCGGCGTTTTCCGCGTAGGCGTTTCGTTTGCCGGGGCGTCGTTCATTCCCCGGCACATCGTTCATTTCAGTTCCAGCACAATCGGCTGGTGATCGGACGCCCGGGTCGCACCGTCGATCTCGCACGACTTCAACCGTCCGCGCAGGTCGTCGGTGACGAATACGAAATCGCACGTCAGCGGCCCCGCACTCCACTGAACCGTGTCGTAGACGCCTGCGGTCGGCGGCGGCGTCGCGCCCGCGTGCAGCGTCGTCCATGCGTCGATGAACGATGGACTGTCCGCGAGCGGCGCGAGCATCCGGCGGTACGCGTCCTCGCCGTACGCGCTGTTGAAGTCGCCGCAGACAATCGCGCTGACGGGGCGCGCGGTCGGCGCGAACGGGCCTTCGGCGTTTTCCGGCGGAGCGGGGCGGGCCGCGTGCGCGGCGGCTTCCTGTTGCAGCCGCCGCAACTCGTCCACCTGGGCGAGACGCTGCGCGAGCGAATAGAACTCCAGATGCGTGACGAGCACGCGCAGCGCGCCGCCCGGCGCGTCGAGCACCGCTTCGAGCGCGACGCGCTGCATCGATGGCGCGGCCGGGTCGGCGGGCCATGGCAGCGTGTGGCGGATCACTTGCCGGACCGGCACGCGCGTCGCGAGCGCGTTGCCGAACTGACGTCGCGGCGCGCGCGGATCGTGCGGGTCGTCGAGCGGCGGCAGGTCCGCGCCGATCGCCTCGATCACCGTATAGCCCGGCAGCAGCGCGGCCAGTTCGGCGAACTGATCGTCGCCCGGATGGCCCGGCAGCGCGCCGAAACCTCGCGTGATCTCCTGCAGGCACAGCACGTCGAAGTCCGCGAGCCGCCGCGCTTCGCGCACCGTGCGCGCGAGATCGACGTGGCCCGACGCGTCGCGGCCCCACTGCACGTTCCAGCTGACGAGTTTCATCGCATCCGCTCCGTGGTCCACCATTGCCGGGGCGCGGCCGGCCACTTCGTCTACAATCTCGCCTTCCCCCGATATTTACTCATTGTCTGTCAGGAATCTGCTGGTGTCCCAAGCTGCCCCCGAACGTCAATCCGAGCCTGCCGGCCCCGAGGCCGGCAAGCGCGACAAGCGCAGCAAGCGCGACAAGCGGCGCGAAAAGCAGGCCGCCGACGCGCTGGCTCCTGCCCCGATTCTCGAAATCGAATCGCTCGACATGGAAGCGCGCGGCGTGGGCCGCACCGTCACCGAGACCGGCGAGCCCGGCAAGGTGATCTTCGTCGAAGGCGCATTGCCCGGCGAGCGTGTCACCTATTCGAGTTATCGGCGCAAGCCGAGCTTCGAGCAGGCGCAGGTCGTCGACGTGCTGCGCGAGAGCGTGATCCGCACGAAACCGCGCTGCCAGTTCTTCGGCACCTGCGGCGGCTGCTCGATGCAGCATCTGGACGTGCGCGCGCAGATCGCCGTGAAGCAGCGGGTGCTCGAAGACAACCTCGTGCATCTCGCGAAGCTGCGCGCGGAGTCGATGTTCCGCCCGATCCACGGGCCGTCGTGGGGCTATCGCTATCGCGCGCGCCTGACGGTGCGCCACGTGCCGAAGAAGGGCGGCGTGCTGGTGGGGTTCCACGAGCGCAAGAGCAGCTACGTCGCGGACATGACGAGTTGCGAGGTGCTGCCGCCGCACGTGTCCGCGATGCTGGTGCCGTTGCGGCAACTGGTCGAAGGGCTGTCGATCCGGGATCGGATGCCTCAGATCGAACTGGCGGTCGGCTCGACGGTGACGGCGCTGGTGCTGCGGATTCTGGAGCCGCTGACCGAAGCCGACGAGGCGCTGCTGCGTGCGTTCGCGGATGAACATCGCGTGCAGTTCTGGCTGCAGCCGAAGGGTCCGGATACGGTATTCCCGTTTTATCCGCTCGACGTGTCGCTCGACTACACGCTGCCGGAATTCGGCATCCGGATGCCGTTCAAGCCGACCGACTTCACGCAGGTCAATCATCAGATCAACCGCGTGCTGGTCGGGCGCGCGCTGCGTCTGCTCGCGCCGGAAAAGGACGACCGCGTGCTCGACCTGTTCTGCGGGATCGGCAACTTCACGCTGCCGCTCGCGCGGCTCGCGCGCGAGGTGGTCGGCATCGAGGGCAGCGACACGCTGACGACCCGCGCGCTCGAAAACGCGAAGGCGAATGGCGTCGACGGCCATACGTCGTTCGCCTGCCGGAATCTGTTCGAAGTGACGGCCGACGATCTGCGCGCGCTCGGCGCGTTCGACAAGTTCCTCGTCGATCCGCCGCGCGAAGGGGCGCTCGCGGTGTCGAAAGCGCTGGCGGACATCGCGCAGAGCGGCGACGGGCCGCTGCCCGCGCGGATCGTCTACGTGTCGTGCAACCCGGCGACGCTCGCGCGCGACGCGGGCCTGCTCGTGCACGAGGCCGGCTACCGGCTGAAGGGGGCGGGCGTCGTCAACATGTTCCCGCATACGTCGCACGTCGAATCGATCGCGCTGTTCGAGCGCGACTGAACGCGGGCGGCCCGCGGCCGCCGACCACGGGCGGCGCGCGAAGGGCAATAAAAAGGCAATAAAAAACGCCACGGCTTGCCGTGGCGTTTTTTTTACTGGTCGTTCGCCGCCGGTCAGATCACCAGATCTGCCACCACGACCGCTCGCTCTTGCCGGCGCGCGCGTGGCCGGTGATGTACGGGCTGTCCGGGAACGTCGCGGCCAGCACGCGGCGCGTGTCCTCCGCGAGCGATTGCTGGTCGAGCTTCTCGTACGACAGCTGCATGATGTGCAGCGCGTCCTCGATCGCCGGCGCGTTCTTGTACTCGGTGATCGCGAGCTGCGCGCGGTTGATCGCGGCGACGTAAGCGCCGCGCCGGTAGTAGTAGTCGGCCGAGTGCACCTCGTGCGACGCGAGCGCATTCACGATGTAGCGCATCCGCTGCGCGGCGTCCGGCGCGTATTTGCTGCCCGGATATTTGTCGACGACCATCTTGAACGCGTCATACGACTCGCGCAGCGACTGCGGATCGCGCTCGCTCATGTCCTGACCCGAGAAGCGGCCGAACAGGCCGAGGTCGTCGTTGAAGTGGATCATCCCCTTCAGGTAATACGCGTACGCGATGTCCGGATGGTCCGGGTGCAACTGGATGAAGCGGCTGACCGCCTGGTCCGCCTGTTCGTTTTCGTTGTCCTTCCAGTCGCAGTACGCGACGTTGATCTGCGCCTGCTGTGCGAAGTGGCCGAACGGGTCGCGGCCCTGCAGCGCCTCGAAGTACTTCGCGCACTTGCCCCAGTCGCTGCCGGACAGCGCGTCCTGGGCCTCCGTATATAATTTGTTGTTCGTCCACGTGGCCGTTTCGTCGGTCTTTTCCGGCAGGCCGTGGCAGGCCGCGACGACGGCGAGCGCGACGCCGCAGGCGGCGAGGCGAACGAGGTCGCGGATCCTGCCGATAGCGCCGATAGCCGCGCCGCGCGCAGCGTTCCGGGCCACTGCATGTTGGGCCAGTTTCGTAATCGTGTTCAAGGCTCGCATTTTTCAGTCCAGCTTCAGGTCCAGGTGACCCAGACTCAATGACCCGTTCAGTTCTTCCGGGGGCCGGCGCCGCCGGCGCCCAAAACAGCAACAGCGATTATAGCCTGGCCGCTTCGCGCGACGACGCAGCGGCAGGCGATGGATTCGACGACGACCTGACGGGCGATGCGCTCGCCGCATCGCCCGCCGCCGCAAGCCGCGGCGCGGGCGACGACGAGGCGCCGCGCCGTGCGTCGGTGCCCGACGAACTGGCCGGCGAGCGGCTCGACAAGGTGCTCGCGAAGGTGTTCCCCGAGTTCTCGCGCAGCCGGCTGCAAGGCTGGATCGAGGCCGGCCGCGTGCAGGTGGACGGCGCGCCCGCGAAGGTCCGCCAACCGGTGCCGCTTGGCGCGACGATCGAACTGGTGCCGGACCTGCTGCCCGAGCAGCTGGCGTTCACGCCGGAGCCGGTGCCGCTCGACGTCGTCTACGAGGACGACGCGCTCGTCGTGATCGACAAGCCGGCCGGCCTCGTCGTGCATCCGGCCGCCGGCAACTGGAGCGGCACGATCCTGAACGGCCTGCTGCACCGCTACGGCGACGCTGCGGCCGGGCTGCCGCGCGCGGGCATCGTGCACCGGCTCGACAAGGAGACCTCCGGACTGATGGTCGTCGCGCGCACGCTCGAAGCGCAGACCGATCTCGTGCGCCAGTTGCAGGCGCGCACGGTGAAGCGCCGTTACCTCGCGCTCGTGTGGGGGATGATGCCGGATGAAGGGACGATCGACGCGCCGATCGGCCGCGATTCGCGCGATCGCACGCGGATGGCCGTCGTCGCCGGCGCGTCGGGCAAGCCGGCGCGCACGCATTTCCGGCGGGTCGATTCGACGTTGTGGCACGGCCAGCCGGTCAGCGCGATTCACTGCGACCTGGAAACGGGCCGCACGCATCAGATCCGCGTGCATTGCGCGCACATCGGGCATCCGCTGCTCGGCGATCCGGTGTACGGCCGCGCGCGCGGCAAGCGTTCGGTCGCTGCGTTGCCGGGCGGTTTCGCGCGCCAGGCGCTGCATGCGTGGCGGCTCGGGCTGATCCACCCGCGCACCGGCCGCGCGATGCAGTGGCGCGCGGACGCGCCGGACGACATCGCGGAACTGATCGCCGCGCTCGGTTTCGGCAACGATGACGCGGAGTACGAGTTCGACGACGACGAGGACCTGTACGACGGCGAATACGATGACGCAGACCACGACAACGACTGAACCGAGGACCGACCCGCTTATGAATACGCCCGACCTTTCGCCGGCCGACCTCGTTCATCCGGACTGGCCCGCGCCGCCGCGCGTGCGCGCGATCGTGACGACGCGCAACGGCGGCGTCAGCGCGCCGCCGTTCGGCCGCTGGCAAGCCGACGGTGACGGCGGCCGCGATCTGCCCGGCGGCCTGAACCTCGGCCGCCTGTCCGGCGACGACGCCGCGCACGTCGAGGAAAATCGCCGGCGGCTGCTCGCGTTCGCGGGCGTGCCGGCCGCGTGGCTGCATCAGGTGCATGGCGCGGACGTCGTCGACGCCGCGCACGCAGCCGCGATCCTGCGCGACGGTGAAGCGCCGCTGCGCGCCGACGCGAGCGTCACCGAGCGCGCGGGCCTCGCGTGCGTCGTGATGATCGCGGACTGCATGCCGGTGCTGTTCTGCGACGATGCCGGCCGCGCGATCGGCGCCGCGCATGCGGGATGGCGCGGCCTCGCGGGCGGCGTCGCCGAGCGCACCGCGCAGCGTGTCGCCGCGCTGGCGGGCGTCGGGACCGACCGGCTGCACGCGTACCTCGGCCCGTCGATCGGGCCGACCGCGTTCGAAGTCGGAGCCGACGTCCGTGACGCGTTCATGAACGACGCGACGGCTGTCGGCGCCGCGCGACGCGATGCGATCGCCGCGGCGTTCGTTGCGCATCCGCACACGCCGGGCAAGTATTTCGCGGATCTGCCCGCGCTCGCTCGCGTGCGGCTGAACGCGATCGGCGTGCAGAGTATCGCCGGCGGCGACCTCTGCACGGTCACGCAGCGCGAGCGTTTTTATTCGTATCGACGCGATCGCGAGACCGGCCGGATGGCCGCGCTCGTATGGCTCGAACCGTGACCTGGGCACGTGTCGCGGCTGCTTTTTTGCTGCGCTGCACACATGAAAGACATGCGGTGCAGCGCCACGGCCGACGGTCGATGCCCGAAGCATACGAATCGCGCGCGAGGGCTTGCTGCGATGCGAGGTTCCGGACGGTCCTGAATCCCGCTCAAAATATCGTACGTATTAAGCCGCGCATTACATCGGGAAAACGATAATTAAAAAAATATCGCGCTGCGGCAAAATCGGGAACAAGCATTGACATGCCTTGCAGTGGGGAGCAAGAATGTCCCACACCTACGGGGCAGGGCGTGACGAGGCAGCGAGCGATCGCCCCCGTGCGCGGACGACCTGGCTCTCAACCAGTCCCCCGGGACACATCGGTCAAAAGCAGGCATGACGGCATCTCAAGGTTCCACGACTTCATCGCGCGCAGGCGCTTCGGCGGACGGTGCGCAGCCCTTCACTCTGGATGCCGACGGAATGCAGCAGATGCTCAACGTGTGGACGAGCGCATGGCGCTCGGCGCTCGATGCCGCGCAGCAGCAGGTTCCGCCGTATGCGCAGCAGGCGGCCGGCGCAGCGCTGAACGGCGCGGCGCCCGCATGGCCGTGGTGGCCCGCCGGCGCCCACGGCGCCGCGCCGCTGCCGCAGGGCTTGGGCGGTCTGGGTGGTTTCGGCGCGCCGGCGTTCCAGCTGCCGACTGCGGCCATCGAGCCGTCCCGCCTTCAGCACCTGCAGGAGCAGTATTCGCGCGATGCGATGGCGCTGCTGCAACAGGCCGCCGGCAGCGTGCCGACGCCGCCCGAGCTGAAGGACCGACGTTTCAGTTCGGACGCGTGGAAGGCGACGCCGGTTTATGCGTTCACCGCCGCGTGGTATCTGCTGAATGCGCGTTACCTGCAGGAACTGGTCGACGCGATCGACACCGACCCGAAAACGCGCGAGCGCATCCGCTTCGCGGTGCAGCAGTGGACCGCCGCCGCGTCGCCGAGCAACTTCCTCGCGCTGAATCCCGATGCGCAGAACGCGCTGCTCGAAAGCCACGGCGAGAGTCTGCGGCAGGGCGTGATGAACCTGCTCGCGGACCTGCAGCGCGGCAAGATTTCGCAGACCGACGAGTCGCGGTTCGTCGTCGGCCGCAATCTCGCCACGACCGAAGGCGCGGTCGTGTTCGAGAACGACCTGTTCCAGCTGATCCAGTACAAGCCGCAGGCGGCGAGCGTGCGCGAGCGGCCGCTGCTGATCGTGCCGCCGTGCATCAACAAGTTCTACATCCTCGACCTGCAGCCGGACAATTCGCTCGTCGCGTATGCGCTCGAAACCGGGCAGCAGGTGTTCATGGTGTCGTGGCGCAACGCGGATGCGTCGGTCGCGGCCAAGACCTGGGACGACTACATCGAAGAGGGCGTGCTGACCGCGATCGACACCGTGCGCGCCATCAGCGGCCGCGAGCAGATCAACACGCTCGGCTTCTGCGTCGGCGGCACGATGCTCGCGACCGCGCTCGCGGTCGCCGCCGCGCGCGGCGAGCATCCGGCGTCGTCGATGACGCTGCTCACCGCGATGCTCGACTTCTCGGACACCGGCGTGCTCGACGTGTTCGTCGACGAGGCGCACGTGCAGATGCGCGAGCAGACCATCGGCGGCAAGAACGGCGTGCCGGGCGTGATGCGCGGCGTCGAGTTCGCCAACACGTTCTCGTTCCTGCGCCCGAACGATCTCGTGTGGAACTACGTGGTCGACAACTATCTGAAGGGCCGCACGCCCGCGCCGTTCGACCTGCTGTACTGGAACAGCGATTCGACGAGCCTGCCCGGTCCGATGTACGCGTGGTATCTGCGCAATACGTATCTGGAGAACCGGCTGCGCGAGCCGGGCGCGCTGACCGTCTGCGGCGAGGAAGTGGACCTGTCGCGGATCGACGTGCCGACGTTCGTCTACGGCTCGCGCGAGGATCACATCGTGCCGTGGCGCACCGCGTACGCATCGGTGCCGCTCTTGTCCGGGCCGCTGAAATTCGTGCTCGGCGCGTCGGGCCACATCGCCGGCGTGATCAATCCGCCGTCGAAGAACAAGCGCAGTTACTGGAGCGTCGACAGCGACGCGAAGCATTTGCCGGAAGACGCGGACGACTGGATCGCGCAGGCGGAGGAAGTGCCGGGAAGCTGGTGGCCGGCGTGGTCCGCGTGGCTTGATCAGTACGCGGGCCGCAAGGTGAAGCCGCGCGCGCAGCTCGGTTCGGCCGGATTCCCGGAAATCGAGCCGGCGCCGGGCCGCTACGTGCAGCAGCGCGACTGACGCGCGGCGCATGCGCGGCATGCGCGAACGGCGGGTACCGATTTTTAACTTGACGGGCAGGCGTCCGATGCGACGCGGCAACGCCCGAAGGAACTGAAAATGACTGACATCGTGATCGTTTCCGCTGCACGCACAGCGGTCGGCAAATTCGGCGGCTCGCTCGCGAAGACGGCCGCGCCCGAACTGGGCTCGATCGTCGTGCGCGCGGCGCTCGAACGCGCGGGCCTGAAGCCCGAGCAGGTGAGCGAAGTGATTCTCGGCCAGGTGCTGACCGCGGCCTCCGGCCAGAACGTCGCGCGCCAGGCGTCGATCAAGGCGGGCCTGCCGTCGTCGATCCCGGCGATGACGATCAACAAGGTCTGCGGCTCGGGCCTGAAGGCGGTGATGCTCGCCGCGAACGCGATCATCGCGGGCGACGCGGAGATCGTCGTCGCGGGCGGCCAGGAGAACATGAGCGCCGCGCCGCACGTGCTGCCGGGCTCGCGCGACGGCTTCCGGATGGGCGATGCGAAGCTCGTGGACAGCATGATCGTCGACGGCCTGTGGGACGTGTACAACCAGTACCACATGGGCGTCACGGCCGAGAACGTCGCGAAGGAATACGGCATCACGCGCGAGGAGCAGGACGCGTTCGCGGCCGCCTCGCAGAACAAGGCGGAAGCCGCGCAGAAGGCGGGCCGCTTCGACGCGGAGATCGTGCCGGTCGAGATTCCGCAGCGCAAGGGCGAGCCGCTCCTGTTCAAGACCGACGAATTCGTGCGTCACGGCGTGACCGCCGACGCGCTTGCGGGCCTGAAGCCCGCGTTCCAGAAGGACGGCACCGTGACCGCCGCGAACGCGTCGGGCATCAACGACGGCGCGGCCGTGGTCGTCGTGATGTCCGCGAAGAAAGCGGACGCGCTCGGCCTGAAGCCGCTCGCGCGGATCAAGGCGTATGCGAACGCGGGCGTCGATCCGAAGGTGATGGGCATGGGGCCGGTGCCGGCGTCGCGCCGCTGTCTGGAGCGCGCGGGCTGGACGCCGCAGGACCTCGACCTGATGGAGATCAACGAGGCGTTCGCGGCGCAGGCGCTCGCGGTGAACAAGCAGATGGGCTGGGACACGTCGAAGATCAACGTGAACGGCGGCGCGATCGCGATCGGCCACCCGATCGGCGCGTCCGGCTGCCGGATTCTCGTCACGCTGCTGCACGAGATGCAGCGCCGCGACGCGAAGCGCGGGCTCGCGTCGCTGTGCATCGGCGGCGGGATGGGCGTGGCGCTCGCGGTCGAGCGCCCGTAAGCGGACAGCGAACGCAGACAGACGCGCCGCGCGGGCCTTCCGGCTCGCGTGCGGCGCGCGGGCCGCGGCGGGATCGACCCGGCGCGGCCGCAACACCGGTATCGACGTAATGCGCACAGGCGGCGCACGGTGGAGACGAGGGTAGGGAAAGAGGCGAGTCCGGGGCCGTCGAAGGGCGCCCCGCAAAACGATAATGGAGTGTGATTCATGGCACAGCGTATTGCGTATGTAACGGGCGGCATGGGCGGCATCGGGACGAGCATCTGCCAGCGCCTCAGCAAACAGGGTTTCAAGGTGGTGGCCGGCTGCGGCCCGAACTCGCCGCGCCGCACGAAGTGGCTCGAAGACCAGAAGGCGCTCGGCTACGACTTCGTCGCGTCCGAGGGCAACGTCGGCGACTGGGATTCGACGCGCCAGGCGTTCGACAGGGTGAAGGCCGACGTCGGCGAGGTCGACGTGCTGGTGAACAACGCGGGCATCACGCGCGACGTGGTGTTCCGCAAGATGACGCACGAGGACTGGACCGCGGTCATCGACACGAACCTGACGAGCCTCTTCAACGTGACGAAGCAGGTGATCGACGGCATGGTCGAGCGCGGCTGGGGGCGCATCATCAATATTTCGTCGGTGAACGGCCAGAAGGGGCAGTTCGGCCAGACCAACTATTCGACCGCGAAGGCCGGCATTCACGGCTTCACGATGGCGCTCGCGCAGGAAGTCGCGACGAAGGGCGTGACGGTCAATACGGTGTCGCCCGGCTACATCGGCACGGACATGGTGAAGGCGATCCGTCCGGACGTGATGGAGAAGATCGTCGCGACGATTCCGGTGCGCCGGCTCGGCTCGCCGGAGGAAATCGCATCGATCGTCGCGTGGCTCGCGTCGGACGAGTCGGGTTTCGCGACCGGCGCGGACTTCTCGCTGAACGGCGGGTTGCACATGGGGTGATCCGTTCGCGCGGGCGCGCGCACGTTTGCGCGTCCGCCGCACGGATCGACAACGGCGGAATGCCTGTCCGGACACCGGGGCGGGCGACGCCGGGCTTCGCTGGCGCGCGCGGTTGCGCCGGCGTGAACAAGGGCGACACATGACGACTACAAAGAAGACCGCCGAACGACTGATCAAAAAATATCCGAACCGTCGGCTGTACGACACGGAGACGAGCACCTACATCACGTTGACCGATGTGAAGCAGCTCGTGCTCGATCAGGAAGAGTTCAAGGTGATCGACGCGAAGAGCAACGAGGACCTGACGCGCAGCATCCTGTTGCAGATCATCCTCGAAGAGGAGAGCGGCGGGCTGCCGATGTTCTCGTCGCCGATGCTGTCGCAGATCATCCGCTTTTACGGCCATGCGATGCAGGGGATGATGGGCACCTACCTGGAGAAGAACATCCAGGCGTTCATCGACATCCAGAACAAACTCGCGGACCAGTCGAAAAGCCTCTACGAAGGCAACACGATGAATCCGGAAATCTGGTCGCAGTTCATGAACATGCAGGCGCCGATGATGCAGGGGATGATGACCAGCTACATCGAGCAGTCGAAGAACATGTTCGTGCAGATGCAGGAGCAGATGCAGAACCAGGCGAAGTCGATGTTCAGCACCTTCCCGTTCAAGCCGGCTTCGCCGGTGACGCCGGCGGCCGGTTCGCCGGCGGGTTCCGGCGACGAGCCGGACGAAAAGAAGTAACTTGCCGCCCGCGCGCCGCACTGCGCCGGCGGCTGCCGGCTCCCGGGCCGGTTCTATTCGTGCGGCCGTTCGTTTCGCAGTGGGTGTGACGATGAAAAAGACGTTCGATGTTGGGGCCGTGCCGGTGCCCGTCTCCGCTTTGCGGCGCTCGATGATGCTCGGGCTTCTGCTCGCGCCGCTGGTCGCGGTCGCGCAGACGCCGAAGGTCGGCGTCAAGCCGGTGGTTCGCGTGTGGAAGTCGGCGGCGTGCGGCTGCTGCGGCGACTGGATCGCGCACCTGCGGCAGAACGGTTTCGACGTCGTGGCCGGGAACGTCGACGATCTCGCGGCCGCGCGGCGCAGCGTGCGGATGCCCGATCGTTATGCGTCGTGCCATACCGCGCTTGTCGACGGTTACGCGCTCGAAGGGCACGTGCCGGCCAGCGACGTGAGCCGCTTGCTGCGCGAGCGTCCGAAGGCGATCGGGCTCGCGGTGCCGGGAATGCCGGTCGGCTCGCCGGGGATGGACGGCCCCGCCTACGGCGGCCGCAAGGACCGGTACGACGTGGTGCTCGTCGGCATCGACGGCAACGGCCGGGTCTTCCACGCGTACGGCTGAAACGCGTCGCTGCACAAAAATCCGGCGATACGGAACCGGACGAACGCGTGTCCGCCCAGGCGGGACGCGCGTTGCATCGGTATCCCGGGAAGCGCGGAAAAGCATATAAAAAAACGTCGTTTTGCGGCGCGAAACGCTGTGGCTACGATGCAGCGATTCCGTTCTTCGAGCGCACGTTCATCATGTCCGCCATCGCCGTTCCGCCGCACGCAGCGGATCTCGCCGCATCCGCCAGTCCGGTCGTCATCCGTTCCGCGCACGACGTATCGCGCATCGTCAACGCGGGCGCCGCGCAGGGCAGCAACGCGCGGATCGTCATCGCGATCGCGCTCGGCGGCGTGTTTCTCGACGCATACGATCTCACGTCGCTCGCCTACGGCGTGAAGGACATCGCGCGCGAATTCGCGCTGACGCCGGTGCAGATCGGGTTCGTCTCCGCGGCGATCACCTTCGGCGCGATCCTCGGCGCGCTGTCCGGCGGGTATCTGACCGACCGCATCGGCCGCTATCGCGTGTTCATGGCCGACATGCTGTTCTTCGTCGTCGCCGCGATCGCGGCCGGCCTCGCGCCGAACGCGTGGGTGCTCGGCGGCGCGCGGTTCCTGATGGGCTTCGGCGTCGGCCTCGACCTGCCGGTCGCGATGGCGTTTCTCGCGGAGTTCTCGCGCGTCGCCGGGCGCGGCAACAAGGCGGCGAGCGTCGCCGCGTGGTGCCCCGCATGGTATGCGGCGACGAGCACCTGCTATCTGCTGATCCTCGGCCTCTACGCGATCCTGCCCGACCATCACCTCGGCTGGCTGTGGCGGTTCACGCTCGCGTTCGGCGCGGTGCCGGCGCTCGCCATCATCCTCGTGCGCAGCCGCTACATCAGCGAGTCGCCGGTGTGGGCCGCGAACCAGGGCGACCTCGAAGCGGCCGCGCGGATCCTGAAACGCTCATATGGCGTCGATGCGGTCGTCGAGCGCGACGCGTCGTCCGCGCACAAGCCGCGCACCGCGTCGTGGCGCAACTTCGGCGTGCTGTTCAACGCGACGTACCGCCGCCGCACGATCCTCGCGGCGACGATCGGCGCGGCATCGTCGTTCGGTTATAACGCGATCATCTTCGGGTTGCCGGTCATCATCGCGAGTTTCCTGAAACAGGGGCCGCTGACGACGATCGTCGCGGCGCTGCTGCTGAACCTGCTGTTCGCGTTCGTCGGCGGGCTGATCGGCGTGCGCACCGCGCCGACCGTCGGCGCATGGAAGATGACGGTGCTCGGCCACACGCTGCAGTTCGTGTCGCTGATCGGCCTCGCGTTGATCGGCCATCCGGGCAGCGGCGCGTTCGTCGCGCTCGCGATCCTGCTGCTCGGCGGTTATCTGTTCGGGCAGGGTTTCGGACCGGGTTCGCATTCGATGACGTATGCGTCGCTCAGCTATCCGACGTCGCTGCGCGGCATCGGCGTCGGCTTCAACCAGACGCTCGTGCGCTCCGCATCGACGGTGTCGCTGTTCCTGTTCCCGATCCTCGCGGCCGCGCTCGGCACGAAGGTGTTCTGGGTGATCGCGCTCGCGCCGCTCACGTCGCTCGTCGTGCTGCTCGCGATCCGCTGGGAGCCGTCCGGTTACGACATCGACGGCGAGGACTATGCGCTGTCTCATGGCGAGCCGCAGGCCGCCGCCGCCGCGTGAACCGTCGCACGCGCCGCCGTGCGTTACCGCACCGCGCATAGCCTCAAACGTCATATGCAAGTTACGGATAGTTGGTGGCCTCGCGCGCGCGACGCTGGTTCAATGAGCGATTGACCTGTCCGCCGTATCGGCCGTCGCCGTTTCAAGACGTGCGATACGTACCGACGCGGCGGGCGTATCGGGCCGGCCCGTTCGTGACAGCGATGCGAGGCCGCCGCAGCACGAGGCCTCACGATGGCGAACACGAACAAACCGATCCTGCTCAACGCGTTCAACATGAACTGCGTGGGCCACATCAATCATGGGCTGTGGACGCATCCGCGCGACCGCTCGACCGACTACCGGCTGCTGCCGTACTGGACCAACCTCGCGCGCACGCTCGAACGCGGGCTGTTCGACGGGCTCTTTCTCGCGGACATCGTCGGCGTGTACGACGTGTACCAGCACAACGTCGACGTGACGCTGCGCGAGTCGATCCAGTTGCCGGTCAACGACCCGACGCTGCTGGTGTCCGCGATGGCCGCGGTCACCGAACACCTCGGTTTCGGCGTCACGGTGAATCTCACCTACGAGCAGCCGTATCTGCTCGCGCGGCGTTTCTCGACGCTCGATCATCTGACGCAGGGGCGCATCGGCTGGAACATCGTGACCGGCTACCTCGACAGCGCCGCGCGCGCGATGGGTCTCACCGAACAGTTGCCGCACGACGAACGCTACGATCGCGCGGACGAATATCTCGACGTGCTGTACAAGCTGTGGGAGGGCAGCTGGGAGCCGGACGCCGTGCGCCGCGACAAGGCCGCGCGCGTGTTCGCGGACCCGGCGAAGGTGCATCGCGTGCAGCACGCGGGCCGCTATTACAACGTGGACGGTTATCACCTCGCGGAGCCGTCGCCGCAGCGCACGCCGGTGCTGTTCCAGGCGGGCAGTTCGGGACGCGGGCAGCGGTTCGCCGCGCGTCACGCGGAGTGCGTGTTCATCTCGCCGCCGAACCGCCAGGTCGGCCGCGAAACGGTACGCACGCTGCGCGAGGAACTGGTGCGCGCGGGCCGGCGTCCGGACGACGTGAAGGTGTTCGTCGGCGCGGCGGTGGTGCCGGGCGCGACCGAAGCACAAGCGCGCGAGAAATACGCGGATTATCTGCACTACGCGAGCCGCGAGGCCGGCCTCGCGCATTTCGCCGCGAGCACCGGCATCGACTACGCGCAGTACGACCTCGACGCGCCGGTCGATTACGCGCCGGGCAACGCGATCGAATCGGCGACGCGCACCGCGAAGCAGCACGGCTGGACGCGCCGCAGGCTGCTGGAAATGTTCGAACTCGGCGGACGTTATCCGGCGATCGTCGGCACCGCCGCGCACGTTGCGGACGAGTTGCAGGCGTGGGTGGACGAGGCGGGCGTCGATGGCTTCAACCTGAGCCGCACCGTGGTGCCGGAGAGCTACGAGGATTTCGTCGATCTGGTCGTGCCGGAACTGCAGAATCGCGGGCTGTACAAGACGGCTTATGCGCCGGGCTCGCTGCGTCAGAAGCTGTTCGGCGAGGGCGACACGCTGCCCTTGCGGCACGCGGGCGCGTCGTTCCGGCAGCGCGCGGAAGCAATCGCGTGACGGCAGTGCGCGTTACGCCGCCCGTTGATCTACGCAGGGCGTCGTAACGCTGCGATGAACCGTTCTAGAACGTAAACGCACCTTCGGCCACGAACGTGCCGACCGCATTACGCGGACTCGGCACTTCGCGCGCACGCAGTCCTTCGGGCAACTGCTCCGGATCGCCGGGCCGGCCGAGCGCGATGCCCGCTTCGATCGCATACGTATCGGGAATCGCGAGTTCGCTGCGGATACGGTCGCGTTCGATGCCCGCGAGGCCGTGCGCCTTCCATCCTGCGAGGCTTGCCTGCAACGCGAAATAACCCCACGCCGCGCCCGTATCGAACGAATGGCTCGCCGCCGGCACTTCGCTCGCGCCGCCCGGCGGCACGAATGTCGTCTTCGACAGCACGATCACGATGGCCGCCGCATGCGTCGCCCAACCGCGATTGAACTCGTTCAGAAAACCGAGAAAGCGTTCCCAGTGTTCGGTGTCGCGACGCGCATAAACGAAGCGCCACGGCTGCGAGTTGTACGACGAAGGCGCCCAGCGCGCCGCTTCGAAAAACGTGAGCAATGTCGCTTCGGGCAGCGCGTCGGCGGTGAACGCGCGAGGCGACCAGCGGTCGAGGAATTGACGGTCGATCGGATGATCGGCAAGGCGGCCGTTCGAAGTGGTCATCGTGAACCCCGTGAATGAACGTGGACGTGAAAGCGCGGCGGAAAACGCGGCGGTAAACGCGCCTCGCGCGGCGGATCAAGCATAACGCCCGGCACGTTGCGCGAGTAACGGATTTGTTCTCCCATGCTTATGAGCGCTACGGCGCAAACGTCGTCCATAACACGCGGACGATAAAGAACGAATCACCATAACGATAGCTGAATCGAATCATTCCGCGCGATGCGCTTCGCCGCTACGCTTGCAGCGACATTGCAGGAGATTGCGCATGACCGATCCGGTTCGAACGTTCTTCACCACGCGGCGTCGCGTGCTTGGCTTCGCCGCTGCCGCGCCGCTCGCGGCGGCGGCCGCCGCGCTTCATTCGCAGCGTGCCTATGCAGCGGATCTGTCCGGCGCGATGCTCGTGCTGGGCGATCAGGCCGGCGGCCTGCGCGCGCTCGTCGAAGCCGCGAAGGTGCTCGACGGCGCGCCGTATGGATTCCGCTGGGCGAACTTCCAGGGCGCGGCGCCGCTGTTCGAAGCGCAGCGGGCGGGCGCAGTCGATCTCGCGCCGGCCGGCGACCTGCCGGTGCTCGCGGCGGCGGCCGGCGATCCGGACATGAAGATCGTCGCGACGCGCGCCGGCGTGCCGACGCAACTCGGCATCCTCGTGCGGTCCGATTCGTCGATCCGCCGCGTCGCGGACCTGAAGGGGCGCACCGTGTTCGTGTCGTCCGCACGCGGCAGCATCTCGCAGTATCAGCTGTATGGCGCGCTGGCCGAAGCGGGGTTGTCGAAGGACGACGTGTCGGTCCGCTTCATCCTGCCGGTCGATGCGTTCGCCGCGTTCGCATCCGGCTCGATCGAGGTATGGGCAACGTTCGATCCGTATTACGGCATCGCCGCGCAGCGCGGCGGCCGCGTGCTGCGCGACGGCACCGGCATCAATAGCGGGCTCGGATTCATCACCGCGTCGGGCGCGGCCGTCGCGGACACCCGCAAGCGCGCGGCGATCGCCGACGTGCTCGTGCGGTTCCAGCGCGCGGGCGACTGGGCGCTCGCGAATCCCGATGCCTATGCACAGGTCTACGCGACGCTGACGCGCACGCCGCCCGAAGCGGCGAAGCAGATCACCGCGCGTTCGGCCCTCAAGCAGCGTTTCGTGACCGACGCGGACATCGCGGCGCTCCAGCAGGTCGCCGACACCGCGTTTCGCGAAGCGATCCTGCCGCGCCGCATCGACGTGCGCGCGATCTCCGACACGCACATCGCGGCCGCGTGAGCGATGGCGCACGACGCTGCGACGCCGAAAAAGCGGCTCATTTAGATAGCATTTTTTATTGGTTTGAGTTCGCGTGCGGCTCTTTCATAGTGACCTCCTGATGGCTATAGACAGCAGCGCGACGACAACGACACGCGCTGCGATCGCTGACCCTGGAGGCCTTTATGACGGTGGAAGTACAGGACAAGCCGCTGCACGCGGATCTCGAAGCGGCGCGCGCCGCGGCGCAGGCAGCGGGGCTGCCGTATGCGGGCAGCGTCACGCCGCAGCAGGCGTGGGCGCTGCGCGCGGCCGGCGACGCGGTGCTGGTCGACGTGCGCACGGCCGAGGAGCGCAAGTTCGTCGGCCACGTGCCGGACACGCTGCACGTCGCATGGGCGACCGGCACGAGCCTCACGCGCAATCCGCGCTTCGTGCGCGAGCTGGAGGCGAAGACCGGCAAGGATGCGGTGGTCGTGCTGCTGTGCCGTAGCGGCAACCGCTCGGCGCTGGCCGCCGAGGCCGCCGCGAAGGCGGGGTTCACGAACGTGTTCAACGTGCAGGAGGGTTTCGAGGGCGACCTCGACGACGCCGGCCATCGCGGGCTGCGCAACGGCTGGCGGTTCCACGGTTTGCCGTGGGTGCAGGACTAGAAGCGGGTCGCGTCGCGGGACGCGCACCCGACAGCTTGATGTGATTCAAGGGTATTCGCATACCGGGGAGTGCGTAACGTGACCGTATTCAATGTCGCAGAAATCGTCGGCGCACTGCAGACCGTGCGCCAGCAGTGGCGCGAGGAGCAGCGCCGTTCGCTCGAACCGGGCGGGCGCGAGCTGCCGGCGCGCGAGGCGCTCGCGGACATCGTCGATACGCTGAAGGGCGTGCTGTTTCCGATGCGGCTCGGGCCGCCGGATCTGCGTCAGGAAAGCGAAAACTTCTACGTCGGCCACGCGCTCGATGCCGCGCTGCATGCGCTGCTCGCGCAGGCGCGGCTCGAACTGCAATACAAGGCGCGGCATGGCCGGCCCGACGACGCCGACATCGATGCGCGCGCAAGCGCCGCCGTGCACGCGTTCGCGCAGCGGCTGCCGGCGATCCGCTCGCTGCTCGACAGCGACGTGCTCGCCGCGTTCCACGGCGACCCGGCGGCGGGCAGCGTCGACGAGGTGCTGCTGTGTTATCCGGGCGTGCTCGCGATGATCCACCATCGCCTCGCGCACGAACTGTATCGGCTCGGCCTGCCGCTGCTCGCGCGGATCGTCGCGGAACTCGCGCATGCGGCGACCGGCATCGACATCCATCCGGGCGCGCAGATCGGCGCGGGGTTTTTCATCGACCATGGCACTGGCGTCGTGATCGGCGAGACGTCGGTGATCGGCGAACGCGTGCGCGTGTACCAGGCGGTGACGCTCGGTGCAAAACGTTTTCCGCGCGATGCGGCCGGCCATCTGGAGAAGGGGCTCGCGCGCCATCCGATCGTCGAGGACGACGTCGTGATCTACGCGGGCGCGACGATCCTCGGCCGCGTGACGCTCGGGCGCGGCGCGGTGATCGGCGGCAACGTATGGCTGACCGACAGCGTGCCGCCGGGCGCGCACGTCACCCAGGCGATCTCGCGTCACGACACGCGGCCGGCGCCGGCCGTTGCCGCTACCTTCGCCACCGCGGATCAACCGGCCGTCGAACCCGCGGCCGGCGCACTGCGATGAACGCGCTCGTTCGCGATTTCGGCGTGATCGTGCGGCGGCTGCGCGAGGCGCGCGGCTGGTCGCAGGAGCAGCTTGCCGAACATGCGGGACTGAACCGCTCGTATGTCGGCGAGATCGAGCGCGGCACCGTGATCGCTTCGATCGTCACCGTCGAAAAGCTTGCGCGCGCATTCGGCGTATCGATCGCCGATCTGCTGCTGAATGTGGCCGGCGCGCGGGACGCAGCGGCAGTGCCGCCGGTGACGGGCGTGTCGTGTCCGCGCTCGCCGGTTCATTCCTGACGATTCTTTTGCGCCGTGCCTGCGCGTCGCGGGCACGGCATATCGCATCCGTTTGATCGACTTCGTTCGCTGGGACGCGGGTTGCTGGCTATAGCATGTTGAGCCGCCGATTTCCGCTCCCGATAATCGCTTTCGTCATAAGCATTTCCGTTTTTCTTCTAAAGAACTGGAGTCATCCATGTCGACGACTGCGAGCGGCCAGACCGCTCTCGGCGATAACGCCGCCCGGCAACTAGCCAATGCCACCAAGACCGTCCCGCAGCTTTCCACGATCACGCCGCGCTGGCTCACGCATCTGCTGCAATGGGTGCCGGTCGAGGCGGGCATCTACCGGCTGAATCGCGTGAAGGACCCGGAAGCGGTGCGCGCCGCCTGCACCGCGCGCGAGGACGAAGGCACGCTGCCGACCACGTTCGTTCCGTATGAAGAACAGCCGCGCGAATACTTCCTGAACGCGGTCAGCACGGTGCTCGACGTGCATACGCGGATCTCGGACCTGTACAGCAGCCCGCACGACCAGATCAAGGAGCAGTTGCGCCTGACGATCGAGACGATCAAGGAGCTTCAGGAAAGCCAGCTGATCAACAACCCGGACTACGGCCTGCTCGCGAACGTCGAGGAAGATCAGCGCATCTTTCCGCTGACCGGCGCGCCGACGCCGGACGATCTCGACGAACTGCTGACGAGGGTGTGGAAGGAGCCGGCGTTTTTCCTCACGCATCCGCTCGCGATCGCCGCGTTCGGCCGCGAATGCACGCGGCGCGGCGTGCCGCCGCCGACGGTCAGCCTGTTCGGCTCGCAGTTCCTCACGTGGCGCGGCCTGCCGCTGATTCCGTCGGACAAGGTGCCGGTCGCGGACGGCAAGACCAAGATCCTGCTGCTGCGCGTCGGCGACAAGCGCCAGGGCGTGGTCGGCCTGTATCAGCCGGGCGTCGCCGGCGAACAGGGGCCGGGGCTGTCGGTGCGGTTCATGGGCATCAACAACCAGGCGATCGCGTCGTATCTGATCTCGCTGTACTGCTCGCTCGCGGTTCATTCGCCGGACGCGCTCGCGGTGCTCGATGACGTGGAGATCGGCAAGTACCATGACTATGCAGACACCTATCGGTAATCCGGGTAATCCGGCCGCGGGCGGCGCGCTGCCGGACCTGCCCGCGCCGGCTCTGCCGGGCGGCTTGCCGGACCCGTCGATGCTCGCGCGGCTCGCCACCGAGTTCTTCAGTGCGTTGCCGGGCGGGGCCGCTGTGCCGGACGTATCGGCGGGCAGCGGCGCGGTGGGTGGCGTGCCGTCCGCGCTGCCGGCCGCCGCGCCGATCCTGTCGTCGATCGGCAATCCGGTGCCGCCGGGCTCGCCGCTCGCGGGGCCGGGTGGCGCGGGCACCGGCGTGCCGGGGCTGTCGTTGCCGCAAGGGCGCGTGCCGGGCGCGAATCTGCTGCCGGGCGCGCCGACGCACGTGCTGTCGCTCAGCAACCGCATTCCCGCGCTCGCACCGCATGCGGCCGCGCAGAACGGCTTGCCGGACAGCGTGGTGTCAATCGCGCCGGCGTTCGAGCCGCGCGCGGGCGGCGTCGCGCTCGGCGTGCCGGAAGCAGGCGGGCTCGCGCGTCCGCACGTGGCGCCCGCAACGGGGTCGCCGTTCTATTTCCTCGACGACGCGGCGCGCAGCGCGGTCGATGCGCCGCTCGACATCGCGGTGCCTCATTCGCTGCACGGCAACGCGGCCGATCCGCGCGCGTTCGGCCTGCCCGCGCAAAACGATCTGCGCGAGCTGCTGCCGCTGCATCGCTTCACGCCGGATGATGCGGCCCGCACGCCGTCGCGCACCGGCTCGCTGTACGCGTTCGACGACGCCCGCGCCGCCGCGCATCCGCGCGATGCGCAGCGCGCGACGCCGTTCGCATCCGCGCATCCGCCGTTCGACGTGCATGCGGTGCGGCGCGACTTCCCGATCCTCAGCGAGCGCGTGAACGGCAAGCCGTTGATCTGGTTCGACAACGCGGCGACCACGCAGAAGCCGCAGGCGGTGATCGACCGGCTCGCGTATTTCTACGAGCACGAGAACTCGAACATCCACCGCGCCGCGCACACGCTCGCGGGCCGCGCGACGGATGCCTACGAGCATGCGCGCGAGACCGTGCGGCGTTTCGTCGGCGCATCGTCGGCGGACGAGATCGTGTTCGTGCGCGGCACGACCGAGGCGATCAACCTGATCGCGAAGTCGTGGGGCGAGCAGAACATCGGCGCGGGCGACGAGATCGTCGTGTCGCATCTGGAGCATCACGCGAACATCGTGCCGTGGCAGCAGCTCGCGGCCGCGAAGGGCGCGACGCTGCGCGTGATTCCGGTGGACGACTCGGGCCAGGTGCTGCTCGACGAATATCGGAAGCTGCTGAACGCGCGCACGAAGATCGTGTCGGTCACGCAGGTGTCGAATGCGCTCGGCACCGTCGTGCCGGTCGCGGAGATCGTCGATCTCGCGCATCGCGCGGGTGCGAAGGCGCTCGTGGACGGCGCGCAGTCGGTGTCGCACATGCGCGTCGACGTACAGGCGCTCGACGCGGATTTCTTCGTGTTCTCCGGCCACAAGATTTTCGGGCCGACCGGGATCGGCGTCGTGTACGGCAAACGCGAGATCCTCGATGCGATGCCGCCGTGGCAGGGCGGCGGCAACATGATCGCGGACGTCACGTTCGAGCGCACGGTGTTCCAGCCCGCGCCCGCGCGTTTCGAGGCGGGCACCGGCAACATCGCGGACGCGGTGGGGCTCGGCGCGGCGCTCGACTACGTGAACCGGATCGGCATCGAGAACATCGCCCGCTACGAGCACGATCTGCTCGCGTATGCGACGAGCGTGCTCGCGCCGGTGCCGGGCGTGCGTCTGGTCGGCACCGCGAAGGACAAGGCGAGCGTGCTGTCGTTCGTGCTGCGCGGCTACGAGACGGAGGAAGTCGGGCGCGCGCTGAACGAGGACGGCATCGCGGTGCGCTCCGGGCATCACTGCGCGCAGCCGATCCTGCGCCGCTTCGGCCTCGAAGCGACGGTGCGGCCTTCGCTCGCGTTCTACAACACGTGCGAAGAAGTCGATGCGATGGTCGACACGGTGCGCAGGCTCGCGGCGCGAAGGGCCTGACGAACACGCGTCCGGCGATCGCTGCGGATCGTTGAGCATCGGGAGCCGGCCTTGCGCCGGCTCTTTTTTTGCGCGCGAATTATCGCGACGATTCCACCGTCACCGTTGCGCCGCGATCCGGCGCAGCGGAAATAGCAATGCCCAGGCGGCATGATTAGCTATCGCGGATAAGTTAGAACCGCGGCCGGCAAGACCTCCTATAGTCGGAGCCTTCCCGTTTCGACCTACTTGCCGGAGTCCGTTGATGAATCGCTTCTCTCGTTCCTTTGCACGTCGTCTGCGTCCCGTGGCTGCCGCGCTCGCGGCATGCGCTGCGCTGTCCGCCGCGTTCGTCGCCGGACCCGCGCGGGCCGACACGCACGAGGTCGTGATCGCGTATCAGGACATGGTCGTGCCGTGGCGCTTCGCGCAGGCGAGCGGCGAGGTCGAGAAAGCGACCGGCTACAAGGTCACGTATCGCAAGCTCGCGAGCGGGGCGGACGTGATCCGCGCGCTCGCGTCGGGCTCGGTGCAGCTCGGCGAGGCCGGGTCGAGCCCGATTGCGGCGGGCTTGTCGCAGGGCGTCGACATCTCGCTGTTCTGGATTCTCGACAACATCAACGACGCGGAGGCGCTCGTCGTGCGCGACGGCTCCGGCGTCACGAGCCTCGCGGGGCTGAAGGGCAAGACGATCGGCGTGCCTTACGTGTCGACATCGCATTTCCATACGCTCGTCGCGTTGCAGGACGCCGGCGTGAACCCGGCCGACGTGAAGATCGTGAACCTGCGTCCGCCCGAGGTCGCGGCCGCTTGGGCGCGCGGCAACATCGACGCGACGTACATCTGGGACCCGGTGCTCGCGCAGGTGAAGAAGAACGGCAAGGTGCTGATCACGTCCGGCCAGGTTGCGCGCGAAAGCGGCAAGGCGACGTTCGACGGTTTTGTCGTCGATCGCCGCTTCGCGAAGGACAACGCGGAATTCCTGACCCGTTTCGTGAAGGTGCTCGCGGCGACGGACGCCGACTATGCCGCGCATCGCGCGGACTGGAACGCGGCGTCGCCGAAGGCCGCGGCGGTCGCGAAGGAGTCCGGCGCGAATCCGCAGGACGTACCCGCGAGCCTCGCGCTTTATGCGTTCCCGACGCTCGCCGAGCAGGCATCGGGCACGTGGCTCGGCGGCGGCGCGCAGTCCGGCGCCGCGCGTTCGCTTGCGGCGACCGCCACGTTCCTGAAGACGCAGGGGACGATCCAGAACGTGCTGTCCGACTATTCGGTCGGCGTCGATCCGCAATACGTGCAGCGCGCGGCCGCGCAGTGAGCGACGTCGCACGGAGCATGCGTCGATGAGCGCGCTGGAGATTCGCGGGCTGAGCGTCGTTTATGAAGGCGGGCGTGGCCGCTCGCCGACCGTCGCGCTCGCCGACGTCAACCTGTCCGTTGAAAGCGGCGAGTTCGTCGTCGCGCTCGGTGCATCCGGGTGTGGAAAAACGACGCTGTTGAATTGCATCGCCGGTTTTATCCAGCCGGCCGACGGCGACGTGCGCATCGATGGGCAAGTGGTTACGGGGCCGGGCGCGGATCGCGGCGTCGTGTTCCAGAAGCACGCGCTGATGCCGTGGCTGAACGTTATCGACAACGTCGCGCTCGGGCTGCGGTTTCAGCGGGTGCCGAAGGCGGAGCGCGAGCGTGTTGCGCTACAGATGCTGTCGCTGGTCGGCCTCGATGCGCACGCGCAGGCCCGCGTGTACGAACTGTCGGGCGGCATGCAGCAGCGTGTCGGCATTGCGCGCGCGCTTGCGAGCGATCCGCGGATGCTGCTGATGGACGAGCCGATGGGCGCGCTCGATGCGATGACGCGCGAGGCGGTGCAGGAAGTCGTGCTCGACGTATGGGGACGCACGCGCAAGACGGTGTTCTTCATCACGCACGGCGTCGAGGAGGCGCTGTTTCTCGCGACCCGGCTTGTCGTGATGACGCCGCGGCCCGGACGGATCGCGCAGACCTATGCGCTGCCGTTCTCGCGACGTTATCTGGAGACGCGCGATGCGCGCGCGGTGAAGTCGTCGCCGGAATTCATCGAATGGCGCGAGCGTTTGATCCGCATCCTGCACGACGATGCCGTGCACGAGGTGCTGACGTGAGCGTGCCGAGAGAGTCGCTGGTTAAACCCGCCGACGCAGTTGAGACCCGCGCTGTCGATGCCGGCCCGCGCCGCGCGCGCGTGTGGCGCATGCCAGGAGAAGGGCCGACCGCTGCGTTGAGTTTGGCGTCGGTTGCCGGGCTGGCGCTGCTGTGGTGGCTCGCGACGCATCTGCACTGGCTGCCGCCGTTGTTTCTGCCGACGCCGGAGGCCGTCTGGGCCGCATTCGTCGATGCGTGGCACGGGCGCATCCAGGGCGGCCTGCCGTTGTCCGAGCACCTGGGATGGAGCGCGCTGCGCGTGTTCGGCGCGTTCGCGCTCGCGGCGCTGACCGCGGTGCCGGTCGGCATCCTGATGGGCGTCAGCCGGATCGCGCGCGGGCTGCTCGATCCGCCGCTGGAGTTCTATCGGCCGCTGCCGCCGCTTGCGTATCTGCCGCTCGTGGTGATCTGGTTCGGCATCGACGAGACCGCGAAGATCGTCGTGATCTACCTCGCGTGCTTCGCGCCGATCGCGATGGCCGCGCGGGCCGGCGCGCGCAGCGCGACCGAGGAGCAACTGCGCGCGGCAAGCTCGCTCGGCGGCGGGTTCTGGCAGATCGTGCGGTTCGTCGTGCTGCCGGCCGCGCTGCCCGAAATCCTGACCGGCTTGCGTATCGCGATCGGCTTCGGCTGGACGACGCTCGTGGCCGCCGAGATGGTCGCCGCGACCGCGGGCCTCGGTCAGATGGTGCTGAACGCGTCGAGTTTTCTGCGCACGGATGTCGTCGTGATGGGGATCGTGCTGATCGGGTTGATCGCGTGGCTGTTCGATCTCGGGATGCGGGCGGTCGAGCGCAGGGTGGTGCCGTGGAAAGGAAAGATGTGAGCAGGGCGACGATCGATGACAACTTCAACGAATCTGTAGGACTTTGCCCGTAGGTCACTCATACGTTCAGGCAATTTGATGTTCATACTCGATGGACGCGTTGACGTCGCGCTTTGGCATCCTTTACGATCGTCACACGATATCGGTTGAAGTCGGATCGAGGGTCGAACGGGGCAACCTTGGCGACAAATCCGGCCACAGGCCGCCAGACAGCCGCTTAAGCGGCTGTTTTCATTTTTGAGGTTGTCAGGGTCGTGTCGTACATCTGCCATATCGACGAGGCGGGCTGCAGCGCATCGCTGCCCGCGACGAAATCGGACGTTCAGCCGTTGCTCGTGATCGCCGGCCTGATCGCGCACGAGGACGCTCCGCCGTACATCACGCGCGAATTTCTCGCCCTCAAGCGCCGCTATTGTCCGGGCGCGTTCACGTCGAAGCATCGGCTCGACGACGTACGGCAGGAGATCAAGCGGGCCGGTGTGCGCCGTGCAATCCGGAAGCACGGCACCCGCGCGAAGACGCCGTTCCGCTTCATCGACGATACGCTGACGCTGCTCGAACGATTCGGGTGCCGCCTTCTCGCGACGATGTGGGTCGAAGGCGTCGCGGCGCCATTCAAGGCTCGCGAAACCTGTACGCGTTCCGTGCAGCATGCGTGCCGGACCTTCCCGTCGTTTCTCTACGAGAAGGATTCGACCGGGCTCGTGAGTGAATGCGCGGGATCTTCTTGTGCGCTGGCGCTACGCAAGGCGAGGCAGGCGGTTGCAGTTCAGGTCGGGCGATCGATGGAGCATCGAGTTTCTCGATGCGCATATGAGGCGGTCGTCGGCCGAACTCTTCGCGATGCCTGGGCCGCAGCCGGTGGTTCTGGAGCAACGCGGGGGCTCGCGCGACACGATCTTTCGGCACAGGGTTCGTCGTCGTGCGGGCGAACAGGGGTATCGGCTACGCAAGCTGATCGCCCGGTCAACACGGTCTCACGAAAATGGTACGACGGCCCGACCTTTTTATAGTAGCTACGAAAAATTTGCATCGCATTAATATCGTAGCTACAATAACTCCCGTGGAAATCACTTTCGATCCGGTCAAGAACCGGAGCAACCTCGCCAAACACGGCGTCGGGTTGGCGATGGCGGCCGAACTGGACTGGCCGGAAGTGATGGCCTACGTGGATGCGCGATGCGATTACGGCGAAGTACGCGAAGTGGGTTTTGGCGTGATCGGCGAGCGCCTTTACTGCGTTGTGTTCGTCCAGCGGGGCGACGCAATGCACGTGATCAGTTTTCGAAAGGCCAACAAGCGGGAGGTAGCGAGTTATGTCGCCGAAGCCTAAAGTCATCATGCCGACGGACGAGGAGGATGCCGCCATCAACCGCGGCATTGCGGCCGATTCCGATACCTACGAAGTGCCGGCCGGGGATTTCGCGAAGATGAAGCGTGTCGGAGCGCGGGGCCGCCCCAGGCTGGAGAAGCGGAAGGTGCTGCTGTCCGTTCGTTACGACGCGGACATCGTGGAGCAATTCCGCGCGACGGGGGACGGC
Organism: Paraburkholderia caballeronis; assembly: GCF_900104845.1. NCBI lineage: Bacteria > Pseudomonadati > Pseudomonadota > Betaproteobacteria > Burkholderiales > Burkholderiaceae > Paraburkholderia > Paraburkholderia caballeronis. Next base: position 2,220,423 of record NZ_FNSR01000001.1, on the reverse strand, counting down.
TGGCAGTCGCGGATGAACGACGCGCTGCGCCAGTGGCTCGATCAGCACGGCGGCAAAGCGGCCTGACCTGAGCCATCGCCACTGCCGGGCAGGTAAAATACCGGACCGGCTTCAAGTCCTCGGGCATCCCCAGCCCCTGCGCGCCCCACATCAGACAGATTCCCCGTGAAAAACCCTTTAAATTCAATCGACAAGACGAATCCTGCGCCGAAGATCGGCATGGTCAGCCTCGGCTGTCCGAAGGCGTTGGTCGATTCGGAACAGATCATCACCCAGCTCCGCGCCGAAGGTTACGAAATCTCCGGCACGTATGACGGCGCGGACCTCGTCGTCGTGAACACCTGCGGCTTCATCGACGAGGCGGTGCAGGAAAGCCTCGACGCGATCGGCGAGGCGTTGAGCGAGAACGGCAAGGTGATCGTGACCGGCTGTCTCGGTGCGAAGAAGAGCGCGAGCGGCACCGGCCTCATCGAGGAAGTGCATCCGAAGGTGCTCGCGGTCACCGGTCCGCACGCGGTCGGCGAAGTGATGCAGGCGGTGCACAGCCATCTGCCGAAGCCGCACGATCCGTTCGTCGATCTCGTGCCGGCCGCCGGCGTGAAGCTCACGCCGCGCCACTATGCATACCTGAAGATCTCCGAAGGCTGCAACCACCGCTGCACGTTCTGCATCATCCCGTCGATGCGCGGCGACCTCGTGTCGCGTCCGGTCGCCGAAGTGATGCTCGAAGCGGAAAACCTGTTCAAGTCCGGCGTGAAGGAACTGCTGGTGATCTCGCAGGACACGAGCGCGTACGGCGTCGACGTGAAGTTTCGCACCGGGTTCTGGAACGGCCGCCCGCTGAAGACGCGGATGACCGAACTGGTCGGCGCGCTCGGCGAACTCGCCGCGCAGTACGGCGCGTGGGTGCGTCTGCATTACGTGTATCCGTATCCGCACGTCGACGAGATCATCCCGATGATGGCCGAAGGTCCGTTCAAGGGCCACGTGCTGCCGTATCTCGACGTGCCGTTCCAGCACGCGCATCCGGACGTGCTGAAGCGGATGAAGCGTCCCGCGAACGCGGAGAAGGTGCTGGAGCGCGTGCAGGCATGGCGCGCCGCGTGCCCGGACCTGACGATCCGCAGCACGTTCATCGCGGGTTTCCCCGGCGAGACGGAAGCGCAGTTCGAAACGCTGCTCGACTTCATCCGCGAGGCGGAACTCGACCGCGTCGGCTGCTTCGCGTATTCGCCGGTCGAGGGTGCGACGGCGAACGAACTCGACGGCGCGCTGCCCGACGACGTGCGCGAGGCGCGCCGCGCGCGTTTCATGGAAGTGGCCGAGCAGGTGTCCGCGAAGCGCATCCAGCGCAAGGTTGGCAAGACGCTGAAGGTGCTCGTCGACGAAGTGAACGCGGACGGCGGCATCGGCCGCACGGCGGCGGACGCGCCGGAGATCGACGGCGTCGTCTACGTCGCGCCCGCGACGAAGGCGTCGAAACGCTACAAGGCCGGCGACTTCGTGTCGGTGAAGATCACCGGCGCGGACGGCCACGATCTGTGGGGCGAGGTCTGATCCGTATGGCGGCAGCAACACCTCAGGTCCTCGCGTTTGGCGAGGCGATGGTCGAATTCAACCAGGCGTCGAAGGATCGGCCCGACTATCTTCAAGGCTTCGGCGGCGACACGTCGAACTTCTGCGTCGCGGCCGCGCGGCAAGGCGTGAGCGCGGGTTTCGTATCCGCGCTCGGCGACGATCACTTCGGCCGGCTGCTGCTCGGCATGTGGGCGGCCGAAGGCGTCGATACGTCGTGCGTGCGGGTTGATCCCGCCGCGCCGACCGGCGTGTATTTCGTGTCGCACGGTCCGCAGGGGCATGCGTTCGATTATCTGCGCGCGGGTTCTGCGGCGAGCCGTTATGCGCCGCGCGATCTGCCGCTCGATGCGATCGCGGCCGCGCGCGTGCTGCATCTGTCGGGCATCAGCGTCGCGATCAGCAGCAGCGCGTGCGACGCGGCGTTCGAGGCGATCGCGCACGCGCGCAGCAACGGCGTGCGCGTGAGTTTCGACACGAACCTGCGGCTGAAGCTGTGGCCGCTCGCGCGCGCCCGCGCGGTGATGACCGAAGTGCTGCGGCAGACCGACATCTGCCTGCCGAGCTGGGACGACGTCGTGGTGCTGACCGGCCTCGACGATCGCGACGCGATCGTCGACTGGCTGCTCGCGCACGGCGCGCGGATCGTCGCGCTGAAGCTCGGCAAGGAAGGCGCATACGTCGCGACGCCGGACGAGCGCCGCATCGTGCCGGGCCGCGTCGTCGCGGCGGTCGATGCGACCGGCGCGGGCGACTGCTTCGGCGGTGCGTTCATCGCGCGGCTCGTCGAAGGCGACGATCCGTTCGCGGCCGCGCATTATGCGAACGCGGCGGCGGCGCTATCGACGCAGGGTTTCGGCGCGGTCGCGCCGATTCCGCGCCGCGAGGCGGTCGAGCGGATGCTGGCCGGCTGACCGGCCTGCGCCGCGGACGCCGCCGCGCCATCGCAGTACACAGAACACATACAACACATTCAACCGGGAACCGGAGGAGCAGCAGATGCAACGCGAAGTGGTGGTGGCGGCCGGCGTGCGCACGGCGATTGGCGATTTCGGCGGCGGCCTGAAGGACTTCCCGCCGACGGATCTCGGCGCGCGCGTCGTGCGCGAAGTGCTGTCGCGCGCGAACGTGAGCGGCGACGACGTCGGTCATGTGGTGTTCGGCAACGTCGTGCACACGGAGCCGAAGGACATGTACCTCGCGCGCGTCGCCGCGCTGAACGGCGGCGTCGCGCAGCACGTGCCGGCGCTGACGGTGAACCGGCTGTGCGGGTCGGGCCTGCAGGCGATCGTGTCGGCCGCGCAGGGCATCCTGCTCGGCGACGCGGACATCGCGATCGGCGGCGGCGCGGAAAGCATGAGCCGCGCGCCGTACACGGTGCCGGCCGCGCGCTTCGGCCAGCGGATGGGCGATGCGCCGCTGATCGACATGATGCTCGGCGCGCTGCACGACCCGTTCCAGACGATCCACATGGGCGTGACCGCCGAGAACGTCGCGAAGCAGTACGGCATCACGCGCGACGCGCAGGATGCGCTCGCGCTCGAATCGCATCGCCGTGCGGCGCATGCGATCGCCGAAGGCCGTTTCGCGGAGCAGATCCTGCCGGTCGTGATCCGCTCGAAGAAGGGCGACGTGACGTTCGACACCGACGAGCACGTGCGCGCGGACGCGTCGGCGGGCGACTTCTCGAAGCTGCGTCCGGTGTTCGCGAAAGAGAACGGCACGGTGACGGCCGGCAACGCGTCCGGCATCAACGACGCGGCCGCGGCCGTGCTGCTGATGAGCGCGGACACCGCGCGCGAGCGCGGCGTGAAGCCGCTCGCACGGCTCGTGTCGTACGCCCATGCGGGCGTCGATCCTGCGTACATGGGCATCGGCCCGGTGCCGGCAACGCGCAGCGCGCTGAAGCGCGCGGGGCTGTCGGTCGCGGATCTCGACGTGATCGAGGCGAACGAGGCGTTCGCCGCGCAGGCGTGCGCGGTCACGCAGGAACTCGGCCTCGATCCGGCGAAGGTGAATCCGAACGGCTCGGGCATCTCGCTCGGCCATCCGATCGGCGCGACCGGTGCGCTGATCACCGTGAAGGCGCTCTATGAACTGCATCGGACCGGCGGCCGTTATGCGCTGGTCACGATGTGCATCGGCGGCGGGCAGGGCATCGCCGCGGTGTTCGAGCGGATCTGATCCCACGCGCCGCACGCCGCGTTGCGTGCGGCGCGCACGAAGGACCATGCAGAGGGAAGGGATGACGTCGATACAACGAATGGCCGCGCGGCATGGCCGGGTCGCGGGTGCGGTGCTTGCCGTTGCCGCCATGCTGGCCGCGCCGCTCGCCGCGCATGCTCAGTTTGCCGGCGATCCGGTGAAGGAGCTGGCCGCGCCGCCGTCGGCGCAGTTGCCGCTGAAGCCGAACCCCGGGTTCGCGCAGTTCCCGCGTTACGTCGGCATGCTCGGCAACCGGCAGATCGTGCTGCGCCTCGGCGCGAAGACCGACGATCCGCAGGGCGTGCACGGCGAGTATCAGTACACCGACACCGGCGAGGTGCTCGTCGTCGCGGGCGACCGCGACGGCAGCACGCTGGAGATCGAGGAGTCGAACGACGGTACGCACATCGTCGGCAACTGGGTCGGCACGTTCGCGGCGGACGGCTCGGTGGCCGGCGACCGGATGAACATCGACGACTCGAATCCCCAGCCGTTCGAACTGAAGCCGCTGGCGGCAGGGCAGGCGGTGCCGCCGGCGTCGCTCATGCCTGCGGCGGCGAATCCGCAGCCGGCCGTGTCGCCACAGCAGACGCAGCAGGCGGCGCCGTCCGCGAAGGCGGGGCAAGGCGGGCAGCCGGTCGGCGGTGTCAGCAATCTGACGACCGGCGATTGATCGTTGCGTGTGTCGCGGGTTGTGGCGCGAAGCCGTTCATCGAACGCGCCGCTGGCGGATGATTGCGTGACGAAGGCGCGCAGCGTCGGAAGCGGGATATCGGGCAGGCGGCATAGGCGGTGCGGCAGCCTCGACGCCTGTCGGCCTTTCTCTCCGTTATCCAGTGCGCGGCGAGTGAAGAAACGAATCCGTATGCCGGATATCTCGTCCGCTACGGGCCGATCGCGGCGTCATCGCCAAATATCCCGACTCCCGCCGGCCCACCAGCCACGGCGTCTCACGCGCGCCGCGCCAACCTCGGTTAATCTTCGGGGTGCGGCGCATCGCGCGCCGCTTCGCCAAGCGCTCATCCAGCCTCACTCCGACATGAAGAAATCCGACTCCAGCCGCGCGTTGCAGACGCGCATCGTGCATCCGCAGGACGACCTGACGCCCGGCTTCGAATCGTTCGCCGCACCGGTCACGCGCGCGTCCACCGTCGTGTTCCCCGATCTCGCGTCGGTGCGTTCGCTCGACTGGCGCAACGACGCGCAGTGGCGCTACGGCCTGCACGCGACGCCGACCTCGACGATGCTCGCGAACCGCCTCGCGACGATCGAGGGCGGCGAGCATACGCTGCTGCAGCCGTCCGGCTTGTCCGCGATCTCGAACGTGTATTTCGGGCTTGTGAAGGCGGGCGACGACGTGCTGATTCCGGACAACGTCTATTCGCCGAACCGCGAGCACGGCGACTGGCTCGCGCGCGACTTCGGGATCGGCGTGCGTTACTACGATCCAATGATCGGCGCGGGCATCGCGGACCTGATCCAGCCGAATACGCGGCTGATCTGGCTGGAAGCGCCGGGCTCGGTGACGATGGAAGTGCCCGACGTGCCGGCGATCACCGCGGTTGCGCGCGCGCGCAACGTGGTCACCGCGATCGACAACACATGGTCCGCGGGCCTCGCGTTCCGGCCGTTCGATCACGGTGTCGATATCTCGGTGCAGGCGCTGACGAAGTATCAATCGGGCGGCAGCGACGTGCTGATGGGCGCGACGATCACCGTGGACCGCGAGCTGTACCTGAAGCTGAAGCTCGCGCGGATGCGGATGGGAATCGGCGTGTCGTCGGACGACTGCTCGCTCGTGTTGCGCGGCCTGCCGAGCATGAAGGCGCGCTTCGACACGCATGACCGCAATGCGCTCGCGCTCGCGCAGTGGCTGAAGGGGCGAACGGAGATTGCGGCGGTGCTGCATCCGGCGTTTCCGGACTGTCCGGGCCACGCGTTTTTCAAGCGCGATTTCACCGGCGCGGGCGGCCTGTTCTCGGTTGTGTTCGATGGGCGTTATAACCCGGCGCAGATCGACGCGTTCTGCGAAGCGTTGGACCTTTTTGCGCTCGGCTGGAGCTGGGGCGGCGCGCATAGTCTCGTGATGCCGTACGACGTCGCGTCGATGCGCACCGCGGCGAACTGGCCGCATCGCGGCACGCTGGTGCGGTTCTACGTCGGGCTGGAAGAGGCGGCGGATCTGCAAGCGGATATCGAACGGGCGCTTGCGGTGTTGAAGTGATTTCGCCGGGCAGCGCGCAAACGGCTCGGGCAGGGAGGCCGTTTGCGATTGCCCAGGGCGGCCACTCGGGCGTTCCGCGCGCGCTGATTCGAGGCCCGACTTCGGATTGGCTCGAACGTGCATGACCTGCACGTGTCGCGCCGATGAATGGATCGGCGCGACACGTTGGGGGCAAATAGGGGGCATGAAGCGCGGGGATGAAGGCGCTTCGCAAGTGCGTGCCCGGGGCCTGTCGCTCGCGCGGGTACGCACGAACGAATACGTCATGGCGACCGTTGAAACGCGGCCTGTTTCAACTGCACCCGGGACGAATCGCGTAGCCGGGGCATGCGCAATGAAAATCGACCACCGCGCTCGGCCACCCGAACGTGACCATGCCCCGCCAGATCAAAAAAGCCGCAACAACCCATCCAGCCCGACGTAATTGAACGCGACGCTCGCCGCCTCGCGCACGACCGGCTTGGCGCGGAACGCCACCGACAACCCCGCCTGCGCCATCATCTTCAGGTCGTTCGAGCCGTCGCCCATGGCAATCGCGCGGCGCGGTTCGATGCCGAGCTGCGCGCAGGTCTCGACCAGCGTGCGCGCCTTCACATCCGCGTTCACGATCTCGCCGCTCACGCGGCCGGTCAGCTTGCCGTCGACGATTTCGAGCGTGTTCGCGCGCGTGAAGTCGAGGCCGAGCCGCGCCTTCAGCCGCTCGGTGAAGAACGTGAAGCCGCCCGACACCAGCAGCGTCTTGAGCCCGGCCGCCTTCGCGCCGGCGAGCATCTGCGTTGCGCCCGGCGACAGTTGCAGCCTTTCCTCGTACACGCGTTCGAGCGCGCTCGCGTCGAGCCCTTCGAGCAGCGCGACGCGGCGCGTCAGGCTTTCGTTGAAGTCCTTGATCTCGCCGCGCATCGACGCCTCGGTGATCGCGGCCACTTCGCTCTTCAGCCCGCAGAAGTCCGCGATCTCGTCGATGCATTCGATCGTGATGAGCGTCGAGTCCATGTCCATCGCGACGAGGCCGAACTGGTCCAGCGTGCGGCCCGGTTCGACGAACGCGTAGTCGAGCCGGTGAGTGCCGCAGTACACGTCGAGGTCCGCGCGCTGCGAGGCCGCGGCGTTCTCGATGCGGATCGCGTGCGCGTCGATCGGCTCGATGCGGCTGCCGCGCGCGAGCGCGACGAGCGTCTTGTGATGGACGGAGGAGAGCGGCTCGGGACTCTGGATGACGAGATTCATGGGCGAACGGGGCGCGGCAGGCGACACAGACGAAACGGCGAACGGGGATGCGGAAACGGCGCGCGACGGCGTCGGCGAGGCCGCGGACCGCGCGGAAAATCCGGCTATTGTAGCGTGTGAGCGATCCCGCGGCCGTGGTGGGCCGTCGGGCGGGAACGGATAGTCGGGCGTCGATTTGCCTGGGAACACAGCGAAAGCATGCGTATGGCCCGCTTGCGCCGCCGGCCTCGAACGGCTATCGATGTCGCGCAGCAAGAATGCCGAAGCAAGGCTGGCATGGACGTATCGCGAAACGAAGACGAGGCGAGGCGCGACGAGGCGCGAGCGCACTGCCTGTACGGGCGATCTGCACGCATGCCCGACGCTTTCAACGAGCCGCCTACCCGCCATCCCCGCATCGAAGGCACAATATCGACAATCGCGCGGTGGTTCGCCACAGCGGCCGCCGCGTACCGTCAGCCACCCGACGCCGCACGCACCGCAATCCGGTATGCGGCGCGCATGAGGAGCGAACCGGTATGCACGATCGATCCAATGGAACCCGGGCGACGACCGCCGCCGCCCGATCTTCGCGCGGCACGCACCCGAACGCCGGCGCATCATCCGCGGCACCCACGGCTGCGCGCCCGTCGCGCGGCGGCCGGGCCGCCACGGCCGAAGTCGCGGGCATCCGCATCACCAGCGCGCGCCGCGTGATCGACGCGGCAAGCGGCATCCGCAAGCTCGACCTCGTCCGCTACTACGAACGCATCGCGCCGTGGCTGCTGCCGCAGTTGCGCGACCGGCCGGTGTCGCTCGTGCGCGCGCCGCAGGGCGTCGGCGGCGAGACCTTCTTTCAGCGCCATATCGGCCGCGTGCCGTTTCCGGGCGTCACGCAGCACGAGGGGCTCGATCCGGGCCATCCGCCGCTGCTGACGATCGACACGCTCGAAGCGCTGATCGTCGTCGCGCAGATGGACGCGATCGAACTGCATACGTGGAACGCGCACGCGACCGACATCGAGCGGCCCGACCGCGTCGTATTCGATCTCGACCCGGACCCGGAACTCGGCTGGGACCGGATGATCGAGGCGGCGCTGCTGACGCGCGCGACGCTCGCGGACCTCGGCCTCGAATCGTTCTGCAAGACGAGCGGCGGCAAGGGGCTGCACGTCGTCGTGCCGCTGACGCCGGAGGTCGGCTGGGACGACGCGAAGGCGTTCTCGCGCGCGCTCGCGCATCATCTCGCGGCGAGCCGGCCGACGCAGTTCAGCGCGACGGCGGGCGCGGAGCACCGGCGCAAGAAGGTGTTCATCGACTATCTGCGCAACGCGCGCGGCGCGAGCACGGCGGTCGCGTATGGCGTGCGCGCGCGGCCGGGGATGGGCGTGTCGGTGCCGCTGACGTGGGGCGAGGTTCCGCAGACGACCGGCGGCGCGCAATGGACGCTCGCGAACATCGATGCGCGCTTGGCGGACTGCGGCGACGCCGATCCGTGGGCCGGCTACGGCCGGGTGCGGCAGCGGTTGAGCGCGGCGTTGACGGCCCGGCTCGAAAGCGATGCGGGCGATGCCGCGCCGTAGCGTGGAGCATGCCCGCCTGATTGGCGCGGCGTCCGGACGGATGGGCAGGCCCGGCGGGATGCACGCCGTCAAAGCGGGTAAGCCGGCAAACGCTGCACGCCGCCGTTGACCGCACGAACGCGCGCCCCAGACCGCTGGCCGGAATCTCAAACAGGCCGACGAACAGATCAAGCCGAACCCTGTTTCGCCCGTCACGATGCTTTTCAACCGACACCGCGGCGTCTACGATGCGCCGAACCACGCTCGCCGGCCGGCGAGCGTCGCCCCCTCACCGAATCAGGAGCAATAGATGAAAGCCGTTGGCCTCCACCGTTATCTGCCGATCGACGATCCCGAAGCGCTGCTCGACGTCGAGATCCCGCAACCCGTCGCCGCCGGCCGCGACCTGCTCGTGAAGGTCGAGGCGGTGTCGGTGAATCCGGTCGACTACAAGGTCCGTTCGCCGAAGCCGGCTGTCGAAACCGCGCCGCGCGTGCTCGGCTGGGACGCGGCGGGGACCGTCGCCGCGGTCGGCCCGGACGTCACGCTGTTCAAGGTCGGCGACCCGGTGTTCTATGCGGGCAGCATCACACGGCCCGGCTCGAACAGCGAATACCAACTGGTCGACGAGCGCATCGTCGGCCGCAAGCCGCAGTCGCTCGATTTCGCGCACGCGGCCGCGCTGCCGTTGACCGCGATCACCGCGTGGGAGGCGCTGTTCGACCGGCTGCGCGTGTCGCCGCAGGGCGCGGACGCGGGCAAGACCGCGCTGATCTTCGGCGGCGCGGGCGGTGTCGGCTCGATCGGCATCCAGCTCGCGAAACAACTCGCGAAGCTGACCGTGATCGCGACCGCGTCGCGGCCGGAATCGGCCGAATGGGCGAAGTCGCTCGGCGCGGACCACATCGTGAACCACTACGGCGACGTGCCCGCGCAACTGAAGGCGCTCGGGTTCGACAACGTCGATTACGTGCTGATCTTCAATGACACCGACGCGAACTTCCCGGCCGCCGCCGACGCGATCAAGCCGCAGGGCGGCATCGTGACGATCGTCGAGAACGCGAAGCCGGTTGCGGTCGAACTGCTGAAGTCGAAAAGCGCGGCGCTGCATTGGGAATTCATGTTCACGCGCGCGATGTTCGGCACGCCGGACATGATCGAGCAGCACCGGCTGCTGAACGAGGTCGCGCGCCTCGTCGACGCCGGCACGCTGCGCACGACGGTCGGCCAGACGCTCGGCTCGATCGACGCGGCGAACCTGCGGCGCGCGCACAAGCTGCTCGAAGAAGGGCGCGCGATCGGCAAGCTCGTGTTGAGCGGCTTCTGATGGCGACTTTGGTGGTTGTTCGTCGATCGGCGGCATCCGTGAGCGCAACGCGCAGCGCGAACCCTCAAAACCCGCGTTGCGCCGCCGCATCCGCATGGCGTCCGCCAGATCGGCCGCGCGCGCAAGCCGGGGAATACCTGGCCGCGCAACAGCGCCGCGCGGCGCGCCGCTTGCTAGACTGAAAGCAGACTCTTCGTCCCAGGGCCGCGCGCGGCGCCGCTGCCGCACGATGCACGGCCGATCCAGCCAGGAGGTGACGTATGCTGTTCTGCGCTCCTCGCCGCGCGACGGCGCTTCGCGGCGTGCTGCTCGCCGCCGTGTCCGTGCTGACGCTCTACGCGCACGCGGCGCCGCCGATCAAGATCACGTCGAAAGCCGCCACCGACGGGCCGATCCGCTACACCGTGAAAGTCGCGTCGAAGCAGTTCGGCAACGCGCAGGAAACGCGCACGCTGCGCTCCGGCGAGACCGACGACTTCACGTGGCGCACGACGCCGCCGGGCGGCCCGGTGCCGACGCCGGACGGCTGTCCCGATTACGCGTCGCTGCCGCTCGACGCGAACGGCGCGATGGTCCGTCAGACGCAGTTGCGCCTTGCGCCGATCGTCGCGTCGAACGGCACCGCGAACGTGCAGTTGAGCTTCCGCGCGCAGGCGCCACGCGGCACGACGACGGTGACGAGCGGCGGCAAGCCGCTGAAATGCCCGGACGTGGCCGCGCATAGCGAGGTCTTGCGGTTCGCGATGCCGACCACCGGCACGGTGAAGACGCTGACGCTCGCGGACGGCACGCAGATCACGATTTCCGCGCAGCGTTGAGTGGGCGGCGGGGGGCAGCGAGTCCACGACGAACGCGGCGTCGCACGGTTTCCGTCCGCCACGCGTTGCGTTGCGCGCATGGACGCATCGCGACGCTTGATTCCGCGATGGGTGGCTTGCGTAATCAGTCTTGCCGCTTTCCGGCGTCGTGCGTCGGCAACGCGTGCTGACGCTGAAACCGGCCTCGCCAGCCTCCGCGTGGCTGCGTACGGACCGATGCCGAAACCTCGCCTTCCGCGCGTCTCCACGCACCTGCCGACGACGCCTTACGGCATCCCGCGACCTCACCCCGCCGCGCGCCGCTTCGTGCGCTCCACGAGCCGCGCCGCGAGAAAACGATGCTCCGCCGAAAAGAGCCGCCGGTACGCGAGCAGCACCGCGCCGACCGTGCCGAGCGCCGACGACGCGGCGATCAGGAACATGATTACGATCTGGTAGCGGACGGCCTGCAACGGCGACTGCCCGGCGAGCACCTGGCCCGTCATCATCCCGGGCAGGCTCACGACGCCGACCACCGCCATCTGGTTCAGCGTCGGGATCATCCCCGCGCGCACCGCCTCGCGCGCCGGCGCCTGCGCGGCTTCCCAGCGCGTCGCGCCAAGCGCGAGCGCGGTCTCGACGCGGTCGCGGCGCGCGGTCAGTTCGGTCGTCATCCGCTCGATGCCGAGCGACACGCCGGTCAGCGTGTTGCCGAGGATCATCCCGAGGATCGGAATCGCATATTGCGGCTCGTACCACGGCCGGATGCGGATCACGAGGAACAACCCGACCGCCGCGACGAGCCATGCGCTGACCCAGATCGACACGATGCTGTCGACGCGCTGCCCGCCATACGTGCGCTGCCCGCGCTGCGAGCCCGCGAAACCGGCGATCAGCGTCATCAGCACCATCAGCGGCAGCACCACGTACCAGCGGTCGTAAGCGAACACCCAGCCGAGCACGTAGCCGATCGCGAGCAACTGCACGACTGTGCGCACCGCCGCCCACGCGAGCTTGCGTTCGAGATCGAGCTTCAGCAGCACCGACACCGCGCCGTTCACGAACACGAGCAGCGCGGCGATCGCGATGTCGCCGAGGCCGAGGTTTTGCAGTCCGCCGTTCATCGCGCGGCCTCCCTCGGCGCGGTCGCCGCAGGCGGACCGGACGGCGACGCGTTAGCGAGCACGCCCGCGTGCATCGTCCACTGCCGCGTGCCGACGCGCAGCGCCTGCGCCGGGTCGTGCGACACCCAGACGGTCGCGTGGGCGGCGCGGTCGCGCTCGAACCACGCGGCGACCAGCGCCTCGATCGCGCGCGCGGACTCCGGGTCGAGCGACGCGGTCGGCTCGTCGAGCAGCAGCACGTCCGGGTCGAGTTGCAGCACGCGCACGAGCGCGACGATCTGCGCTTCGCCGCCGGACAGTTCGGACGCGTCGCGCGCGAGAAATGCCTCGCCGCGGCCCGCGCCCGCGAGCAGCGCGCGGGCGCGTCCGGCGTCGAACGACACGTCGCGATAGACCGCGAGCGAATACGGATAACGCAGGTTGTCCTCGACGGTGCCGTCGAGCAGCGCGGGCCGCTGCCGCAGATACGCGACGTGGCGGCGGAAGGTGGGAATCCGCGCGCGCGTGACCGGCCTGCCGCGCCATTCGATGCGCCCGCCGTCAAGCGGATCGAGCAGCGCGAGCGCGCGCAGCAGCACGCTCTTGCCGGAGCCGGACGGCCCGGTCAGCGCGACGCGCTCGCTGGCGGCGAGGGCGAAGTCGGTCGGTTGCAGCAGCGTCTGCTGACGGGCCGCGTCGCGGCGCGCGATGCGCTGCGCGGCGACGAGCGGCGGGGCGGAAGGCTGATCGGTCATCGGCTGGGTTGATGGATTGGCCAGGGTTGGCAATGGTCTTGCGACGGCGGACGACGGCAGCCGACGGCAGCCGACATGCGCGCGGCGCTGCGATACGTCATCATGGCGGTCCGCCGGGCATGCCGGCTGCTTGGGGAACGTATTGCTGGAGAAAAACAATGGAGCGCGCATGAAGTCCACGCAACCGAAGGCTCGCGGGTTCGGCCGCACACTCGGCAAGATCTTCGCATGGCTCGTGCTGATTGTCGTCGTTCTCGTCGTCGGTCTGGTCGTGCTGCTGCTGACGTTCGACTGGAATCGCGCGAAACCGTGGGTCAACGAGAAGGTCAGCGAAGCGATCGGCCGGCCGTTCGCGATCGAGGGCGATCTGAAGGTCGGCTGGCGGCATCCGGTCGGTGAAACCGGCTGGCGCGGCTGGGTGCCGTGGCCGCGCTTTTCGGCGACGCGCATCACGGTCGCGAACCCCGACTGGACGAAAGCGCCGCATTTCGCGACGCTCGACGAGATCGACTTCCAGGTGAAGGTCCTGCCGTTGATCGCGCACGACATCGTGATCCCGTCGATCAATCTGGTGAATCCGTCGGTCGACGCCGAACGGCTCGCGGACGGCCGCAACAACTGGACCTTCAAGCTGCCGGCGTCGTCGGGGCCGTCCACGTGGAAGCTGGATCTGCACGACATCGAGTTCGAAAAAGGCAACGTCGCGGTCAACGACCAGCAGACGAAAACCGACGTGCAGGTGGCGATCGACACGCTCGGCCATCCGATCCCGATCGGCGAGGCGATGAAGCAGCAGGAGAGCGCGTCGCGCAGCGGCTCCGCGCAGGTGATCGGGCGGGCCGGCGCGAACCGGCTCGCGCAGCAGGCGCAAAAGGAGCAGGCATCCGAAGCGGCAGCGGCCGCCGCAAGCGATGCGAGTGCGCCGGGGGCGTCCGGGGCGGCCGGGGAAGCGAGCGGACCGGCTGGCGCTTCGGCGCTGACGCCGGCGTCGGGAGCAGCGGCTGCCTCGCCCGCGGCAGCCAGCGCGGCTGCCAGCGGTGCGCAGCCGCCCGCGCGCGCGGAGCCGTATTACGCGATCGGCTGGACGATCAAAGGCACGTACAACAACACGCCGGTGTCCGGCACCGGCAAGGTGGGCGGCGTGCTCGCATTGCAGGACGCGAACCGGCCGTTCCCGATCCAGGCGGACGTGCGCGTCGCGGACATGCACATCGCGCTCGTCGGCACGCTGACCGATCCCGCGCACCTCGCGGCGGTCGACCTGCGGCTGTGGCTCCAGGGCCGCAGCATGGCGCATCTGTACAGCCTCACCGGCGTCACGCTGCCGGAGACGCCGCCGTATGCAACCGAAGGCCGGCTGATCGGCCAGTTCCGCCGCAACGCGAGCGTGTTCCGCTACGAGAACTTCACCGGCCGCGTCGGCGGCAGCGACCTGAACGGCACGCTCGTTTATACGCAGCGCGATCCGCGTCCGCTGCTGAGCGGCGAACTGGTGTCGAACCTGCTGCAGTTCTCGGACCTCGCGCCGATCATCGGCGCGGACAGCAACGCGAGCAAGGTCTCGCGCGGCGACGCCGCGAAGCAGCCGGCGGGCCGCGTGCTGCCGGTCGAGCAGTTCCGCACCGAACGCTGGAAGGCGATCGACGCGGACGTGAAGTTCACCGGCCGCCGGATCGTCAAGCAGGGCAGCCTGCCGATCTCCGACCTGTACACGCACGTGGTGATGACGGACGGCGTGCTGTCGCTCGATCCGCTGCGCTTCGGCGTCGCCGGCGGCACGCTCGCGACGCGGCTGAACCTCGACGGCAGCGTGGTGCCGCTGAAAGGGCGCGGCACGGCGGAGGCCCGGCATCTTAAGCTCAAGCAACTGTTCCCGAACTTCAAGACGATGCAGTCCGCGCTCGGCGAGGTCAACGGCGACGCGTCGCTGTCCGCGACCGGCAATTCGCCGGCCGCGCTCGCGGCGACGTCGAACGGAGAACTGAAGATGCTGGTCACGCAGGGGACCGTCAGCCGGCTGTTGATGGAGGCCGCGGGCCTGAACGTCGCGAACGTCGTGTACGAAAAGATGTTCGGCAATCGCGACGTGAACATCAATTGCGCGGCCGCGCACTTCGTCGCCACCGACGGCGTGCTCGATTCACGCGTGTTCGCGCTCGACACGGAGGACGCGGTGATCAACATCGACGGCCACGTGAACCTGCGCGACGAGTCGCTGGACCTGAGCATCCATCCGCATACGAAGGGTTTCCGCGTGTTCTCGCTGCGCTCGCCGCTGTACGTGAAGGGCACGCTGAAGGACCCGCACGTCGGCGTGAACGCGACCGCGCTCGCACTGCGCGGCGGCGCGGCGGTCGGGCTCGGGCTGATCAATCCGCTCGCGGCGCTGCTGCCGCTGATCGCGCCGAGCAACAACCAGCCGCTGCCGTGCGATACGCTGCTCGCGCAGATGCGCAGGCAGCCGAGCGCGCCGCCGCCGGGCCAGAAGATGCGCGCGCCGGCCGACAGCACGCCGAAACCCGCGCCGACAAAGCCGCGCGACAGCGCGCCTGCGAACGACGGCACGCGCAACGCGCCGGCGCTGGCGAATCCGTCGAATCTCTACAAGGGAAGCTGAAGTACGCGCATAGGCGCCATGGGCCGTCTATGCGAAGAACCCGGGCGCCCGATGGGCGGCCCGGGTTCCTGGTCGGGGAAAACAGGCGGGAGAGGGGAAAACCCTAGCGCAGCGAACGCGGGACGGTGTCGCCAGGCGTACCCTGGCGGCGCGGCGCGCGGCGGGGGGGCGTGATGCCCGGGCGGGTCGCGCCGAACTCGGGCAGGATGCGCGCGCGGGCGCGGCTCGCGAACACGAGGAAACCGAAACCGTCGGCCTCGTACCAGTAGCCGCCGTTTTCGAGCCCTTCGAGCGGCTGTTCGAGCGCATGCGCAATGGATTCGATGCAGCGTCGGCGCAACTCGCCGGTGGCCGGATACGGCGGCTGCGCACCGCGCACGCTGCACAGCAGGACGTCGAGACCGGGCAGTACGTGCGCGTACAGCACCGGTTCGTCCTGCGCGCGCGCACGGGCGATCTTGGTATCCAGTTGACCGAACGGTTTGAAGTGAGTCAGCACGGCGAGAAACGACTCGTCGCCATCCGACTTGATGCGCTTACGCTTTTTCGGGTAGGACATAAAAACTCGCCTGAAAAAGGATTGCAAAAAACGCAGCGTTCCCATGCGACCACTCCCGGCTTGGCGCGCCGCACGTCGATCCTTTATAGCATACGGATCCGCGGGATTCACGGACGATCCGCTGGCGCGGACCTTCGTGGTTGTTCCGCATGTCGCATGCCCGACGACCGGTGGCTTGCGCGTCTCTGTGAGTATCCCCCGCGCTCTTTCGCTCTGTCTCCGGTCTCAATAATAGACCTGAGTGCGCGCATGGTGGGCCGATCGATCGTAAAAAACCGCGGTTTTCTCGCGTGCCCGTGCGCATAGCCACATTCGTTGTCATCCCGGAATTTCGCGCCGATAATGTTGCGGTTGTGGCGGCTCTGCCGCACGGACCTCCGCCTCCGGTCAAACCGACATGAAACTGTTCGCGAAGGGGCTGTTGCTGATCGCCGTGCCGGGCGCGATCGAACTGGCGTTGCTCGGCGCCGTCTTCGGCACGCAGCAGGACGCCGCGCAGGCCGCGCGCCGCGCGGACGCGAGCAAGCAGGTGCTGTGGCAGGCGTCGAGTCTCGTCGATCCATTGATGCGCGAAGCGGCACGCGTGCGCACCGGCATTGCGCTCGGCGATCCGTCGTTCATCGACCGGCATGCGGTGTGGATCGAGTTTTCCGACCGGCTCACGCAACTGTCGCGCGCCGTCGCGGACAATCCCGTGCAGCGCGCGCGCGTCGAGCGGATGCGCGAGGCCGCGAACAGCTGGCGGCTGCGCGTGGCGGACATTGCCGATGCGCTGCGCGCGGGCCATCATCCCGACGACCTGCTCACCGCTGGCGACGCGCTGCCGCCGCAGATCGCGATCGTGCGCAGCGAGCTGGCGCAGTTCGTCGCCGACGAGCGGCAGCTCGGCGATGCGCGCAGCGCGTCGTCGCGGCGCACGCGCGAACGGCAGCAGACCACGCTGATCGTTGCCGTGGTAGGGTCGATGCTGGTCTGGGCCGCGGCGGCCACCGTGTTCTCGCGCAACATCGGCACGCGGCTCGCCGCGCTCGGCGCCAACGCGCGGCGCTTCGGCGACCGCCAGCCGCTTGCGCCGCCATTGCCCGGCGACGACGAGATCGCCGCGCTCGACGCGGTGCTGCATCAGACGAGCGAACGCCTCCAACGCGCGGCGCGCGAGCAGGCCGTGCTGAAGGCGCAACTGGAAGCGCGCGCGGCGGATCTCGCGAGCGCGAACGAGCATCTCCGGCAGCAAACGCAGGATAACGAGATGTTCATCTACAGCGTGTCGCACGACCTGCGCTCGCCGCTCGTGAACCTGCAAGGTTTTTCGAGGGAACTACAGGTATCCTGCGATGAACTGCGCGCGAACGTCGACGCGGCGGGCCTGCCCGCCGGCGAACGGGCACGCATGGCGCAGGTGCTCGACGGCGACGTCAGCGAGTCGTTGCAGTTTTTGCGGCAGGCGGTCCTGCGCGCGGCCGCGATCATCGATGCGCTGCTGCGCGTGTCGCGCGCCGGGCGGGTCGAATATCGGTGGGAGCGGGTGGACGTGAACGCGCTCGTCGCGAGGATCGTCGACGGCGTGCGCGACACGGCGGCCGCGCGCGACGTGCGGATCGTCGTGCACGAGTTGCCGCCCGCGTGGGCCGATGCGAACGCGCTCGAACAGGCGTTCGCGAGCCTGATCGACAACGCGCTGCATTTTCTCGATCCCGCGCGGCCGGGGCGCATCGAGATCGGCGCGCTCGACGGGCCGGTCCCGACGTCCGCCGGGCGCGGCGATTCGGCCGCCGAAACCGCCGTCAATCCGTCGCGGACGCATGTTTATTATGTACGCGACAATGGCGTCGGGATTCCGGCTGCGTATCTGCCCAAGCTGTTTCACGCGTTCCAGCGGCTGCACGGCGACGACGCGCGCGGGCAGGGCATCGGCCTCGCGCTCGTGCGCCGGATCGTCGAGCGGCACGGCGGCCGGGTGTGGCTCGAATCGCGCGTCGGAGGACAGGCCGGCGCGCCGCGCGAGCCGGCCGACGCCGGCGCGGGATCGACTTTTTTCATGGCGCTGCCCGAGCCTTCGTCGCTCGCGGCATGACGGCCAGTGCGGTTTCACCGCCATGCATGCAATACCGCCATACGGAGGCAACATGACAGACGGGGAACAGGTCAGCATCGTGCTGGTCGAGGACGACGACGGCCACGCGACGCTCGTCGAACGGAACCTGAGGCGTTCGGGCATCTCGAACGGCTTCCTGCGCTTTCGAGACGGCCAGGAGGCGCTCGACTATTTTTTCGGCGGGGCGGCGGGAACGGACGCCGGTTATCCGTCGCGCGACGAACTGTCGAATTTCGTCGTCCTGCTCGATCTGCGGATGCCGCGCGTCGACGGTTTCGAGGTGCTGCGGCGGCTGAAGGCCGATCCGGCGACCGCGTCGGTGCCGGTGATCGTGCTGACGACCACCGACGATCCGCGCGAGATCGAACGCTGCTACGAACTCGGCTGCAACGTGTACATCACGAAGCCGGTCGAGTACGACGCGTTCATCGAGGCCGTGCGCCGGCTCGGCTTTTTTCTGCAGGTCGTCAAGCTGCCGCCGGGCCACCGGCTTGCGCGGCCATGAACGGGCGCGCGCGGAACGGCCCGCGCGATCACACGGACCATCAGGCAGCCCATCACCGAGGCCATCACGCAGCAAAGGAACGGCACGCGCATGAGTGACGACGCAACGATGCTGGCGGGCGCGAACGTGCTGGTCGTCGACGACGACGACGGCATCCTGCGTCTCGCGCGCAAATCGCTCGAACGGGCCGGCGCGCGGGTCACGACCTGCGCGGGCGTCGCGGCCGCCGGCGCGCAGCTCGCCGCGCAGACGCCGGACGTGCTCGTGCTCGACTATCAGCTCGACAGCGCGGAAACCGGCCTCGACTTCTTCCGCCGGCTGCGCGCGCAGAACGTGCGCGTGCCGGCGATCCTCGTGACCGGCTTCACCGACGAGTCGCGCGTGATCGAGGCGCTGCGCGCGGGCGTGTCCGACGTCGTGCCGAAAGCCGGCGACTATCTCGACTATCTGCCGGAGGCGGTCGCGCGCGTGCTCGCGCAGGTCCGCCTGCAACGCGCGTCGGACGAGGCGCTGCTGTTGCGCGATCGCGAGGAGCACTACCGGACGCTATCCGAGGCGCTGCCGCATCTGGTGCTCACGTGCAACGCGGACGGCGACTGCGATTTCCTGTCGAAGCAGTGGCTCGCGTACACGGGCCTCGACGCGCGGCAATCGCACGGCCTCGCGTGGCTCGACGCCGTGCATCCGGACGATCGCGAGGAGATTCGCCGCACGTGGCTGAAGGCGGTCAACAGCGGCGCGACCGACTATCGGCACGAGTTGCGGATTCGCCGCCACGACGGCGCGTATCGCTGGTTCGACGTGCGCATCGTCGCGATGCGCGACCCGCACGGCGGCGTCAACAAGTGGTTCGGCAGTTGCACGGACATCCATGCGCAGCGCGAGGCGATCGAAGAGCACGAACGCCTGCTCGCGTCGGAGCAGGCTGCGCGCCAGGCCGCGGAGGAAGCGAACCGGTCGAAGGACCGTTTTCTTGCGATGCTGTCGCACGAGCTGCGCACGCCGCTGACGCCAGTGCTCGCCGGTACGCGCCTGCTCGAACAGATGGCGGACCTGCCGGACGCCGCGCGTTCCGGCGTGCGGATGATCCGCCGCAACATCGAACTGGAGGCGCGGCTGATCGACGATCTGCTCGATCTGACGCGCGTCGCGAACGGCAAGCTGAACCTGACGCTCGAAACCGTCGACGTACACGAGGTGATCGACGCGGTGCTCGACCTGTTCCACAGCGAGATCCAGGTGAAGCAGCAGGACGTGCACGTCGAACTGTATGCGCGCCAGCATCATGTGCGTGGCGACCGCGCGCGGCTTCAGCAGATGCTATGGAACCTCGTGCGCAACGCGGCGAAGTTCACGCCGGACGGCGGCCACATCTACGTGCGCACCCGCGACGAGCGAATGCAGGTGCGAATCGACGTCGAGGACACGGGCATCGGCATCCCGTCCGAGCACATCGGCAAGCTGTTCAACGCGTTCGAGCAGGGCAGCCACAACCTGACGCGGCAGTTCGGCGGCCTGGGTCTCGGCCTCGCGGTGACGAAGGCGCTGACCGATGCGCACGGCGGCGCGGTCTGCGCGCACAGCCCCGGCACGCATTGCGGCGCGACCTTCACGATCGTGCTGCCGACCGCGGAGCCGCTACGCGGCGCGCCCGCGCCGGCGGACGCGCTGCGGCCGCATCAGGCGGGCGCGCTGAACATCCTGCTGATCGAGGATCACGAGGACACGGCCGAGGTGATGGCGCAACTGATCCGCAGCCTCGGCCACGAGGTGGCCGTCGCGGGGCGCGTCGCCGATGCGCTCGCGCTCACGCAGACGATGCCGTTCGATCTCGTCGTCAGCGACGTCGGTCTGCCGGACGGCACCGGGCTCGATTTCATCCGCGCGTTTCGCGAGCATTCGGACGCGCCGGCGATCGCGCTGACCGGCTTCGGCACCGACGAGGACGTGCGCCGCTGCGTCGATGCGGGGTTCACGTCGCATCTGACGAAGCCGGTCGATTTCGCGCAACTGGAGCGGATGATCGAGCAGGCGCTGGTCGCGAAGTATTCAGACCCGGCGTCGTGACGCGAGCGGAGACGCATCAACAAAAAGCCCGCGCGGCGTGAGCGGCGCGGGCTTTTTGTGGTTCGACGCAGTCGCGGTCAGGGCGTCTGCTTCTTCAGTTCGTCGCGGATCTCGCGCAGCAGCAGCACGTCTTCCGGCGTTGCCGGCGCGGCCGCGGCTTCCTCGGCGGTAGGGCGGCGCAGCTTGTTGATGAACTTCACCATCAGAAAGATGATGAACGCGAGAATGATGAAGTTGATCAGCACGGTGATGAACGAACCGTAGCCGAACACCGCGACGCCGGCGGTCTGCAGGTCGCGGAACGACTCGGGGCTGCCGCGGAAAGTCGACGGAATGTCGCCGAGGCGGATGAACTTGTTCGAGAAGTCGAGGCCGCCGGTAATCACGCCGATCACCGGCATGATCAGGTCTTTGACGACCGAGTTCACGATGTTCGAAAAGGCGCCGCCGATGATCACACCGACGGCCAGATCCATCACATTGCCTTTGACGGCGAATTCCTTGAATTCTTTGATCATGCTCATGGGTGGGCTCTCCGTAAAGGGTTGACGCGCGGGCAACTGCGCGATTTGTACAATGGCGCAATGATAGCGAACGCGGTTCCGATCGGGTAGTAATTTGACCTTTTCTGAACCTTTCGTGCGTTAAAAACGGTTCAGTCCGACAGAGCGGGAAAGGAGATCGGCCGCTCAACGCGGCATCGGATAAGCCAATGCGATCTGTTCGGCGAAACCCGCCGGATCGATGTTGGTCCCGCTCAGCAGCACGCCGATGCGCCGGCCTTGCAGCGTGTCGCGCAGCGGTCCGAGCAGCGCGGCGGTCGCGGCCGCGCAGGCCGGTTCGACCGCGAGTTTCAGTTCGTCGAACAGCACGCGCATCGCATGGCGCAATGCGTCGTCCGGGACGGTGACGATCCGGTCGACATGACGCCGGCACAACGCGTAGCTGTACTGCTCGGTATGCGGCGACACCAGCGAATCGGCGATCGAATGCTGATGGGCGATCTGCACCGTATGGTTCGCCGCGAAGCTGCGGCTCATCACGTCCGCGCCTTCAGGCTCGACGCCGAATACGTGCAGGTTCGGGTTCGCCAGACGCAGCGCGGTCGCCACGCCGGCCGCGAGTCCGCCGCCGCCGACCGGCACGATCACCGCTTCGAGGTCCGGCGCCTGGGTCGCCCATTCGTAGCCGAGCGTCGCAGTGCCGAGCACGGTGCGATAGCCGTTGAACGGATGCACGAAGTAGCGGCCTTCGTCGGCCTCGATCCTGCGCACGAGGTCGAACGCCTCGCGGGCATTCGGCGCCATCACGACGTCCGCGCGATAGTGCCGGCACAACGCGACGCACGCGGCGCTGGCGGTACGCAACAGCACGACCTTCGCGCCGATGCCGAGCCGCATCGCCGCATACGCGACCGCGATCGCATGATTGCCGCCGGACACGCAGGTGACGCCGGCGGCGCGCTGCGCGGCGTCGAGCGACAGCAGATGCGTGAACGCGCCGCGCGCCTTGAAGCTGCCGCTCGCCTGCAGCAGTTCGAACTTGAAGTTGACCAGCGTGCCTTCGAGCGAACCCAGGTCGTGCCGGTCGAACACCGGCGTGCGCAGCACCCACGGCGCGAGCGCGAAGTGCTGCGCGGCGATGTCGTCGAGCGTCGGGATCGCCTCGCCGTCGATCGTGTGGTTCGTGGGCTGCGGCGTGCCGGTGGACATGGCGAGCGGTGTCGAAGGGCGCTGCGGGTCAGCGGGCCTGCGCTTCGACCGACAGGCCGCGAACCAGCTTGCGCAGGAACGCCTCGCACGCGGACAACTGGTCGAGCGATACGAACTCGTTCGCCTTGTGCGCCTGCTGGATGTCGCCGGGGCCGCAGACGACGCTCGGAATGCCGGCGCGCGCGAACAGGCCCGCCTCGGTGCCGTAGGCGACCTTGCGGCGGTCCTGGTCGGCGGTCAGCGCGCGCACGAGTTGCGTGATCGCGGCCTGCTCGGACGCTTCGAGGCCAGGCGCGGCCGCGAGCTTCGTGAACTCGATCGCGGCCGACGCATGTTCGCGCTGCATCTTCGGCAGCAGCGTTTCGCGCGCGTATTGATCGACGCGCGCGAAGATCGCGTCCGGATCGAGCGCCGGCAGGTTGCGGAACTCGAACACGAAACGGCATTCGGCCGGCACCGTGTTGATCGCGTTGCCGCCTTCGATCGTGCTCGTCTGCGCGGTCGTGAACGGCACGTCGTACTGTTCGTCGAACGGCCCCTGGGCGCGGAACTGGTCGGCCATGTCGCGGATGTAGCAGACGAGCCGCGCCGCGTATTCGATCGCGTTGAGGCCGCGCGGCGTCAGCGACGAATGCGCGGCCTGGCCGCGCACGCAGCACTGATACGCGTTGATGCCCTTGTGCGCCACGATCGGCCGCATGCTGGTCGGCTCGCCGACGATGCAGCCGTCCGGCTTCACGCCGCGCTTCACCAGTTCCTCGATCATCAGCGGCGCGCCGACGCAACCCACTTCCTCGTCGAACGACAGCGCGAAGTGGATCGGCTTCGCGAGCTTCGTTTGCAGCATGTCGGGCACGAGCGTCAGCGCCGCGCCGATGAAGCCCTTCATGTCGCAGGTGCCGCGGCCGTACAGCAGGCCGTCGCGGATCTCCGGACGGAACGGGTCGCTGTCCCACTGCTGGCCGTCCACCGGCACGACGTCGGTATGGCCGGACAGCACGATGCCGCCGTCCGTCGAGCCGTCGTGCGCGGGCAGCGTCGCGAACAGGTTTGCCCATTTGCCGTCCGGGCTGTGCGTGAGCGTCGCTTCGATGCCGCGCGCGCGCAGATCGTCGCGGACGACTTCGATCAGGCCGAGATTCGGATTGCGGCTCACCGTGTCCATCGACACGAGGCGGGTGACCCACGGAAGCGACGCGGGGAGGGGGGCGGAAGCGGCGGATGCGGCGGACGATTGCGCTGGTTCAGCGGCGACGGACATGAGAGGACTCCAGCCTGAAAGTCATCTCATATTACCCAAAAAAGATTTCCGGAGCGAAAGCAGCCGGGCCGAAAGCCGCATGGAGGCTTGTTGCGCGGTGCTGCAAACGGGCCGCGCGGCGCCGGGCCACGGGCGCGTTCATGGGAAGCGCGGGTCCGCGGGAGGGGGGGCGGCGCGCGGCAAACGCGCGCCGCCCGTTGCGCTTCCCGTGCCGTGCTTGTCCGCGTTTTCCCGCGCGCTCAGCGCGTGGCGCCCGCCGTCGCGCGGGCCGGCGCGCCGAGCGCGCGCAGCGTCTCCTTCACCGTCGCGACGCGTACCGCCAGGTCCGGGCTGCGTGTCTCGATGCGCAGTTTGTCCTGGCCCGCAAGCTTGATGTGCTTGTGCTTCTGGACCATCTCGATGATCCGCATCGCATCGATCGGCGGATTGGGAATGAACTGCAAGCCGATCACCGCTTCGCCCGCGTCGATCTTCGAGATGCCGAGCGGTTTCGCGGCGAGCCGCAGCCGGTGCGTTTCGATCAGCGCCTGCGCCTGCGGCGGCAGCTTGCCGAAGCGGTCGATCAGTTCTTCCTGGATCGCGTCGATCGAATCGTCGTGCTCGCAGTTCGCGAGCCGCTTGTACAGCGACAGCCGTTCCTGCACGTCGCCGCAGTAGTCGGCCGGCAGGATCGCCGGCGCATGCAGGTTGATTTCGGTCGTCGCCGCGAGCGGCGCGTTCAGGTCCGGCTCGCGGCCGTCCTTCAGCGCCTTCACCGCGTCGTTCAGCATGTCCGTGTACAACTGGAAGCCGATCTCCTGGATCTCGCCGGACTGCTTGTCGCCGAGCACTTCGCCGGTGCCGCGGATTTCGAGGTCGTGCATCGCGAGATAGAAGCCCGAGCCGAGTTCCTCCATCTGCTGGATCGCTTCGAGCCGCCGTTGCGCCTGCTTCGTGAGCCCCTGCGGATCGTGCACGAGCAGATACGCATACGCCTGGTGATGCGAGCGGCCGACGCGTCCGCGCAGTTGATGCAATTGCGCGAGGCCGAACTTGTCGGAGCGGTGGATCAGGATCGTGTTCGCGGTCGGCACGTCGATGCCGGTCTCGATGATCGTCGTACAGAGCAGCACGTTCGCGCGCTGCGCAACGAAGTCGCGCATCACCGTTTCGAGTTCGCGCTCGTGCATCTGGCCGTGCGCGACCGCGATGCGCGCCTCGGGCACCAGCGTCTCCAGCATCGCGCGGCGGTTCTCGATCGTCTCCACCTCGTTGTGCAGGAAGTACACCTGGCCGCCGCGCTTCAGTTCGCGCAGCATCGCCTCGCGGATCACGCCGTCCTCCTCGCGCCGCACGAACGTCTTGATCGCGAGGCGCTTCTGCGGCGCGGTCGCGATCACCGAGAAGTCGCGCAGTCCTTCGAGCGCCATGCCGAGCGTGCGCGGGATCGGCGTCGCGGTCAGCGTCAGCACGTCCACTTCCGCGCGCAGCGCCTTCAGCGCCTCCTTCTGGCGCACGCCGAAACGGTGCTCTTCGTCGATGATGACGAGCCCGAGCCGCTTGAACTGCACGTCCGACGACAGCAGCTTGTGCGTGCCGATCACGATGTCGACGCTGCCGTCGTTGATCTGCTGGATCGACGCGTTCACTTCCCTGGTCGACTTGAAGCGCGACAGTTCGGCGATCCGCACCGGCCAGTCCGCGAAGCGGTCGGTGAAGGTCTGCGTGTGCTGCTCCGCGAGCAGCGTGGTCGGCGACAGGATCGCGACCTGGCGGCCGCCCATCACCGCGATGAACGCCGCGCGCAGCGCGACTTCGGTCTTGCCGAAACCGACGTCGCCGCAGACCAGCCGGTCCATCGGCTTGCCGCTCGTCATGTCGCCGATCACGGCCGCGATCGCGGCGGCCTGGTCCGGCGTTTCCTCGAAGCCGAAACTCTCCGCGAACTTCACGTAGTCGCGCGGTTCCAGCTTGAACGCATGGCCTTCGCGCGCCGCGCGGCGCGCGTACAGGTTCAGCAGTTCGGCGGCGGTGTCGCGGATCTGCTGCGCGGCCTTGCGGCGCGCCTTTTCCCACTGGCCCGAGCCGAGCGCGTGCAGCGGCGCGCTCTCCGGGTCCGCGCCGCTGTAGCGCGAGATCACGTGCAATTGCGATACCGGCACGTAGAGCTTGCTGCCGTTCGCGTATTCGAGGTGCAGGAATTCGGTTTCGCCTTCACCGAGGTCCATCGTCACGAGGCCGTGATAGCGGCCGATGCCGTGCTGCGCATGGACGACCGGGTCGCCGACCTTCAGTTCGGACAGGTCGCGCACCATCGAATCGACGCTGCTCGCCTGTTCCTGGCGGCGGCGGCCGGCGCGGCGCGCGAGCGGGCCGTACAGTTCCGTCTCGGTGACGATCGCGAGTCCTTCGCCGGGCAGCGCGAAGCCGGTCGACAGCGGCGCGACGCCGAGCGTGAAGCGCTCGTCGCCGGTCAGCCAGTCCTCGTAGCTGTCGGCCGAAGCCGGGCGCAGCCGGTTTTCCGCGAACAGTTGCGCGATGGTCTCGCGGCGGCCCGCCGATTCGACCGCGAACAGCACGCGGTTCGGCGTCGTGTCGAGATACGCGCGCAGCGCCGCGAGCGGATCGTCCGCGTGGCGGTCGAGCGCGAGGCTCGGCAGCACGTTCGCCCAGCCGCCCGCGCCGGACGGCAGCACGAGCCGCGCGAACGGCTTCGCGAGCGTGAAGAAGTCGAGGTCGCTCAGGAACAGCCGCTGCGGGTCGAGGATCGGCCGTTCGCGGTCGTGCGACAGGAAGCTGTAGCGCTGCTTCGTGTCGTTGGTGAAGCGCCGGATCGACGCGTCGAGGTCGCCGCAGAACACCAGATGCGCGTCGGACGGCAGGTAGTGGAACAGCGTCGCGGTGTCGTCGAAGAACAGCGGCAGGTAGTATTCGATGCCCGCCGACGGTACGCCGTTGCCGATGTCCCGATAGATCGTCGCGCGGCTCGGGTCGCCTTCGAACACTTCGCGCCAGCGGCTGCGGAATGCGGTGCGCGACGCCTCGTCGAACGGAAACTCGCGGCCGGGCAGCAGCCGCACGTCCTTCACCGGATACAGGCTGCGCTGCGTGTCCGGGTCGAACGCGCGGATCGAATCGACCTGGTCGTCGAACAGGTCGATCCGGTACGGCAGCGGCGAGCCCATCGGATACAGGTCGATCAGCGAGCCGCGCACGCAGTATTCGCCGGGGCGCACCACCTGGCTCACGTGCTCGTAGCCGGCCAGCGTCAACTGCGCCTTCAGCTTCGCCTCGTCGAGCCGCTCGCCCTGCTTGAACGAAAACGTGTACGCGGCGAGGAACGACGCGGGCGGCATCCGGTACAGCGCGGTCGTCGCCGGCACGAGCAGCACGTCGCAGCGGCCTTCGCCGAGGTCGTGCAGCGTCGCGAGCCGTTCGGACACGAGGTCCTGATGCGGCGAGAACGAATCGTACGGCAGCGTCTCCCAGTCGGGCAGCAGGCGCACGCGCGCGTCCGGCGCGAAGAACGGGATCTCCTGCGCGAGCCGCTGGGCGTCCACCGCGCTCGCGCAGACGACCGCGAGGAGCGGCGCCTGCGGGCGCGACGCGGCGCGGTAACGGGCGATCAGCAGCGCATCGGACGAACCGTGCGTGCCGTCGAACGCGAAGCGCTGCCCCGGCTTGACGACGGCGACCGGAGACGGGGACTGCGATGAAGCGGCGATATCGGGCATAGGAAACCAGGCTGGCCGTGAAGCTCGAATCCGCAGGAACGGCACGGCCTCCGGCGCGCGGTCGGCACGAGGCGACACGCAGCGGCGGGGGCGTCCGGCATGCGGGCAAAGCACCTATTATAAAATCCGTCCTTTACTTTCACCTGGGCGCCTCGCATCACCGTGACTTCCCGCCTTTTTGCCCTGATCCCGTGCGCCGGCACCGGCAGCCGTTCGGGCTCGGCCATGCCGAAGCAATACCGGACCGTCGCCGGCCGCGACCTGCTGCATTACTCGCTCGCGGCGTTCGACGCGTGCAGCGAATTCGCGCAGACGCTCGTCGTGATCGCGCCGGACGACTCCCATTTCGACGCGCGCCGCTTCAGCGGCCTGCGCTTCGCGGTGCGCCGCTGCGGCGGGGCCTCGCGGCAGGCGTCGGTGTTCAACGGACTCAATGCGCTCGCGGAATTCGGCGCGCGCGACGACGACTGGGTGCTGGTGCACGACGCCGCGCGCCCCGGCATCACGCCGGCGCTGATCCGCGCGCTGATCGGCTCGGTGAAGGACGACGAGGTCGGCGGCATCGTCGCGCTGCCGGTCGCCGATACGCTGAAGCGGATCGCGCCGGGCGGCGGCGCGGCCCGCATCGCGCGCACCGAGTCGCGCGGCGGGCTCTGGCAGGCGCAGACGCCGCAGATGTTCCGCATCGGCATGCTGCGCGACGCGATCCTGCGCGCGCAGCAGGAAGGCCACGACCTGACCGACGAGGCGAGCGCGATCGAGTGGCTCGGCCATGCGCCGAAGCTCGTGCAGGGCAGCCTGCGCAACTTCAAGGTCACGTATCCGGAAGACTTCGATCTGGCGGAGGCGTTTCTCGGCCGGCCGCCCGCGGGCTGACCGCACCGCGCAACAGCATATTCTCACTACGTCACTACGGAACCCACAGGCATGGACATCAGAATCGGACAAGGCTACGACGTGCACGCGCTGGTGCCGGGACGCCCGCTCGTCATCGGCGGCGTGACGGTGCCTTACGACCGCGGCCTGCTAGGCCACTCGGATGCGGACGTGCTGCTGCACGCGATCACCGATGCGCTGTTCGGCGCGGCTGCGCTCGGCGACATCGGCCGGCATTTCCCGGACACCGACACGCGTTTCGCGGGCGCGAACAGCCGCGTGCTGCTGCGCGAATGCGCGGCGCGCGTCGCACAGGCGGGTTTCACGATCGGCAACGTCGACAGCACCGTGATCGCGCAGGCGCCGAAACTCGCGCCGCACATCGACGCGATGCGCGCGACGATCGCGGAGGACCTGAGCCTGCCGCTCGACCGCGTGAACGTGAAGGCGAAGACCAACGAGAAGCTCGGTTATCTCGGCCGCGGCGAGGGGATCGAGGCGCAGGCGGCGGTGCTGCTGATCCGCGCGTGACCCCGTAGGAACGCAGCGGCGCGCACGCCGCGTGCCCGCTGCCACGACGGCGCCAGGTGCGATGAGTGCCTGTCGTTTGAGCAATTGTGGCGATTAAATTTTCGGTTTTTTACGCCTCATACTGAACCGGTATCCGGAAGCAGGAGAGGTGATGACTGGCGCTGCAACGCATGTGAAAGGTCTCAACGGCCTCCGCGCACTGGCGGTCGTGCTCGTGTTCCTGTCGCACAAGGCCCACGTCGACGCGATCGATGCCGGCAAGCTCGGCGTGTGGCTGTTCTTCCTGATCAGCGGTTATCTGATCATCGGCGAACTGCATCGCAGCCGGGTGCGCATCGAGCAGCGCGGCGCGCGGCGCGATGCGGTCGTCTACGTGTTCTTCATGAAGCGCGCGCTGCGCATCTTTCCCGTTTATTACCTGCTGCTGATCGCGCTGACGATCGCGCACGCGTCGTTCTACCAGCGCGACGTGAACCTCGGCCTCGTCTGGCACTACGCGTTCCTGTCGAACCTGTGGATCGGCGTCGTGCACGACGGCTGGGCCGGCACCGTGTCCCACTTCTGGAGCCTCGCGGTCGAGCAGCAGTTTTATCTGGTCGCGCCGTTCGTGCTGGTGTTCACGCGCGCATCGCGGCACTTCGCGCTGTGCGTCGCGGTCGTCGTCGCGAGTGCGATCGCGCATCTCGCGCTGATGCGCGACGGCGCGAGCGAACCGCTCGTGTATGCGCTGTCGCCGTGGAACTTCGCGATGATCGCGCTCGGCGGCACGGCCGCGATGACCGGCGCGCCGGCGCGCGAGCCATCGCCGCTCGCGAGCGGCCTGGTGCTGCTCGGCGGGCTGGCCGGCATCGCGGCGTTCGCGGTGCTGCGCGCGGATTTCGTCGGGTCGCCGGTGTCGCCGGTCCCGGCCGTGCTCGACGTCGGGCTCGCGATGTCGCTGTATGCGGTGTTCCTGTGGATCGTCCATCGCCAGGACAGCGCGCTCGTCGCGGCGCTCGACATGCGGATGCTCGCGTATCTCGGCACGATCAGTTACGGCTTCTATCTGTTCCACAACCTGATTCCGTCGCGGCTCGGCGTCGATCCGGCGCTGTACGACCGGCTCGACGTTCCGCCGCTGGTGCAGGAAGCGTTGCCCGTCGCGATGCAGTTCGCGCTGGCGGTGCTGCTCGCGCATCTGTCGTGGCAACTGCTGGAGAAGCGGATGCTCGAATGGAAAAAGCCGGCCGAAGCGGCGATCCGCAGCCGGCTGCCGGCGAGCGCGGCGGCCGGGCCGACTTGACAAAAAAAGCGGCCGGACCTTTTCAGCCGGCGAGGAGACCCCCTGTCAGCCGGCGACCGACGAAGCGCCGGCCGCTCGCGCTGCCGGTCAAAGCGTCGAGCCGCCGACCGGGCGATTGCACGGACACGACTCGCCGGTCTGCAGGCCGTCGAGAATCCGCAGCACTTCCTCCGGATTGCGGCCGACGTTCAGGCTGTTTACCGACACGTGCTGGATCGTGTTGTCCGGATCGACGATGAACGTCGCGCGCAAGGCAACGCCGGCGTCCTTGTCGCGGATGCCGAGCTGGTCGATCAACTCGCCTTTCACGTCGCCGAAGGCGTAGTGGTTCAGCCGGTCCAGGTCCTTGTGCTCGCGACGCCAGGCGAGCTTCACGTATTCGTTGTCGACGCTGCCGCCCATCAGCACCGCGTCGCGGTCGTCGAACGCGCGTTGCAGCTTCGCGAACTCGACGATCTCGGTCGGGCACACGAACGTGAAGTCCTTCGGATAGAAGTAGATGACTTTCCACTTGCCCGGAAACGACTGTTCGGTGATCTCTTCGAACGCCGACTCGCCGTTTTCCTCGTAATGATTGAAGCCGGGCTTCGCGGTGGTGACGGTGAAAGTTTCGAGTTTGTCGCCGACGGTTTTCATGCGGAAACCTCCAGTGCGTTCGTTCGGGGAACCTGTTGCTCGTGCTGACTGCATGCGATAACGGTGTTGTTGCCGCGTCGCATTGCGTCGCGCGAAAAACGGCGCGGGTGCTGGCGATGCTTCGCGAATCCGTCGATTGTCGCCGCGATCCGCGTGGCGTGACGCGGCCGCCGTGTGTCAGACCGGAACGAACGAGCAAGCGCCGCTCCACGCGGCGCGGAAAGAAGGCGAACGAAGCAGGGCGCGCGGCGTCAGACGCCGCCCTTCGCGAGCGGAAACTCGATCGTCACTTCGAGACCCGGGCCGGGCGTGCGGTTGCGCAGCTTCAGCGCGCCGCGATAGCGGCTGACCAGCCGCTGCACGATCGCCATGCCGAGGCCGGTGCCGTTCGCCTGCGTGCGCGCGGTGTCGACCCGGTAGAACGGCCGGGTGACGAGCGCCAGTTGATCCTCGGGGATGCCCGGCCCCTCGTCGACGACCGACAGTTCGACGCGCGAGTGCGATACGCGCGTTTCCAGCATGATGTGCGGAATCCCGTCGTTCGCGCTGATGCCGTATTTGCGCGCGTTCTCGATCAGGTTGCCGACGACGCGGCGCATGTCGGTGTCGTCGGCCTCGATCATCGCGGACGGCGCGAGCCGCGTGACGAGCCGCATCCCGTCCTCGCCGGCCATCCGCGCGGCCATCTCGCTCGCGATCACCGACAGGTCGACGCGCTCCGCCAGCCGCTGCACCGGCCGCGCGTAGTCGAGGAAGCGGCCGATGATCATGTCCATCTGTTCGATGTCGTCGACCATGGCGTCCTTCGTCGCCTGGTCGGACGGGCTCATCTCCGTTTCGAGCCGCAGCCGCGCGAGCGGCGTGCGCAGGTCGTGCGAGATGCCGGCGAGCATCAGCGCGCGGTCCGCGTCCAGTTGCGCGAGGTCGCGCACCATCTGGTTGAAGCTGCGGTTCGTTTCGGCCGCGACGCCCATCCCGCGTTCCGGCAGCGGGTCGGGCGCGTGGCCGGAGCCGACCCGCCGCGCGGCGAGCGCGAGCCGCGCGAACGGGCGGTTCACGAGGCTCGTGATGAACGCCGCGCCGAACAGCGACAGCCCGAGCGCGAACAGGCCCCAGCCGGCCCATTGCAGGCCGGTCACGTTGTCCAACTGGTCGCGGTCGAGCGCGACCCAGTAGTCGTCGTCGTCGATCTTGAAGCTGATCCACACGCCGGGGATGTCGTTGACCGACTGCGCGATCACCGTGTCGTCGCCGAGGCGGCCGCGGATGTCGTGTTCGATCAGCCGGTTCAGCGACTCGTCCGGCTGCAGCTTGTATTTGTCCGACGCCTCGCGCGGATACACGCGCACGCCCTCGTTGCTTTCGAGATCCTGAAGCAGCGCGCGGCGCAGGTCGGGATCGGAATAGAGGAGCGCGGTGCGCGTGAGCTTCACGATCGCGACCAGTTGCAGCGCGACGCGCTGCGCCCGCGGCTCGCGCTCGATCACGCGGAAGCTCTGGAACCATGCGGCGAGACTGACCGCGATCAGCAGCGCGATCAGCAGGAAGGTTCGCCAGAACAGGCCGCCGAATGCGAGCGTCAGCAGACGCCGGTCGATCCGCATGAACCTTTCCTGTCAGAAAACCACAACGGAGAAATGCAGGGACGCGTGCGGATCACGCGGCGCCGTCGGGGATGAAGACGTAGCCGAGGCCCCAGACGGTCTGGATGAAGCGCGGGCTACCAGGATCGGGTTCGATCAGCTTGCGCAGGCGGGAAATCTGCACGTCGAGGCTGCGGTCGAACACTTCGTATTCGCGGCCGCGCGCCAGTTCCATCAGCTTTTCGCGCGACAGCGGCTGGCGCGGATGGCGCGCGAACACCTTCAGCACCGAGAACTCGCCGGTGGTCAGCGGGATCTCCTGGCCGGCCTTGGTCAGCGTGCGGGTGGCGAGATTCAGCGCGAATTCGCCGAACTCGAACACCTCGGTGGTTTCCGACGGCGCGCCCGGCAGTTCGGACGGCGCCTGGCGGCGCAGCACCGCGTGGATGCGCGCGACGAGTTCGCGCGGGTTGAACGGCTTCGGCAGATAGTCGTCCGCGCCCATTTCGAGACCGACGATGCGGTCCACGTCCTCGCCTTTCGCGGTGAGCATGATGATCGGCGTGCGGTCGTTGCTGCCGCGCAGGCGGCGGCAGATCGACAGACCGTCCTCGCCCGGCAGCATCAGGTCGAGCACCAGCAGGTCGAACCGTTCGCGGACCCACAGCTTGTTCATTGCGGGCGCGTTTTCGGCGACGTATACGTTGAAGCCTTGCTCGCCGAGATAACGCCTCAGCAGATCGCGCAGGCGGGGATCGTCGTCGACAACAAGAATTTTGGAGGGGTTCTTCGTTTCCATGCCCGGCATCTTAGCGCGATTGGAAGGGGTGCGAGTCCGCACCGGTTTTACGGGTTACAGTCAGTTACAAAATTTACCCGGCCTGTGCGACGACGTAAAGCACCCATCGTTAGACTCCTTTACGGAAGGCCGCCGTTCGGTAGATACTTCAACCGACTTAAACTTTCGCGCCCGCTTCGAACCGGGGCTGCACATGCATTCGAGGTAGCCGTTTGGCGCGTCACGAAGGGAACAAGATGAAGGGAGGAGCCGGACCGCGAATGCGCCGCGTGATGATCGGGTTGGCGGTAGCCAGCGCGATTGCGGCGATTCTTGAGCCGGTCGAAGCCCGCGCCCAGCCCTTCACTTCCCGCCTCGATCTGCCGCGGATGCCGTCGCGAAGCGGCGCAAGATCGATGTACCGCGTGCGCGGCAACGTGCCGCCCGACCCGCGCTCGGCGCCCGACCCCGCGTCGCGCAACGCCGTCCCCCCCGACCTCGACCAGCGCCGCCGTGACGGGCACATGACGCCCGACGAGCGGCGTCTGCTGCGCCAGCATATCGAGGACGCGGTCCGCGAACTCTACAAGCGTTAGGCGCCGCGCCAGCGCCGTCTGTCTGCCTCCACGCATTGTCCGCGTGAAAGATCCCGTAGCAGGTTCGACCCCGCTGTCTATTTTCGTCCGGCCGCGCGACGGCTACAGTCTTGGCTTGCGGCATCGGCGGATTCCGCTTCGGCTTCGATTTGCGCCGCCCGTTACGGGGGATAACATGAGACGGTTTTCGCGTGTCGCGCCGTGGCGCGCGGCCACGTCGCGTATGGCGATCGCCGTGCTGGCCGCGGCGCTGTTCGCGAGCATCGCGGTGGCTGCCACGCCGGCGCGAGGTTCGCATCGCAGCGGCCCGGCGCGCGTCGTGAGCGATGCACCGCCGCTCGACGCCGACGACGTGCGTTATCTGCTTATCCGCACCGGTTTTGCGCCCGACGCGCAGGAGCTTGCGCCCTACCTCGGCTTGACCCGCGAGCAGGCCGTGACGCGATTGCTCGACACGACCCGCACCGACGCGCTCACACCGTTGCCCGCATGGGCGTCGGAATCGCCGCCGGACCGGGCGGAGCGCAGCGCCTGGACGCCGGACCAGCGCCGCGAGGCGCAGCAGCAGAGGCGTCGCCGTTATGACGAACTGCGGGCGTGGTGGATTCGCGAGATGCTGGTGACGCCGTCGCCGTTGACCGAGCGGATGACGCTCTTCTGGCACAACCATTTCACGTCGGGCGAGGATAAGGTCGGCGATCCGCAACTGATGGCCGCGCAGAACGCGCTGCTCCGACGCGATGCGCTCGGCAGCTTCGCGACGCTGTTGCACGACGTCGCGAAAGACCCGGCGATGCTGCTTTATCTCGACGGCACGGGCAACCGCAAGGGCAAGCCGAACGAGAACTTCGCGCGCGAGTCGATGGAGCTGTTCACGCTCGGCGAGGGCCGCTACTCGCAGCAGGACGTGACCGAGGCGGCTCGCGCATGCACCGGCTGGAGCGTCGATCCGGATACGTGGCGCTTCGTGTCGAAACCCGGTCTGCATGACGATGGCGACAAGGTCGTCCTCGGTCAGCGCGGCGCGTTCGACTGCGATCAGATGCTCGACGTGCTGCTCGCGCAACCGCAGACGGCGCGTTTCATCGTGATGAAGCTGTGGGGCGAGTTCGTGTCCGGCGCGCCGGACGACGCGCAGATCGACGCGATCGCGACGCGCTTTCGCACGAGCGGCTACGACATTCGCGTCGCGCTGCGCGCGCTGCTGCTGTCGCCCACTTTCTGGGACGAGCGCAATCGCGGCGTGCTCGTCAGTTCGCCGGTCGAGTTCGTCGTCGGCACGCTGAGGCGCTTCGACGTCGTGTACGGCGGCACCGAACCGTTTGCGGGGACCGCCGCGCAACTCGGTGAACGGCTCTTCGCGCCGCCGGGCGTGAAGGGTTGGCCCGGCGGCGACACGTGGATCAACAGCGCGACGCTGCTCGCGCGCAAGCAGTTCGTCGAACGGCTGTTTCGCGCGACCGAGGCGGGTAGTCCGTCCGCCGCGCCGGGCATGCGGCGTGCCGCTGCCGCTGTGTCGGCCGGGGCGATGCCGCGCGGTCTGCGCTTCGATCTCGATGCGTGGCTTGCGCCGTATCGATTGACCGCGGATGCGCAGCCCGACCTGTCCGCACAATTGCAGATGCAACGGGCAGTATTGCCGCTTGAACCGGCCGATGCGATCGTGATCGGCGCGAGCGCCGGCGCGTATCTCGAAGCCCTGTTGATGGACCCGGTGTACCAGTTGAAATGACGCGGGAAACGACACAAAGCGAGGAGACGCGATGCGCGCGCAGCCAGCGGCTGCCCGTATGCCGTCGCATAACAACGCGAGGTGAAGCATGAAGCGACGCGAATTTCTGACGGCCGCGGCGGCGGCGGGCTCGTCATGGTGGTTGCCCGGCGCGGTCCGCGCGCAGCCGCCGCTTGCCGCGACGCCGGCCGCGAACGCGCCGCGCGCGGCCGGCTACGACAACCTGCTGATCCTCGTCGAACTGAAGGGCGGCAACGACGGGTTGAATACGGTCGTGCCTTTTTTCGATCCGCTGTACTACCGCTATCGTCCGAATCTCGCGGTGCGCCGCGAAGAGGCGATCGGACTCGACGAGCGCACCGCGCTGCATCCGGCGCTCGCGCCGCTGCTGCCGCTGTGGCGCGAGCAGCAACTGGCGATCGTCCAGGGCGTCAGTTATGCGCAGCCGAACCTGTCGCATTTCCGGTCGATCGAGATCTGGGATACCGCGTCGCGCGCCGATCAATATCTGCGCGATGGCTGGCTCACCCGCGCGTTCGCGCAGAACCCGGTGCCGGCCGGTTTCGCGGCCGACGGCGTCGTGCTCGGCAGCGCGGAGATGGGGCCGCTCGCGAACGGCGCGAAAGCGATCGCACTCGTGAATCCCGCGCAGTTCGCGCGCGCGGCGCGGCTCGTCACGCCGGTCGCGCTGCGCGAGCGCAATCCGGCGCTCGCGCACATCCTCGACGTCGAGCACGACATCGTGCGCGCGGCGGCGCGCCTGCGGCCGAGGCCCGGCCAATACGCGCTGAAGACGACGTTTCCGCCGGGCGCGTTCGGCGCGTCGATCAAGACCGCGATGGAGGTGCTCGCAACGGGCGACACCGCGCAAGGCGCGCCGATCGCGGGGCAGGGCGTCGCCGCGATCCGTCTCACGTTGAGCGGCTTCGATACGCACCAGAATCAGCCCGGCGGTCATGCGGCGTTGCTGAAGCAACTGGCGGCGGGAATGATCGCGATGCGCGACGCGCTCGTCGAACTCGGCCGCTGGGACCGCACGCTGATCGTCACGTACGCGGAATTCGGCCGGCGCGTGCGCGAGAACCAGAGTCTCGGCACCGATCACGGGACGGCGGCCGCGCACTTCGTCGCCGGGGGCCGCGTGCGCGGCGGCTTGTATGGCGATGCGCCGCAACTCGCGCGGCTCGACGGCAACGGCAATCTGCCCGTTGGCATCGATTTCAGGCAGATCTACGCGACCGTGCTCGGGCCGTGGTGGGGACTGGATTCGCAGGCGGTGCTGCAACAGCGCTTCGAGCCGCTGCCGCTGCTGCGCGTCTGACGCCGCGCGCCTGTCCGGCGTCTATGCGCGTCGCGCCGCGCGCCATGCGATCCACAGTTTGCGGATCGGCGTCAGCGCGATCTGTTGATGCAGCACCTGGAAACGCTCGCGCTCGACCTCGTCGAGCAGCGCAAGCGACAACGCAGCCTGTGCGCGCAACGTGCGTTGCGCCCGTCGCTCCGGGGCCGGGATCGCGGCGAGCGCCGCGGTTAGCGCCTCGCGTGCGCGATTCGTCTGGAACTGCATCAACTCGGTGAACGCGTCGCTGTAGCGGCGGTTGATCAGGTCGGCGGCGGTTACGTCGTAACGCTGCAATTCGTCGATCGGCACGTAGATGCGGCCGTGACGCGCATCGTTGCCGATCTCCTGCACGAGTTGCGCGAGCATCAGCGCGTTGCCGAGCGGCACCGACCAGCGCGCGGTGTCGTCCGGCCCGCGGGTGCTGACACGCGCGAGCAGCGCGGCGAACGCGCCGCCGACGCCGCCGATGTAGCGCTGCAGATTCGCGAAGTCGAGGTAACGCGCCTGGTCGAGGTCCATCTCGAAGCCGGCGAGCAGCGTCTGCAACGCCGGATATTCGGCGCGCGGGTCGGTTAGCCGCTGCGCGAGCGCACGAGTGACGGGATGCGACGGCGAGCCTTCCGCGAACGCGGCGAGTTCCTTTTGCCACCATGCGAGCTTGGTGCGGCCGACCGTTGGATCGTGCGTTTCTTTCGCGGTCTCTTCGAATTCGCGCCGCAACGCGAACAGCGCGGCGATCAACGGCTGACGGTCCGCGCTCGCCTGGCGCAGCGCGTAGTAGGTGCTCGATCCGGGCGGGGCTGCCTTTTGCAGGCAGTAGTCGTCGAAGTTCACGGCAGATTGGACGTGGGGTGCGCGGCGTCCGGACTGGCGCGCCGCGCCGAACGGGCGATTCTAGCATCGCATGGCGACCGGGCATGCAGACAAGCGCAGGGCAATCGGTTAGAATCTCGCGCTCACGCTTTCCGGGGCGCGGCGGTCGCCGTACCGGGCTTCGCACAGCAGAGCCCGAAGCCGCGAGTCGCCTGGCGCGTTATCGGTTATAGCGGTTATAGCGCGCGGGCCGTGCGGCTCGCAGGGAAGCGGCAAAGTCGGCAGACACGCGAGGCCACAAGCCTCGCGCGAGCGCCCGGCGGGCACGGAGGCGGTGCCGCGGCTCCGATGGCTCGGGGGCGGTGGCGACGTCTCGCGGTAGGCTGGCGGGCGCAAGTCCGCTGCGGTCGATCCCGCGAATCGAAGAGATGCCTGCGTGAGTGGCGAAATTGGTAGACGCACCAGGTTTAGGTCCTGACGCCCGCAAGGGTGTGCCGGTTCGAGTCCGGCCTCACGCACCACAAAAGAAAAAAGGCCGCGTACCGGAAGGTACGCGGCCTTTTTCGCTTTTGGGCTTGCTCCGGCCTCGCTGATAACAGGCCTGCGTTGCCGTTCGCCACACTCGATGAATGCCAGTCGACAGGAACGCAAGCCGTCCGAAATGATCGCGACTACAGGTCGTTCGAACATCGAAGCATCGCATCGACGCCGCTCGGGTTGATCGGGATTAATCGGGACTTCGAACCCTCGCAAACGTATGCGGAATCGAATTTCGCCTGCGTTTGCCGCTAAACCGGCATCGAATCGATGCGCTGTCCGCGATCGGCGGGCCTTCGTCCCGGATGGGATCGAAGCGGGCATCGGCGGACCCGATGCCCGTGCAGGGTTACGCCGCGTAAGTGGTACAAGCGGCGTAAGCGGCGCAGGCGGTGTCAGCGATCCTGCATTGAGATCGCATGCTCGATCAGCTTGTCGAGCGCCTGATGCAGCGTGTTGCGCTCGCGCTCGTCGAGGCACGCGAAGAAATCGACGTTCCACTTGCGAGCGATCGGCATCACGCGCCGGTACAGCGCACGGCCTTCCGGCGTCAGCGATACGAGCACGAGGCGGCCATCTTCCTCGCTCGCGTCGCGGCGCATCAAGCCACGGCGCATCAATGCGTCGGCGGCGCGGCTTGCCTGGCTCTTGTCGAGATTCGCGTGACGGGCAAGCTCCATCACCGAGAACGGTCCGAACGCGCCGACGGCCGCGATCAGACGCGCTTCGGGCAACGTGATGCCGAGCTTGGCCTGATAACGTTCGCCACTGCCTCGTTCGGACAGCTTGTTCAATATGTGCAGACGGTAGGTCAAGAATTGCTCCAGCCCGGCCCTTCTAGGTGCCTTCATGGTTTTCCTGGTTGCGTGTGGGTGCGCGCGGTCGATGCTGCGCGTGTTGCGATTGTTGCCGCATCCGCGCCGCTGGTCAACGCACGTCATGCGTTGTGCACTGCGATGTTTCGTTCTGCGCAGTGCACGCAGGCGAGTTTTTGGGCTGGTTTACCGTATCGTACGGTCGTGCGGTGAGCGGTCAGCGCGGACCGAATTTCAGGCGCGTCAGTTGCTCTGCTTCGTTGGCGAGCAGCACGGCCGCGTCGCGGATCGCGACGTCGAGCGTGATCGGGCCGGGAGCCGGCGAGAAGCAGCCGCTGAAGTGTTCCGCAAGCCTCGGCAGCGCGGCCGGATCGACCGCGCCGGATAGCAGCGTGGCCGGCACGCCGGCCGCTGTCGCATGGCGGCACGCAATGAACGGCGCCTTGCCGTGCAGCGTCTGCACGTCCGAGCGGCCCTCGCCGGTGATCAGCCAGTCGGCACCCCGAAGCGCTTCGTCGAGGCCGATCTGCCGCGCGACCACTTCGGCGCCCGGCTCGAAGCTCGCGCCCAGCATCCGCAGCGCGAAGCCGAGGCCGCCGGCCGCGCCCGCACCGGGCTGGTCGCGCTCGCGGCGCTGCAATGCCGCTTCGAGCAGGTCTGCGAAACGTGCGAGCGCCGCGTCGATGGCGGCGACCTGATCCGCGCTCACGCCTTTCTGCGGACCGAACACGGCGGTCGCGCCGTGCTCGCCGGTGAGCGGGTTGTCGACGTCGGACATCGCAACGAACGACGCCTGCGCGAGCCTCGCATCGAGTGCGGAGACATCGACCCGGGCGACGCGCGCGAGCGATTCGGGCGTCGGTTCGAGCGGTGCGTCCTGCGCGTCGTAAAGCTGCATCCCAAGGCCCGCGAGCAGACCCGCGCCGCCATCGTTGGTGCTGCTGCCGCCGAGCGCGACGTAGAAGCGCCGCACGCCGTCGTCCAGCAGCGCGCGGATCGCTTCGCCCATGCCGCGCGTGCTGCGCGCGGTCACCGGCACGGCCATCCCCACGGAGTCTGTGATGCCGACGATCTCGGCGGTCTCGATGATCGCGCTGCCGTCGTCGAGCAGGCCGGTCGCCGCGTCGAGCGTCGGGCCGGCCGCGCCGCGCACCGTCAGCGAGCGGCGTCGGCCGCCGCCGGACAGCATCGCGTCGAGCGTGCCTTCGCCGCCGTCGGCCATCGGGCAGATGCGGATCTGCGCGTCGGCGCGCGCGCGGCGGATGCCGGCGGCGATCGCATCGGCCACCTGCTCGGCGTTCAGCGAGCCTTTGAACGAATCCGGGGCGATCACGACGACGGGCGCGGCGGAAGAGGCGGGCGACGGGTTGGGCATGGTGTCTCGGTACGGGAAGTTGTTGTTCGCGCGGGTCGCCCGCGCGGGCGGGAAGCGTGTGCGCCCGCTAGCTTATCAGCAAGGTGTACGGCGCTGGATGCGCGCTTTCCGATCGCCGGTATCGCCTGCGACGGGGGTGCATGAGGCACGCGCATGGCAATTCCGCTTGGCGGCGGAAATAGTTTGCTAAAATACTTGGCTCTTTTGACGGAACCGCGCCGCAGGCGGTCGATCGGGAGGGTCCCGGAATAACCGGAATAACCGGACGACCCCGAACGATTGGAACGACAGGATCGACGGGATCGACGATGTGGGCAGCACCTGCTGCATCGGACGCTCCGGACGGTCGGCGGCAGGACGGACGCAGGCGCTGGCGCAGCCCGGGCTCGCACGAGAATTGAAGTGCGGCGCCATGGCGCGCACGCGAGACGGACTGCTCCAACGAACTGCGGCACAGCAAAGACACTACTGATTCGCTCGAATAATTTTAGGACGATTGAAGCCATGGCTAACGTTGTTGAAAACCTCGGCAAGCTCGAACGCCGCGTGACGATTTCCCTGCCGAAGGACGCCGTGCAGAAAGAAGTGGAGTCGCGCATTCGCCAGCTCGCGAAGAACGTGCGCATGCCGGGTTTCCGCCCGGGCAAGGTGCCGCTGAAGATGGTCACGCAGCAGTACTCGGGCCAAGTGGAAGCCGAAGTGCTGAGCGACAAGGTCGGCAAGGAATTCTTCGACATCAGCCGCGCGGAAAACCTGCGCGTCGCGGGCCAGCCGAGCTTCAGCCCGAAGGCGGAAGCGGCCGAAGGTGCATACGCGTTCGACGCGACGTTCGAGGTGTATCCGGAAGTGAAGCTCGGCGACGTTGCGGACGCCGAAATCGAGCGCACCACCACGACGATCACCGAAGCCGAGATCGACCGCACGCTGGACATCCTGCGCAAGCAGCGCGTGCATTTCCATGCGCGCGGCGAGGGCGGCGACCACGGTGACGGCGGCGCGGACACCGCGGCGCAGAACGGCGACCGCGTGACGCTCGACTTCGTCGGCAAGATCGACGACGTCGCGTTCCCGGGCGGCAGCGCGGAAGACTTCGCGTTCGTGCTCGGCGAAGGGCGCATGCTGCCCGAGTTCGAACAGGCTGCGCTGGGTCTGAAGGCCGGCGAATCACGCGAATTCGACCTGAAGTTCCCGGACGATTATCACGGCAAGGACGTCGCCGGCAAGACCGCGAAGTTCACGATCACGCTGAAGACGATCGAGTGGCCGCACCTGCCGGAAATCGACGCTGAATTCGCGAAGTCGCTCGGCATCGCCGACGGCGACCTGACGAAGATGCGCGCCGAGATCAAGGACAACCTCGAACGCGAAGCGAAGCGCCGCACCCAGGCGATCGTGAAGAACCAGGTGATGGACGCGCTGCTGAAGATCTCCGAACTCGACGTGCCGAACGCGCTGATCGAACAGGACCAGGAACGCCTCGTCGAAATGGCGCGCCAGGACCTCGCGCAACGCGGCGTGCCGAACGCGAAGGATGCGCCGATTCCGGCCGAGATGTTCCGCGAGCAGGCCGAGCGCCGCGTGAAGCTGGGCCTCGTGCTGGCCGAGCTGGTGAAGGCGAACGAACTGCAGGCGAAGCCCGAGCAGATCCGCGCGGAAGTGGACGAATTCGCGAAAAGCTACGAGGACCCGAAGGAAGTCGTCCGCTGGTATTATTCGAACCAGCAGCGCCTTGCGGAAATGGAAGCGTACGTCGTCGAATCGAACGTCGTCGATTTCGTGCTCGGCAAGGCCAAGGTGACGGACAAGCAGGTGAGCTTCGAGGAACTGGCAAGCGCAACGGCGCAGGCTTAAGGCGCCGCCGGAACGGCGTGCCGGCTGTCGGAGCGACGGCCTGCACGCCGTTTTTACGTCTGCGGATTCGACCCTGCGGGCTGCATGGTTGAATCGGCGGGGCGCGTCGCCATACCGGTTAACCAGAAGAATTTTTCCAGACAAGGATTCATCGCATGACCATTCGCGCCCAATCGCTGGATACGCTGACGTCTCACGCTTCGCGGGATCTGGAGCCGCAGGCGCTCGGGCTCGTGCCGATCGTCGTCGAGACGAGCGGCCGCGGCGAACGCTCGTACGATATCTACTCGCGTCTGCTCAAGGAGCGCGTGGTGTTCCTGGTCGGCGAAGTGAACGACCAGACCGCGAACCTGGTGGTCGCGCAGTTGCTGTTCCTCGAAAGCGAAAACCCGGACAAGGACATCAGCCTGTACATCAACAGTCCGGGCGGGTCGGTGTCGGCCGGCATGGCGATCTACGACACGATGCAGTTCATCAAGCCGGATGTTTCGACCCTTTGCATGGGCCTCGCGGCGAGCATGGGCGCGTTCCTGCTCGCGTCGGGCGCGAAGGGCAAGCGTTTTGCGCTGCCGAATTCGCGCGTGATGATCCACCAGCCGCTCGGCGGCGCGCGCGGCCAGGCGTCGGACATCGAGATCCAGGCGCGCGAGATCCTGTACCTGAAGGAGCGCCTGAACCAGCTGCTCGCGAACCATACGGGCCAGCCGGTCGAGCGCATCGCGCGCGACACGGACCGCGACAACTTCATGTCCGGCGACGACGCGCAGGCTTACGGGCTGATCGACCAGGTCCTGCACAAGCGTCCGTGATCGGACACGGTTTTTTATCCGTATTTTCACCGGATACAGCGGTTGAAGTCCCGGCGCGAGCCTTGTGAAATAATCCCGATAAGCGCTTCGCGGCCTGCGGCCCACACGCCGTCACAGCAAGCGGTTCGCGCATCCCCGCCCGGTGTGGCGGGGGAAAGCGGCGTATCATGTAACAGAGTGTCCGGAGGCTCATCTATCCATGGCGGACAAGAAAGGTTCTAACAGCGAAAAGCTGTTGTATTGCTCGTTCTGCGGCAAAAGCCAGCATGAAGTGAAGAAGCTGATTGCGGGGCCGTCGGTGTTCATCTGCGACGAGTGCATCGACCTGTGCAACGAGATCATTCGCGACGAGGCGGCCGGCGCGGGCGTCGACGCGGCGTTGTCGCGTTCCGACCTGCCGAGCCCGCAGGAAATCCGTGACATCCTCGATCAGTACGTGATCGGCCAGGAACGCGCGAAGAAGATTCTCGCGGTCGCGGTGTACAACCACTACAAGCGCCTGAAGCATCTCGACAAGAAGGACGACGTCGAACTGTCGAAGAGCAACATCCTGCTGATCGGGCCGACCGGCTCGGGCAAGACGCTGCTCGCGCAGACGCTCGCGCGCCTGCTGAACGTGCCGTTCGTGATCGCGGACGCGACGACGTTGACCGAAGCCGGCTACGTCGGCGAGGACGTCGAGAACATCATCCAGAAGCTGCTGCAGAACTGCAATTACGAAGTCGACAAGGCGCAGCGCGGGATCGTCTACATCGACGAAATCGACAAGATCAGCCGCAAGTCCGACAACCCGTCGATCACGCGCGACGTGTCCGGCGAAGGTGTCCAGCAGGCGCTGCTGAAACTGATCGAAGGCACGATGGCGTCGGTGCCGCCGCAAGGCGGCCGCAAGCATCCGAACCAGGATTTCATCCAGGTCGATACGACGAATATCCTGTTCGTTTGCGGCGGCGCTTTCGATGGACTCGA
Source organism: Paraburkholderia caballeronis (assembly GCF_900104845.1). Taxonomy (NCBI): domain Bacteria; kingdom Pseudomonadati; phylum Pseudomonadota; class Betaproteobacteria; order Burkholderiales; family Burkholderiaceae; genus Paraburkholderia; species Paraburkholderia caballeronis. The sequence continues at coordinate 2,176,615 of NZ_FNSR01000001.1, read as the reverse complement.
AAAGGTCATCACCGATCGCACCGAGAAAACCGGCATTGGTTTCGGCGCGAGCGTGAAGAGCAAGCAGGAGCGCGACGCGGGCGAAGTGCTGCGCGAAGTGGAACCGGAAGACCTGATCAAGTTCGGCCTGATTCCCGAACTGATCGGCCGTCTGCCGGTGGTCGCGACGCTCGGCAAGCTCGACGAAACGGCGCTGATGAAGATTCTCGTCGAACCGAAGAATGCGCTCGTGAAGCAGTATCACAAGCTGTTCGCGATGGAACGGGTCGAACTGGAGATCCGTCCGGCCGCGCTGCAGGCCGTCGCGCGCAAGGCGATCCGCCGCAAGACCGGCGCCCGCGGGCTGCGCTCGATTCTGGAACAGGCATTGCTCGACGTGATGTACGAACTGCCGACGATGAAAGGCGTCAGCAAGGTAATCATCGACGACAACGTGATCGACGGCGATGGCAAGCCTCTGCTGATTTACGAGGACGCGCCAAAAGTCGCCGGGTCGAACTGACCGTGATCGGCTAAAGAGTTCCGGGAAAAAGCCGTTCATGTAATTGATGAACGGCTTTTTCGTTTATCTTGTGGTCGATGGCGTACTTTTTTTGGTGTCACTGAACTTTTCCCACACGCTGGAGGCTTGCAATCGTTGTCGCAGGCCTCACCTACCGAACGAATTGATTCCACTCATGGGGAAATGAAATGTCAGGAACCCAACTCCTCCCGCCGGAACGCACCACGCTCCCGCTGCTCCCGCTGCGTGACGTCGTAGTTTTCCCGCATATGGTGATTCCGCTCTTCGTGGGCCGGCCGAAGTCGATCAAGGCGCTCGAAGTGGCGATGGAGGGCGGCAAGCACATCATGCTCGTCGCGCAGAAAACCGCCGCCAAGGACGAGCCGACCGAAAAAGACATGTACGAAGTGGGATGTATCGCGAACATCCTGCAGATGCTGAAGCTGCCTGACGGCACCGTGAAGGTGCTGGTCGAGGGGCTGCAGCGCGCGAAGACGCTTTCGATCGAAGAACAGGAAACCCAGTTCTCGTGCGAAGTGCTGCCGCTCGAACCCGACCACGCGGACAGCGCCGAAACCGAAGCGCTGCGTCGCGCGATCGTGTCGCAGTTCGACCAGTACGTGAAGCTGAACAAGAAGATCCCGCCGGAGATCCTGACGTCGCTGTCGGGTATCGACGAAGCCGGGCGTCTCGCCGATACGATCGCCGCGCATCTGCCGCTGAAGCTCGACCAGAAGCAGCACATCCTGGAGATGTTCCCGGTTATCGAGCGCCTCGAACATCTGCTCGCGCAGCTCGAAGCGGAGATCGACATCCTTCAGGTCGAGAAGCGCATCCGCGGACGCGTGAAGCGTCAGATGGAGAAGAGCCAGCGCGAGTACTACCTGAACGAGCAGGTCAAGGCGATCCAGAAGGAACTGGGCGAAGGCGAAGAAGGCGCGGATCTCGAAGAGCTTGAGAAGCGCATCACCGCCGCGCGCATGCCGAAGGAAGCGAAGAAGAAGGCCGACGCGGAGCTGAAGAAGCTGAAGCTGATGTCGCCGATGTCGGCGGAAGCGACGGTCGTGCGCAACTACATCGACACGCTGATCGGGCTGCCGTGGCGCAAGAAGAGCAAGGTCAACAACGACCTCTCGAACGCCGAACGCGTGCTCGACGAAGACCACTACGGTCTTGAGAAGGTGAAGGAACGCATCCTCGAATATCTTGCGGTGCAACAGCGCGTGGACAAGGTGAAGGCGCCGATCCTGTGCCTCGTCGGGCCTCCCGGCGTCGGCAAGACGTCGCTGGGTCAGTCGATCGCCCGCGCCACGAACCGCAAGTTCGTGCGCATGGCGCTCGGCGGCGTGCGTGACGAGGCCGAGATTCGCGGCCACCGGCGCACGTATATCGGGTCGATGCCCGGCAAGATCCTGCAGAGCCTGACGAAAGTCGGCGTGCGCAATCCGCTCTTCCTGCTCGACGAAGTCGACAAGATGGGCATGGATTTCCGCGGCGATCCGTCGTCGGCGCTGCTCGAAGTGCTGGACCCGGAACAGAACCACACGTTCGCGGACCACTACATCGAAGTGGACTTCGACCTGTCGGACGTGATGTTCGTCGCGACGTCGAACTCGCTGAACATCCCGCCGCCGCTGCTCGACCGGATGGAAGTGATCCGTCTGTCGGGTTACACGGAAGACGAGAAGGTCAGCATCGCGCTGCGTTACCTGCTGCCGAAGCAGAAGAAGAACAACGGCCTGAAGGCCGGCGAGATCGAGGTCACGGAGCAGGCGATCCGCGACATCATTCGCTACTACACGCGTGAAGCGGGCGTGCGCTCGCTGGAACGCGAAGTGTCGAAGATCTGCCGCAAGGTCGTGAAGATGCTTCTGCTGAAGAAGGCGGATGGTGCGGTGACGGTCGACGGCAGCAACCTCGACACGTTCCTCGGCGTGCGCAAGTACGACTTCGGCCTGGCCGCGAAGGAAAACCAGATCGGTCAGGTCACGGGCCTCGCGTGGACGGAAGTCGGCGGCGACCTGTTGACGATCGAAGCGGCGGTGATGCCCGGCAAGGGCAACGTGATCCGCACGGGTTCGCTCGGCGACGTGATGAAGGAGTCGGTCGAAGCCGCGCGCTCGGTGGTGCGTTCGCGTTCGCGTCGTCTCGGCATCAAGGACGAAGCGTTCGACAAGCAGGACATCCACATCCACGTGCCGGAAGGCGCGACGCCGAAGGACGGTCCGTCCGCCGGCATCGCGATGACGACGGCGCTGGTGTCCGTGCTGACCGGCATCCCGGTGCGCGCCGACGTCGCGATGACGGGTGAAATCACGCTGCGCGGCGAAGTGCTGCCGATCGGCGGGCTGAAGGAGAAACTGCTCGCGGCGCATCGCGGCGGCATCAAGCTCGTGCTGATCCCGGAAGAGAACGTGAAGGACCTGACGGAAATTCCGGACAACGTGAAGAACGCGATCGAAATCGTGCCGGTCCGCTGGATCGACAAGGTGCTCGAACTGGCGCTCGAACGGGTGCCGCAGGCGCTGCCGGAAGAAGAGGCGAAGGCCGAAGCGCCGGTTGCCGAATCGGCGAAGGACGCGGCTACCGGCGAAGTCGTCAAGCACTGATGATCGTTGTCGACCGCGCTCCGGCGCGGCACGCATGACCCGAAAACCCGCGGCTTTAACGCCGCGGGTTTTTTTATTGGCCTCGCAACGGTTACGGATCATTACACGGCGACGGTCCGCCTCAGGCTCGCCGCCGATCCGGTAAATCGCTCGAAAACGGCGCTATATCAGGCTCTGCCCCGCTTGACACGTGTCTTTCGGCCTCGTTTAATGAGCGGGCCCGACGTAGCGTCGGACCCGTCTTTTCCCGGCGCACTGCGCCATCACGATTGCCCAAACACACATTCTCGGGGGCTGGAATGAATAAAACGGAATTGATCGACCATATTGCGCAGCAAGCGGACATCTCGAAAGCCGCAGCGGGGCGCGCACTCGACGCCGTGATCGGCGGCGTCAAGGGAACGCTGAAGAAGGGCGGCACGGTCACGCTGGTCGGCTTCGGCACCTTCGCCGTCGGCAAGCGCACCGCACGCACCGGCCGCAACCCGCGCACCGGCGCGGCGATCAAGATCAAGGCTGCAAAGGTCCCGAAATTCAGGCCTGGTAAAGCGCTGAAGGATGCGCTAAACTAGCGGGCTCGCTGCTTGAGGGGCTTGCAACCATACGGATGCATGGCCTGGCGATCAGGCAGCGCGGCGATGGCCGTTGAGTGACTCAGGCCCATCGTGTTCACGACGTGAACGAGCAAAGAACGATGCAAGCGACACGAACCGTCGAGCTGGGTGCTTAGCTCAGTTGGTAGAGCGGCGCCCTTACAAGGCGTAGGTCGGGAGTTCGAGCCTCTCAGCACCCACCACAGCTTTGCGGTTCATATGCAGCGCAATACGGAGCGGTAGTTCAGTTGGTCAGAATACCGGCCTGTCACGCCGGGGGTCGCGGGTTCGAGCCCCGTCCGCTCCGCCAGCCGTTCACGACGAAGCGCCGCAGCACTGCGGCAAAAGAAAGCAAAGGCGAACCAGTGGTTCGCCTTTTTTATTGCCCGCTGTTGTAATATCGGGCGTTCTGTTTTTTGGCGCCCCCATCCGGTCTGTCAGGCATGCTCGATTTTTTCCGCAATCATAAACGGCTGATGATGTTCATGCTGCTCCTGCTGGTGGTGCCGGGGCTAGGCTTCGTCGGCATCCAGGGCTTCCGCGGCTTCTTCGACGAGAGCGCGAATGTCGCGAGCGTCAACGGCAACAAGATCACCCGCGCCGAATACGATAACGCCGCGCGCCAGCAGCTCGATCAGGCGCGGCAGATGCTGGGTGCGCGCTTCGACGCCAGCATCTTCGATACGCCGCAGCATCGTCAGGACGTGCTCGAAGGATTGATCCAGCAGCGCGTGCTCGCGGACGAAACGCAGCGCCTGCATCTGACGGCGTCGGACGACGCGGTGCGCCGCTCGCTGCTCGCGGACCCGGTGATCTCGTCGCTGAAGAAGCCGGACGGCACGATCGACCTCGACCACTACAAGGAACTGCTCGCGATGCAGGGCATGACGCCCGAGCAGTACGACGAGCGCGTGCGCTACAACCTCGCGTTGCAGCAGTTGCCGGCCGCGGTGATCGGCAGTGCGTTTACGCCGAAGTCGCTCGCGCAGCATCTCGCTGAACTGACCGTTCAGCAGCGTGAGGTGCAGGGGTTGATGCTGCGTGCGTCGGACTTCGCATCGAAGGTGCAGCCGACCGACGCGCAGCTTCAGTCGTATTACGACGCGCATCGCAACGACTTCGCGACGCCCGCGACCGCGCAGATCCAGTATCTCGTGTTGTCTCCCGACGCGGTTGCCGCGTCGGTGCAGCCGGGCGACGCGGACCTGCAGAAGTTCTACAACGACAACATCAAGCGTTTCCGCACCGACGAGCAGGTGCGCGCGAGCCACATTCTGATCGCGGTGCCGAAGGATGCGAACGCGGCCGACCGCAAGGCGGCGCAGCAGAAGGCCGAATCGATCCTCGCGGAAGTGAAGGCGCATCCGGACCAGTTCGCGCAGATCGCGCAGCGCGCGTCGCAGGACCCGGGCTCCGCATCGAAGGGCGGCGACCTCGGTTACTTCGGCCGCGGGATGATCGCCGGCGGCGACGCGTTCGACAACGCGGTGTTCGCGCTGAAGAAAGACGAGATCAGCGGCGTGATCCAGTCGGACTTCGGTTATCACATCGTCAAGCTGACCGACCTGAAGCCGGCGGTCACGAAGCCGTTCGACGAAGTGAAGCCGACGATCGTCGCGGAAGTGAAGGCGCAGCAGGCGTCGAAGCTGTTCACCGAGGCGACCGATGGCTTCACGTCGCTCGTGTACGAACAGTCGAAGACCTTGCAGCCGGCCGCCGACAAGTTCCATCTGCAGATCCGCACGGCGACCGTCACGCCGAAGCCGAATCCCGCGCTGCCGCCGGACAGCCCGCTGAACCATCCGAAGTTCCTCGAAGCGGTGTTCGCGAACGACTCGGTGAACCAGCACAACAACACGCAGGCGATCGACGTCGGCAACAACACGCTGATCGCGGCGCGCGTGACCGACTTCAAGCCGGCCGCGGTGCCCGCGTTCGACGCGGTGAAGGACGTGGTGCGTCAACGGGTCGTCGCGCAGCAGGCCGCCGACATGGCGCACACCGAAGGGCAGGCGAAACTCGCGGCGCTCCAGAAGTCGAAAGCGACCGACGGTTTCTCGTCCGCGCTGAAGGTGTCGCGCGACGATGCGCAAGGGCTGCCGCCCGCGGCATTGAGCGCCGTGTTCAAGGCCGATCCGCAGCATCTGCCCGCGTATGTCGGCGTCGACCTCGGCGCGGACGGTTTCGCGATCTATCGCGTGAATGCGGTGATCAGCGGCGCGGCGGTCGATGCGCCGCGTCTCGCGGCCGCGCAGCAGCAGCTCGGGCAGATCGCCGGCCAGGCGAACGTGCAGGCGTACATGGACGCGCTGCGCAACCGCTCGAAGGTCAAGACGTATGGCTCGCTCGGGCCGGCCGGCAGCAACGACGCCGGCGGCGACGGTCAGTAAGCGTCGCGCGGCGTATGCCGCATGCGCGCAACAACGAAAAAGCCCCGCATTTGCGGGGCTTTTTCACATCCGGCGTCTGCGATGCGCCGCGCGATGCAACCATCGCGAACTCTCACAGGCAGGCGCCGATATCCCCCGTCGCGTCGCCGGCCGCACCGCCGGCTGCGCGGAAGCCGACCCACGTTTTCGCGTTCGCGGACCATGCGGGCCGCACGATCGCGGCCGCGCCGTTCGGCGGCTGCTGGCCCGGCACATACACATCGACCGCCTGGTTGTTCGCCAGCATGGTCTGCGACACGACCTGCTGCTGCGACCGGTCGGCCCACTTCTGCGCGATGCACTGCGCGACCGCGGTCGGCGCCTGCTGGCTCGTGCCGACCGATTGTGCGCCCGTCGGAATGGGTTGGTTTGCGCACGCGGCAAGTGCCGCCGTGATCGCGATAAGAGGTAAATATTTCACGCTTTTCTCCCTCCAGTCAGGTGGATTCCGGCGCCGGCGATCCGGCATGCGACGCCGGCGCGCCGCCCGCGCATCGCGCCGACGACGCCCGCTACATCAAGGTTCCGGTGGCGGGAAACCCTGTTGCTCAGTGTGGCGACGCGTTGCCGAGCAGCGGCTTCAGCGTCGGCCACACGTTGTCGAGCAGCAATGGCTGTGCCTGCTGGGTGGGATGCATCTGGTCGGACTGGAACAGATCGGGGCGATCGCCGATGCCGGCGAGCAGGAACGGCACGAGCGGCACGTGCAGTTCCTTCGACATCTGCTCGTAAAGGCCATGGAACTTCTGCGTATAGTCCGGCCCGTAGTTGGGCGGCACGTACATGCCGACGAGCACCGGCTTCGCATTGCCCTTGCGGATCTGCGCGACGATCGCACGCAGGTTGTCGTTGGTGGTCGCAAGCGGCACGCCGCGCAGCGCATCGTTCGCGCCCAGCTCGACGATCACGATCGACGGTTTGAGCCGCTGCATCACGATTGGCAGCCGCGCGAGACCGCCGCTCGTCGTATCGCCGCTGATGCTCGCATTCGCGACGCTATAATCGATCCGCTCGCTGGCGAGCCGCTGGCGCATCAATGCGACCCAGCCGGTGTCGCGCGGCAGGCCGTATTCGGCGGACAGGCTGTCGCCGAGCACGACGATCACCGGCTTCGAATCGCCGCTGGCCGCGGCGGGCGCATTCGCCGCGCATGCGACGCCGATGCCCATCGCGAACACGGCAGCAAACACGGCAGCGATGCCGCCCACTGCGTTGAGCGCCGCGAACACGGCGGCTTTCACTCCTGATCTGTGCGTCATCATGCGAACGAATAGCGATCCTGTCATCGAAGTACGGGGCTTGTCGAAGAAAGTAACCGATGCGACCGGCGAACTGACGATCCTCGACGGCATCGACCTGACGGTCGACGCCGGCAGCAGCGTCGCGATCATCGGCGCATCGGGGTCCGGCAAATCGACGCTGCTCGGGCTGCTGGCCGGGTTGGACAGCGCGAGCGCGGGCTCGGTTCGGCTGCTCGGCCACGAGTTGACCGAACTCGGCGAGGACCAGCGCGCGGCGCTGCGCAACGGCTCGGTCGGTTTCGTGTTCCAGTCGTTCCAGTTGATGCCGCACCTGACCGCGCTGGAGAACGTCGCGCTGCCGCTCGAACTGCACGGCGGCCTGTCCACGCGCGACGCATATGCGCGCGCGCGTGAACTGCTCGAACGCGTCGGCCTTGCGCAGCGCATGCGCCATTATCCGAAGCTGTTGTCGGGCGGCGAGCAGCAGCGCGTCGCGCTTGCGCGCGCGTTCGTCACGCATCCGGCCGTGCTGTTCGCGGACGAGCCGACCGGCAGCCTCGATGCGGCGACCGGCCACGCAGTGATCGATCTGATGTTCGAGATGAACCGCGCGAACGGCGCGACGCTCGTGCTCGTCACGCACGATATCGATCTCGCGCACCGCTGCGACACGACCGTGACGATCGAAGCCGGGCGCATCGTGGCGACGCCCGCGCCGACCGTCGCGATCGGCCGCTGAACGGCGCACGGCATACGGCACGAACGGCGCGGCGCGAGTCGCGCGGATGCCGCATGCCGGGTCCGGCATCGCCAATCCTCGCGTCAGCCCTTCAGCGCCGTGCGCGCCCGCGCGATCAACGCGGCCGTCGACGAATCGTGCGGCTTCACGTCGGCCGGCGCCGCGCCGAGGTCGGCCTCGACGACCTTGCCGAGAATCTTGCCGAGTTCCACGCCCCACTGGTCGAACGGGTTGATGTTCCACACCGACGCCTGCACCAGCACCTTATGCTCGTACAGCGCGATCAGCGCGCCGAGCGAACGCGCGGTCAGCGCATCGACGAGCAGCGTCGTGGTCGGGCGGTTGCCGGGGAACACGAGGTGCGGCGCGAGTTCGGGCTTGTCCGGACCGGCGACCTTGCGGGCTTCCTCTTCGGTGCGGCCGAGCATCAGCGCCTCGCTCTGCGCGAAGCAGTTCGCGAGCAGCTTCGCATGATGGCCCGCGAGCGGGTGCTCGGGCGTCAGCACCGCGACGAAGTCGATCGGCACGATCGTCGGCCCCTGGTGCAGCATCTGGAAAAACGCGTGCTGGCCGTTCGTGCCGGGCTCGCCCCACGTGACCGCCGACGTCGCGTAATCGACGAACGCGCCGTCGAGCCGCGCGGACTTGCCGTTGCTCTCCATCTCCAGTTGCTGCAGATACGACGGCAGGTAATGCAGCGCCTCCGAATACGGCGCGACGAGGTAGCTCTGCGAGCCGAAGAAGTTGCGATACCAGATGCCGATCATCCCGAGCAGCACCGGCAGGTTGCGTTCGAGCGGCGTCGTGCGGAAATGCTCGTCCATCTCGTGCGCGCCGGCGAGCAGTTCGTCGAACTGCGCCGGGCCGACCGCGATCATGATCGATAGACCCACCGCCGACCACAGCGAATAACGACCGCCGACCCAGTCCCACATCTCGAACACGTTGTCCTGATCGATGCCGAACTTCACGACCTCGGCGGGATTCGCGGACACGCCGACGAAATGCTTCGCGAGTCCCGCTTCCGGGCAGCCGTTCTGCACGAACCAGTCGCGCAGCGAGCGCGCGTTCGTCATCGTTTCGAGCGTCGTGAACGTCTTCGACACGATGATCGCGAGCGTCTCTTCCGGATCGATCTGCGAGATCACGCGGTACAGGTCCGCGCCGTCGACGTTCGATACGAAGTGCGTTTTTATTTCCGGTGTCGCGAGGTGCTGCAACGCGTGGACGACCATCTTCGGCCCAAGGTCCGAACCGCCGATGCCGATGTTCACGACGTGGCGGATGCGCTTGCCGGTGTAGCCGGTCCATGCGCCGCTGCGGACGGCGTCCGCGAAGCGCGCCATCTTCGCGCGCTCGGTCGCGATCTGCGCGTGGAACGGCGCGTTCGCGTCGGTCGCGCGCAGCGCGGTGTGCAGCGCCGCGCGGCCTTCGGTCGGGTTCACGACTTCACCCGCGAACATCGCGTCGCGGCGCGCCTCGACGCCGGCTTCGCGCGCGAGCGCGATCAGCAGTTGCAGCGTCGCGTCGGTAATGCGGTTCTTCGAGAAGTCGGCGGCGAGTCCGGGCACAGCGGAGAACGTGTAGCGTTCGGCGCGCGTCGGCGCGGGATCGTTTTCGGGAGCAAACCAGTCGCGCAGTCGTGCATCGCGGATCTGTTCGTAATGCGCCTGTAGCGCGGACCAGGCAGGGAGCGGATGTGTCGTGGTCATGGTTCGTCTGGCGAGGAAGCTCGAAGGTAAGCGGCGCGGGCCTGCCGCCGGTGAGGCGGGCCGCCGGCCGACGCGCCGCGCGAATGCCGGCGCGCCCGGTCGGGGCGCGCTCGGCGCGATGGATCAGTATAGCGGGGTAGGGCGAACGCGCGCAGTGTCGTTCGGTGAACGATGGGTGCTGGCGGCTGCGGGTCGAGTGTCTTTATAGAGGACGTGCCGGCGTCTTTCGCTTCGGCCAATCCGCTGCGCAAGTCGCGTATGTCGCCATCATGCGGATTGCTTCGTTGACACTATGGCGTCATGCAAAAAGTGGCCCGGGGTTTGTCGTTGCGTCATCGCGTAAGCCCATCAATCCCGCTGCGGATAGAACAGCCGGTTCATCAGCCGGCGGACCATCGGCGCGAGTTCACCGGCCGTCAGTCCGGCCGGGCCGTCGCCCTGCGCGCACAACGTGTCGGCCGCGAGGCCGTGCAGATAGACGCCGGCCAGCGCCGCTTCGTAAGGCGGCAGTTTCTGCGCGAGCAGCGCGCCGATCATCCCGCCGAGTACGTCGCCGGTGCCGCCGGTCGCGAGCCCCGCGTTGCCGGTCGGGTTGATCGCGAGCCGGCCGTCCGGCGCCGCGATCACCGTGCCGCTGCCTTTCAGCACCGCGACTGCCGCGAAGCGCGCGGCAAGCGCGCGTGCGGCCGCCGGGCGGTCGCGCTGCACCGCCTGCGTGTCGGCGCCGAGCAGCCGCGCCGCTTCGAGCGGATGCGGTGTCAGCACGCAAGGCGTGCCGTGCGCGGCGACCCGCGCGGCGAGCGCGGCGTCGCGGGCGAGCAGATTGAGCGCGTCTGCGTCGAGCAGCGTCGGCGCCGCGACTTGCAGCGCGCGATCGAGTACGTCGCGCGCGCGGTCGCTGCCGCCCATCCCGCAGCCGATCGACAGCGCGTCCATCGCGTCGAGCGCAAGCCGGTCGGCGGCGTCGAGCATCAGTTCCGGATGCGGCGGATCGTAGGGCGGCGCGCCGCTGCCGACGAACGCGACGTGGACCTTGCCCGCGCCGGCCAGCAGCGCGGCGCGCGCGGCGAGGATCGGCGCGCCGCACATGCCCGTGTCGCCGCCGACCACCGCGAGCGTGCCGAACGTCCCCTTGTGGGTCGAAAAATCGCGCGCGGGCATCCATGGGCCGAACAGCGCGGGCGCGTTCAGGTGCGCGGCGGCCGGGTCGTCCGCGTCGATGCCGATCGGCGCGACCGTCACCGCGCCCGCATAGTCGCGGCCGACCGCGGTGAAGAGGCCCGGCTTCGCGGCGATGAACGTGACGGTATGCGTCGCGCGCACCGCCGGGCCGTCGCCGACCACGTTGCCGGTGTCGCTGTCGAGCCCGCTCGGCACGTCGAGCGCGAGTACGTGGCCGTCGCTGCGCGCACGCGCGGACAGCCGCTGCGCGAGCGTCGCGAACACGCCGTCGAGGCCGCGCGCGAGGCCGATGCCGAACATCCCGTCGACGAGCCAGCCATAGCCGTCGAACGACGCGGGCGGCGTCGCCGAGATCGCGACGCCTTCCGCGCGCGCGCCGGAGAGCGCCCAGCGCGCGTCGTCGGGTTTCACTTCGACCGGCATGCAGATTTCGACCTCGACGCCCGCGCGATGCAGTTCGGTCGCGACGACGAGCGCGTCGCCGCCGTTGTTGCCGGGGCCGGCGATGATCCACACCGGCAGGTTCGCGGCCGGCGACGGCGCATGCGCGAGCTGCTCGCGCAGGAAATGCGCGGCGGCCGCGCCGGCGCGCGCCATCAGCGTCCGTTCGGGCAGCGCCGCCTGCGCGTGGGTCTCGCACCGGCGCAGCCCGGCGACGGTCAGGAGCGGCACCGGGCGGTCATGCGGATTCAGCAGCGCGGGGAGCGGGTGGGAAGCAGGGGGCGAAGCAGCGGTCATGGCAGGCAGCGCGGTCGATGCGCGATCGGTATCGATACCGGAACGATACCCGAGCGCGTTGCGATCCGGATCGGCCGGCGCAATTTGCCGCCGTTGTGTCGGCGGGGAAAGGGTGGGGTGGTTACGCGTGCGGCGGCGTGGGCAGCGTCGTTCCGGCGGGGCGGCGAAGCCGCGCCCGCGCGGCCCGACTCACCCCCGTTCCGGCCGCAGCGCCTTCAGCGTGTCGTCGGGCAGATCCGGCTGCGCGCCGGACACCAGTTGCGCGACCAGCCGTGCGGAGCCGAGCGCGAGCGCCCAGCCGGCCGGCCCATGGCCGGCGTTCACGAAAAGCCGCGGATGGACCGCGTTGCCGACCACAGGCAGTCCGTCCGCCGATAGCAGCTTCATCCCTTCCCACGGCAGCGCGGCCGAAATCTTCGCCGCGCCCGGCGTCCAGTCGCGCGCCGCCTCGCCGAGCAGCGCGAGCGCCTCCTCGGTCAGCGGCGGCGGCAGCGGCTTGTCCAGCTGGTTCGCGCGCTGCAGCACCGCACCGCCCGCGATCCGCAGCCGATGGTTCATCTGCGTGATCGCAATCCGCTTCACCGCGTCGACGATCGTCGAGCGCGGCACGCATTCCTCGTGCGCGACCGGCGCGGTCAGCGCGTGCAGCCGCACCGGATAGAGCGGCAGCCGCGCGCCGAGCGGCGCGAGCAGCCCCGGCGTCTGCGCGCCGGCCGCGACGACGACCGCGTCGGCGGAAATCACGTCCACTTCGTTGCCGCTCGCGCGGCCCGGATCGCGCGGCGTCAACTCGACCGCCGCGCGCTGCGTTTCGACGCGGATTGCGCCGACCGTGCGACCGGTCAGGAACTGCACGCCGCCGAGCGTATCGAGCACCTGCTTCAGCTGCTTGACGAACAGCGGGCAGTTCGCGATCTGGCCGTCGTCGAAACGCACGGCACCGGCGAACGGCGGATCGGATGGAATCGTGTGCTCGTCGGCGACGCACGCGGCGGCGGACAGCACGTGATGGGGCGTCTCGAAGCGGCGCAGCAGTTCGAGCGCCGGCTGCGTCAGCGACCACTCGTCGTTGCTGCGCACGACGTACAGCAGTCCTTCGCGCGCCTCGAACTCGATCTGGAAGCGGCCGGTCACGTCGTCGAGCGCATTGCGCGCGGATTCGACCAGCGGCCGCAGCAGCGCATATTGCGCGGCGAACGCGTCCGACGCGTGCAGCGCGGCCAGCCGCTTCACGAAGTTGCGCGCGTCGCCGCCAAAGCCGGTCTTGGAGATCACGCCGCTCGCGGCCTGGCGGCCGCCGCGCATGAACGTCGGGCCGAACCAGACGTCGAGCGGGGTGGGCAGCACGAGGCCGCTATGGCCGTAGGTCGCGCCCTGCGCAACGGTCGCATGGCGCTCGACCACGCAGACGCGATGGCCCGCCGCGCGCAACTGATAGGCGGTGGCGACGCCGGCCATTCCGCCGCCAATGACGATGACATCCATGACGATACGATCTGCAGGCAGACGGCGCGCCGCGAGGGGCGGGCGTCCGCCGTAGGTGGGGCGTGCGGCGCGACGGGGCGCGCCGATCGGGCGAAACGCCGAATGATAGCAGCCAAACGGCCGGACCCGCCATGCGCTGCGCGGGGGCCGCCGTTCGCGCGGCCGCGCCGGGCGGGACCGTCCGGCGCGCTGGTTAGCACGCTGGTCAGCACGATGGTCAGCACGATGGTCAGCACGATGGTCAGCACGATGGTCAGCACGATGGTCAGCACGATGGCCGGCCGCGCCGCGCAGCACGGCTTCCGGGAGCGCCGCGCGCACCGCCAGCGGGGGCCGGGGCGGGGCTTCCGGGTTATAATCGCGGTCTCCCTTTTCGCCTCACGTCGCGGCGTTGCGGGCTTCATGCGGGCTTCATCGACGCCCTTCGGCAGCGCAAACCCGCGACGCAACCCGCGACGCCCTTGCGCGAAGCAAACGTAACGTCCTGTCCATGGCCCACTTCTCGTGTTTTCCCGGCGCTTCGGCCCTTTCCGACTTCCGGCAGACCCGCCTGCTCGACACGCTCGCGCGCATCGACGCCCACGTCGTCGGCGTGCGCGGCCAGTATCTGCACTTCGTCAATTCCGCGACGCCGCTCACGGCCGATGACAGCGCGAAGATCGACGCGCTGATGCACTACGGCGCGCCGTTCGACGCGCGCGACGAACGCGGCGCGACGCTCACGTTCCTCGTGGTGCCGCGTTTCGGCACGGTGTCGCCGTGGGCGAGCAAGGCGACCGACATCGCGCATCACTGCGGTCTCGAACAGGTGCGCCGGATCGAGCGCGGGATCGAATACACCGTCGTGCTGAAGACCGGCCTGCTCGGCGGGAAAAAGACGCTGTCCGACGACGCGCGCGCCGCCGTTGCCGCCGCGCTGCACGACCGGATGACCGAAAGCATCGCGGCCTCGCGCGACGAGGCGCTGCATCTGTTCGACGAACTGCCGGCGAAGCCGATGCAGACCGTCGACGTGCTAGGTCACGGCCGGGCTGCGCTGGAAACGGCGAACGGCGAACTCGGCCTCGCGCTCGCGGACGACGAGATCGACTACCTCGTCGACGCGTTCACGAAGCTCGAACGCAACCCGACCGACGTCGAGCTGATGATGTTCGCGCAGGCGAACAGCGAGCACTGCCGGCACAAGATCTTCAACGCGCAGTGGACGATCGACGGCGTCGATCAGGACCTGTCGCTGTTCGCGATGATCCGCAACACCGAGAAGCTGAACCCGCAGCACACGATCGTCGCGTATTCGGACAACTCCGCGATCATGGAAGGCGCGCCGGCCGAACGCTGGTTCCCGCGCAAGGCCGCCGGTAACGGCGAGCCGGCCGAGAAGTACGGCCGCCACACCGAACTCACGCACACGCTGATGAAGGTGGAGACGCACAACCACCCGACCGCGATCTCGCCGTTCCCGGGCGCCGCGACCGGCGCGGGCGGCGAAATCCGCGACGAAGGCGCGACGGGCCGCGGCGCGCGGCCGAAGGCGGGCCTCGCCGGCTTCACCGTGTCGAACCTCGAACTGCCGGACGCGCGCGAAGCCTGGGAAAACGCGCGGGACGCCGCGCAGCCGCTCGCGCACCGCAACCCGGCCGACGAAACCGCGGCTTACGGCCGTCCGGACCGCATCGCGTCGCCGCTGCAGATCATGACCGACGGCCCGCTCGGCGGCGCGGCGTTCAACAACGAATTCGGCCGTCCGAACCTCGGCGGCTACTTCCGCGTGTACGAGCAGAACGTCGCCGGCACCGTGCGCGGTTATCACAAGCCGATCATGATCGCGGGCGGCATCGGCAACATCAGCGCGCAGCACACGCACAAGCACGACCTGCCGCCCGGTTCGCTCTTGATCCAGATCGGCGGCCCCGGCATGCGGATCGGCATGGGCGGCGGCGCGGCAAGCTCGATGGCGACCGGCACGAACACCGCCGAACTCGACTTCGACTCGGTCCAGCGCGGCAACCCGGAAATCGAGCGGCGCGCGCAGGAAGTCATCAACGCGTGCTGGCAACTGGGCGACGCGAACCCGATCCTCAGCATTCACGACGTCGGCGCGGGCGGGTTGTCGAACGCGTTCCCGGAACTCGTCGATGGCGCCAACAAGGGCGCGCGCTTCGAACTGCGCCAGATCCAGCTCGAAGAGTCGGGGCTGTCGCCGCGCGAAATCTGGTCGAACGAGGCGCAGGAGCGCTACGTGCTGGCCATCGCGCCGGCCGACCTCGCGATGTTCGAAGCGATCTGCGCGCGCGAGCGCTGCCCGTTCGCGGTCGTCGGCACGGCGACCGAGGAACGCGACCTGAAACTGATCGACACCGACGAAAAGGCGCTCGCCGCGAACGGCCATCACCAGCCGGTGGACATGCCGATGGACATCCTGCTCGGCAAGCCGCCGCGCATGCATCGCGACGTCGCACATACGAGCACGCCGCTCGTGCCGGTCGACGTGACCGGCATCGCCTTCGACGACGTCGCGACGAGCGTGCTGCGCCATCCGACGGTCGGCAGCAAGTCGTTCCTGATTACGATCGGCGACCGTTCGGTCGGCGGCACCAGCGTGCGCGACCAGATGGTCGGCCCGTGGCAGGTGCCGGTCGCGGACTGCGCGATCACGACGATGGACTACGCGGGCTTCCACGGCGAGGCGATGACGATGGCCGAGCGCACGCCGCTCGCGGTGATCGACGCGCCCGCGTCGGGCCGCATGGCGGTCGGCGAGGCGGTCACCAACATCGCGGCCGCGCCGATCCGCTCGCTCGGCAGCCTGAAGCTGTCCGCGAACTGGATGGCCGCGTGCGGCGCGCCGGGCGAGGACGCCGCGCTGTTCGACACCGTGAAGGCGATCGGCATGGAACTGTGCCCGGCGCTCGGCATCGGCATTCCGGTCGGCAAGGATTCGCTGTCGATGCGCACCAAGTGGAGCGACGGCGGCGTCGCGAAGGAAGTGGTCGCGCCGGTGTCGCTCATCATCTCCGCGTTCGCGCCGGTCGACGACGTGCGCTCGCACCTGACGCCGCAACTGCGCCGCGCGGACGAAGCGGGCCAACCGGTTGACTCCGTGCTGATCGCGATCGACCTCGGCCGCGGCAAGAACCGCCTCGGCGGCAGCATCTTCGCGCAGGTCACGCAGCAGGTCGGCGATTCGGTGCCGGACGTCGACAGCCCCGAGGACCTGAAGCAGTTCTTCGCCGCGATCCAGAAGCTGAACGCGAACGGCCAGCTGCTCGCGTATCACGACCGCTCGGACGGCGGCCTGTGGGCGACGGTCTGCGAGATGGCGTTCGCGGGCCACGTCGGCGTGTCGCTGAACGTGGACATGCTGACGCTCGACGCGGACCACGAGTCCGACTACGGCGACGCGAAGGACTGGGCGAAGCAGACCAGCGGCCGCCGTGAAGACCGCACGCTGCGCGCGCTGTTCTCGGAAGAACTCGGCGCGGTGATCCAGGTGAGCGCCGCCCAGCGCGATGCGGTGTTCGCGGTGCTGCGCGAGTTCGGGCTGTCCGCGTGCTCGCACGTGATCGGCCAGTTGAACGCGCGCGACACGATCGAAATCTATCGCGACGCGAAGAAGGTGTACGAAGCGCCGCGCGTCGAACTGCATCGCGCGTGGAGCGACGTGAGCTGGCGCATCGCGCGGCTGCGCGATAACCCCGCGTGCGCGGACGCCGAATACGACGCGCTGCTCGACGCGGCCGATCCGGGCATGCAGCCGCACCTGACGTTCGACGCGGCGGAAGACGTTGCCGCGCCGTTCATCGCGAAGGGCGCGCGGCCGCGCGTCGCGATCCTGCGCGAGCAGGGCGTGAACTCGCACCTCGAAACCGCGTATGCGTTCGACCGCGCGGGTTTCGACGCGCACGACGTCCACATGAGCGACCTGCTCGAAGGCCGCGCGTCGCTCGCGGACTTCGCAGGCGCGGTGGCCTGCGGCGGCTTCTCGTATGGCGACGTGCTCGGCGCGGGCGAGGGCTGGGCGAAGACGATCCGCTTCAACGCGCAACTCGCGGACATGTTCGCGGCGTTCTTCGCGCGCGGCGACACGTTCGCGCTCGGCATCTGCAACGGCTGCCAGATGCTGTCGAGCCTCGCGTCGATGATCCCCGGCGCGGACGCGTGGCCGAAGTTCACGCGCAACAAGTCCGAGCAGTTCGAGGCGCGTTTTTCGCTGGTCGAAGTGCAGGCGTCGCCGTCGATCTTCTTCGCGGGGATGGAAGGCTCGCGGATTCCGGTCGCGGTCGCGCACGGCGAAGGGTTCGCGGACTTCTCGCAGCAGGGCGACGCGTCGCGCGTCGCGATCGCGATGCGTTACGTCGATCATCGCGGCGAAGCGACCGAGCGTTATCCGTTCAACCCGAACGGCTCGCCCGCCGGCATCACGTCGGTGACGACGCCGGACGGCCGCTTCACGGTGCTGATGCCGCACATGGAGCGCGTGCATCGCACCGTGCAGATGAGCTGGCATCCGGAAGGCTGGGGCGAAGCGAGCCCGTGGATGCGCGTGTTCCAGAACGCGCGCCGCTGGCTCGGCTGATCGCGACAGCGCGAAGCCGGCCGCATCGAGGATGCGGCCGGCGCGTCGAGCGAGCGGTTCAAACGAGTTCAAGCGAGTTCAACCGAGAAGCGCAAACAAAAATGCCGCCCTACTGGGCGGCATTTTTATTGCAGCAACGCGTGTTACGGGTCGCGCTCGCGAAGTTCGCGTTACTGAATCTTCGCGTGCTGGCGCAGGTTTTCTTCGAACGCCTGCAGCTTTTCCTGCTGGATCTGCTGGACGATCTGCGCGCGCACCTGTTCGAGCGGCGGCGGCGTGATCGGGCGGATGTCGTCCACGCGGATGATGTGCCAGCCGAACTGCGTATGCACCGGCGTCGGGGTGATCTGGCCTTTCTGCAGATGCGTCGCGGCGGCCGCGAATTCCGGCACGTAGGCCTTCGGGTCCGACCAGTCGAGGTCGCCGCCGTTCTTCGCGGAGCCCGGGTCCTTCGAGTATTGCTTCGCGAGGTCTTCGAAGCTCGCGCCGCCCTTGATCTTCGCGATCAGGTCCTTCGCCTGCTGCTCGTCCGCGACGAGAATGTGGTGCAGATGGTATTCGCTGCCGCCTTGCTGCTTCACCAGCTGGTCGTAACGCGCCTTCACGTCGGCGTCGCTCGGCTGGTTGTTCTTCACGAAGTCCTGGATCAGCGCGCGCAGCACGACGGTTTGCTGCGCGACCGCGATCTGCGCCTTCACGTCCGGCTGGTTCGGAATGCCGCGACGGGCCGCTTCCTGCATCAGGATCTCGCGATTCACGAGTTCTTCACGGACGGCCTGTTGCAGTTGCGGCGTGTCCTGCTGGCCTTGCTGCACGAGCTGCTGGATCATCGCGTCGGCGCGCGCTTTCGGGATCGGCGTGCCGTTCACGACGGCGATGTTCTGCGCGAATGCGGGAGCGGCCGCGCACGCAGCCAGCAGTACCCAAAGACGGGTTTTCTTCAAGGTCATGAAAAATCCTGACGGGGCGACAAAAAAAGGAAATATTCGGTGGACTACCGGGGCGGCGCGCTGGCTTCGTCGGGCGTCAAAGCCGTGATCGCTAGAGCGTGAATGCCGCGCTGCATTGCCTCGGCCAGCGCATCATACACCATGCGATGCCGCGCCACGCGCGGCTTGCCCGCGAATGCCGGCGACACGATCGTCACGCTGTAATGGCCGCCCGCGGCCGCGCCCGCATGGCCCGCGTGCTGCGCGCTGTCGTCGCGCACATCGAGCGCCGCGACCGGCGCGAGCGCCGCGCGCAGCCGCGTGTCGATCAACGCGAGACGTTCGGCGGGGCCGGCGTTCAGGAACGCGTCGCTCATTCTTCTTCCTTCATGTAACGCGACAGCCACAGGCTCTGCCCGACGATGAACACGACGAGGATGCCGGTCGCGCCGAACAGCTTGAAGTTGACCCACGTGTCGGTCGAGAAGTGATACGCGACGAACAGGTTCAGCACGCCGAGCAGCGCGAAGAACACCGACCACACCAGGTTGAGCTGCGTCCACACGCGCGGCGGCAGCGTGATCTGCTTGCCCATCATCGCTTCGATCAGGTTCTTGCCGAAGCCGAGTTGCGACACCATCAGCACGACCGCGAACGCCCAGTACAGCACCGTCGGCTTCCACTTGATGAAGGTCTCGTCGTGCAGCATCAGCGTCGCGCCGCCGAACACGGTGACGATGCCGAGGCTCAGCCACAGCATCGGGTCGACCTTGCGATGGCGGAACGCGACCCAGGCGATCTGCACGAGCGTCGCGGCGATCGCGACGGCCGTCGCGGTGAAGATGCCCCACAGCTTGAAGGCGACGAAAAAGAGGATGATCGGAAACAGATCAAACAGGAATTTCATTGTCGGCCGGGAATGTCCGGTAAAGAGTGGCGCGAGGCCGGCTGGCTGCGCGGACCGGGCGGAGATGCCCGGCCTGCGCGATGCTGCGCGCTTACTTCGGGTCGAATTGTAGCGCAGCCGAGTTGATGCAATACCGCAGCCCGGTCGGCGCCGGGCCGTCCTCGAACACGTGGCCGAGGTGCGCGCCGCAGTGCTTGCAGCGGACCTCGATGCGCAGCATCCCGTGCGTGCGGTCGGTCTTTTCCTCGATCACCTCGCCGTTGATCGGGCGGAAGTAGCTCGGCCAGCCGCAGCCCGCGTCGAACTTCGTGTCCGACTCGAAAAGCGGCGTGCCGCAGCACACGCAGTCGTAGACGCCGCGATCCCAGTGGTCCCAGTAGCGGCCGGTGAACGGCCGCTCGGTGGCCGCGTGGCGCGTCACCTGATATTCGACGTCGGAAAGCTGCTTGCGCCATTCGGCGTCGTCCTTGTGCTCGGGATACGCGTCGGCGTTGTGGTCGTCCTGGCTCATGGTCGGGGTTCCTGGCTTGCGGGTGAATGCGGTGAAAAAGGGGGGGGTGAAAAAAACGCGTCACGAAGAGCAGCTGACTTCGAGCGAATTCGCCCAGTCCGGCGGCAGGCCCGCATACGCTTCGTATTCCGGCTGCTCGTCGAACGGCCGGCGCAGCACGCGCGCGAGCCGCTCCACTTCGCTGAAGTCCTTCTGCGCCGCGCGCTCGATCGCGGTCTGCGCGAGATGGTTGCGCAGCACGTATTTCGGATTCACGCGGTTCATCGCTGCCGCGCGCGCGTCGTCGCCGCGTGTTTCTTCGGACAGCCGCGCGCGATAGTCGTTCGCCCACGCGTCGAACGCCGCGCGGTCGAGGAACAGGTCGCGCACCGGCGCATCGCCGCTCGCGTCGTGCTTCGACAGTTTCGCGAGATGGCGGAACGTCAGCGTGAAGTCCGCGCGGTTCGCGTGCATCACTTCAAGCAGCCGGTTCGCGAGCGCGTCGTCGCCGTCGCGCGCGAGTTCGAGGCCGAGCTTCGCGCGCATCCGCGCTTCCAGCGCCGGCGCGAAGCGTTCCTTGAAACGTTCGAGCACGCCCTGCGCATCGGCGATCGCCTGTTCGGTGCGGACCTTGTCGTCGGGCTCGTCGCGCTGCGGGCCGAACAGCGGCAGCAGCGCCTGCGCGAGACAGAACAGGTTCCAGTACGCGATCTGCGGCTGCATCCGGTACGCGTAGCGGCCCTGCGAGTCCGAGTGATTGCAGATGTGGTTCGCGTCGAAGCCGTCGATGAACCCGAACGGACCATAGTCGATCGTCAGCCCGAGGATCGACATGTTGTCGGTGTTCATCACGCCGTGGCAGAAACCGACCGCCTGCCATTCGACCATCAGCGCGGCGGTCGAGCGCACGGCTTCGTCGAGCAGCGCGAGATACGGGTCGTCTGCGTCGCGGCAGTGCGGATAGAACCGCGCGATCACGTGGTCCGCGAGCTTGCGCAGGTCGTCGATGCGGTCGTTCGCATAGAAGTGCTCGAAGTGGCCGAAGCGCACGAAACCCGGCGACACGCGCGTGACGACCGCCGCCGTCTCGATCTCTTCGCGCCGCACGGGCTGATCCGAGCCGGTCACGCACAGCGCGCGCGTCGTCGGAATGCCGAGATGATGCATCGCCTCCGAGCACAGGAACTCGCGGATCGACGAGCGCAGCACCGCGCGGCCGTCGCCCATCCGCGAATATGGCGTGCGGCCCGCGCCCTTCAGTTGCAGTTCGTGGCGGCCGTGCGGATGCGCGATCTCGCCTAAGCCCAGCGCGCGGCCGTCGCCGAGCTGGCCGGCCCACACGCCGAACTGGTGTCCCGAGTACACCGATGCATACGACATCGCGGACGGCGGCAGTTCGCGCGTGAAGTTGCCGCTGAAATAACCGGCGAACGCGGGGTCGTTCGCGATCTGCGGATCGAGTCCCAGTGCGGCGGCCGTCTCGCCGGAGAAGCCGACCAGATACGGCGCGGGCAGCGGCGCGGCCGGCAGCCGCGTGACGAACGCCGGACCGAGCGCCGCGAACGCGTCGTCGCGCGGTTCGGCGAGCGCGCGGGCGACCGCGTCGAGCGGACCGCCCGCTGCGGGCGAAACCGGTGCGGTTTCTCGCGTTGTTTCTGAAATGCCTGGTGAAAACGACATGTTGAGCGCCTTTGGGTTAGCCGATATTGTAAGTCCACGCCCGCCGGCCTGCTGGCGGCGCCGCGGCCCGCCGCAGGCCGCCCACCGGACACCAGAACGAGCGCGAGGAGACCCATGCCGATGACGCCGCCGCTATCAGGTCAGATGATGGACGTGCCACTGAACCTGTCGTCGCTGCTCGCGCACGCGGCGCGGCATCACGGCGATACCGAGATCGTGTCGCGCCGCATCGAAGGCGACATCCATCGTTATACGTATAAAGACTGCGAGCGGCGCGCGAAACAACTGGCCGAGGCGTTGATCGCGCTCCGCGTCGCGCCGGGCGAGCGCGTCGGCACGCTCGCGTGGAACGGCTACCGGCATCTGGAGGCGTATTTTGGCGTGACCGGCTTCGGCGCGGTCTGCCACACGATCAATCCGCGGCTGTTTCCCGAGCAGATCGCGTTCATCGTCAATCACGCGGACGACCGCTACGTGTTGTTCGACACGACGTTCGCGGCGCTCGTCGATGCGCTCGCGCCGCAATGCCCGAACGTGCTCGGCTGGATTGCGCTGGCGGACGACGGCCATCTGCCGGACATGCGCACGCCGGTGCTGAGCTATGAAACGCTGCTCGGCGCGCAACGCGGCGAATTCGACTGGCCGGTGCTCGACGAGCGCAGCGCGTCGAACCTCTGTTATACGTCCGGCACGACCGGGCATCCCAAAGGCGCGCTGTACACGCACCGGTCGCAGGTGCTGCATGCGTATGCGGCGTCGCTGCCCGACTCGATGGCGCTGTCCGCGCGCGACTCGGTGCTGCCCGTCGTGCCGATGTTCCATGTGAACGCATGGGGCATTCCACACGCGGCGCCGCTGACCGGCGCGAAGCTCGTGTTCCCCGGCAAGGATCTCGACGGCCGCTCGCTGTACGAGTTGATGGAGGCCGAGCGCGTCACCTATTCGGCCGGCGTGCCGACCGTGTGGCTCGGGCTGCTCGCGTACATGCGCGACGCCGGCGCGCGCTTCTCGTCGTTGCAGCGGACGGTGATCGGCGGTTCCGCGTGTCCGCCCGCGATGCAGCGCACGTTCGAGGACGAATACGGCGTGCAGGTGATCCACGCATGGGGGATGACCGAGATGTCGCCGCTCGGCACGCTCGCGAAGCTGAACTGGGAGCAGTCGCAGCGGCCGCCGGACGCGCGGCGCGCGCTGCTCGAAAAGCAGGGGCGCGCGATCTGCGGCGTGGACATGAAGATCGTCGGCGACGACGGCCGCGACCTGCCGTGGGACGGCGTCGCGTTCGGCGACCTGCACGTGCGCGGGCCGTGGGTGATCGACCGGTATTTCCGCCAGGACGGCACGCCGCTCGTCGACGGCTGGTTCCCGACCGGCGACGTCGCGACGATCGACCCCGACGGCTTCCTGCACATCACGGACCGCAGCAAGGACGTCATCAAGTCCGGCGGCGAGTGGATCAGCTCGATCGACCTGGAGAACATCGCGGTCGCGCATCCGGCCGTCGCGGAGGCCGCGTGCATCGCGTGCGCGCATCCGCGCTGGACCGAGCGGCCGTTGATCGTCGTGGTGCTGCGGCCGGGCGCGACGCTCACGCGCGAGGAACTGCTCGCGTTCTACGAAGGGAAGGTGGTCAAGTGGTGGATGCCGGACGACGTCGCGTTCGTGGACGCGCTGCCGCACACCGCGACCGGCAAGCTCCAGAAGCTGAAGCTGCGCGAGCAGTTCCGCCATCACGTACTGCCGACCGCGCTCGACGCGGGGCCGGACTGCCCGCTGACCGCCGACGTGCCGCGTGATTCCGGCGCGCACGGTTAACGCGCGACCCATTCATCCTCTGTATAAACACGGCCAGGCCGGCAATCGTATTGCCGGCCTGGTTGCCGTTACGCTGCGACACGCTTCATGTGCTTCATGTCGCGCTCACCGAACGTTCCGTTGACGATCGACCCAGTGAAAACCCTGGCGCTCCCCGTCACGTTAAAAATGGAACGAACGTTCTTTTTTGTGTATTCTGCGTGCTGATACAGGATGTCGGACAATGAGCCGGCGCCGCATAACGCAAGCCGCATGCATGGAGGCAGGCACATGGCAGTGGACTACACGACCCGCGACGGCATCGCCGTCATCACGCTGGACAATCCGCCCGTCAACGGGCTCGGGCATTCGACGCGCAGCGGCATCGTCGAAGGGCTCGCCCGCGCGCAGCACGATCCCGATGTCGTCGCGGTGGTCATCACCGGCGCCGGCAAGGCGTTTTCCGGCGGCGCGGACATCACCGAATTCAACACGCCGAAAGCGACCCAGGAGCCGACGCTCGCGACCGTGATCGCCGAGGTCGAGCAGAGCGCGAAGCCGGTGGTCGCCGCCATTCACAGCGTCGCGATGGGCGGCGGCCTCGAACTCGCGCTCGGCGCGCATTATCGCGTCGCCGCGCGCGGCGCGCAGATCGCGCTGCCCGAAGTGAAGCTCGGGCTGCTGCCGGGCGCGGGCGGCACGCAGCGCCTGCCGCGCGCAGTCGGTCTCGAAACCGCGCTGAACATAATCGTCGGCGGCGCGCCGGTGCTGTCCGACAAACTCGCGAACACGGGTCTGTTCGATGCGATCGCCGAAGGCGACCTGCTCGCGGAAGCCGCCGCGTTTGCGCGCGAGGCCGCGAAAAAACCCGCGCCGCATCCGCTGGTGCGCCACCGCAAGATCGACCATCCGAACGCGGAAGGTTTCGTCGCGTTCGCGCGCACGACGGTCGCCGCCGCGACGAAACCGTATCCCGCGCCGCTGAAGTGCGTCGATGCGATCGCGGCCGGCGTCACCGACGGTTTCGACAAGGGCCTCGCGTTCGAGCGCGAGTGTTTCGTCGCGCTGGTGCAGACGCCGGAGAGCCGCGCGCTGCGGCATGCGTTCTTCGGCGAGCGCGCGGCCGCGAAGATTCCGGACGTGCCGTCGAACACGCCGGTGCGCGAAATCCGCCAGGTCGGGGTGATCGGCGCGGGCACGATGGGCGGCGGCATCGCGATGAATTTCGTGAACGCGGGGCTGCCGGTCACGCTGCTGGAGACGAAGCAGGACGCGCTCGACCGCGGCCTTGCGACGATCCGCAAAAACTACGAAGCGAACGTGAAGAAGGGCAAGCTGACCGAAGAAGCCCTTGCGCAGCGTATGGCGCTGATCCGCCCGACGCTGTCGCACGACGACCTGAAGGACGCGGACCTGATCGTCGAAGCGGTGTTCGAGGAAATCGGCGTAAAGGAACAGGTGTTCAAGCGCCTCGACGCAGTCGCGAAACCCGGCGCGATCCTCGCGTCGAACACGTCGACGCTCGACGTGGACAAAATCGCGTCGTTCACGAAGCGGCCGCAGGACGTCGTCGGCACGCACTTCTTCAGCCCCGCGAACGTGATGAAGCTGCTCGAAGTCGTGCGCGGCCGCGACACCGCGAAGGACGTGCTCGCCACGGTGATGCAGGTCGCGAAGAAGATCCGCAAGACGGCGGTGGTGTCCGGCGTCTGCGACGGCTTCATCGGCAACCGGATGATCGAGCAGTACGTGCGCCAGGCGCTGTATCTGCTCGAAGAAGGCGCGCTGCCCGCGCAGGTGGATCGCGCGATCGAGAAATTCGGCTTCGCGATGGGGCCGTTCCGGATGAGCGACCTCGCGGGCAACGACATCGGCTGGGCGATCCGCAAGCGCCGGTATCAGGAACGCCCCGAAATCAGGTATTCGAAGATCGCGGACCGCCTGTGCGAGACCGGCCGCTTCGGGCAGAAGACCGGCGCGGGCTGGTACGACTACAAACCGGGCGAGCGCAACGCGCTGCCGTCGAAACTCGTCGACGACATGATCGTTTCGTACTCGCAGGAAACCGGCGCGACGCGGCGCAGGATCGGCGACGACGAGATCGTCGAGCGGCTCGTGTACGCGCTCGTCAACGAAGGCGCGAAGATCCTCGAAGAGGGGATTGCGTCGAAGGCGTCCGACATCGACATGGTGTACCTGACAGGCTACGGTTTCCCGCTGTATCGCGGCGGCCCGATGCTGTACGCGGACACGGTCGGGCTCTACAACGTCGAGCGCGCGATGCGCCGTCTCGCCGCGCAGCCGAACGGCGACGCGTGGCAGATCGCGCCGTCGATCGTCGAACTCGCCGCGAAGGGCGGCACGTTCAACTGACAACGGATTTAAAGCGGACCTGAAGCCATGCGAAGCGCAGACGAAGTATTGCTGCTGGTGGACCTGCAAAACGACTTCATGCCGGGCGGCGCGCTGGCGGTCGCGCGCGGAGACGAGATCGTCCCGCTCGTGAACCGGCTCGCGCGCACCTTCAGCCATGTGGTGCTCACCCAGGACTGGCATCCGCCCGAGCACGTTTCGTTTGCCGCGAACCACCCGGGCCGTCAGCCGTTCGAGACCTTCACGCTGCCGTACGGCGAGCAGGTGCTGTGGCCGACGCACTGCGTGCAGGGCACGGACGGCGCGGCGCTGCACGGCGGGCTCGACGTGCCGCATGCGCGCGCGATCATCCGCAAGGGTCATCACGCGGACGTCGACAGCTACTCGGCGTTCCTCGAAGCGGACCGCACGACGCCGACCGGCCTCGCCGGTTATCTGCGCGACACCGGCGTCACGCGCGTGTGGTGCTGCGGGCTGGCGACCGACTACTGCGTCGCGTGGACCGCGCTCGACGCGCGCGCGGCCGGCTTCGACGTCGCGCTGATCGAGGACGCGTCGCGCGCGATCGATCTGAACGATTCGCTCGCGCTCGCATGGCAGCAACTGACCACCGCGGGCGTCGCGCGCGTGCAGTCCGCCGAGGTGTTCGCGGGCCACGCGCGGTAACACGTATTCAAAGCAAAACATCCATTGAAGGCAGGAGACAGCATGACTGATGCCGTAATCGTATCGACCGCACGCACGGGCCTCGCGAAGTCGTGGCGCGGCGGATTCAACCTGACCCACGGCGCGACGCTCGGCGGCCACGTGACGAAAGCCGCGGTGGAGCGCGCGAAGCTCGACCCGGCGCGCGTCGAGGACGTCGTCATGGGCTGCGCGAACCCCGAGGGCGCGACGGGCGGCAACATCGCGCGGCAGATCGCGCTGCGCGCCGGCCTGCCGGTCAGCGTGCCGGGCATGACGGTGAACCGTTTCTGCTCGTCGGGCCTGCAGACGATCGCGCTCGCCGCGCAACGCGTGATCGCCGGTGAAGGCGACGTGTTCGTCGCGGGCGGCGTCGAGTCGATCTCGTGCGTGCAGAACGAGATGAACCGCCATCTGGCGTTCGAAGGCTGGCTCCAGCAGAACAAGCCCGAAATCTACTGGTCGATGTTGCAGACGGCCGAGAACGTCGCGAAACGCTACGAAATTTCGAAGGCGCGTCAGGACGAATACGGCGTGCAGTCGCAGCAGCGCGCGGCGGCCGCGCAGGCGGCGGGCTTGTTCGACGCGGAAATCGTGCCGCTGACGGTGCTCGCCGGCGTCGCGGACAAGGCGACCGGCCGCCTGTTGACGAAGGAAGTGACGGTTGCCGCCGACGAAGGCATCCGCGCGGACACGACGCTCGACGGCGTCACGAAGATCCGCACCGCGCTGCCGGGCGGCGTCATTACGGCCGGCAACGCGAGCCAGTTCTCGGACGGCGCGAGCGCATGCGTGGTGATGAACGCGAAGGTGGCCGAGCGCGAGGGGCTGACGCCGCTCGGGATCTTCCGCGGTTTCGCGGTGGCCGGCTGCGAGCCGGACGAGATGGGCATTGGCCCGGTATTCGCGGTGCCGAAGCTGCTGAAGCAGGCCGGGCTGAAGGTCCAGGACATCGACCTGTGGGAGCTGAACGAGGCGTTCGCGGTGCAGGTGCTGTATTGCCGCGACAAGCTGGGCATCCCGAACGAACGGCTCAACGTGAACGGCGGCGCGATCGCGGTCGGGCATCCGTATGGCGTGTCCGGCGCGCGGCTGACCGGCCATGCGCTGATCGAAGGCAAGCGGCGCGGCGCGAAGTTCGTCGTCGTCACGATGTGCATCGGCGGCGGGCAGGGCGCGGCCGGTCTGTTCGAGGTGGCCTGAACGCGGGTCTCGTGCTTCGCGCCTGGTGTTTCGGCCTGGTGTTTCGAACGACGCCGGTATTCGCACCTTGCGCGGCCGGCGTCGCTCCGTCGAAACGCGCTTCGCGCATGAACCTGGGCGCGTGCGGAGCCGCGTTCGCGCGGCGGGCGGTGCGGTTATGATTGCGATACCCGCGGACGCGAAACGCGCCGCCCCGTTCAATGCACTCGAAAAAGGTGAACACGTTGATCCGTCATATCGTGATGTGGAAGCTGAAGGAAACGGCAGAGGGCGCGTCGCGCGCCGCCAACGTGGTGAAGCTGAAGGGCCTGCTCGAAGGCTGCCGCGATCTCGTGCCGGGCATGCTGCATCTCGAAGTCGGTCTCGCGGAGCCGGGCCTGCTGTCCACCTACGACATCGCGCTGGTCTCCGACTTCGCGGACAAGGCCGCGCTCGACGCATACCAGGATCATCCCGATCACCTCGTCGTGAAGAAGTTCGCGCAGGCCGTCGTCGAAACGCGGCAGTGCGTGGACTATCTCGCTTGAGCGCGGCGATGACCGGTTCCACTTCCAGCGCCCAGCCGCTGATCGAAAGCCCGTTCGTCGATCATCTCGGCGCGCAGCTCGTCAGCGCGGCGGACGGCGCGAGCGAAGTCGTGCTGTCGCTCGCCACGCGCCATCTGAACACGTGGGACGTCGCGCACGGCGGCGTGACGATGACGCTCGCCGACATCGCGCTCGCGATGGCCGCGCGCAGTCTCGCGGGCGACGGCATCGGCGTCGTCACCGTCGAGATGAAGGTGAACTTCATGCAGCCGGGACGCGGCGAGTTGCGCGCGACCGGCCGCGTGCTGCACCGCTCGACGACGATGGCGTACTGCGAAGGCGAGATCCGCGACAGCGAAGGCCACTTCGTCGCGAAGGCGCTCGGCACGTTCAAGTACATGCGGCGGCTCGCGGTCGGCCGCGACGTGACGAGCCAGCGGCTGCGCAGCGACCCGGCCGCGAAGCCGGGTCCGAGCGACGGCTGACCCGCGCACGCTCTCATTGGCGCGCGCGGCGCCGGCTGCCTCGCGCCGCGCGCGCCGACTCCATCGCGCAGTCTGTCGACTGCGATAAACCCAACGCGAAGGTGATCCCGATGCCGCAACTCAATCGCCAGATCCTGCTCGTGTCGCGCCCGAAGGGGCCGGCGAGCGTCGACAACTTCCGGCTCGTCGAAACACCGCTCGCGCCGCTCGCCGACGGCGAGGTGCGGGTGCGCAACCACTACCTGTCGCTCGATCCGTACATGCGCGGCCGGATGAACGACGCGAAGTCGTATGCGGTCCCGCAGCCGCTGAACGAAGTGATGATCGGCGGCACCGTCGGCGAAGTGGTCGAGTCGCGCAACGCGTCGTTCGCGGTCGGCGACCACGTGGTCGGCACGCTCGGCTGGCAGGAGTTCGGCACGTCGGACGGCGTCGGGCTGCGCAAGGTCGATGCGGCGAACGTGCCGCTGTCCGCGTATCTCGGCGCGGTCGGGATGCCGGGCGTCACCGCGTGGTACGGGCTGAACCGCATCATCGCGCCGCAGGCCGGGCAGACGGTCGTCGTCAGCGCGGCGAGCGGCGCGGTCGGCGGCGTGGTCGGCCAACTTGCGAAGCTCGCCGGCTGCCGCGCGGTCGGCATCGCGGGCGGCGACGAGAAGTGCCGCTACGTGACCGACACGCTCGGCTTCGACGCGTGCGTCGACTACAAGGCGGGCAACCTGTGGCGCGACCTGAAGGCCGCGACGCCGGACGGCGTGGACGGCTACTTCGAGAACGTCGGCGGCGACATGCTCGACGCGACGCTCGACCGGATGAACGAGTTCGGCCGCATCGCGCTGTGCGGGATGATCGCCGGTTACGACGGCGAGCCGGTGCCGCTGAAGCAGCCCGCGCTGATCCTGCGGCAGCGGCTGCTGGTGCAGGGTTTCATCGTGACCGAGCATCTGGACCTGTGGCCGCAGGCGCTCGCGGAACTCGGCGGCCTCGTCGCGCAGAAGAAGCTGATCTATCGCGAGACGATCGCGCAGGGGCTCGAAAACGCGCCCGAAGCGTTCCTCGGCCTGCTGAAAGGGCGCAACTTCGGCAAGCAGCTCGTGAAGCTGATCTGACCGACCCGAACGCCGCCGTTCGGGCTCGAACCACTCATCGCAGGATACGCACCGCAATGTCCGACCCGTTCCAGTTCGACGGCCGCGTGGCCGTCATCACCGGCGCCGCGAGCGGCTTCGGCCGCGCCTTCGCGCAGCAGGGCGCTTCGCTCGGCATGAAACTCGTGCTCGCGGACGTCGATCCCGCCGCGCTCGCGCAGACCGTCGACACGCTGCGCGCGAAGGGTGCGGACGCGATCGGCGTGCCGACCGACGTGCGCGACGCCGCGCAGGTCGATGGACTCGCGCAGGCCGCGCTCGACGCATACGGCGGCGCGCATCTGCTGTTCAACAACGCGGGCGTCGGCACCGGCGGTTTCGTGTGGGAGAGCAGCGCGAAGGACTGGGAGTGGGTGTTCGGCGTGAACGTGATCGGCGTCGCGAACGGCGTGCGCGCGTTCGCGCCGATCATGCTGAAGCAGCAGGAACGCTCGCATATCGTGAACACCGCGTCGGTCGCGGGGCTGCTGTCGCCGCCCGCGATGGGCGTCTATAACGCGTCGAAACACGCGGTCGTGTCGTTGACCGAGACGCTCTATCACGACCTGCAAAGCGTGAACGCGAACGTCGGCTGTTCGCTGCTGTGCCCGGCGTTCGTGCCGACCGGCATCGCGAACGCGGAGCGCGCGCGGCCCGCTACGCTGCGCAACGACGCGCCGCCGACCCGCTCGCAGCAGGCGGCCGACCTGCAACTGCAACGCGCGGTGCGCTCCGGCAGACTGTCGGCGGACGACGTCGCGGCGCTGACGTTCGACGCGGTGCGCGAGCGGCGTTTCTATATCCTCACGCATCCGGCCATTCTCGCGACCGTGAAGCTGCGCCACGACGACATCGAGGCGCAACGCGCGCCGACCGATCCGATGTCGCTGAAACCCGGGATCAAGCGCGCGTCGTGATCCGCGCATTCGAACCGCCGCCATAACGACCGATGCCGCTGAACCCGAACGTCGAACTGGTGCTCGCGATGATCGCGCGCGCCGGCCGCCCGCCGTATCACACGCTGACGCCTGATGAAGCGCGGGCCGCATACGATGCAAGTGCGTCGGTGCTGGAGATTCCGGCCGCGCCGATGCACGCGGTCGAAGACCTCGACGTGCCGACGCGCGACGGCGCGTCGATCCGCGCGCGGCTCTACCTGCCGGTCGAGCCGCACTGGGCCGATCCGCTGCCGGCGCTCGTCTATTTCCACGGCGGCGGCTTCACGGTCGGCAGCGTCGAGACGCACGACGCGCTGTGCCGGATGTACGCGCGCGACGCGCATTGCGCGGTGCTGTCGGTCGATTACCGGCTCGCGCCCGCGCATCGTTTTCCGACGGCGGTCGAGGACGCATTCGACGCGTGGCGCTGGCTGCACGACCACGCGGCCGAACATGCGATCGACGCGGCGCGGATCGCGGTCGGCGGCGATAGCGCGGGCGGCACGCTTGCGACCGTCTGCGCGGTGCTCGCGCGCGACGCGGGCATCGCGCCGGTGTTGCAGCTATTGATCTATCCGGGCGCGGGCGGGCATCAGCAAACCGCATCGCACCGGCGGCTCGCGGAAGGTTATCTGTTGTCCGCGAAGACGATCCAGTGGTTCTTCTCGCAGTATCTGCGTACCGATGCCGACCGCGACGACTGGCGTTTCGCGCCGCTCGACGGCACGCGCGGCGCGCCGGACTTCGCGGGCGTCGCGCCCGCGTGGATCGCGGTGGCCGAATACGATCCGCTCGTCGATGAAGGCATCGCGTATGCGGACAAGCTGCGCGCGGCCGGCAACCGCGTGACGCTGGTCGAGTATCCGGGAATGGTCCACGAGTTTTTCAAGCTCGGCGCGTTCGTGCGCGAAGCGGTGGCCGCGCACGCGGATGCGGCGGCGGCGTTGCGGGAAGCGTTCGGGACCGGGTGACGCGGGGCGGCGCGTTCAGGTAGCCGTATTCGCGAAGCTGTCTGGCCGGGATGCGGCCGGACGCTTGCGCCATTGTTTCGGGATGGGGGCCGCGATGGCTGGCTCGCGCATCGCGGAGTCTTGTGCCCGCCGTGATCCGCAAGTGGGTCGTGGCAGCGCCTGCGCGGCGGCCCGTGTCGTGCGCAGCATTCCCCGGTCGGGCAACAGGCGGGCAGGGGCGGATCGCCGCCGCGCCGTCAAATCACGTCGAACCGTTCGTGCCGCTCGAAGTCCCCGGGCCGCACGATCCGGTGCGAGCCGTTGTCGTCGCTGCGCTCGATCGCATCGACGTCGAACGTTCCGCTGCGCTCGACGACCACCCGCATCGCGGTCGTGCCGCGCGTGCCGTAATCCGGCGTCTCGATGAACGCGGCCGACAGCGCCCGTTCGCGTTCCAGCGAAATGCCGGTCGCCGGCAGTTCGGCGTCGCGCGCCTGCTGCGGGTCGCGCATCATCGCCACCAGCCGTTCGAGCGCCACGTCCGACCCGTTCGCGGTCAGTTGCGCCAGTTCCTCGCGCTTGTGCACGAGCTTCGGCCACGGCGTGTCGAGTACCGCGTTTGAAATGCCGTGCGTGCCTGCGGGCAGCAGCGCGGGCGCGAGGTCCGCGCGGTTGCAGTACCACGCGAGTTCGCGCCGCTTCCAGTCGCCTACCAGCAGATTGAAGCCGTTGTACAGGCCGCCATCGCGCGCGACCTGCTGCAGATAACCGAGCGGCGTCGCCGGCAGGTCCGGCGCGCCGGTCAGCCAGCGCGACACCAGCGTGCCGCGCGTCGGCGCGTCGGGCCGCATGTCGTGCGGCGCGCGGTAGTTGGTCAGCGCGGCGAAACGGCCGTCGCGCGTCGTGCCGAGCCACGTGCCGCCGCCGACGAGATCGCGGCCCGCGAGCACGTTCGGCGCGTCGTCCCACCAGTGCAGCGGCTCGGCGGTGCGGCGGAAGAATTCGTCGCGATTCGCGGCGAGCGTGAAGAGCGCGCCGCGAGTTGCGGCGGGACGCCAGTCGAAGACGATCAGGCACATCGCGCGCGAACTCCGCGACAGGCGTCAACGCAACGGCAAACGCGCTTCGAACGACCGATGCGCCGCGCCGTGCGACGCCCGTTCACCGCCAGCGGGGCCAACGCGTCAGGCCTCGGTCGGCAGCGCGTACGGCAGCGGCAGGAAACGCAGCGCGGGACCGTCGGCCGAACCGAGATGCACAGTGCCCGCTTCGAGCGCAGCGAGTTTGATTTCCGCGAGCAGATCGACGCCGCCGTCCGGCGCGGCCGCCGCGTTGACGACCATCCCGCACGGCTGGCCGGGGTCGTCCGAATGGAACAGCTCGACGCCCGCGTGCGCGTTCGCCGGCTCGGCGGCGACGCTCGCGAGCGACGTGCGCCGTTTGATCGTGCCTCGATACTGGCTGCGCGCGACCACTTCCTGGCCCGGGTAGCAGCCCTTGCGGAAGTTCACGCCGCCGAGCACGTCGTAGTTGACCATCTGCGGCACGAACTGCTCGGATGCCGGCTGCGTGATGCGCGGTTCGCCCGCGCGGATGTCGAGCCAGTCCCACACGGCGGGCGGCACGCGCGTGAGCGCGCCGCCGAGCGCCGCGAGCCGCGCCTCGACCGCTTCCTTCGGGCCGATCCACAGATAACGCAGCCGGCCGGCCGCATCCGGCACGCGGA
This sequence comes from Paraburkholderia caballeronis, assembly GCF_900104845.1. Classification (NCBI taxonomy): domain Bacteria; kingdom Pseudomonadati; phylum Pseudomonadota; class Betaproteobacteria; order Burkholderiales; family Burkholderiaceae; genus Paraburkholderia; species Paraburkholderia caballeronis. The sequence continues at coordinate 2,142,996 of NZ_FNSR01000001.1, read as the reverse complement.
TCAGCGTGCCGGTCGGATCGTCGACCGTCACGTGCACGCCGTCCGGCAGCGCGTCGAACTGGCCGGCGAGCGCACCGCGCACGTCGCCGGCGAAACCGACGACGAGCAGCGCGTCGCTCGCATCGACGAGCTTCGCCTTCGCGCGCAGCACGAACATCGACAGCCGCTTCTGCACGGCCGCCTGCACGTCCTTCGACACCAGCAGGCGGATCGTCTCGCCGGTTTTCCACGTGAGGAACGACGCGAGCAGCCGGCCCTTCGGCGAGCAGTAGCCGGCGAGGCGCGCGCCGGTCACGTCGAGGTGCTGGATGTCGTTCGTCAACTGGCCGTGCAGGAATGCCGCCGCGTCGTCGCCGTTCGCGTCGATCACGCCGAACTGCGGCAGCACCGCGTAGGCGCCGCCGGTCAGCACCGCGTCGAAATCGGCGGACGACGGCCGCGCGGCGGCGGGCGACGGGGCGGCAGGAGCGGCGGAGGCGGAATCGAGCGGGGAATTCATGGATTCGGGGAACAGTCAATCCTGACTTTAGCGGGGGCGAACAAGTATTATATGGGGTCCCCCTGAGTCGTGTTTCGCATGTCCCTGTTGAAGAAATGCCTTGTCGCCGGCACCGCGCTCGTCGTGGCGGCCGCGGCCGCCATCGGCGGCGTCTGGTACTGGGCGTCCACCCCGATCGATCTCGCCTCCGACCAGCTCGACGTCACGATCAAGCCGCACAGCAGCGTGCGCAGCGTGACGATCCAGTTGCGGCGCGGCGGCGTGCCGGTGGAAACCCGGTTGTTCGTCGCGATGACGCGCGTGCTCGGGCTGCAAAGCCAGCTCAAGTCGGGCAACTACGAGTTCAAGCGGGGCGTGACGCCGTACCAGGTGTTGCAGAAGATGGCGCGCGGCGACGTGAACGAGTACGTCGCGACGGTCATCGAGGGCTGGACCTTCAGGCGGATGCGCGCGGAACTGGACACGAATCCGGCGCTGCGCCACGACGCGGCCGGGCTGACCGACGCGCAGCTGCTGACCGCGATCGGCGCGCCGCCCGCGCCGCACGACAGCGGCGAGGGGCTGTTTTTCCCCGACACCTACCTGTTCGACAAGGGCACGAGCGACCTCGACGTGTACCGCCGCGCGTACCGGCTGATGCAGGTGCGCCTCGCGGAAGCGTGGGCGGCGCGCGCGCCGGGGCTGCCGCTGAAGACGCCGTACGACGCGCTGAAGCTCGCGTCGCTCGTCGAGAAGGAAACCGGCCGCGCGAGCGACCGCGCGCTCGTCGCCGCGGTGTTCGCGAACCGGCTGCGCGCGGGGATGCCGCTGCAAACCGACCCGTCGGTGATCTACGGGCTCGGCGACAACTACGACGGGCGCCTGCACAAGCGCGACCTCCAGACCGACACTCTTTACAATACGTACCTCCGGATGGGGCTGCCTCCGACGCCGATCGCGCTGCCTGGCGTGGCCGCGCTCGAAGCCGCGCTGAACCCGGCGGCGACGACCGCGCTGTACTTCGTCGCCCGAGGCGACGGCAGCAGCGTCTTTTCCAACACGCTTGGCGACCACAACAAGGCCGTCGACAAATACATCCGGGGTCAATGATGGCGCGGGGCAAATTCATCACGTTCGAAGGCATCGACGGCGCGGGCAAGACCACCCATCTCGAATGGTTCCGCGACCGGCTCGCGGCAAAGCCGGCCGTCGCGGGCCGCACGGTCGTGATGACGCGCGAGCCGGGCGGCACGCCGCTTGGCGAGGCGGTGCGGGAGATCGTGCTGCACCAGCCGATGGATCTGGAAACCGAGGCGCTGCTGATGTTCGCCGCGCGCCGCGAACATCTCGCGCGCGTGATCGAGCCGGCGCTCGCGCACGGCGACTGGGTGCTGTCGGACCGTTTCACCGATGCGACGTTCGCGTATCAGGGCGGCGGCCGCGGGCTGCCGCGCGACAAGCTCGAAACGCTGGAGCGGTGGGTGCAGGGCGGTTTTCAGCCGGACCTGACGGTGCTGTTCGACGTGCCGCCGGACACCGCGAGCGAGCGGCGCAGCGCGGCGCGCGAGCCGGACCGCTTCGAAAGCGAGACCGACGCGTTTTTCACGCGCACGCGCGCCGAGTACCTGCGCCGCGCGGAAGAAGCGCCGTACCGGTTCGCGATCGTCGATTCGACGCAGAGCATCGACGCAATTCGCAAGAAGCTCGAAGAAGTGATTGCAAGTCTTTGAATTTTATTGATTAATGGATTCTTTCTCGCGGCCGCTCCAGTTCGCGTGAAACTTCAAATTTTGCTGCTAACCTGCTGATCTGACATGATTTACCCATGGCAAACCGATGACTGGACCCGCTTGCAGCAGCTACGCAGCCACTGGCCGCATGCGCTGCTGCTGCACGGCCAGGCCGGCATCGGCAAGCTGCATTTCGCGAAGCATCTCGCGCAGGGGCTGCTGTGCGAGTCGCCGTTGCCGAACGGCGAGCCGTGCGGCCGCTGCGCCGCGTGCGGCTGGTTCTCGCAGGGCAATCATCCGGACTACCGGATCGTCGTGCCGGAGGCGCTCGCCGCCGAGACCGGCGCCGCGCCGGCCGACGACAAGGCCGAGAAAGCGGACAAGGGCGACGGCGACGACGCGAAAAAAACCCGCGCGCCGAGCAAGGAAATCCGCATCGAGCAGGTGCGCGCGCTGCTGGACTTCAGCGGCGTCGGCTCGCACCGCGGCGGGATGCGGGTCGTCGTGCTGTATCCGGCCGAGGCGCTGAACGTCGCCGCCGCGAACGCGCTGCTCAAAACGCTCGAAGAACCGCCGGCCGGCGTCGTGTTCCTGCTGGTGTCCGCGCGGATCGACCGGCTGCTGCCGACGATCATCAGCCGCTGCCGCCAGTGGCCGATGGGCACGCCGTCGCCGCAGGCCGCGCAGGCGTGGCTCGCCGCACAGGGCGTCGGCGACGCGGGTACGCTGCTCGCGGAGGCCGGCGGCGCGCCGCTCGCGGCGCTCGCGCTCGCGCACGACGACAGCCGCGCGCTGCGCGACTGGACGCTCGCGCAACTGGCGTCCGGCGCCGCGTGCGACGCATTCGCGTGCGGCGAAACCTTGCAGAAGCTGCCGGTGCCGCTCGTGCTCGGCTGGCTGCAACGCTGGCTGTACGATCTGCTGGCCGAGCGGACCGCCGGCCGGCCGCGTTATTTCCCGCAGGCCGGCGCCGCGCTTGCGCGCTGCGCCGGCGCACTCGATCCGGCCGCGCTCGCGCGCTACACGAAGACCATCACGCGCCAGCGCGCGGTCGAAAACCATCCGCTGAACGCGCGGCTCGTGTTCGAAGAACTGTTTCTCGGCTACCGCGAGCTGTTCGCGTGACGCCGCCCTCGTCAAACCCGACTGCACCATGACGCTTGCCTACCGCGACGCCACCCTCGACGATCTGCCCGCGATCGTCGCCATCTACAACTCGACCGTGCCGTCCCGGCTGGTCACCGCCGACCTCGAACCGGTCAGCGTCGACAGCCGGCGCGCGTGGTTCGACGCGCACGGGCCGGCGAAGCGGCCGCTGTGGGTCGTCGAGGACGGCGGCCGCGTGATCGCGTGGCTCAGCTTCTCGGACTTCTATGGCCGGCCCGCGTACCGGCACACGTCGGAAGTCAGCATCTATCTGGACGAGGCCGCGCGCGGCAAGGGGCTCGGCCGCCAATTGCTGGCCGCCGCGCTCGACGCCGCGCCGGGGCTCGACATCCATACGGTGCTCGGCTTCGTGTTCGGCCACAATGAGCCGAGCGTGCGCCTGTTCCGCAGCTTCGGCTTCGACGCGTGGGGCACGCTGCCGCGCGTCGCGGTGCTCGACGGCGTCGAGCGCGATCTCGTGATCCTCGGCAAGCGGCTCGACGCCGCGTGAGTCCGGCCGAGCCGGCTGGTAACGTCGTCAACCGCAACCCCATCGCAGGTCCGCCCATGTTCGTCGATTCGCATTGCCACATCAATTTCGAAGGTCTCGCCGACCGGCTGCCGCAGGTGCTCGACAACATGCGCAGCCATTCGGTCACGCACGCGCTCTGTGTGTCGGTCGATCTGGAGACGCTGCCGTCCGTGCTCGACATCGCCGCGCGTTACGACAACGTGTATGCGTCGGTCGGCGTGCATCCGGACCACGAGGACGCGCAGGAGCCGTCCGTCGCGGAGCTGGTCGAACTGGCCGCGCATCCGAAGGTCGTCGCGATCGGCGAGACGGGGCTCGACTATTACCGGCTCGGCGAGCGCACGATCGCGGACATGGAGTGGCAGCGCGAGCGTTTTCGCACCCACATCCGCGCCGCGCACGCGACGTCGAAGCCGCTCATCATCCACACGCGCGCGGCGTCGGACGACACGCTGCGGATCATGGACGAGGAGCGCGCGGGCGTGCCGGGCGGCGTGATGCACTGCTTCACCGAGCCGTGGCCGATCGCCGAACGGGCGCTCGCGCAGAACTTCTACATTTCGCTGTCCGGGATCGTTACGTTCAAGAGCGCGACCGACGTGCAGGACGTCGCGCGCCGCGTGCCGCTCGACCGGCTGCTGATCGAAACCGATTCGCCGTACCTTGCGCCGGTTCCGTATCGCGGCAAGCCCAATGAACCTGCGTACGTCAGCTATGTCGGAAGATTCATTGCGCAGCAGCGCGCCCTCACCGACGCCGAACTCGCGGATGCGACGACGCAGAACTTTTTCCGGCTGTTCAGGATCCCGGCGCCGGTGCGCGCGTAACCGTCTGCTGCCAATAATCTTTTGAATTCAGCATAATACGGTATAGAGTTAAGGCAAAATATGAAGATGATTCCGCATTCCGCCGCTGCTTCGGCTTCCCGCTCCGGTTTCATGCGCCGCGCGCTCGCCGCGTCGGTCGCGCTCGGCCTCGCTGGCGCGCTGTTCGCGGCGGCTCCCGCGCACGCGGCGTCGCTCGACTCGCTCGTGAAGGCGGTCAAGTTCGACGACGACCGGGCCGTGTCGAAGGACCTCGCGGGCGGAATGGACCCGAACGCGACCGACGAACAGGGCATGCCGCTCCTCGTGCTGGCCGCGCGCGAGAAATCGGACAAGGTCGCCGCGCTGCTGGTCGCGAACCCGAAGACGAACATCGAGGCCGAGGACCGCGCGGGCGAGAACGCGATGATGCTCGCCGCGCTGAACGGCGACATCGACCTCGTGAAGCTGCTGATCTCGAAGGACGCCGAAGTGAACAAGAAGGGCTGGGCGCCGCTGCACTACGCGGCGTCGAACGGCAACGACGACATCGTGCAATTGCTGCTCGACAACTCGGCCTACGTCGATGCCGGTTCGCCGAACGGCACGACGCCGCTGATGATGGCCGCGCGCGGCAACCACGTGACGACCGTGAAGATCCTGCTGGACAACGGCGCGGACCTGAACGTGAAGAACCAGATCGGCCTGAACGCGCTCGACTTCGCGAAGCACTACCGCGCGCCGGACGTGATCAAGGGGCTGTCCGCGCGGATGGGCGTGCCGGCGGACGCCGGTGCGGCAGCGCCGCAAAACGGTGCAAAATAACCAGATTGCCGCCGGGGCGGGCCGCTTGATGCCGATCGAACGATCGCGCCGCTCCGGACCATACGTATCGAAAGGGGAGAGTTCATGCTACGGGCTTTGCTTTGCGCGGCCGCATTCGCGTTGCCGGTTTCGGCGTTCGCGTTCACGGCGTCCGACCTGAACCGGCTTTGCATGAAAACCGACGTCGCGTCGCGCGCGGCGTGCGCGGCCTACGTCGAAGGCGCGGCGGACGGCGTGTTCAACACGATCGACGCGATCGGCGGCACGACCGGCCCACGCGTCGGCCAGTATTTCTGCCTGCCGCCGGACGCCCGTTCCGCGCAGTTGACCGACGCGGTCCGCAAGTACATCGCGGAGAATCCGAACGTCGCGGGCTACAATGCGAGCACCGCGGTGTCGCTGGGCCTCGGCAGGGCGTTTCCGTGCAAGTCCGGTAGCTGACGCTTGACGCTCCGGGCCGCCGCGCGGCGGAGCGCATGACCCGCCAGCTTCACCGTAACAGCCACACCGCATCATCCGCCGCGAACCGCGCGGCGCACCGGCCGGCGGCCGCGAACGCGAGACAGACGCGCCGCGCCGCCAGCCAACCGCTTCGTGCCGGGCCAGGCGCCCGCGCCGTTTCCACGAGTCCCGCCTCTGGAGGAAAAGGCCACGATGCTTCTGACCGTCGACGACCTCGCCCGCATCGCGGACGCGCCGCTGAAAACGTGGCTCGGCGCATCGTTCGTCGCCGCCCTCGGCGTGCTGTTCGCGATCGCCGTGCACTGGGTCGGCGGCCGCGTGATCCGGCGCGTCGCGCGGCCGTATCCGCAGATCAGCCTGTTCGTCCGCTATATCAACCGGCCGTCGCTCGGCGTGATGATCGTCCTCGCGCTCGAATTCGTGCTGTGGCAGGCGCCGGACGAACTGCACTTCGTGACGACGCTGCGCGACGTCGCCGCGTTCGCGCTGATCGCCGCGATCACGTGGCTGTCGGTGCGCTGCGCGGCCGCGATCGGCGACGCGATCATCGCCGCGCATCCGCTCGACATTGCCGACAACCTCCAGGCCCGCGCCATCCACACGCAGGCGCGCGTGCTCGCGCGCTCGGTGATGGTGGTGATCGTGATCGTCGGGCTGGGCGCGGGGCTGATGACCTTCCCGAACGTGCGTCAGATCGGCGCGAGCCTGCTCGCGTCGGCGGGGGTCGCCGGTCTGGTCGCCGGTATCGCGGCACGGCCCGTGCTGGGCAACCTGATCGCGGGGTTGCAGATCGCGCTGTCGCAGCCGATCCGGCTCGACGACGTGGTCGTGATCCAGGGCGAGTGGGGGCGCATCGAGGAGATCACCGGCACCTACGTGTCGGTGCGGATCTGGGACCAGCGGCGGCTCGTCGTGCCGTTGCAGTGGTTCATCGAGAACCCGTTTCAGAACTGGACCCGCAGCAGTTCGCAGATCATCGGCTCGGTGTTCCTGTGGCTCGACTACCGGATGCCGCTCGCGCCGCTGCGCGAGGAACTGGCGCGGATCGTCGAGGGCGCGCCCGAATGGGACCGGCGCGTGCAGGTGCTGCAGGTCACCGACGCGAACGAACGCGCGATGCAGTTGCGCGTGCTGGTCAGCTCGGAGAACTCGGGGCTGAACTGGGATCTGCGCTGCCGCGTGCGCGAAGGGCTGCTGACCTTCGTGAACGAGCAGTATCCGCAGTTCCTGCCGCGCGCCCGCGCGGAGGTGTCGGCGGAACGGGAGAGCAGCGCGGGCGGATTGCCGGGCGGGGCGCGACGCAGCGAGGGACCGGCCGCGTCGAGCACCGCGGCGCACACCGAGGCGGACCCGTTGAGCGGCACGAGCCAGAGCAACCGCGAGGCCGTGCCGGTCGACGCCGCCGGCGCCAGCCCGCGCGGCGCATAACGAACGAAGCGGGCGCGCGGCATCGCGGCGGTCGGGCCGCCGCGGGCGCAACAGCGGCGGCTGCGCGCGACCCGCCCGGACGGGCACGTTCGCCGTCGGCGACGGCCGCGTCCGACAACCGGAGGAGCAAGATGGGCAGATTGATAGTCGTGTCGAACCGCGTCGCGACGCCGACCGAAACGAAGGGCTCGGCCGGCGGACTCGCGGTCGGCGTGTTCGGCGCGCTGAAGGACACCGGCGGCGTGTGGTTCGGCTGGAGCGGCGACGTGGTCAGCGAGACGGTCGCGAACGCCGGGCCGACGCTCGAACAGGACGGCCCGGTCACGTTCGCGACCGTCGGCCTCACGCGCAAGGACTACGACCAATACTACCGGGGTTTTTCGAACGCGACGCTGTGGCCGGTGTTCCACTACCGCAACGACCTCGCGCGTTACGAGCGCGACGAATACGCGGGTTACCGGCGCGTGAACGCGTGGCTCGCGCACAAGCTCATGAAGCTGATCGACCCGGACGACATCGTGTGGGTCCACGACTACCACCTGATTCCGTTCGCGGAAGCCTTGCGCTCGGAAGGCGTGACAAACCGGATTGGCTTTTTCCTGCACATTCCGTTTCCGTCGCCGCAGGTGTTGCAGACGATCCCGCCGCACGAGGAACTGGTGAAGTCGCTGTGCTGTTACGACCTGCTCGGCTTCCAGACCCGCAACGACCAGCAGGCGTTCCACGACTACATCGTCCGCAGCGCGCGCGGCGCCGTCGGCGAAGAGGGCGAGCACGGCGACGTCGAAGCGTTCGGGCGCAGGCTGCGCACCGGCGTGTACCGGATCGGCGTGTTCCCGGACGAGATCGCCGAGCAGGCCAAACGCTACGAAAGCCGCCAGCACGTGCTCGACCTGAAGCAGAGCCTCGAAGGGCGCAAGCTGATCATGAGCGTCGACCGGCTCGATTATTCGAAAGGGCTGGTCGAACGCTTCAAGGCGTTCGAGCAGTTGCTCGAACGCTCGCCCGAATGGCGGGGCAACGTGACGCTCGTGCAGATCGCGCCGCCGACGCGCTCGGACGTCGCGACGTACCGCAACATCCGCGAGGAACTGGAGGGCGAGGCAGGGCGCATCAACGGCCGTTATTCCGGGCTCGACTACACGCCGATCCGCTATCTGAGCCAGCAGTACGACCGCTGGAAGCTGATGTCGCTGTTCCGCGAGTCGCAGGTCGGCTTCGTCACGCCGCTGCACGACGGGATGAACCTCGTCGCGAAGGAGTACGTCGCCGCGCAGAATCCGTCCGATCCGGGCGTGCTGGTGCTGTCGGTGTTCGCGGGCGCGGCGGCCGAACTGAGCGGCGCGCTGCTCGTGAATCCGCACGACGCGCTCGGAATGTGCGAGGCGTTGCAGCGCGCGCTGTCGATGCCGCTGGCCGAGCGCCAGGCGCGTTACGAGACGAACATGGAGGCGCTGAGGCGCAACGATCTCGGCGTGTGGCGCGACTCGTTCCTGCACGATCTGCGCAGCGTGCCGCATCCGGGGCAGATGTCGCAGCCGCAGCGGTGAGCGGCGACGCACGGGCACGCCGCGCAAACGCAGGGGAGCAACGCATCGCCGTACGGCGTGGATTCGCGTAGCATCCGCCCATCGTCCGCGCCGGCTTTTCCCGTCACGCTCGCCATCGCCAACTACCGCTCGCTGCGCGAACTGATCGTGCCGCTCGGCCCGCTGAACGTCGTCACCGGCCCGAACGGCAGCGGCAAGTCGAACCTGTATCGCGCGCTGCGGCTGCTCGCGCTGACCGCGCAGGCCGCCGAGGCGTCGCAGGTGCTGGTGGTGTCGCACGCGCCGCGGCTCGTCGCGGCGCTGGAGCGCGACGCGGCGAGCCAGCCGGTCGTGCTCGAACGCCGGCTGGGCGCAACCTCGCTCGCCAACGCCGATTCGCTCGACCTGCCGCCGTGGAAGTGGCCGGCGCGCTGAGCTTGCGCTGCAACATGTTTCCGCGTGTAACTCCGTATAGCAATTGAAAGACCGGCGGCGTTTCGGCCCGCGTTCCCGAATAATGGACGCTTGCCGCCGCGCGGCAGGCCGGGCGCGAATCCGGCCCCGGAATCACGCTTCCGGATGGCGGTCCCGCCCCCTGGCGCGACCTCGGACCGGAAACCACCCCGCATCGACCGCGCGGACCCGGCCCGTTTCCTGGAGACATCGATGAGAATTGCGCAGATCGCCCCGCTGACCGAATCCGTGCCGCCGAAGCTGTACGGCGGGACCGAGCGCGCGGTGTCGTACATCACCGAGGCGCTGGTGGATCTGGGCCACGACGTCACGCTGTTCGCGAGCGGCGACTCGGTCACGAGCGCGAAGCTCGAAGCGGTATGGCCGCGCGCGCTGCGGCTCGATCCGGGCATCCGCGACCGCGTCGCGCCGCACATGCTGCTGATGGAACTGGTGCGCCGCCAGGCCCGCCAGTTCGACGTGCTGCATTTCCACATGGACTACTACTCGTTTTCGGTGTTCAAGCGCCAGGAAACGCCGTTCGTGACGACGCTGCATGGCCGCCTCGATCTGCCCGAGCAGCAGCCGGTGTTCGACACGTTCGATACCGCGCCGGTGATCTCGATCTCGAACGCGCAACGCCAGCCGATGCCGCAGGCGAAGTGGCTGAAAACCGTCTATCACGGGCTGCCCGAGCACCTGTACACGCCGCAGCCGGTCGAGCCTCGTTATCTGGCGTTCCTCGGCCGCATCTCGCCGGAAAAACGCGTCGATACCGCGATTCGCATCGCGCAGCGCTGCGGGCTGCCGATCCGGATCGCCGCGAAGGTCGACGAGGCCGACCGCGAGTATTTCGAACGCAAGATCAAGCCGCTGTTCGCGCTGCCGGACGTCGAGTTCATCGGCGAGATTTCGGATGACGAAAAAGCGGCATTCCTGTCCGGCGCGCATGCGCTGCTGTTTCCGATCGACTGGCCGGAGCCGTTCGGCCTCGTGCTGATCGAGGCGATGGCGTGCGGCACGCCGGTGATCGCGTTCAATCGCGGCGCGGTGCCGGAGGTGGTCGAGGAGGGCGTGACCGGCTTCATCGTCGAGGACGAGATCGGCGCGGTCGCCGCGGTGAACCGGCTCGACCGGGTGCCGCGCGCGGGCGTGCGGCGGCGTTTCGAGGAACGCTTCACGTCGCACCGGATGGCGCGGGAATACGTGGACGCGTATCAGACGGTGATCCGCGCGGCGAAACGCTCGCGCTTCAAGGTGATCGACACGTCCGCGAGCTGAGCGGCGCAGAGCCGCCCCGGCGCGCGGACGAACGCGGCGGCGAACCCGCGTTCAGATCGGCAGCCGCGTGATCTTCGTGCCGGACAGCGACAGGTCGCCCATCAGCCCGGTGTTCGTCAGCACGAACACTTCGACCGGGCTTGTCGCGGTGGTCGTGTCGATCGCGCCGTTCGCGCCGGCCTTCACGAGCGCAACCGACGCATCGCCGCCCGCCGACCAGCCGTCGGACTTGCGGAAGCGTTCCAGCGCGTCCTGCGTCATGAACAGATAGATGATCGACTTCGACTGCACGCCGATCTGCGCGCCGACCGACGCGGACGTCGTGCTGAAGTAACCTTCGGTGCGGCCGCCGACGCGCAGCGCGCCGTCGCCGTGCTGGCCGCCGACCACGAAACCCGCCTGGATCACCTGCGGGAACACGAGCACGCCGCGCGACTTGCCGACCAGTTCGCGCGAGCCGGGTACCGTCTCGAACAGACGCGACATCGTGCCGTCGACGGCCGCATTGATCGAGCGGCGGCGCGATTCGTTCGTCGACGCGCTGGCCGGTTGATCGGTCGTCGTCGTGCAGCCGGCGAGCGCGACGCCTGCCGCCGCGAGCGCGGCCGAGGTCTTCAGAAGGAAGCTACGTCTTTGCATCTTCTTCTCCGTGTGGGTTTGCCGAGAGCCGTCGCCACGACCGTCGTCCGCGCGATCGTTCGCGCAGCCGACTGGTTCGCGCCTGGGCGGCGGGGCTTCGGTTATAGCACGGTGCGTTGTCGCGGCAGCTTGAGGTGGCGCAGCGAAAGCGTGCGCTGACGGTGTCGCGCGAAGCGGGCGGACGGCCGCAATGTCGCGCGGGCGGCGAATGCCCGCACGGCATGCGAGCCGGACGACAGATGGGACGACAGACGGGGCGGCAGGCGGATCAGTGATGTTCGTGCGCGGCACCCGTCGCCGGCGGCCGCCGCAGCGCGCGCTTCACGCCGCCGAGCACGACGCCGATCGCGAGCAGCGCGGCCGCCGGCACGACCCAGTAGCCGACGAACGCGTGCCACAGGTAACGCGCGAGCGTCGCGCGCCGCACCGCGTATTCGTCGAGCGCCGTCTGATGGCGCGGCGCGTTCGCCGCGAGCACCGACGGCGGGCAGCCGGCCGCGCGCGCGGCATCCGGCAGGCCGCGGCAGCGCGCGGGCGCACCCGCGGCGCGCTCGGCGTCGGTGAACGTCCACGTGGTCAGGGCCGCCTGAAGGTCCGCGCGGTTGTACGCCATTTCCTCCTGGATCTCGCGTACCGCGACGATCATCACCGGCACCAGCCAGAAGACGATCACCAGCAGCCAGCGGCGAAACCAGCGGTTCTTGTGTCTCCATGCCATCTGCGCCTCCGTTCGATGCCTGCGGCATCAACGTCAAGCCGGCGGCCGATGGCTGTTGTCTGTGTCGTTCGAATCGAGGGCCGCCGCTTGCGCCATCATAGGAGAAAAACGGCGGGCTGGCCGCGGCGGGTTTTGCAGGGGGGACAAACGGGAGGAGGGATGCCGCGCGATCGCGCGTAAGGAAGCGGTGAGCCGGCCGCAAAAGCGGCCGTGCCGGGCGAACGTCGAACGGCGCGCCTGCGCGATGCGCGCCGCGTCGCCGCGATCAGCTCTTGGTGGACAGGCACTGCTTCATGAACGCCTTGCGGTCGTCGCCCTTCTTGTCGGCGGCCTGCGTGTTGCACGCCTTCATGCGCTGCTGCGGGGTCATCGTGGCCGTATCGGCCGCGCCGCCGTCCGCCGACAGGCACTGCTTCATGAACGCCTTGCGGTCGTCGCCTTTCTTGCCGGCGGCCTGCGTGTTGCAGGTCTTCATCTTCGACTGCTGGCTGTTCGCCGGCGCGGCGGTCTGCGCGAACGCCGGCGCGGCCAGCACGCCGCCGAGCACGATTGCGGCGAGAACGGACTGAATCTTCATCGTTTGCTCCATGGGATATCGATGTTGTCGGTAGTCGTGCGCGGGCGGAACCGGTCTGTCGTGCCCATCGCCGCAACCATTATGGCAAAGCCGTATTCAAAACGGGGCGGAAGCGGCTTCGGTTGACAGGGGTTGTCCCGAGGCCGTATCGGGCGATTGCCCGGGGCTGCCGCGAATGTCGCCAATCGCGCGGCGGTATCATCGTGACGATCGCCAACCGACCCGGCGACGAGGAGGCCTGATGCACTACCTGTTGATGTACGAAGTGTCCGACGACTACCTGGCGCGCCGCGGCGATTACCGCGACGAGCATCTCGCGTATGCGTGGGCGGCGGCGGAGCGCGGCGAACTGCTGCTCGCGGGCGCGCTCGCCGATCCGGTCGACGGCGCGGTGCTGCTGTTCGAAGGCGGCTCGCCGGCGGCGGCGGAAGCATTCGCACGCGAGGATCCGTACGTGAAGGCCGGGCTGATCTCGCATTGGCGCGTGCGGTTGTGGCGGACGGTCGTCGGCCCGCACGCGGCGAATCCATTGCGATAGTTGCGATGGCGCGCGATAACTCACGCACAGGCGGCGCGCGTCCGGTCGCCCGCGCCGCCGCATGGCGACGCGCGACGCATGCGCCGCATGCGCTGTTTCAACCCGCGCAGCGCCGGCCCGCGGCCCGCTCCAGCAGTTCGTTCACCTCGCCGTCGCTGGTCTGCTCGAAGTCGCGATAGAACTGTCCGACGCTCATGAAGTTCGGCGGCATCTGCACGCAGACGAGTTCGTCGACCGCGTCGCCGACCCGGCGCGGCCCGTCGGCAGGGGCCACGGGCAACGCCGCGACGATCCGCGCGGGCCGCAGCGGCGCGAGCGCCAGCGCGGCCGCCTTTAGCGCCGCGCCGGTCGCCATCCCGTCGTCGACGACGATCGCGATCCTTCCCGCGACCGGCGCCAGCGCCCGCCCGCCGCGATAAAGCGCCTCGCGCCGCGCGAGTTCTTCGCGCGCCTTCTCCAGTTCCTCGTCCAGCCGGGAAGGCGCGATGCCCGATTCGCGGACCATCCGATGATCGATGTATTGCGCGCCGTTCGACGACAGCGCGCCGAGCGCCAGTTCCGGCTGCCACGGCATACGGACCTTGCACACCGGCAGCACGTCGAGCGGCGCGCCGAGCGCGGCGGCGACCTCGAACGCGACCGGCACGCCGCCTCTCGGCAGTCCGAGCACGACGACGTCGTCGCGGCCGGCCCATGCGCCCAGACGTTCCGCGAGCTGCCGGCCGGCGTCGCGGCGATCGATGAACAGGCGTTCCATCCGCGTCTCCGGTGCCCAACGAGGCATTCCAGTGTGCCACGCGCCGCGCCGGATCGCGTGGCCTGGCGGAACGGGATCACACCATGTCGCGGAGCCGTGTGTCGCGCTCAATCGCGCTCAATCGCCCGCGGCTCGCGCGAGCGCGCCGGTCCGCGCGGCAGGCCGCCGCGCGCGGCCGAGCCAGTATTTCGCGGTGCGGTCGAGCGCGGTGCACAGCACGAGGTACAGGAACCCGACGAACAGGAAGATCGGGATCGGATAGATCATCAGCCGGTTGTTCACCTGGGTCGCGACGAACGACAGTTCGCCCACGCCGACGATGTACGCGAGCGACGTGTCCTTCACGAGCGACACCCACTGGTTCACGAACGACGGCGCCATGATCCGGATCGCCTGCGGCAGCACCACGTAGCGCAGCGCGTCGAAGCGCGTGAAGCCGAGCGACAGCCCGGCCTGCCACTGCGCGTCGCCGACCGCGCGAATCCCCGCGTGGACCGAATGCGCGAGATACGCGCCGCCGATCAGCGACAGCGCGCAGACGACCGTCGCGAGCCCCGGCACGTCGATGTGGAAGATCATCGGCAGCAGGAAGTACGTCCAGAAGATCAGCATGATCACCGGAATCGCGCGGAAGAAGCCGATCGCGAGCAGCAGCGGCACGCGGGCGAACGGGCCGGCCAGCGCGAGCGCGACGCCGAGTCCGAGCCCGAGCACGCCGGACACGATCGCGGACGTCAACGCCAGCACCAGCGTCAGCGCCGCGCCGCCGAGCGGCCCTTCGGGGAACGGGCCGACCAGCAGGTACGGCAGGTTGTTGACGAACAGTTGCCAGGGCATGTCAGCGCCTCGCGAGCGAACGGTCGCGCGCATGCGCGAGCACGTGCGACACGGCCTCGATCACCGCGACCGCGCCGATGTACAGCACGGTCGCGACGCCGAACGCCTCGAATGTCTTGAACGTTTCGGTCTCGACCTGGCGCGACGCATACGACAGTTCCGCCAGCCCGATCGCCATCGTCAGCGACGAGTTCTTCACGAGGTTCATGTACTGGCCGAACAGCGGCGGCAGCGAGATGCGCACCGCCTGCGGCAGCACGACGTGGCGGAACGTCTGCAACGGCGTGAGCCCGAGCGCGAACGCGGCGTGCCGCTGCCCGGCCGGGACCCCGGCGATCCCCGCGCGAAACTCCTCCGCGACGAACGCGGCGGTGTAGCACGCGAGGCCGATGAACCCCGCGACGAATTCGAACGACGGCCAGCGCAGCGACCAGCCGCCGACGTGGATCACGTGCACGGCGTTGAGCCATTGCATCGCGGTTTCGGGCAGCAGCGTCGCCGCGCCGAAATACCAGAACAGCAGTTGCACGAGCAGCGGCGTGTTGCGAAACGCGACGACATACGCGGCGACCGCATGGCGCGCGACGCGCCAGCGCGCATCGCCGGCGAGCGCGAGCACGAAGCCGCCGAACGTCGCGGCAACCCCCGCGCACGACGCGAGGCCGACCGTGACGCCGAACCCCTGCCACAGCCACAGCAAATATCTGGGAGCGAGCCAATCCTGCATCGTCTGAATTCCGGTCGAATCGGGAACGCTAAAGAAAGCGCGAAAACGGCAACGGGCACGCGTCGCGTGCCCGTCGTGGCGGAGCGCCGCGCGGCGGCTCTCCAGCGGCTCAAGCGGGGATCCGCATCAGACCTTGTCGCCGATCCTGAACAGGCGCGGCAGCGGCGTTTTCGTCTGCGGGCCGAACCAGCGGTTGTAGATCGTCACCGCCGAGCCGTCCGCTTCCAGGCCGCGCAGCGTGTCGTTCACGAACGAGGTCAGGCGCGGCTCGCCCTTCGGGATGCCGACGCCCATGTAGTCCTTCGTGATCGAGAACGCCGGAATCTCGTAGTTCTGCCGATCCGGCACGTTCGCGAGCAGGCCGACGAGCTTCGGGCCGTCCTGGGTGATCGCCTGCACGTTGCCCGTGCGCAGCGCCGCGAACGCGAACGGGGTGTCGTCGTACGCGACGAGCGTCGCCTGCGGGAACTGGTCGCGCACCGCGATCTCGTTCGTCGTGCCCTTGTCGACGCCGATGCGCAGCCCGTTGATCTGGTCCGGCGACTTCAGCACGCCTTTTTTCGCGAGGAACTGCTGGCCCGACGAGAAATACGGGATGCTGAAATCGACCTGCTTCGCGCGTTCGTCGGTGATCGTGAAGTTCGCGAGCACCAGATCGACCTTCCTCGACGTGAGGAACGGAATGCGGTTCGCCGGGTTCGTCGGCTGCAGTTCGAGCTTCACGCCGAGCTTGTCCGCGAGCGCCTTCGCATAATCGACGTCGAGGCCGACGATGTGGTTCGTCGCGGGATCGACGAAACCGAACGGCGGGTTGCTGTCGAACGTCGCGACGCGCAGCACGCCGGCTTTCCGGATGTCGTCGAGGCGGTCGGCGTGCGCGACGCCGGAGATCGCGGCCGTCAATGCGACGAGCCACGTAGCGAGAGTCCTGAGTTTCATGAGGCGAGCCTGTGGTATCCGTGATGTGTTGCGAATGTCGTTATCGGCGCCGCGGCCCGGCCGCGGCACAGGCGCCAACTTAGCAGCCGGGTCGGACACGACGAACCAATAAATCGTCCGGTGAAAAGCGCGGTTCGTGCTAAGCGCGCGGTGATTTGCATACGCGGATTTGTCGCTTGGCCGCGTGCGAGAGCGTGACTACGATGGCAAGACCCCAGTCCCGACCAGGTCTTCATCATGTCCGAATCCGCCTGTTTCAAACCGCGCGTCATCGAACCCGTCAGCGACCGTCAGCCGGACGGGCTCGGCCTCGCGATCGAACTGTGGCTGGCGCGTCCGATCGACGGCATCGCGGGGCAGTCGCTGCGGATTCATCTGCGCAGCGGCGCGCGCATGGAACAGGCCGAAAGGCTGCGCGACCTGCTGCACGAGGTCGGCGTCGATATCGTCGTCGCGTAGCGCATCGATCCGCGCCGCATCGCGCGACGGCGCTCGAAGCACTACAGCGCGCCCGGCCGCGGGTCCGCCACGAAGCCGTCGCGGTTCGGCATCTTCACCTTCGGCAGCGACTTCGCGTCGAGCCGCGTCGAGTCCGGCACCACGCCGTTCAGATACAGCAGATACGCGCTGACCGCATACACGTCGTCGGCGGACAGCGACTGCGGCGCGTTGTACGGCATCGCGCGGCGGATGTAGTCGAACAGCGTCGTCGCATACGGCCAGTAGCTGCCGACCGTCTTCAGCGGCTTGTCGGCGGCGAGCGTGCCGCGCCCGCCGACGAGCGGGTCGCCGACGCCGCCCTGGCCCATCGCGCCGTGGCACATCGCGCACTTCGCGGCGAACACGTCCTTGCCGTGCGCGACGTCGCCGGCCCCGGCGGGCAGCCCGTGGCCGTCCGGCGCGACGTCGATGTTCCAGCCGGCGAGCGCCGCCTCGGTGACCGGCGCGCCGATGCCGTAACCCGCCCATGCGTGCGTCGCATACAGCGCCGGGAGCAGGGCGGCAACGGCGGCGAAGCGCGCCCGTTGGCGGATAAGGCGGATAAGCGGTTTACGCATTGCGCACCTCGCCATCGGCGCCGACACGCCAGCTCTGGATGCCGTTGTAGTGGTACATCGTGTTCACGCCGCGCGCGGCGACCAGCGCCTCGCGGGTTGGCTGCACGTAGCCGGTCTCGTCGGTCGCGCGGCTTTGCAGTTGCGCCGGGCCGCCGTCCCATTGCCAGTCCGCTTCGAAGCGCGTCAGCGCGCGGTCGTGGACCGGGCCGGCGAGACGCGCGGCGCGCCACGTGCGGCCGCCGTCCGCGGACACCTCCACGCGCTCGATCCTGCCACGCCCGGACCATGCGAGCCCGCTGATCGCGTAATAACCGCGCGTCGTCAGCCGGTGGCCCGGCGACGGCCGCGTGATGACCGACTTCGCGTCCATCTCGAACACGAACTGCCGCGCGCAGCCGTCGGGCAGCAGGCTCGTGTATTTCGACGTTTCCTCGCGCGTCATCTCCGGCGCGCGGATCAGCTTCAGACGCCGCAGCCACTTCACATGCGTGTTGCCTTCGAAGCCCGGCACGAAGAGCCGCAGCGGATAACCGTTCTCGGGCCGCAGCCGCTCGCCGTTCTGCGCATAGACGACGAGCGCGCGTTCGAGGATGCGGTCGAGCGGCAGGCTGCGCGTCATCGCCGCGCCGTCCGCGCCCTCGGCCAGCAGCCATTGCGCGGACGGAGCGATGCCGGTTTCGTCGAGCAGCGTCGACAGCCGCACGCCGGTCCATTCGCAGCACGACAGCAGCCCGTGCGTGTACTGGATCGGCAGGCCGCTCGGCCCGCGCCATTCGCTGCCGGTGTTGCCCGAGCATTCGAGGAAATGCACGCGCGATTCGGACGGCAGCCGCAGCAAGTCGTCGATCGTGAACAGCAGCGGCTGCTTCACGAGGCCGTGAACCGCGAGCCGGTGCTGGTCCGGGTCGATCTTCGGCACGCCCGCGTGATGCCGCTCGTACACGAGGCCGTTCGGCGTGATGCTGCCGACGAGGTCCGCGAGCGGCGTCATCGACGAGCCGGAGCCGGGCAGCGCGGGCGGACGCGCGGCGCGGCGGATTACGTCGTGCTCGGCCTGCGCGGGCAAGCCGTACGGCGACGCGAGCAGCGGCTCGCCGGGCGTCAGCGTCCACGGTTCGGGGGAGAGCAGCGTGGCGCGCGGATCGGCGGCCGCTGCGAGCGCGGGTTTCAACGCGGGCGCGAGCAGCGCGCCGCCCGCGAGGCCGCCGAGCATCCGGCGGCGGCGCGGCGAGGCGGGAGTGGGCGCGGCAACAGAAGCGGGAGTCGAAGGCGCGGCGGCGTGTTCGCGATGCCGTTCGCGTGATGGCGCGCGCTTCATGAACGCCCCCGCGTTGCAAACGGCAACACGCTGCGGACGAACATCCGCGCTGCGTGCAACGAAACGCGCGTGCGCGGCACGATCGTGCGTGCGGATGCAGCGGCGCCGGCATCGGCGGCTTGCGCGCGAAGGCCGGCCGCATCGCGATGCAGAACGGCGGCGCACAGAAATGGAACGGGCAATGAAAGCGTCACGATCGGCCTTTATCGTTGCGACGGTTGCGACGGAATTCGTCCGACTTCGTCCGACTTCGCCGGACAGCGGGCTATCGTAGCAACGGGCCGTCGCGCCGCTAAATGATCGATTGATCTATTCATTGCAGCGCGCGGCACAACGACGGGGCAACGAACGGCATCGCATCCGGATGCCGCGCCGCGATGGCGACCCTCGCGGCGCGTTCGCGCCGGCAGCGGTCGTCAAAGTTTCGCACGCACTGCGCGCGCGTCGCCTAGAATGCGGTGAGGGCAGCACGGGCGGCGACGCATCGGCAAACCGCCGCCCGCCGCGACCGGTGGCCGATTCGTCCAGTCTGCCCGATGCAACGATGCATCGTTCGCGGACGGTCCATGCGGACGGCATCGCATCCGCCGTCCCGGTCGCAACCCGCGTTCGCGCGAACGCAAGCCGCACCGCATCCGCGCGGACGTCGCGCAGGTCGTTACCCCAGCAGCGACGCAACGAAAGCGCAGCACGCGACGCCCGCGTCGCCCCCACTCCCGAAGTCCCGATGTTTCCACCGCCGCCGGCCGGTCCGCCGCGACTGGCCGGTATTCCATGCGTCAACAAGGAGAGCATTCGATGTCAACGATCACTACCCAGGATGGCACGTCGATCTTCTACCGCGACTGGGGCGCCGGCCGCCCGGTCGTGTTTTCGCACGGCTGGCCGCTGAGTGGAGATGCCTGGGATCCCCAACTTCAGTTCATGCTGCTGAACGGCTTTCGCGTGATCGCGCACGACCGGCGCGGACACGGCCGCTCGGGCCAGCCGTCGAACGGCAACGACATGGACACCTATGCGGACGATCTCGCCGCGGTGCTCGACCACCTCGACGTGAAGGACGCGATGCTGGTCGGCCACTCGACCGGCGGCGGCGAGGTCGCGCATTATCTGGGCCGCCACGGCTCGAAGCGCGTGGCGAAGGCGGTGCTGATCGGCGCGGTGCCGCCGCTGATGCTGAAGACCGAGGCGAACCCCGGCGGCCTGCCGCTCGACGTGTTCGACGGCATCCGCAAGGGCGTCGCGGACAACCGCTCGCAGTTCTACAAGGATCTCGCGATGCCGTTCTTCGGCTTCAACCGGCCGGGCGCGAAGGTGTCGCAAGGCACGATCGACGCGTTCTGGGCGCAGGGGATGGCCGGCGGCATCCATGGCCACTATCTGTGCATCCGCGAGTTCTCCGAGGTCGACTACACGGACGACCTGAAGAAGATCGACGTGCCGACGCTGATCCTGCACGGCGACGACGACCAGATCGTGCCGATCGACGCGGCGGGCCGCGCGTCCGCGAAGATCGTCAAGGACGCGACGCTGAAGGTCTATGCGGGCGGCGCGCACGGGATGTGCGTCGTCGAGGCCGACAAGGTGAACGCGGACCTGCTCGCGTTCGCGAACAGCTAGGCGCGGCAACCGTCGCGAGGAGCGGCGTCCGCTTCGCCTCGCGACGCAGCGAAGCGGCGCAGGCCCGTGCGTGCGTGCGGCGCTTCGTTTCGATGGGTGCCGGTTTGCGGCGGACCCGCACGCGCTTCACGGCGCGCGGCGGGTTTTTGCGCACGGCGGCGGCTGCGGTAACATGGCCGCCCGTCCGCGCCCAACCGTGCCCCCCGCCGCCCGATGAAGACCTTGCTGCTGTTCGTCGCCACCGCGCTTGCCGAGATCGTCGGCTGTTATCTGCCGTACCGCTGGTTGCGCGAGGGCGCGAGTTTCTGGCTGCTGGTTCCGGCCGCCGTATCGCTCGCGCTGTTCGCGTGGCTGCTCACGCTGCACCCGAGCGCCGCCGGGCGCACCTACGCCGCGTATGGCGGCGTGTACATCTGCGTCGCGATCTTCTGGCTGTGGGCGGTCGAATCGATCCGGCCGACCGGCTGGGATCTCGCCGGCATCGCGTTCGCGCTGACCGGCATGGCGCTGATCGCGTTCCAGCCGCGCTGACCGATGTGCTGAGGTTTTTCAACCGACCCAGTTCACGCGCGGAAACCGGCTGCTGAACGTCTCGGGCATCGGCACGACCTTCTTCGCGCCGTAGTCGAAGAACACGAAACCCGACTTCGCCATCGCGACGAGCACGCCGTCGGCCGGCCGCGTGATGCGGAAGATGATGTCGCCGCCGTAGCGGTTGAAGTCCATCAGCCCGACCTCGAACAGCAACTGGTCGCGCGCATGCGCTTCCGCGCGATAGGTCGTCGCGAGATCGGTGACGATGATGCCGGTGCGCGAATCCGGCTGCTCCTCGACGCCCGAGTCGTACAGGAAACGGGCGCGCGCCTCCGAAATCATCGAGATCATCGAGTCGTTGCCCAGATGATTCGCGAAGTTGATGTCGGTGATCCGCACGGTCAGGTGCGTCGAGTAGCAATACTGGTCTTCGGGGAACTGCAGGTGGATGCGGGCCATGGCGGAAGCGGGTGCGCGAAACGGGGAGAGGCGCCGCCGCGCATGCGGTGCTGCGGCGCAGCGGTGTCCGCGATTGTAGCGTCGATGCGCGCCCGCGCGCCGCGAGGCCGCCGCCGCGCGTCAGATCACGCCGAGCAGTTCCTTCAGTTGAGCGGCTTTCGCGCGGCTGACCGGCACCGCGGTGCGCTCCGCGTCGTCCATCACGAGATTCACGCTTTCTTCCGACTTCACGAGTTCGACCGCATACGGCAGGCTGACGATGTGGCTGCGATGCACGCGCAGATAAATGCTGCTGTCGAGCCGCAGTTCGAGGTCCGCAAGCGACAGGTTCGAGAGGTAACGGTCGTCGCGCGTGACGATCGTCGTGTAGTGGCCGTCGCCCTGGAAACGCACGATGTCCTTCAGGTCGATCAGGATCACGCGGTTCTTGCGGTACACCGGAATCTTGAAGAGCCGCCGCGGCGTCGCCGCGTCGCCGGCCGGCGTCTGCGCGGCCGGTTCGGTCGTCAGGTCGGTCACGTCGTAGAAGATCATGCAGGTGCCGCACGCGCCGCGCATGTCCGCCATGCCGGACACCTTGATCATCAGGATGCGGTCCGGGATGTTGATCATCATCGCGACCGGCGGCGGCGACTTCACCGGGCAGCCGCCCGCGTCGCGCGACTGCAGCAGGAAACGCAGCTTGTCGCGGCTCTTTTCCGGATGCAGTTGCACGACGTCGATGCCGAACAGCTTGTCCTGCGCGACGCCGAGCGACTGCTCGCCGGCCGGCCCGAGAATCTGCAATGCGACGTCGTTGAATGCGGTCACGCGCCCCTGCGCGTCGAGCCACACGACCCCTGGGTTGAACTGCTCCAGACGATGCTGGAAAGTCTCGGCGCGGCGGGCGTCGGGAGTCGTCGGGACGGTGGGCGCGAACGGCTTCATCCAGGGTTTCCTCTGATGCGCGGCGGGCATGGCAGCGCGCGAAACGGGCGAGGGCAGTGCGTCCGTTGTACGGCTTTTCCCGGTTTCGCGCAAGTTTTCCGGGTGCCGGCGCAACCAGCCCGCCGTTCGCGAAAACACGTTGAATTGCTGCGACGCATTGTGAAATCCTCGACCGCAGGAGGATGACAACAAGGAGACCGGTGTGATCCCTCGTCCATTCGAATATCACGCGCCGAACACGCTGCCCGAGGCGCTCGCGCTGCTCGGCGCGCATGGCGACGCCGCCAAGCTGCTCGCCGGCGGACACAGCCTGCTGCCGATGATGAAGCTGCGTTTCGCGCAGCCCGAACACCTGATCGATCTCGGCAAGCTATCCGAACTGAAAGGCATCCGCGACGACGGCGGAACGCTGTGGATCGGCGCGATGACGACCGAGAACGAACTGATCTGGTCCACGCTGCTGCAGGAAAAATGCCCGCTGCTGGTCGAAGGCGCGCGGCAGATTTCCGACCCGCAGGTGCGCTATCGCGGCACGCTCGGCGGCGACCTCTCGCACGGCGACCCCGGCAACGACCATCCCGCGCTCGCGATCGCGCTCGACGCGTCGTTCGTGCTGCAAGGCGAGCACGGCGAACGCGTGCTGCCGGCGGACGGCTTTTTCGTCGGCACCTATGCGACGCTGATGGAGCCGGGCGAGATCATGACCGGCATCCGCATTCCGGTGCCGCCCGCCGGCACCGGTTATTGCTACGCGAAGCTCAAGCGCAAGACCGGCGACTTCGCGACCGCGGCGGCGGCCGTCACGCTGCGAATCGAACGGGGCAGCGTCGCGCACGCGCGGATTGCGCTGACCAATGTCGGCGACGCCGCGATCCATGCGACCGACGCCGAACAGGCGCTGCTCGGCAAGCCGCTCGACGACGCCGCGATCACGGCAGCGGCGCGGCTCGCGATGGCCGCCTGCGACCCGGTCGCCGACCTGCGCGGCGACCCGGACTACAAGCGCGCGATGGCCGGCGAGATGACGCGCCGCGCGTTGCGCACCGCGTATGACCGCGCGGCCCACTAGCACCGATCGGGAGAACACGAGATGAGCAACAGGACGATGGTGTCGTTCACGCTGAACGGCGGTCAGGTCGACGTGGTCGTCGAGCCGCGCGAACTGCTGATCCATACGCTGCGCGAGAAGTGCCAGCACACCGGCCCGCACATCGGCTGCGAGACGTCGCACTGCGGCGCGTGCACGGTCGATTTCAACGGCATGTCGGTGAAATCGTGCACGCTGCTGACCGTGCAGGCCGAAGGCGCGCAGGTGACGACGGTCGAAGGGCTCGCGCAGGGCGGCGAACTGCACGCGCTGCAGGAAGGCTTCATGCAGGAACACGGGTTGCAGTGCGGCTTCTGTACGCCGGGCATGCTGATGCGCGCATATCGGCTGCTACAGGAAAACCCCAACCCGACCGAAGAGGAAATCCGCTACTGGATGGCGGGGAACCTGTGCCGCTGCACCGGCTACCAGAACATCGTGAAGGCCGTGCAATACGCGTCGCGCAAGCTGCGCGGCGAAGCGCCCGAGACCTCGCATCCGCTGATCGAAGCGGCCGCGACGGCCGATGCGCACTGACGCCGGGAGACACGCCATGGGCAATCTCGACGCCAATCTTGCACCGAATCTCGAACGCCTGGCCGCGCTCGAAGGCATGGGCTGCTCGCGCAAGCGCCGCGAGGACCCGCGTTTCATCCAGGGCAAGGGCACCTACGTCGACGACGTGAAAATGCCGGGCATGCTGTTCGGCGTGATGGTGCGCAGCCCGTATGCACACGCGCGGATCAGGCGCATCGACAAGTCGCGCGCGCTCGCGTTTCCGGGCGTGCACGCGGTGCTCACCGCCGACGACCTGAAACCGCTGAAGCTGCACTGGATGCCGACGCTCGCCGGCGACGTGCAGGCGGTGCTCGCGGACGAAAAGGTCTGCTTCCAGAACCAGGAAGTCGCGTTCGTCGTCGCGAACGACCGCTACGTGGCCGCCGACGCGGCCGAACTCGTCGAGGTCGAATACGAGGAACTGCCGGCCGTCGTCGATCCGTTCGCCGCGCTCGAACCGGATGCGCCGGTGATCCGCGACGACATCCGCGACAAGGACACCGGCGCGCATGGCAAGCGCCGCCATCCGAACCACATCTTCACGTGGACGATGGGCGACCGCGACAAGACCGACCGGATGTTCGAGACGGCCGACGTGACCGTCAGGCAGGACATGCTGTATCCGCGCGTGCATCCGTGTCCGCTCGAAACCTGCGGCTGCGTCGCGTCGTTCGACAAGGTGCGCGGCGACCTGACCGTGTACATCACGTCGCAGGCGCCGCACGTCGTGCGCACCGTGGTCGGGCTGCTGTCGTCGATTCCCGAATCGAAGATCCGCATCATCTCGCCGGACATCGGCGGCGGTTTCGGCAACAAGGTCGGCGTATATCCGGGTTACGTGACGTCGATCGTCGCGTCGATCGTGCTCGGGCGGCCGGTCAAGTGGATCGAGTCGCGCAACGAGAACCTGTCCAGCACCGCGTTCGCGCGCGACTATCACATGACCGGCGAACTCGCCGCCGACAACGACGGCCGCATCAAGGCGCTGCGCGTGAACGTGGTCGCCGACCACGGCGCGTTCGACGCGTGCGCGGACCCGACGAAGTGGCCGGCCGGCATGTTCCATGTGTGCACCGGCTCGTATGCGATCCCGAACGCGTTCGTGTCGGTGGACGGCGTGTACACGAACAAGTTTCCGGGCGGCGTCGCGTACCGCTGCTCGTTCCGCGTGACCGAGGCGGTGTATCTGATCGAGCGGATGATGGACGTGCTCGCGCAGAAGCTCGGCATCGACAAGGCGGAACTGCGGCTGCGCAACTTCATCCGCAAGGAGCAGTTCCCGTACACGACGCCGCTCGGCCTCGAATACGACTCCGGCGACTACGAACCCGCGCTGCGCAAGGTGCTCGCGGCGGTCGACTACGACGGGCTGCGCGCGGAGCAGGCGCAGCGCCGCATGGACCCGGACGCCGAATGGCTGATGGGGATCGGCGTCGTGAACTTCACCGAGATCGTCGGCGCGGGGCCGTCGAAGATGTGCGACATCCTCGGCGTGGGCATGTTCGATTCGTGCGAGATCCGCGTGCATCCGGACGGCTCCGCGATCGCGCGGATGGGCACGATCACCCAGGGGCAAGGCCACCAGACCACCTATGCGCAGATCATCGCGTCGGAGGCCGGCATTCCCGCGTCGCAGATCGCGGTCGAGGAGGGCGACACGTCCACCGCGCCGTACGGGCTCGGCACCTACGGGTCGCGCTCGACGCCGGTGGCCGGCGCGGCCGTCGCGCGCGCGTCGCGCAAGATCCGCGAGAAGGCGCGCAGGATCGCCGCGCATCTGCTCGAAGCGAGCCCCGACGACGTCGAATTCGATCTGGACCGCTTCGTGCTGAAGGGCGCGCCGGACCAGTTCAAGACCGTGAAGGAAGTGGCGTGGGCCGCGTACAACAACGTGCCCGAAGGTCTTGAAATGGGCCTCGAAGCGGTCGACTACTACGACCCGCCGAACTTCACGTTCCCGTTCGGCGCGTATGTGTGCGTGCTCGACGTGAACCGCTACACCGGCGAGATCCGCGTGCGCCGCTTCTACGCGCTCGACGACTGCGGCACGCGGATCAACCCGATGATCATCGAGGGACAGATTCACGGCGGGCTGACCGAGGGTTTCGCGGTCGCGCTCGGCCAGGAACTGCCGTACGATGAATCAGGCAACCTGCTCGGCGCAACGCTGCTCGACTACTTCGTGCCGACCGCCGTCGAAACCCCGCACTGGGAGACCGACTACACGGTGACGCCGTCGCCGCATCATCCGATCGGCGCGAAGGGCGTCGCGGAATCGCCGCACGTCGGCTCGATTCCGTGCTTCACGTCCGCCGTCGTCGATGCGTTCGCGCACCTCGGCGTCACGCACATGAACATGCCGCACAACGCGTATCGGGTGTGGCAGCAATGCCGCGAGCTGGGCCTCGCGCGGGCCTGAGGCGGCGAGGACAAAACCATGAAAGTCGTACTCGACAAGCTGTTTCCGCTCACGGCGAGCGCCGACGACGCATGGCGGCTGATGCAGGACATCGAGGCCGTCGCCGGCTGCATGCCGGGCGCGAAGGTCACCGAACGCATCGACGACACGCATTACAAAGGCACGATCACCGTGCGGCTCGGGCCGGCGACGATGTCGTTCAAGGGCGACATCGAAGTGCTCGCGCTCGACGCCGCGTCGCGCAGCCTGCATCTCGCGGGTAAAGGCACCGACGCGACCGGCGGCTCGGCCGCGACGATGGACCTGAACGCGTCGGTGCGGCCGGCGGGCGAAGGGGCGTGCGAACTGACCGGCAAGAGCGAGGTGACGATGAGCGGCAAGGCCGCCGCGCTCGGCGGGCGGCTGATGGGACCGGTATCCGAGCAGATGCTGAAGCAGTTCGTCGCGAACTTCTCCGCGCAACTGGACGCGGTGAACGCGCAGCGCGCGGCGGCTTCGGCCGCATCGCCCGCGGCATCCGCGCAGACCGAAGGCGGCGACGATCCGGCCACCGCGACCGCTGGCCCCGCGCTTGTTCCGATGCAGGCCCCGCCGAAAAACGCGGAGCTGAACGGCTTCGCGTTCGCGTGGGCGGTGTTCCGCGACTGGCTGCGCGGGCTGTTCTCGCGCAAGACCGCGTGACGATCGCGACGGACGACTAACGGAGCCGCCATGACGACCGACCGGATGCCCGACGTCGTCGCGTTGCAGCAGCGGCTCGCGGCGCACGGCTTCATCGCCGAGCGCAGCTTCGCGGCCGCGCTGCTGCTGACGCTCGACATGCGCCGTCCCTTGCTGATCGAGGGCGAGGCGGGCGTCGGCAAGACCGAGGTCGCGAAGGCGCTCGCGCGGCTGCTCGACACGCGGCTGATCCGGCTGCAATGCTACGAGGGACTCGACGCGCACACCGCGCTGTACGAGTGGAACTATCCGCACCAGCTTCTCGCGATCAAGCTGTTCGAGCAGGACGCGCGGCCGCTCGCGGACAAGGAGCAGGACATCTTTTCCGAGCGTTATCTGCTGAAGCGTCCGCTGCTCGACGCGATCACGACGACGCCCGCGCCGGTGCTGCTGATCGACGAGATCGACCGCACCGACGAAGCGTTCGAAGCGTATCTGCTCGAACTGCTGTCGGACTTCCAGTTGTCGATTCCGGAACTCGGCGTGATCCGCGCGACCGAGATTCCGTATGTGATCCTCACGTCGAACGGCACGCGCGAGATCTCCGACGCGCTGCGCCGCCGCTGCCTGTATCAGTACGTCGATTACCCGAGCTTCGAGCGCGAACTGCTGATCGTGCAGACCCATGCGCCGGACGTGCCGGAAAAACTCGCGCGGCAGATCGTCGAATTCGTGCAGGCGGTGCGGCAGCGGGATCTGCGCAGAAAGCCAGGGCTCGCGGAAACGCTCGACTGGGTCGCCGCGCTGCTGCGGCTCGGCGTCGGCGCGCTCGACAGCGGCGACGAAGACGGCGTGGACCGCGTGATGGATTCGCTCGCCGCGCTCGTGAAGACACGCGAGGACCAGGCGGAACTCACGCGCCCCGTCGTCGAAAAGCTGGTGGCGTCATGCTGACCGCGATCGACTGCGCGCCGCATCGTCCGCCGCGTCCGCCGCGTTCGGCGCTCGCGGACGCGCTCACGCAGCGTTATGCGGGTTTCGCCGGCTGGCTGCGCGCGAACGAGTTTCGCGTGACGAGCGCGGACGTGGCCGCGTCGATGGAGGTCGCGCAAAGGATGGGGCAACTGGACAGCGACGTGCTGCGCTGGAGCCTGCGCGCGCTGCTGTGCTCGCGCGCGGAGGAGTGGCGGCGTTTCGACGAACTGTTCGACGCGTATTTTCTCGCGCCGAACCGGCGGCGGCTGGTCGAGACGCGGGTGAGCGGCGCGGGACCGCTCGCGCACGACGACGATAGCGCCGAAGCCGACGCGGGACCGCGCGACACGAGCGAAGGCACGCCGCTGAAACTCGCGAACCAGCGCGGCGGCGGTGCGCCGGACGGCGAAGGCTCGACCGCCGACGAAGGCGCGACGTCGCACGCGTCGCTCGCGCACGCGGACTTTCGCCATCTGCACGAGCGCGACGAACTGTTCGCGATCGACGCCGCGATCCGCCGTTTCGCGCAGCGTCTGCGCGGCATCGAAACGCGCCGCGAGCGCCGCGCGAGCACGGGCCATGCGATCGACCTGCGCTGGACGATCCGGCGCAGCGTGTCGCGCGGCGGGCTGCCGGTCGAACTAGGCTGGCGACGGCGGCAGCGGCGGCGTCCGCGCATCGTGCTGCTGCTCGACGTGAGCCGCTCGATGAGCCTGTACAGCTTCTTCTATCTGCGGCTCGCGCGCGTGCTCGGCGCGCACGTGCCGGACGTGCACACGTTCATGTTCCATACGCGGCTCACCGGCATCGGCGACGCGCTGCGCGACCCGGACCCATGGCGCTCGCAGGAGCGGCTGCAACTGCTGTCGCAAGGCTGGGCCGGCGGCACGCGGATCGGCGACAGCCTCACCGAATTCAACCGGCGGCACGCGGCGCGGCTGCTGCATGCGCGCACCGCGGTCGTGATCGTCAGCGACGGTTACGACGCGGGCGACGCCGCGCAACTGGGCGACGCGCTCGCCGCGATCCGCCGCCGCTGTCATTCGGTCGTGTGGCTGAACCCGCTCGCGGACAGCCCCGGCTTCACGCCGGCGAGCGCGGGAATGCGGGCCGCGCTGCCGCATCTGGACCTGCTCGCGGGCGGCCGCGATCTCGCGAGCGTCGAACGCATCTTTCCTCAAGTGCTGGCGAGGCTGCAATGAACGCCGATATCGTCGAACCTGCCGTTGTCTCCGTGGCCGATACCGATACGCTGCTGCAACTCGAACAACGGCTGATCGACGCCGGCGAGCCGTTCGCGGTCGTCACCGTGATCCGCGCCGCGCCGCCGACCTCGACGCGCGTCGGCGCGCAGGCGCTGGTCGAAGGCGACGGCACGCTGCACGGCTGGATCGGTGGCGGCTGTTCGCGCCCGATCGTGATCGACGCGGCGCGCGACGCCATCCGCTCGGGGCAGCCGAAGCGCGTGCGGATCAGCAACGAGCCGGGCGCGCCGGACGCCGAGGTCGAATCGCACGCAATGCCGTGCGCGAGCAACGGCGCGCTCGAACTGTTCATCCAGCCGACGGTGCCTGCGCCGCTCGTCGTCGTGTTCGGCGCGACGCCGGCCGCGCACGAGGCCTGCGTGCTCGCTCGGCGGGTAGGCCTGCGCGCGTCGATCGCGGCCGACTCGCCGCGCGGCGCGCGCTTCGATGCGGACGCGTTGAGCCGGATGACGCCCGCGCTGATGCTCGTCGCGACCCAGGGCGACGGCGACGAGGATGCGCTCGAAGCCGCGCTGCGCAGCACTGCGTCGGCGGTGTTGCTGATCGCGAGCCAGCGCAAGGCGGAACGGCTGCGCGATGCGATGCGGCTGCGCGGCATCGGCGAAACGCGGCTCGCGGCGCTGCGCGCGCCGGCGGGGCCGCCGATCCATGCGCATACGCCGCAGGAGATCGCGCTCGGCGCGGTGGCGGGGCTCGTCGCGCTGCGGCATGAACTGGAGCAGGCGAGCGCGGCGCCGGCGGTTTCCGGCGCGGACCTGGCGACGGTGACGACCGAGCCGGTGCCGCCGTTGCCGCCTTGCGAGACCATCGACGCGCGGCCCGCGCAGGCTGTTGGCCGTTATGTGAATCCGGTCTGCGGGATGAGCGTCGAGATCGCGACCGCGAAACACGTGGTCGAGTATCGCGGCGAGCGCGTGTATTTCTGCTGCGACTGCTGCAAGACGGAGTTCGAGCGCGCGCCGGAGCGTTATCTGGCCATTGCCGCGCAGGGCGCGAAAGGAGAGGGCAGATGACCGTGCTGTACGACGAGACACACGGGACGCCGCCGTTGCCGACGTTTTCCGCGGTGGTGCTCGCGGCGGGTTTGTCGTCGCGGATGGAAGGGCGGCACAAGCTGCTGCTGCCGGTCGATGGCGAGCCCGCGGTGCGGCGCGTCGTGCACGCGGTGCTCGGCGCGCAGCCGCAGGAGGTCGTCGTCGTGACCGGCTTTAATGCGCATGCGGTGTTCGATGCGCTCGACGGGCTGCCGGTGGAGTTTCAGCCCAACCCGCGTTATCGCGACGGACAGATGACGTCGGTCGCGGCCGGCGTCGCTGCATTGCGCGCGGCTTGCGACGTCGTGATGATCTGTCTTGCCGATCAGGTGCTGCTCGAATCGCGCGACTATCGCGAGTTGATCGATGCGTATGCGGCGATGCCGCGCGGGTCTATCCTCGTGCCGAGGTTCGAGGGACAGCGCGGCAATCCGGTGCTGTTCGCGGCGAGCTATGCGCCCGAGGTCGTGAACGGGCACGTGAATCCCGGCTGCCGCAAGCTGATCGCGGAGCACGCGGACGAAGTGTTCGTGTACGACGCAGCGAGCGACCGGTTTACCGTCGATATGGATACGCCCGACGACTATGCGCGCGTTGTGGCGCGGGTCGAAGGGCGGAGCGGGAGTGGCGGGGAGCGCGCGACGCCCCGGTTGCATCGCGAAGCGGGGTAGTTCGCGGCGGCGGTTTTGCTGGTCTTTGTCCGATTTCAACGTGCGGGCCGCAAGCAAAAGCCGCCACGAAATCGAAAGCGCCCTCGCGGCCGCCACGTTTCCGGCCGCGAGCAAAGAGCGCCAACGGGTTTCCGCGTTGCCCCTCACACTCCGAGATGTTCGAGCAGTTGCTCCTCGCGTTCGATCACGTCCCGATTGGACAGCGTCTGCACGATCCGCCCATCGACCATCAGGTTGTGCCGGTCCGCGACCGAGATCGCGAAACGCAGATTCTGTTCGACCAGCAGAATCGTGCGGCCGTCCTCCTTGAGCCGCCGGATGATCTCGCCGATGCGGTCGACGATCACCGGCGCCAGGCCTTCCGTGGGTTCGTCGAGCAGGATCAGTTCGGAGCCCATGCAAAGCGGCCGGGCGATCGCGAGCATCTGCTGTTCGCCGCCCGATAGCGTCGACGCGGGCTGATCGCCGCGCTCGCGCAACACGGGGAACTGCTCGTAAATGCGTTCGAGCGGCCACGCGGCGGGGCCGCGCACGGGCGAAACGGTCAGATTCTCGCGCACCGTCAGCGTCGCGAAGATGCCGCGATCTTCGGCGACATAACCGATGCCCGCCTTCGCGGTTCGTTCCGGTCCGATCGCAAGCATATCGACGCCGCGAAACCGGACCTCGCCCGAGCGTTGGGCGATATCGCCGATGATGGCGCGCAGCGTCGTCGTCTTGCCCACGCCGTTGCGCCCAATCAGCGTCACGATTTCGCCCGCCTGCACGTCGAAGTTGATGCCTTGCAGGACGCGCGTTTCGCCGTACGACGCCTGGAGATTGCGGACCTCAAGCATGGCCATGCTCCCGTTGACCGCCCAGATAGGCTTCGATGACTTGCGGATTCTGCCGGACTTCGGCATAGGGGCCAACCGTCAGTACCCGGCCCTGTTGCAGCACGACGATTTCCCGCGCGAGGTCGGAGACCACGCGCAGATTGTGCTCGACCATGATCACCATGCGCTCGGCGGCAACGTCGCGGATGAGATCGATGATGTGGCCGATATCCTGCGTGGACATACCGGCCGTCGGCTCGTCGAGCAACAGGATGCGCGGCCTTGCCGCGAGACTGACGCCGAGTTCCAGCGAACGCTTCAGGCCATAGGACAGATCGGCGGCAGGTTGGTCGCGCCATGACGATGCGATGCCGACGCGCTGCATCGTTTCATCGATCTCGTCGCGGTACGTGTCGAGCGCGCGATTCACGCGCCAGAACTGGTTGCCGCTGCTGTCGCGGCGCTGCATCGGCATCGCGAGATTCTCGGCGACCGTCAGATGCCCAAAGATGCTGGTGATCTGAAAGCTGCGGATCAGTCCGAGACGCGCGACCGCTTCCGGTTCCAGCCTCGAAATCTCCTCGCCGTTGCATGACACCGCGCCGGTGGAAGGCTTGATGAAGCCGCTCAAAAGTCCAAACAACGTTGTCTTGCCGGCGCCGTTCGGGCCAATGATGCCGAACACGCCGTTGCCGGAAAAGTGCAGGTTCACGTCGGACACGGCGACAAAACCATTGAAGGTTTTGCCGAGGCCCCGGGCTTCGAGGGTGAGCGGCGCTCCCCCGTGCTTCGTTGTGGCCCGCGTGCTGTGCGTCTGCGCGGTGCTTGCCGAATAATTCATCTGGTGTCTCCTCCACGAAAGACCGTGAAAGTATGGTTTGCAGTCCCGGTGCGCATGCATTCGCATTGCCCCTGGGTTGACATCGTCGTGTCTTGAGGAATATAAAATATAAAAAATAAATTTATCAAGGTAAATTGCATTGCCGGGTTATTCAGCGAGCATTTACTTCTGCGGGCTTCAACAGGCAGTGACATGGAAGCGGTCAGACCAGGAGACAAACGTGGGATTCGAATCTGTACGGCGGTTCGCAAGAAGAGGGGCGGGAGTGCTGATGATGGCGGCACTCACGGCAGGTAGTGCGTATGCACAGATGAAAGACAAGGTGTTCACCGTGCTGGTGATCACCGATCTGTCGACGGTTTATTCGGACACCTCGGGCAAGGGCTCGGTGGATGCCGTGAAGATGGCGATCGACGATTTCGGCGGAAAAGTGAACGGGGTGCCGATTCGCATGATCGTGCTGGACAACAAGCTCGACGTCGGCATCACGGTCAACAAGGCGCGCGAGCTGATCGAAACGCAGGGCGTGAATCTGATCACCGACGTGACGGGCTCGGCTGCCGCGATCGAAGTCGCCAAGCTCGCGAAGCAGTACAAGGTCACGACAACGTTCGTGAGCCCCGGAACCACGGAGTTGACCAACAGGTACTGCACCCGGTATGCGTGGCACTACGCCTGGGATACCTATGCGCTCGCCAATCTCGCCGCGACTCGCGTGACGAAGCTCGGGTCGAAGCGCTGGTATTTCATCACGGCCGACTATGCATTCGGCCATTCGCTGCTTGAGCAGTTCAGCCGCGCGGCCAAGGCAGCCGGCGGGGAAGTGGTGGGCAACGATCTGGTGCCGTTCCCCAACGACGATTTTTCCAGCTACCTGCTCAAGGCGCAGGCGTCGAAAGCGGACGCGATCGGCATTCTCGAATCGGGCCAGGACCTGCGCAACGCCACCAAGCAGGCGGGCGAGTTCGGCCTGATGAACGGAAGCATCCGCATGGTGCCGGGACAGATGAACCTGAGCGACGTGGCCGCGCTCGGGCTGCCGGCATGGTCCGGTGCGATTCTCGCCGACCCGTGGTACTGGAACATGGACACCCGCGCGAGCGAATGGGCGACGCGCTTCAAGAAACGATTCGGCTTTACGCCGGGCAGCCTGCATGCGGGCAACTACTCGGCGGTGACGCAAGTCCTCGAAGCCGTGAAGCGCACCGGTAGCGACGACCCCGACCGTATTGCGACGGCGCTCGAAGGCTCGACGTTCGACGACTTCTTCGCTCGCCACGCGACGTGGCGCAAGGCCGACCATATCGTCGTCCACGACATGTATCTGGAGCAGGTCAAGAACCCGCAGGAAGTCAAGGGGCCGGACGACGTGTTCAAGGTGCTCATGACGGTTCCGGGCGACGAGGCGTTCATGCCCGCTTCGGCCAGCACCTGCAAGCACGACTGGTAGTGCAGACCCTTACAACGCATCCGTGATGAGGCAATCGTGACTCAATACTACGTGCTGCAACTCTTCAACGGCCTCGTCAACGGCGGGTTCATTGCGATGATGAGCCTCGGGCTGAGCGTCATATTCGGCATGATGCGCGTCGTGAACTTCGCGCACGGCGCGCTCTACATGCTCGGCGCGTTCATCGCGTTCGTGCTCGGCTCGCAGTTCGGTCTTTCGTTGTGGGCCGCGCTGATCGTCGGACCGCTTGTGATCGGCCTGTTCGGCCTCGTGCTGGAGCGGCTCTTTCTGCGCCATCTGTACAAGGCCGATCCGTCGTACAACCTGCTGCTCACATTCGGGCTGACGTTGATCATCGAAGACGCGATGCGGCATTTCTTCGCCGTGCAGGGCGCGCCTTTTCTCGTTCCGCAGAGCCTCGCGGGCGCCGTCAATCTCGGCTTCGTGATCTACCCGAAGTACCGCTTCTTCGTGCTGGTCGCGTCGCTCGTGATCTGCGGCGGGACCTGGTTCATGCTGGAGCGCACGCGTCTGGGCGCGCTCGTCAGGGCGGGCACCGAACGGCCGAACCTGCTGCGCTGCTTCGGCGTGCGCGTGCCGCTGCTGGTGTCCGGCGTGTTCGCGTTTTCGGCTGGGCTCGCGGCGCTGGCTGGCGTGCTCGCTTCGCCGCTGAAAAACATCTCTCCGTTCATGGGGCAGGAGATGATCGCGACGACCTTTGCCGTCGTCGTCGCGGGCGGACTCGGCTCGATTGTCGGGTCGGTGGTGATGGGTTTTCTCGTCGGCGTGATTTCGACGCTGGCGGCGATCTGGTACCCGCCCGTCGCGACGGCCGCCACGTACATCGTGATGATCGTCGTATTGATCGTGCGGCCCGGCGGCATCTTCCGCGGCGTCGATGTCGCGCATTTTCCGCTGCACTACACGCCCATCGATGCCGGCCCCCGCCGGGTCGTGATGAGCTGGCAGGCGAAACTCGTGGCGCTGCTGGTGGGCATCGTGCTGCCGTGGCTCATCTATCCGGTGCTGGCGTGCGACATCGTGCTGTGGGGCCTGTGCGCGCTCGGTTTCGACCTGCTGTTCTCGTTCGGCGGACTGCTGTCGTTCGGGCAGGCGGCGTGGTGGGGCGCGAGCGCGTACCTGACCGGCATCTTCATCGCGAAGCTGCATTTCCCGATGTGGATCGGCCTGGTCGCTGGCATCTCGGTCAGCACGCTCGTTGCGTTCGCATTCGGCACGTTGATCACCCGTAAGCAGGGCATCTACTTTTCGATGGTGACGTTCGCGCTCGCGGAGATCGTTTATTTCGTCGTCAACCAGTCGCCGGCCTATACGGGCGGCGAGGACGGACTGCACGGCATCACGCGCGGATCGTTGTTCGGGCTGAGCCTGCATAACCAGGTCGCGTTCTATTACTTCGCGCTCGTCGTCGTCGCGCTGACCGTTGCGTTCGTGTTCAGGATCATCCGCTCGCCGTTCGGGCTGTCCCTCGCGGGCGCGCGCGACAGCGAGCGACGGATGCTCAGCATCGGGTACGACGTGCGCGGGCTGCGTTTGCGCGCGTATGTGCTGTCGGCGTTCGTCATCAGCGTCGCGGGCGGCCTGTTCGCGCTTGCGCACGAATTCGTCGGTCTCGAATCCGTGTACTGGCGGGCGTCCGGCGAGCCGATCATGATGACGCTGCTCGGCGGCGCGGGGACGGTGTACGGGCCGATGCTCGGCGCGGGTGTCGTGCTGTTCCTGCGCGATCAGTTGAGCACCATCACCGACAGCGGGAATCTGGTGCTCGGCGTGACGTTCGTGGTCGTCGTGATGCTGTTTCGCCGCGGCATTCTCGGGGAGGTGCTGCATCGCGTGCTCGCGAGGAAACAGGCGTGGTCCGAGCGTTCGAAGCCCCGGTTCCAGGAACCGTCCGAAGCCGTTTCTTCCTCCGATCAATAGAGTCTTCACCGACGAGGTTTCTTCGTAATGAGAGTCGCATTACTTGACGATTACCAGGGCGTCGCCATGCGGATGGCCGAGTGGGACGCGCTGAAACCGCACGCTACCGTGGAGGCGTTTCAGGATCATCTCGATTCGGTCGAGGCGCTTGCCGAGCGGCTGCATCCGTTCGACGCCGTGTTCCTGATGCGCGAGCGCACCCGCGTGCCGCGCGCGCTGATCGAACGCTTGCCGAATCTCAGGCTGCTGATCACGGCGGCGATGTGGAATGCCGCCGTCGATATCGACGCGGCAACGGAGCGCGGCATCCAGGTCTGCGGCACCGACGATCTCGGCACCCCGGCCGCGGAACTGGCGCTCGGCATGATGATCGCCGTCACGCGCTGGATGCCGCAGGACGAACGCGCGATGCGCGCGGGGCGCTGGCAGACGAAGCTCGGTGTCGGCCTGCACGGCAAGACGCTCGGCGTGCTTGGGCTCGGCAATCTGGGGCGGCAGATGGCGGGTTACGGAAACATGCTCGGCATGAACGTATTGGGCTGGAGCCATCGTCTGACGGCCGAGGCGGCGCAGGCCGCGGGGGCGCAGCGCGTCGAACTGGACGAGCTATTGACGCGATCCGACGTGATATCGATCCATCTCAAGTTGTCGGACCGCACGCGCGGTTTGCTGGGCGAGCGCGAGTTCGGGTTGATGAAACCCAGCGCGTATCTGGTCAATACGTCGCGCGGCCCGATCGCCGACGAGACGGCGCTGCTCGGCGCGTTGCGCGGAAACCGCATCGCGGGTGCGGCGCTCGATGTGTTCGATGTCGAGCCGCTGCCGGCGAATCATCCGTTCCTTGCGCTCGACAACGTGGTGCTCGCTCCGCATATCGGATACGTGACGGAGGAAAACTACCGGCTCATTTACCAGGGCGTTCTGGAAGATGTGCAGGGTTTTTTGAACGGTCGCATTGTCCGGCCTCTAAACACGCCCAATACGCCCAATACGCGCAATACGCCCAGGTGATCTGATTCGCCGGCGTTGCCGGGCAGGCGGGAAAAGACGCGCCGATTCGCCGCCATCGACGCGGCGGATTGCCGGCCTCATGGCTTTTCACCGGCAGGTTGACGCCAGTCGAGGAAGGCGAGCGCATGTCATTTCGAATCTGATAGTCGAGTTCGTCAAGCGGACGTATTAATTTTTTATCCCTGACGTTATCGAATTTTTTAACCGGTGCGCACTGTCGGAGGCAGTGTGCTGCTTTTCTACGACCTGTAATACCCAACGCCTGGAATTCATTCAAACATAAAAAGGACATGGAGATGAAAAAGCACTTCCCGGAAGTTAAAGCGGCACTGGCCGGCGCAGCGGTGTTCGTCGCGCTTCCAGCCTTCGCGCAGAGCACGGTGACCCTGTACGGCGTGGTCGATAACGGCATCGGTTATCAATCGAGTGCGACGACGCTCGGATCGACGTCGGGCGGCCGCTCGGCGGTCAAGATGCTCACCGGCGTCTGGCTGGGCAGCCGCTTTGGCCTGACGGGCGCGGAAGACCTGGGCGGCGGCACGAAGGCGATCTTCACGCTCGAACAGGGTTTTAGTCCCGCCAACGGCGCGATGGCGACAAGCGGCCTGATGTTCAGCCGCCAGGCATTCGTCGGGATGACGAACGACAGGTACGGCACGCTCACGGCGGGCCGCCAGTATGCGTCGTATGTGCAGATGCTGTTGCCGTACAGCCCTGTGAACTGGCTCACCGGTTTCTTCGGCGCTCACCCGGGCGATCTGGATGGCCTGGATACGATCTATCGCGCGAACAATACGCTGGTTTACACGTCGCCGAAACTGTACGGCTTCAAGTTCAGCGGCTCGTATTCGCTTGCGGGCGTGCCGGGCAGCATCAACCGGGGCTCGACGTGGGCCACGGGGATCCAGTATTCGCAGGGGCCGCTCGGTTTCGCGGTGGGCTTCTCGCGGATCAACAACTCGACGTCAGGCGGCGGCCCGTTCGGGGTCGACTCGACGACGTCGAACGCCGGCGCGCAGGCCGGCGTGTCGGCCGTGACCAACGGCTACCAGACGGCGCAGGCGCAGCAGCGCTTTGCGGTCGGCGCGGGGTATACGTTCAACAGCCAGTTCGACATCACGGCGACCTATACGAACGTGCAGTACATCCCGGGCGTCGGGTCGTCGTTCCGCGATCAGGCGGTCTGGAACACGGGCGGCGTCGTGCTGCACTGGAAGCCGGCGGCCGCCTGGGACTTCGCGACGGGCTACAGCTACACGCGCGCGTCGAGGGCCAACGGCAT
Source organism: Paraburkholderia caballeronis (assembly GCF_900104845.1). Lineage (NCBI taxonomy): Bacteria > Pseudomonadati > Pseudomonadota > Betaproteobacteria > Burkholderiales > Burkholderiaceae > Paraburkholderia > Paraburkholderia caballeronis. Next base: position 2,104,672 of record NZ_FNSR01000001.1, on the reverse strand, counting down.
CACGAGTGCCGCACAGTATCAGCAGTTCAATCTGTCCCAGTATTACGCGCTGTCCAAGCGCACTGGCCTGTATGCGGTGGAGGCGTATCAGCGCGCGAACGGCAAGACGCTCGGCACGGACGGCAAATCGATTATCAACGCGACGGCGACGATCGGCGACGGCTTCAACTCGACGCCTTCGTCGTCGCCCAGCATGGTCGGGCTGGCCGTCGGCATCGTGCATCGGTTCTAGCCGCGCTTGAGGCGGAGCAGGGCGCCGCAATGGCGACGCCCTGCTCACGCGAGCGCAACCGGGCAGGCATCCATCGATATTTCCTTTTCCTCGCCAGGCAGACGGTGCTTGAGCCACGACACGTCGCCCCGAAATGTAGAAATAGAATTAATTCTCATTTACAATGAGGCCCTCATCGATCGGCGCTGGGCATGGTTATGTCTGCTTCCGGGACGGATGTCGTCCATTCTCTCTATGTGAATCATCATGCGTGGCTGCATGGCTGGCTCAGGCGCAAGCTGGGCTGCAGCTTCGAGGCCGCGGACCTCGCCCACGACACCTACGTCCGCCTGATCGCGTCGCGCCGGCTGCCGCAGCCGGAAGAGTCGCGCGCGTATCTCATGCAGATCGCGCGCGGACTGGTCGTCGACCTGTACCGGCGCAGGCAGATCGAAGCAGCGTTCCGGGATTCGCTCGCGCTGATGCCGGAGGATCTGTGGCCGTCGGCGGAACAGCAGGCCATCGTGATCGAGACGCTGGCTGAAATCGACGCCGCGCTCGCGTCGCTGCCGCCGAAGGTACGCGAGACGTTTCTGCTGTCGCGCTTCGACGGCCTGACGTATTCCGATATCGCCGTCAAGCTGAACGTTTCGGTGGCCAGCGTGCGCAAGTACATGCTGAAGGCCGCGCTCGCGTGCTTTTCCACGTTCGCGGGATGAGCCCTCGTCTGAATCCGTCGTCCGCGTCGGTACAACCGGAAGGCGATGCCATCCTCGCTGAAGCGTTGCAATGGCTCGTCACGCTATGGTCCGGCGAAGCGAGCCGCGACGAACACGAGGCGTGCGAACGCTGGCGGCGCGCGAATCCCGCGCACGAGGCGGCATGGCAACGCGTGCAATCCCTCGACGAGCGCCTCGGCGCCGTGCCCGCGAGCCTCGCCGCGCCGACCTTGCGGGGCGCGCGCCTGCGGGCGCGGCGTCGCGCGGTGCTGCGCTCGCTGGTCTTCGCGGGCGGAGCGGGCGCGCTGACGTGGGCCGCAAGCGACGGCCTGCCGTGGCGCGACTGGACGGCCGACTATCGCACGGCGACCGGCGAGCAGCGGAACCTGGTGCTCGCCGACGGTACGCATCTGATGATGAACACCGGCACGGCGCTCGACGTGCGCTTCACCGCCAGCGAGCGTCGCGTCTTGCTCCGCTCCGGCGAGATCTACGTCGCCACCGCTCACGAGACGTCCGCCGTGTACCGCGCGTTCATCGTCGAAACGGCGCAGGGTTCGGTGCAGGCGCTCGGCACCCGCTTCACGGTCAGACAGGGCGACGCGCTGTCCTATGTCGCGGTGCACGAGGGCGCCGTGTCCGTGCTTCCCGCTCACGCGACGCAGGCGTTGCGCGTCGAGGCCGGCCAGAGCACCTCCTTCTTCGCCGATCGCGTGAACGCGCTGTCGCCCGTCGACGCCGGCTCGGCCAGCTGGACACGCGGCCAGCTGGTGGTCGAGCAGATGCGCCTCGACGCGTTTGTCCGCGAACTCGGCCGGTATCGCAGCGGCTTCGTCCGGACCGACCCCGCCGTGGCCGCGTTGCGCGTCTCCGGTGTTTTTCCGCTGGCCGATACCGACCGCGCGCTCGCGTCGCTGCAGCAGGCGCTGCCGGTTCGCATTCACTACGCGACGCGCTACTGGGTGACGGTCCGGCCGGACTGACCCACGGCTTTGCCCGCGCACCGATTTTTTTCGTCGTCGGGTAGCACTTTTTCTTTCTCGTTCGGGATACCAGGAAAGCACTGTCGATCCACTCGAACAAGAAAGGAACACCGGGAATGAACCACCGCTTCACGCCACCGCGCACGTTGTTGTGCTGCCTCGCGCTCGCGCCCGCCATGGCGCTCGCCGCACCGCTATCCGCGGGCGTCCGCCACTACGACATTCCGGCCGGCACGCTCGATCAGGTGCTCAACCGCTATGCGAGCGAAGCGAACGTGCTGCTCACCATCGACAGCAAACTGACCGCCGGCCGCGCCAGTCCGGGGCTGCATGGCGATTACCCGCTCGCCGCCGGTTTCTCGGCCATTCTCGCGGGCAGCGGTCTCGACGCGGCGCCCGGCGCCATCCGCGGCAGCTACGTGCTGCGCGCGGCCAGCGTCGATACGTCGGCGGCCGAAGGCGCGGTGTTGCCCGCGGTGAAAGTGAACGGTCAGGCGAGCGGCCCGAACGCGTTGCCCGTTCCGTACGCCGGCGGGCAAGTCGCGACCGGCGGACGCGTCGGTCTGCTCGGCAACCGCGACGTGATGGACACGCCGTTCAACACGGTCAGCTACACGCGACAGCTCATCCAGGACCAGCAGGCGTATTCCGTCACGGACGTGCTGGCGAACAATCCGTCGGTGCGCATTCTTTATCCCGACAACGACGGCTCGACCGACTTCACCATTCGCGGCAACAAGGTGTCGCAGCTCGATATCGCGTACGACGGCCTGTACGGCATCGGGACGCCGGGGATCGAATCGATCGAACGCATCGAGGTGCTGATCGGCGCGAACGCGCTGCTCAACGGACTCGGGCCGATCGGCGGGGTCGGCGCATATATCAATCAGGTGCCGAAGCGGGCGCTGGAGGATCCACTGGCGCAGGTGTCGTTCGGTTATATCGGCGGCCAGTTCGGCGGCAGCGTCGACGTCGGCCGGCGCTTCGGCGACGACCGGCAGTTCGGCATCCGTTTCAACGGCGCTTACCGCGATGGCGACACCGAGGCGGACAACCAGTCGCGCAGGGTCGGCACGGCCACCCTGGCGATGGACTGGCGCAGCCCCGACAACCACGTGCGCCTGTCGACGAACTTCGGCTATCGGGAGAACGACAACGATTCGCCGGCGCGCACGCTGTACATGTACAGCAGCACCTTCAGGATTCCCGCGCCGCCGTCCGACCCGAAGTCGAACTGGCAGAACGCGTGGTCGTACGACAACACGCGCACCACGTTCGCCACCGCGCGCGGCGAAGTGGACATCACGCCCGACATGACCGCGTATGCGGCGATCGGCGGCTCGGAGTTTCGCGAGGAGCAGCTATTCGCGAACTCCTTTTTGATGAACAGCGCCGGCGCCGTCGGCCAGAACCAGGTCTACTGGCCGCTGTATCGCAACACGATTTCGGGTGAAACAGGCGTGCGCGGCACGCTGCAAACGGGGCCGGTCAAACACAACTGGTCGTTTGCGCTGTCGGGCCTGCGCGAGAACAACGGCATTGTCGCGACGACGCTCGAAACCACCTATACGAACCTGTATCACCCGGTGTTCATCCCGCAGCCGGGCATCGCCGGGCTTGCGGATTCGGACAACGTGCCTCGCACCACGGAAACCGAACTGTATGGCATCGCGTTCGCCGACACGATGTCCGTGCTGCACGATCGCGTGCAACTCACGGTCGGCCTGCGCGAGCAGGGCGTCAGCGCGAAGAACTATTCGACGACCGGCGTCCAGACCTCGAACTACGACAAGACCGCGCTCACGCCGGCCGTGGGCCTGAACCTGCGCGCGACCGAGGACCTGTCGCTGTACGCGAATTACATCGAAGGTCTGCAACAGGGCGGACAGGCTCCCGTCGGCTACAGCAACGCGGGGCAGAGCTTTGCGCCGTTCGTGTCGAAGCAGTATGAAATAGGCGCGAAATACGATTTCGGCCGCTTCATGACCACATTGAGCGCGTATCAGATCACCACCCCCAACGCGCAGGCCGACGATCTCACCTACGGCGTCAACGGCGAACAGAGAACCAGAGGCCTCGAACTGAACACGTATGGCGAGATTGCGCGCGGCGTGCGTCTGCTCGGCGGCGCGGCGCTGATGGATGCGCGTCAGACGAGCACCGCCAACGGCGCCAACGACGGCAAGCGCGTGACCGGCACCGCGAGGTTCCAGCTGAACCTCGGCGCGGAATGGGATCCGTTTTTCCTGCCCGGCTTGACCGTCAGCGGACGCGTGATCTACACCGGGTCCGAATACATCGACGCCGGCAACCAGCAGTCTGTGCCGGCATGGACGCGCTACGACGCAGGGGTGCGCTACCAGACCGTGATTGCCGGTCATCAGACCGCGTTTCGCTTCAACGTCGAGAACCTGACGAACCGGAGCTACTGGATCGGCGGGCAAGGGTTCGTCATGCAAAGCCGCCCGCGCACGTTCCTCGTGTCGGTCAGCCTCGCACTGTAAGCACGGCGCGCTCCGCTCATGGCTCCTTCGACGCGCCTCTGGCTGCGGCTGCATACGTGGAGCAGCCTCGTCTGCACGCTGTTTCTGCTGATCGTCTGCCTCACCGGCCTGCCGCTCATCTTTCTCGACGAGATCAGCGAACACTGGCGCGGCGATCCGCCGGCGGCCGCGCTGTCCGCGGACACGCCGCTCGTCGATCTCGACCGGCTCGTCGCCTCCGCCGTCGGGACGGGCGGCGTTTTTCCGGGCGAAACGGTGCGCTGGCTGAGCATCGAGGACGACAGCGGCCAGATCTGGATGGGGCTCGGCCCGTCGTATGACGCGGCGCGCGGCCTCGATCACGTGGTGCGTTTCGACGCGCGCAGCGGGCGGGTGATTCACGCCGCACGATCCGGCGAACACACGTCGCCGTTGTGGATCGGCCTGATGTTCAGGCTGCACACGGACTGGTTCGCCGGACTGCCCGGCGAACTGTTTCTCGCCGCCATGGCGTTGCTATTCGTGATCGCGACGGTGTCCGGCGTGGCGCTGTACGGTCCGTTCATGAAGAAACTGCCATTCGGCACGGTGCGCCACGACCGGCCGGCGCGCATCCGCTGGCTCGATCTTCATAACCTGCTGGGCATCGTGACCGTGGCTTGGGTGTTGTGCGTCGGCGCGACCGGCATCATCAACCAGCTTTCGACGCCGCTGTACGACGTCTGGCGCAACACCGAACTCGGCGCGCTGCTGGCGGCGTACCGGAATCAGCCGATGCCTTCGCGTCCCGGCTCGGTACAGGCGGCCTACGAAACGGCGTTGCGCGCGGAGCCGGGAAAAACCGTGCGCAGCATCCGGTTTCCGGACGGCCGGCTGGGCAGCCCATACCATTACCTGATCTGGACTCACGGCGATACGCCGCTGACCTCGCAACTCGCCACGCCGGTGCTGGTGGATGCGCGAACGGGACGCATGACGGCAAAACCGTCGCTGCCCTGGTATCTGACCACGTTGCTGACTGCGAGGCCGCTGCATTTCGGCGACTACGCGGGGCTTCCTCTCAAGATTATCTGGGCGTTGCTGGATGTCATGACGATAGCGATCCTGGGCAGCGGGGTGTACCTGTGGATCGCACGGCACAAGGCTCGCGCCGAACGATACAGACGACTCGCCGGTGCGCCGGAATCCGGACAGGCGCCGGCGACGCGGCGGGTGGGCGACAGGGAACGGGATTGATGTTGAGACAAAATAGAGTTGTATGGTACAAAAAAACAAACTTGTATAGCACGCGTGCCGCGCCGACTCCCGCGTCAAAATCCGACTTCGCTGCACACAGCGTCATGATTGCCATGTAGGCAAGCGCCGCCAAGCTGTGCGCTCGTCACTGCGGGTCAACGACAATATTCACTGTATCGAATTCAATAAGCAACTCAGCGCCTATTGTGGCTCTTACGGATGCGATGGCCTTATTAGGTCGGTTTTCTTTCCCGAAATACGACTTTTCGAGCGCATCGAGAGCGAGTTTGTAATCAGATGACTCAAAATCAGTGAGCACTTTCAAGTCGTAGATGATGTTTTGAATGAGAAAATCCGTCACAAGGCAGCGCGTCGCACCTTGGAACCGGGCGCGAGCACGGTCCTTCTTGTTGTCGAACATCAATGCAAGTTCAACGACGCCTGCATCAAGGTCCGTAGAAATTCCCGTTAAATACCAATCGTGGAACGAGCTAAATTTCTTGATAGGGTCCATGACGGAATAGTCTGCGACGGACTCACCGTCCGGCACGCATGCCCAATTCGGGATACCCCGTGCGTGCGCGGCCCTCCGTCGAAAACAGAGCGAACCCACGCTGGCGTAGCCGCGAAGCAAAATGTTTTATTTTGCCCCCCATTTTTCCATTCACCTTTGATCTGGAATGGGCGCTGGGCAACTTTCCGACATGTGAGAAATTCCCGGCAAGCGACAGATCCTACAAAAGCGCATGGTCTTTTCTTACTTTTATCATTTAAAATCAATGTGATGGCTATACAAATTTCGCTGGAAGAACGAAAGGTACGCGAGAAAATCCAATGAAATCAGGATAACCGCTATACAATTTTATTTTTCAGCAAAAATTGACGAATGCGAGCGCGGACAGATCGGGCTGCGGCGTTTTACCGGGTATGGCGTATTCCGCTCGTTCTGGCGGCGACGACGGTCTTTGGGCTGTTGTCGGCGCTGCTGGGTAGCGGGATCTGGCATGTGGCGGCGTGGATCGCCCTCGTTATGCCTGTTTGGGTAGCGGTGCGCTTTGGGTCGGGACGTAAAAGCGGCTGATGCTGCCGGGGCGCAGACGAGGGCATCCTGGGACATGCCGCTCGAAGCCGGAGAACCAGCCGAAATGCTCTGCTGCGCTGTTGCGCCGGCCGCGAGACGACCAGAACATCGAGACGTGTGCCGATCATGGTTATGCTCGCCGTGATCGGCACATTGAACGCCGATCAGGCGCGATGCGAGGCACGATAGAAATCTCGCGCCGATTGAGGCGGACGCCCGATAAGACGCTCCAGGTCTCCCGTGACCTCGGAAAATTCACCCGCCGCGATGGCCTGAAACCAGGCGGCGGCAAACTCGGCCACCGGTTCGGGAAATCCTTCCTCGATGCGCGCCTCGATGAATTCGGCGACCGGCACTTCGCGATAGTCGATCGCTTGTCCGCCCGCTTCGGACATCGCCGCCGCGATATCGGCCATATCGACGGCTTCGCTACCACCGAGCGTATAGCGCTTGCCTTCATGACCGTCGCCGCACAACGCAGCGGCGGCGCCTTCCGCAAGGTCGCGCCGGCTGGCAAAGGCTCCGCGGCCCCGGCCGGCGGGCACCCGGATGCCGGCTTCGGTCACGCTCTTGCCGAAAGGCAGGGTGTCGAAATACATCGTGTTGCGCAGGATCGTCACATCGAGCCCCGAGGTCTGCAACAGCGCCTCGGTTTCCCGCTCCCATTGCGTCACCGCCGGGATTTCGAACGTGCTGCCTTCGGCTTTCTGGAGCGAGACATAGTGCAGATGGCGCACGCCGACCCGCTTTGCCGCCTCGACCACGTTCGCATGCTGCGTAAAGGCATCGGTGAAGGCTCGGGCCGATACGAGCAGCAATTTGTCCACGCCCGCGAAGGCGCGCTCAAGCGACGCGGGGTCCAGATAGTCCCCGGTCCGGATCTCTACGCCTCGTGCCGCGAACGACGGCAGCCTTGCGGGATCGCGAGCCAGCGCGACGATATCGCGGGCGGGAACACGATCGAGCAGGAATTCGACCACCTGGCTGCCCAGGCCGCCGGTCGCGCCGGTAACGAGAATTCTGGTCATTGCATCGCTCCTCAAGCAACGATTCTGGAAGGGGCGTCGAACTGATCGGCTTTGCCGCCCGTGTACAACTGGCGGGTTTCAGGATCGTTGATGACGGTGTAGGGAAAGCCAAACGGGATCGCGCTCACTTCGTCGAGACGTGCAATCTGTTGTGGCGACAGTGTCACGTTCGCGGCAGCGAGATTGTTTTCGAGTTGCGCCAGTGTGCGCGGCCCGATGATCGGAAGCGAACCCTTGGCCGCGACCCATGCGATGGCGATTTCGCCCGGCGTGACGCCGGCATCCTGCGCGATGGCGATCAGCGTGTCGAGGACGGCCGTGCGCTGCGGCGAGTTTTCGGCCTGAAACACCCTGCCGCCGAAACCTTCCGCGCGGCCTTTTTCACCGTGACGATATTTGCCGGTCAGCATGCCGCCGCCCAGCGGCGACCACGCGACGACACCGAGGCCGAGCGCGTGGCCGGCCGGGAGCAGTTCCTGTTCGGTGCTGCGTTCGACGAGACTGTGCTCGACCTGAAGCCCCGCGATGGGCGCCGCGCCGCGCAGCTCGGCGATCGTCGCGGCTCGCGCTACCCGCCACGCCGGGAAATCGGACAGCCCGGCATACAGAATCTTTCCGGCCCGGACGAGATCGTCGAAACCGCGCACGATCTCTTCGACGGGCGTGACGCCATCGGACACGTGCGCCCAGTAGAGATCGATCCGGTCGGTCTTGAGCCGCTTCAAGCTCGCCTCCACCGACGCAACCATTGCCTTGCGGCTATTCCCCGTGACGAGAAGCCCGGAGGTGTTGTCCGTCCGCATCGTGAATTTCGTGGCCAGGACAAACTCGTCGCGCCGACCGGCCAGCAGTTCGCCCAGGATTTCTTCCGACTGACCAAACTGGTAGCCGTTGGCCGTGTCGATGAAGTTGCCGCCGGCATCCGCGTAGGCGTCGAAGATGCGACGGGCCTCGTCGGGTTCGGCGCCATGGCCCCAGCGCGTGCCGAAACTGCCCGCGCCCAGCACCAGCTCCGATACCCGGAGGCCGGTATGTTTTCCGAAAAGTCTATAACGCATGAGTGGCATTCCTTACTATAAAGGATAGAGGCTCGACGCGAATTCGAGCGCGTCGATGGGCCGGCGTGCGGCACGCCGTCAAGAATGGCGAACCTGTATTGGGCCGTATTTCCTGGGCCGAGCAGTCAGCCCCGAGAGTTAACGGGCGTCCGCTTCGGGACTGTCATTGCCCCCGATAAGGCTGCGCGTCGCCGCATCGAGTATCCGGCGGGAAAGCGCTTCGTCTTCGACGAGGCGGGACAACAAAAGGGCGCCCACCATCGTCGAGAGCACGACGGTGGGGTCCTTCTCTGGCCTGTCCGGGGACGAAGCCTCCGCGGCACGGTCGAGGACCTTCAGATACGACCGGATGCCGGCTTCGAAACTTCGGATCAATTCCGGACTATGCCGTGCGGCATCGGTGCCGAGTGCGGGGAAGATGCAGCCTTCACCGATCCGGTCGCGATGGGTGCACGACAGATACTGGCTGACTATGGCGGCCAGCGGATCATCGCCGCTGTCGTCGACCATGCGGGTCAATCGTTCCGCGCTGACCGCCAGAACGCGGTCGCAGGCCTGAACCGCCAGGTCGTCTTTCGACTTGAACTGTTTGTAGAACCCGCCCTGGGTGAGGCCCACAGCCCCCATCAGATCGTTCAAGCCGACCCCGTCGAAACCATGTTGACGGAATAACTGGCCGGCCGACTCGATGACCGCCTGCCGATTCTCTTCCGCCTGCGCGCGACTGACCCTCATGAAGCTCTCCGCCGATTCGATAGGTCAATTATATGGTGATCGCAATCTATCTGCAATGAGCCGTTTTAGATAGCCGATCCAGCGGCTCGTGCGTGGCCGTTCGACGCCATCGCGCATGTTGCGGCGCGACTGAATCCGTGGAGCCTTGCTCCCGGCAGGCGACATCCGGTGGTCCCCGGAAAGGATCTCGCAAGATCAACCGTCAATGCGGCCACGCCAGCCCATGCCGGCCGCGGGAAACGCCCCAACTCCCGTTGATTTGTTGTCACAGCTGAATTGATCGGCAGCCGCTTTCCGGCGCTGCCGGCGCTGCTTACACTCGATTCAAATTACGACGAACGAGACATCCTTCCCAGGGCACCGCATCCGGCCCATTCCCGCTGCGGTCTTCCGCAGACCTTCACGTCCAGCCTTTTTACACCATGTCCGACGCGCAAACCCACATCGCCAACGTGCTGATCGACCGGATCGAAATCCGGGGCTACGACCTCGTTGACGAGTTGATCGGCAAGCATAGTTATACCGAGATGGTTTTCTTTCTGCTGCGCGACCGTTTCCCGACGCCGGCCGAAACGAAGGCGCTCGACGCCGTGCTGGTGACGCTGATGGAGCACGGCCTCACGCCGTCGGCGCTCATCGCGCGGCTGGCCGCGCACAGCGTGCCGTCCGAAGTGCAGGTTGCGATGACCGCCGGGCTCGTGACGGTCGGCAACGTGTTCGCCGGCACGATGGAGGACTGCGCCAGACTGCTGAAGCTCGGCGTGGCGTCGGGCGAGCCGGCCGCCGACTACTGCGAGCGGCTCGTCCGCGACTACCGCGAGCGCCGCGCGCCGGTGCCCGGCTTCGGACACCCGCATCACAAGCCCGACGATCCGCGCACGCCGCGGCTGCTCGACATCGCGCGCGAATCCGGCCTCGCCGGCCGTTACGTCGAATTCCTGCTGACCCTGTCGGCCGTGGTCGATCGCATCTACCAGAAGCATTTGACGATCAACGCCACCGGCATGATCGGCGCACTGCTTCTCGAAATGGGCTTCGAGCCGGACATCATGCGCGGCCTCGCGGTCATCTCGCGTGCGGGCGGGCTGCTCGCCCACGTACAGGAAGAGCAGCAGACCGATTCCGTGCGCGCGTTGCGCAAGGCGGCGCGGGACAGCATTCCCTACGTCGCGCCGGAACCGAAAAAACATCGCTAGAAAGCCAGCAAAAACCTCAACGCTGCCCGGACCGGCGCGCCCGCGTCGGCGGGCTCCTTCATCTGCAAACCAAAGGGTCGTATGGATTTCACGTTGCCTCACGAACTGGAGATGATCCGGCAAACCGTCAAGCAGTTTGTCGATCGAAACCTGAGACCGCTCGAACGTCAGGTCGACGAAGCGGACGAAGTCGACCCGGCGGTCGACCGGCAATTGCGCAAGCTGTCCGTCGAACTCGGCCTGTATGGGCACAACCTGCCCGAGGCGCTGGGCGGCGGCGGCCTGGGCGCGCTGGCGCAGGCCGTGATCGGCGAAGAACTCGGGCGCACGACGATTCCGCTCGCCGCCACGCTCGGTTATCTGCCGGGCAGCCTGCGGTTCGTGAACCCCGAGCAGCGCGAGTGGTTCCTCGATCCGATCCTGAAGGCCGACAAGCTGCTGGCCTATGCGATCACGGAACCCGACGCCGGCTCCGATTTCGGCCGGGTCGCGACGCGTGCGCGGCGCGACGGAGACAAATGGATTTTGAACGGCACCAAGCAGTTCATTTCGAGCGCGAAGACGGCGGACTACGTGATCCTGCTCGCCGTGACGGACCCGGACGCGCCGTTGCGCTCGCGTTACACGATGTTCATCGTCGACTGCAAGAGCCCGGCGTTCCACTACCTGCGCACGCTGAAGAAGATGGGCTGGCACGGCAGCTCGCTCAGCGTGTTCTCGCTCGACGACTACGAGGCGAGCGACGCGCACGTGCTGGGCAAGGTCGGCGAAGGCTTCGACTGCATCATGGCGACGATCAACTCGACCCGCATCCAGTACTCGGGCCGCTATGTCGGGATGGCGGCCGAACTGCTCGAACTGGCCGTCGATTACGCGACGCAGCGCGTCACGTTCGGCAAGCCGATCGGCGAGCACCAGGCGATCCAGTTCATGCTCGCGGATTCGGAAGTGGAATTGCAGGCCGCGCGTCTGCTGACCTATCACGCGGCCACGCTGGCCGACAACGGCGACCGGCTCGTGCGGATCGCGGCGTCGCGCTCGAAGCTGTACGGCAGCGAAATGGTCGGCCGGGTCGCGGACCGGGTCGTGCAGATCTTCGGCGGCGCGGGTTACGTGTGCGACCTGCCGGTCGAGCGGATGTATCGCGACGCGCGGGCGTTCCGGATCGGCGAAGGCACGTCGGAAATGCACCGCCTCCAGATCGCCAGAAACCTTCTCGGTTAACCGGCCGTGACCGAATCCACCATGAAAAATCCGAACCCTGTCCAGACCCTGCTGTGTCCCCGCTCGATTGCGATCGTCGGCGCGTCGTCCTCCGTCAAGAAAGTCTCCGGCCGCATTCTGTCCACCATGGCGCGCGGGCGCTACAGCGGCCGGATCTTTCCTGTGAACCCGCGCGCGGAGGAACTGTTCGGCCTGCGCTGCTACCCGTCGCTCGACGCGATCGGCGAGCCGGTCGAACATTGCGTGATCGCGCTGCCGGCCGACCAGGTGCCGCAAGTGCTCGCCGACTGCCGCCGGCTGGGCGTGCGCTCGGCGACGATCATCGCCGCCGGTTACGCCGAGCTGGGCGAGGAGGGCAGCCGGCTGCAGGCGGAACTGGTCGACGCGGCGGGCGAGATGACGTTTCTCGGACCGAACTCGATGGGTTTCGCGAACCTCGTGGACGGCCTGTTCGCGACGAGCGTGCCGACCCTGGAGCATCAGTCGGACAGCGGTGACGTGGCGATCGTCTCGCAGAGCGGCGGCCTTGCGTATTCGGCGTCGTGGTTCATGGCGCAGGCCGGCATCGACCTCAGCTATCTGGTGATGAGCGGCAATGCCGCGGGCGTCTCGTTTGCCGACCTGCTGGAGTTTTTCTTCGACGATGCGAAGACCCGTGTGGTCGTGATGCTGATCGAAAGCGATGCGATCGTCGCGCAGCTGGTCGAGGTCGTGGAGCGGCGCGGGCTCGTGAAGCCGGTGGTGCTGTTGAAGGTCGGCCGGGGCGAGACCGGCGTGGCGATGGCGAAGTCGCATACGGGGTCGCTCGCGGGCGACTACCGGGTGGCGCGCGACTGTGCGCAGCACGCCGGCCTCGTGTTCGTGGACGATCTCGACGAGGCGGTCGGCTGTACGAGCCTGCTGCGGCGGGGCATTACGGCGGCGAACGGCGACGACATCGCGGCGCTGTCCGTCTCCGGCGGCAACGTGGTGCTGTTCTCCGACCAGGTGGATCTGTCGGGCATGCGCTTCGCGCCGCTCGCCGAGACCACGCAACGACGGCTGCGCGAGGTGCTGCCCGAGTTCATCGCGGTGCAGAACCCCGTCGATCTGACGACCCAGGGTTACGTCGACCCCACGTTGCAGGACCACACGATCCGGATTCTGTCCGACGATCCGTCCGTCACGACGATCGTGCCGATCATCACCGCGGCGGCGGACTACCGGGCGACCTGCCAGAGCCTCGCGGCGCTCACGCCCGCGATCGGCCGCCCGCTGGTGCTGCTGTGGACCGGCGGCAGCTACGACGCGGAATCGCCGGGGATTCTGGCCCAGGCCGGCATCCCGGTGTTTCGCAGCGCCAATCTGCTGGTGCGCTGCTTCCGGGCGATGAGGGCGGCAAGCGTCGACGAAGCACCGCTGCGCCGGCCAGCGCGGACCGCGAACGCCGGGAGCAATGCCGTGACGCTCAGCGAAGGCGACAGCATGGCCTTCCTGCAACGCAACGGCGTGCCGGTCGCGCGTTTTGCCGCCGTGCAGTCCGATGGCGTGGCGCAAGCGGCGGCATCGCTGGGTTATCCGGTCGTGCTCAAGCAGGACGTGTCCGAGACGCATATCTCGGACAGCGGCGGCGTGGTGCTGGACATCCGCAATGCCGACGAACTGGCCGACGCCGCCGAACGTCTGCGGCGCGAAGGCGCGTCGCTGATCCTCAGCCAGTTCCGGCCGGGTCTCGAACTGATCGCGAGCGTGTTCGTGCATCCCGTGTTCGGGCCGCTGCTGATGACGGGCTCCGGCGGCATCTGGACCGAAGCGCTCGGCGACGTCCAGTTCGTCCCGCTGCCGGCGTCGGCGGCCGCCTTCGCGCGCGCGCTGAAGCGCACGACGATCGGCGCGATCCTGCACGAAGGGCGGCGCGGCGCGTCCGGCTTCGACGCGGCCGTCGCTCTGCTGGACCGGCTGGCCCGCTGCTTTATCGATAACGACGACGTGGTCCAGATCGAGATGAATCCCGTCACCGTCAGCCGCGGAGAAGCGCGTGCGGTGGACGCGTCGGTCACCCGGGTGGCCGGCACAGCGGGCAGGGAGGAGCGATGAGCGGTCCCCTGGAAGGCGTCAGCCTGTCGATGCACGGCCATGCGGCGCTGATCGCCATGCACGACGAAGCGCATCGCAACGCGCTGTCGACGCGCCAGGTGCAGGCGATGCTCGATGCCATCCGGCGCAGCCGCGCAAGCGGCGCGCGGGCGCTCGTGATCGCGTCGGGCATCGGCAATTTCTGCGCGGGCGCGGATATCCGCGAGATGCTCAACGGCGACTGGCTGTACCCGGGCAAGGCCGCGCCGGACGCATTGACGCCGCTCGTGCTGTTCCGCGCGCTGATCGACGACCCTCGCCCCGTCATCGCCGCTGTCGATGGGCTGGCGCTCGGCGGCGGCATCGAACTGCTGCTGTCCGCGGACCTCGTGCTGGCTTCCGGAAACGCGCGCTTCGCGATGCCCGAACTCGGCCTCGGCGTGCTGCCGAGGACCGCGCTGGTGCGTCTACCGGAGATCGTCGGCCGTCGCAAGGCGCTCGAACTGATCCTGACGCGGCGGCGTTTCGACGTGGAAGAAGCGAAGTCGATCGGCCTCGTCAACCAGATCGTGGACGGTGCCGAACTGGTCGATCGCGCGCTCGAACTCGCGCAGCAGATCGCGGCCTGTCCGCCCAACGCGGTGGCGGCCGTCAAGCGCCGCCTCGGGCGCACGGCGCCCGACGACTGGGCGGGCATCGACGCGCTGCTCGAAGCCCTGGACCCGCAGGAGTGGCAGGAGGGATTTTCCTCGTTCCTCGAAAAGCGTCCCGCCGATTACGATGCGCAGTGGTCCAAAGCGTTGCGCGCGGCGGAGCCGGAAGACGGCGCGAAATAAGCGGCAACCGTGCAACAGTGCGGCAAAAACAAAAGGAGACAACGATGTTGAGACGCCACTTCGTGACGGCCCTGGCGGGCATGGCCGGCGCGGCCATCCTGAGTCCGGCGGCCCGCGCCGACGACGACTGGCCGAGGCGGCCGGTTCGACTGGTTGTGCCGTATCCGCCCGGCGGTCCGGTGGACGGACTCGCGCGGGTCGTGTCCGCGAAACTGGGCGACGAACTGGGCCAGCCCGTGATCGTCGAGAACAAGGGTGGGGCGGGCGGATCGATCGGCCTTTATTACGTGATCAAGGCCGCGCCGGACGGCTCCGTGTTCGGGTTCGGCGTTCCCGGCGCGATCACCGCGTTGCCCCAGTTGCAGAAACTGCCTTACACCGCGTCGCAGATCAACTACGTGAGCCTCGTCGGGCGCGTGCCGCAGGTCGTCGCGGTCAACGAATCGCTGAAGGTCAATACGTTCGGCGAACTGCTCGCGCTGGCAAAGAGCAAGCCGGGGCAGCTCAATTACGGCTCCGCGGGCGTGGGAACGACGCCGCACCTCGGCGCCGAACTGCTGCGGCAGCTCACCGGCATCAACATCGTGCACGTGCCGTATACCGGCGCGGCCCCCGCCGTGACGGCGCTGATGAGCAACGAGATCCAGCTGCTGTGCTCCGATCTGTCGGGCCTGCTGCCGTTCGTCTCGCACGGCATCAGGATTCTGGCCGTGTGCATGCCGGAGCGCGTGCCGCAGATCCCCAGCGTGCCGACCACGGCCGAACTGGGCCAGCCCGGACTGCTGGTCGAATCGGACTACGGCATCGTCGCGCCGCAGAACACGCCGCAGGGCATCACCGACAAGTTTCGCGCCGGCCTCGTCAAGGTGCTGGCGATGCCGGACGTGAAGCAGAAGATCGGCCTGCAGGGCGCCATCGCCCAGGGCAGCACGCCGGACCAGTACCGCCAGATGATGTTGGCCGAGTCGCAGAAATGGGCGAAGGTCATCAAGGCGGCCGACATCCGCATCAGTTGACCCTGGAGGCACGCGTATCGTGAGTCAGACCACGGCGTCATCCGGTCCGCCGGTCGAGGCCGGCGACGAGCCGGCGCTGGTCAGCGAGCGGCACGGTCCGGTGTTGCGGATCGTGCTCAACCGGCCGTCGAAACGCAATGCGCTGGATACGCGGCTGCTCGACGCGCTGTCCACCGTGCTGGCCGGCGTGGAGCAGGACGCGTCGGTCAACGCGGTCGTGCTGACCGGCGCGGGCAACGTGTTCTGCGCCGGCGTCGACCTGCGCGAGATGGAGGGCCGGCGCGATCCGTCCGCGGCGCGCAACCGGCTCGAACTCCTGGCGAGCGTGCAGTTGCGCCTCGCCGGCCTGGCCGTGCCGGTCGTGGTGGGGGTCAACGGCCCGGCGGTCGGCGCGGGCGCCGTGCTCGCGCTGTGCGGCGACGTCGTCGTGATGGCCGGGCAGGCGAGCCTCGCGTTCCCGGAACTCTCGAAAGGCATCGCGCCGTACATGGTGACGCCGCTGCTCACGCATTGCGTCGGGCGGCTCGCCGCGTTCGAACTGCTGGCGCGCGGCACGCCGGTGTCCGCCGCCGACGCGCTGGGCCGCGGCTGGGCCACGGCCGTCGTTCCAGCCGAGCGGCTCGCGCAGGAGACCGACGGCTGGGCGCAGACCATCGCCGGCGTGCCGCGCACGATCATGAGCCGCACGCGGTCGCTGATGCGCGCGGCGCGCGGCGACGCATGGGTCGACGCGCTGTCCCGCGCGCTGGATTGTTACGACACGGAATGAAGCGGCCCGACGCGGCGCGCGGGCGTATAACCCGCTGCCGCGCGGGCCGTCGCGTCGACGCACGGCCGCGCCGGGTCGGTTTGCAGCAGGTCGACGATGAAGTCGATGAAGCAGCGCACGCGCCGGGTCAGATGCCGGTTCGGCAAATAGAGCAGATAAAGCGGGTAGTGCGTCGGCACGTAATCCGTCAGCACGGGGACCAGCCTGCCTGACGCGATTTCGTCCGTGATGTTGATGTCGGCGACGTTCACGATCCCGGACCCCGCGACGGCCGCATCGACGAGCGTCTGCATGTCGTTCGAGCTGAGCACCTGGCGGACCGGCACCGATCGCGTGTGGCCGCCGTCGACGAACGACCATTGATCGTGCCGTCCGGTGCGCGGATTCACGAACGTGAGGCAGCGGTGGCGCGTCAGGTCGTCGAGGGTCGCCGGCGCGCCGTGACGTTCGAGGTAGCGTGGCGACGCGCAGACGACGCTCGCGATATGGCAGAGCTTGCGCGCGACGATGCGCGAATCGCGCGGATGGCCGAAGCGCAGCGCGACGTCGATCGACTCTTCGGCCAGGTCGGGCGTCCTGCCGCTCAGTTCCACTTCGACCTGCAGATCCGGGTTGCGCTCCAGAAACTGCGGCAGCGCCGGCAGCACGACCTTGCGCGCGAAGGCCGGCGGCATCTGCACGTGCGTGACGCCGCTCGGCGAACTGCGCTGATTCATGATGTGCGCATCGGCGTCCTCCAGCTCGGCCAGCACGAGCCGGCAGCGTTCCACGTACACCACGCCTTCGTCGGTCAGACTGAGCCCGCGGGTCGTGCGCTTGACGAGATGAACCCCGAGCCGCTTTTCGAGGCGCGCGATCGCGCGGCTGACGCCCGACGCCGACATGCCGAGCCGGAACGCCGCCTCGGTGAAGCTGCTGCACTCCGCGACCCGGACCAGCACGATGATGGAACTGAGCTTGTCTTCGCTGCAACTCATGGTGCGATTTCCCGCTGGACGTGGTTATGAACGGCCGGTGTCGTCCGCGGACGCGGGCGGACGGACGTGGGTATGGCGCGGCCTGGCGCCCGTGTGGCGCGCCGCCCTCGACACGATGTTGTCGATCAGCGCGTAGTGCGGGCCGCCGAGCCGCGCGACGGGACGCAGCCGCGCGCTGTCGATGTGACGTCCGTCGTAGACGTCGGTGGACAGGTGAAAGGCGAGCACCTCGCCGATGTACAGCGTGTTGATGCCTTGTCCCAGCGGAATCCAGCGGTCGAGCCGGCATTCCATGTGGACCGGCGACGCCGCGATGCGCGGCGCGCCGACGAACTGCCCGGGAAGGAGCGCGATGTTCAGCCGCTCCGGCTCGCTCACTTCCGGGCCGAATTCCGCGCCGCACTCGTGCATCAGGTCGAGCGTGTCGGCGGTCACCACGTTGATCACGAACTCGCCGGTCGCGCGTATGTTGCGCGCCGTGTCCTTGAGTTCGCCGTCGCGCAGCGCGATGTTGACGGCCACCATCGGCGGACTGTGCGCAATGAAGTTGTATGAGCTGAAAGGCGCGGCATTCGACACGCCGTTCGGACCGAGCGTGGTGATCCACGCAATCGGGCGCGGCACCACCGCGCCGGTCAGCAGGCGGTACGCATCCGGCGCGTCGAGGCCGGCGGTGGAAACGGTCAGGAAATCGGCCATGGGGCTTCCGTTGTTCAAGGGGGAGCGGGCCGCTTTCGCTTCAGCATAGCGGCTCGTGTTCGGCGAGCGCGACGGCGCGCCCGGCCGGTTCGCCGGCCGATCTGTCGCGCAGGACGCGGGGCGTGCTGGCCGCTGCGCTGCGGCTATCGCGCCGGCTGGGGGACGACGACGGCTGCATCTGCGACAGCGCGGCCGCGATGCGGTCGGCGGTGTCGAGCAGGTCGTCCAGATAACGTTCGACGGCCTGCGGCACCGACAGGGTCGACGCAAAGAACGTAATGCCGATCGACGCCTGAACCCGGTTCGCATACAGCACCGGCACCGCGATCGTGTGCGAGACCGGCCGCACGCCGGGGTCGCGCTTCGCATAACCGTCGCGGCGAACCTCGTCCAGCACGCGGCGGATCGAGTCGGCGTCCTGTGCGCAGTGGTCCTCCGGATACTTCGACGATTGCAGCGCGGTCAGCAGGAAATCCTGTTCGTCGTTGTCGCAGAACGCGAGGTACGCGCGGCCGAGCGCGCGGCTCACGAGGCTGAGCCGCATGTCGATGGTCGAATGCAGCAGCGCGAGCGGCGAAATCGGAATGGTGCTGTAGCGGACGAACACGGCATTGTCTTCGTACATCGCGAGGGCGGCCGGCCATTTGATGCGCTTCGTCAGATCGTCGAGCAGCGGGGCCGATGCCTCGACCACCTTCGGTTCGCCGTGATAGCCGGACGCGAGCGAGCACACCCGGGAAGTCAGCAGATAGGCGCCGTGCTGGGGCGCATGACGCACGACCCCGATTTCGGCGAAGGTCTGCAGCAGCCGGACCAGCGACGGCTTGGGGATGCCCGTCTGCTTGTGCAACACGTCGATGGTGGAAACGGGCCGGGTATTGAGGGCCTGTAGCAACTGCATCGCGCGCACGACGGACTGTACCGGGGGAAAGGACGCCATGGACATGCTCCGACCAAAGGAACCACTATCGCGACATGTCCGCCTGCCGGGAATTGGGTGCCACCCTGGCCGGGGTCAGGGATTGACCGGCGGCATCGGATATTCGGCCGCATTCCGCACGAAATCGGGACGCGCCGAAAAATCCGCCCGCGGCGGCGCGAAGATGTCGATCAGCCAGCCCGGTTCGCTGCCGACGTTCATGCTGGTATGGACCACGCCGGGCGGGACCACCATCAGCGAAGGGCTGCCGATCTGCGTGTGCTCGTCGTCGCGCCACGTGCGCAGATCGGGTCCCCACGGATAACGGCAGTGATGCACATAGGCGCCCGACAGCGCGAGCGAGCCCTGCTCGAAGTCGCCGTGCGCGTGAGGGCTGAGCCGGCTCGTGTCGCGCGGGGTTTCGCGGACGTTGAGGATGTTGAGCATCAGGTTCGACGAGCGGAATACGCGTGCGTTGACGTCGGGGCGGACATGCTCGGCGAGCGGATAGACGCGGATCCGGAAACCGTCCGGCGGCGACGGCCACGGGACGAGCGCGGCGACGTCCGGCGCGCCGTCCGCGTACAGCTCGCCGTTCGACGCGAGCGCGAGCAGGTCGGCCGCCTCGTTCGAGAAGATCCGCACGATCAGGCCGTCGTCGCGGGCCGTCACGGCGCTGGCGCCGGGCGGCATGATCGCGAGCGTCTGGGCCGCGGCCTCGACGTGCGCGTCCGCCGCGTCCAGCGTGGCGGCGGTGTCCGGCAGCAGCACCATGTACTCGTCCGGATGGTTCTCGCGCGACAGCACCGAGCCGGCGCGAACGCGCGACACGGTCACCACGAAATTGGCGCCGCGCGCGATCCAGGTTCGCGTGCCGTCGGGTCCGGTTTGCTGGGGGTCGATCTCGTCGTAGCGGGTGTAACTGACTGGGCGAACGGGTGTGGGCATGCTGACTCCGGCTCGGATGGGGAAGGGGAAAGGCCGCGCTGTCGCGATTTCGCGCCGGCGTTTGCCGGCGGGCGACGGGGCAAAATGTACGCGCGGCCGTGGGGCGGGTACAGCGCGCGATACCGATTTTTCGGAGCGCGAAATCCCGGCACGCGGGTCCCGGTTCCGGGGCTTCCCGTCGCTATACTGGGCTCCATCGAAATGCCCGGCGCCGCGGTTGGTCCGCGCCGTTGCCGGCCCCCGTGAGCAACCGGAGCAGGTATTTACCCCATGCGAATCACCAAGGTCAGCGGACTGGTCTACCGGCAGCGCATTCATCATCGCGAAGCCGTGCTGCTCGGCGGCACGGTTTCCCGGCCCTGGCACGAAACCGTGCTGGTGCGCGTCGATACCGACGAAGGACTGACCGGCTGGGGCGAAGCGTTCGGCCACTTCGGCGTGGCATCCACGACGCTCGAAGCGTTGACGCAGATCGTCGCCCCCCGCTGCGCCGGACAGGACGTGCTCGACGACGGCTTGCTGCCGGGTCTCGAACGGACGCTGCATCTGCTCGGCGCGAGCGGTCCCGTGGTCTACGCGCTGAGCGGACTGGACATCGCGCTGTGGGACCTGCGCGGCAAGGCGGCGGGCAAGCCGGTTCACGCGCTGATCGCGAGCCACGCCGCGACGTCGTTGCCGGCCTACGCGAGCCTGATCCGCTATCACGCGCCCGAGGTGGTCGCGAGCGAGTGCCGGGAAGCGTTGTCCCGCGGTTATGCGGCCGTCAAGCTGCACGAAGTCGACCTGGCGGCGATCGGCGCGGCGGCCGGGGTGCTCAGGCCCACCCGCACCCCGCTGATGGTCGACGTCAATTGCGCGTGGGACCTGTCGCAGGCGCGCGCGGCGAGCCGGGCGATGGCGGCGTTCGACGTGCGCTGGCTCGAAGAGCCGATCTGGCCGCCGGACGACCACGCGACGCTCGCGGCGTTGCGCGACAGCACGTCGGTGCCGGTCGCCGCCGGGGAGAACGCGGCGTCGGTTGGCGACCTCGAACGCCTGATCGCAGGCCACGCGCTGGATTTCGTTCAGCCGAGCGTGACCAAGCTCGGCGGAATCGCGGCGCTGTGCCGGATCGCGGCCTGCGCGGCCCGCCACGGCGTGCTGGTGACGCCGCATTCGCCGTACTTCGGACCGGGCCTGCTGGCGACGATCCATGTCTGCGCGGCGCTCGCGCCCGGCGCATGGATCGAACATCTGTTTTACGACCTCGAAGAAGGGCCGTTCGATGCGGGGACCGTGCCACGCGAAGGCCGGTTCGCCGTGCCCCAGGCGCCAGGGCTGGGCATCGAGCCGAACCTCGCGATCCTCGAAAATCACTCAACCTGAACAGGAAAGCACGAATGAAAAAGTGGAGACGTGTATTGGCAATGGCATGGGCTGTCGCGGCGTTCAGCACTCCGGTGCTGGCCGCTTATCCGGAGAAGCCCATCCGGCTGATCGTCCCGTTTTCGCCGGGCGGCGGCGGCGACGTGCAAGGCCGGCTGATCGCCGCGAGCGTCGGCGCGCGCCTGCACCAGCCGATCGTCGTCGAGAACCGCGCGGGCGCCGGCGGCAACATCGGCACGACCTATGTCGCTCATGCGGAGCCTGACGGTTATACGCTGCTGCTCGCCACGGCGGCGACGGTCATCAACCCGACTGTCTGGGCGCATCCGGGTTTCGATGCGCACAAGGATCTGGTGGCCGTCGCGGGCTGGAGCACGTCGCCGCTGCTGATCCTCGCCAATCCGGCCGTGCCGGTTCACAACCTTCACGAGCTGGTCGACTACGCGCACAGCCAGCCCGGCAAACTGAGTTATGCGAGCGGCGGCATCGGCATCATCACGGACGTCGAAATGGCGATGCTCGACCAGAACCAGCAGTTGAAGCTGCTTTCCGTGCCGTACCCCGGCCAGGCGCCGGCGGTGACCGCCGTGGTGGGCGGTTACGTCGGGCTGATTTCCGATTCGGTGGCCTCGGGCCTGCCGTTCGTGAAGGGCGACAAGCTGCGGGCGCTCGCGGTGACTTCGCCGGCGCGCATCCCGTCGTTGCCCGACGTGCCGACGGTCACCGAGCAGGGTTATCCGGAACTCGCCCGCTCGGCGTGGTACGGCCTCGTGGCGCCCGCCGGCACGCCGCCGGCGGTGCTCAAGGTGTTGAGCGACGCGGTGAGCGCGGCGCTGGATCAGCCGGAAACCCGGCAGCGCCTCGCGAACGTGGGCGCGATTCCGTTCCGGCAGGATTACGTGGCATTCCAGAAGTTCATGGACACCGAGGGCCAGACATGGGCGCCCGTGGTGGTCCGCGCCAACCTGCACGTGAAATGACCCGCGCGCGACCGACAGTCGAACCGACCACACCGATCGAGGGAATACGTATGGAACTGTCTTCACCGCTGGCGATCAGGATGGAAATCGACGCGCTGCTGGCCGATTACTGGCACGACGTCGACCACAACTGGGGGCGCACCGCGCACGCGTTCTACACGGAGCAGGGCGTGTTCGAAAGCAGCGCCGGACGCACCCGCGAAGGACGCGCGGCCATCCAGGCGTTCTACACCGACCGTCACGCTCGCGGCGAGCGCGTATCGAGGCATCTGGTCTGCAACCTGCGCGTGTCGGAAATCGGCGAGCGCAGTGCCACCGCGCGCTGGGTGCTGCTGCTCCATGCGGCCGACGGGCAGCCGGTGCTGCCGTCGGAGCCGCCGATCCTGATCGCCGACGTGACGGACCGGTGCGAACGCGCGGCGGACGGCCGCTGGCAGATCGCGTACCGCCGGATCGACGCGCTGTTCAAGGGAGAAAAGGCCACGACGGCCTGAGCGCGACGCGATGAAAATCACCGCACTGGAAACCCTGCATGCCGATGCCGGCTGGTACACGATCTCGTTCGTCAAGCTGTCGACGGACGAAGGGCTCGTGGGCTGGTCCGAGTACCGGACCGATGCGGGAAACGCGGGGCTGACCGCGGTCATCGAAGGGCTCGGACGCCTGCTGGTCGGCGCGGATCCCCGGCAGATCGAGCAAATCGACGCGCTGCTGCGCGCGCGCACTCGGCAGGCGCCGGGCGGGCTCAACAGCCAGGCCGTCGCCGCGCTGCTCAACGCGCTCTTCGACGTCAAGGCGCACGCGCTGGGCGTGCCCGTGTCCGCGCTGTTCGGCGGCCAGGTCCGCACGCGCATTCCGCTGTACTGGTCGCATTGCGGCAGCTACCGGCTGCGTCATGCGCAGGTGCTGGGCGTCGAGCCGGTTCGCACGCTCGACGACATCGTCCGGCTTGGCGCTGAGGTCCGGCAGCGCGGATTCGGCGCGCTGAAGGCGAGCATCCTGCTGGACGACCAGGGGCAGTTGCGCAGCTTCGGTCCCGGGTTCGGCTGGTCGCCGGGTTTTCCCGAGCTGAATGTCGACCGGCAGGTGCTGCAGTCGGTCGATCAACTGCTCGCCGCGTTTCGCGAAGGCGCCGGAAACGACGTCATGCTGATGCTCGACGCGAACTGTCATTTCCGGCCTGAAGGCGCATGGCAGATCGCGCGGGCGGTCGCGCCGCACGATCTGACGTGGCTTGAAATCGACCTGCCCGAGCCGGCTGCGCTGGCGGCCGTGCGGCGCGCGGGCCACTGTCCGGTTGCGTCGTGCGAAGCCGTCTACGGCCGCCGGGCATTGCGGTCTTACCTGGACCTGCAGGCGGTCGACGTGGCGATCATCGACGTGAACTGGAACGGCTTTCTGGAGGCGGTCAAGATGGCCAGCCTCGCGGACAGCTACGACGTCAATGTCGCGACACATAGTTACGGCGGTTGCCTCGGGGAATGCATCAGCGCGCAGTTCGCGGCGGCGGTTCCCAACCTGAGGATCATGGAGATCGACGTCGACCATGTGCCGTGGGCTCGCGAATTCGTGACTCATCCGCCGGTCATCGAAGACGGTGTGCTGGTTCTGTCCGACCGGCCGGGCTGGGGCACCGGGATCAACGAGGAAGCGGTGCGGGCCTATCCGCCGGCGCGCCGTTAGCACGGCGGTCAGCAGCGGGGGAGGTTGCGCGAGAGAGAAACTGGTTTGCACGGCCATCGCCGCTTCGCACGATTCGTGCGGAGCCCTGTTTCATACATTTCGGTATCCAAATCATGTCAGAACGACACAGCAGCGAGAATGCACCGTCTTTCCGTGCGCGTCTTGCTTCGGGAGATTTTCTGGTCGGCACTTTCATCAAGACGCCAACGTCGCATGCGATCGAACTGCTCGGTCAGTTGCGGTACGACTTCGTCGTCATCGACGCGGAACATGCCGCTTTCGACCGTGGCGCAATCGACGTGGCCATGCTGGCGGCCCATGCGACGGACATCCCCGCGCTCGTGCGGGTCGCCGGCGGAACCGCCCCGGAGATCGGCACGGCGCTCGACTGCGGCGCCGAGGGTGTCCTCGTCCCCCACGTGAACTCGGCCTCGCGGGCAGCTGAAGTGGTCCGGATGTGCCGTTTCCGGCCCGGACGGCGCGGTTATTCCGGTGCGCCGCGTGCCGGCGGTTATGGCAGCGCGCCGATGCAGCAGAGCGTGGGGCGGCAGGACGCCCGCACGACGGTGATCGCGATGATCGAAGATCCGGAGGCGCTCGACGAGATCGACGCAATCGTGGCGGTGGAGGGGCTGGACGCGGTGTTTGTCGGGCGGGCGGACCTCGCCGTCGCGCTCGGTGCGCCGTCCGCCGGCGCGCCGGCGGTGCTGGCCGCTGTCGAGCGGATTTCCGGCGCGGCCCGTGCGGTCGGCAAGCCCGTTTGCGTCATGGTCGGCGACGCGCGGGAAGCGCCGACGTTTCAGGCCAGCGGCGCGACGGCTTTTATCGTGTCGTCGGACCAGGGGCTCATGCGCAAGGCCGCGGCTGCTGCACTCGCGGAGATGGAGGCGTTGCGCGGCGCGGGCCGTCCGTGACGAGTTGTCAAAGATGAATTGATGCGTGACGCCTTACTCGCTGCGCAAGGGGTATTTAAACTCAAGCCGGCGAAGTCGATAACGGGTAAGCGCGCTCGCAACCCATAGCCGCTGACGCGTTTTCCGAAACGGCTGCGAGGACCGCGACGGTTTGCGGCGGCGCTTTCCCTGCGAACCGGATTCGACGCGGCCGCTGTCGTCACCATGATATGCACTACTACGAATAGATAGAAGTGCGTTGAAGAAGATGGTTTCGGATGCCGGGACGAGGAGACCCCGGGGCCGGAGACTCATCACGTGTCGTCAAGAAAATACTTAAATGAGGAGACATCTTGAGAAAGCTGACTATCGCCGCGGCCATGATGGCGGCGGCAACCGCCTGCCATGCGCAGAGCAGCGTGACGCTGTACGGCCTGATCGACGAAGCGGTACGGTTCCAGACGGGCGGAAACGGCAATGCGCTTTCGATGAGCGAAGGCGCGATCAACGGCAACCGGTGGGGGCTCCGCGGTTCGGAGGATCTCGGCGGCGGGCTGAGTGCGATCTTCAATCTGGAGTCGGGATACAACATCGCGACCGGCAAGTCCGACCAGCAGCAGCAACTGTTCGGACGGTTCGCGTGGGTCGGCCTGCAGAGCGACCGTTTCGGCACGCTGAAGCTCGGCCGGCAATATGGCGCGGTCTATAGCTTCTTCGCGTTCACCTTCGACCCGATCGGCGGAGGCAACCTGCCTGCGACGGAGTGGTCGCTGTTCTTCACGGGTAGCCGCTTCGACGACACCGTCGAGTACGACAACCAGTTCGGTCCGGTGGCGCTGAAGCTGCAGCGTTCGCTCGGCGGTCAGCCCGGCAGCAACAGTTCGGGCAGCACGACCGCGGGCTCCGCGATTTACGCGTTCAACGGCGGCAAGGTCGGCGTGGCCGGTGCCGAGTCGAAGGATGCGCAGGGGCACAAGCTCGTGGTAGGCTCGGTCGGCACGCTGTACACGTATGGTCCGTTCGGACTGTATCTGTACGGCCTCGATGCGCGGCGCGATGCCGGCTTCGCGGTGGCGGCGGCCAACAGCGGCGGCGCGCTCGCCAACACCGGGATCATCAACAACCTGACGACGGCGGCCGGTCCGCAGACGAAAGCCCGTAACGATCTGAACGTTCATGTGGGCGCCACCTGGCAACCCGCCGCGGACCTGGTGTTCACGCTGTCGTACTCGTACGACTACGCGCACAACGTCACGCCCGGCGGAAACGGAACGATCCAGACCGTCTACGGCGTCGCCGACTACCTGCTCAGCAAACGCACGGACGTGTATCTGGAGATGGATCACACGCACCTGAGCGGCGCTTCGGTGAACGATCTGAACGCGCCGATCAGCTTCGCCGGCGCGCGCAACAACTTCGGCGCGGGGTTGAGTCTGCGTACGCGCTTCTAGGCGCGCCGGCGGCATGCGTGTTGCTGCGCATGCCGCCCGGATGGCCGGGCGATCGGACTATCCGGCGCGGGAATGCATTGACAGGGAAGCGGGCGCATAGCAACGTTTCCACGTGATTCCCGCGCGTCGGGCAGGGCTTCGGAGCGTGCAGCGGTGTGCCGCGCGCGAAGAGGACCCCGGCTCGTCCGGGGCGCACGGTGGTGTGGCCGAAAGAACCAGGAGGAGACGCAGTCATGCAGAAGCTGGCAGGCGGTAACCGCAAGGAGTATCTGGCGGGCGGGTTGATGGTCGTGACCGGGCTCGGCGCGATGGCACGGGGCATGTCGTACAACGTCGGTACGTTGACGGCGATGGGGCCGGGGTTTTTTCCGGTTGCGCTGGGCGTCCTGATGGCCGTCATCGGGGCGGCCATCGTGGTGGTGACGCGTCTGTCGACGCCGCGGGAGAAGGAGGCGCGGCTGCCGCCGGAATGGAAGGCATGGGCGTGCATCCTGGCGGGCATTGCCGCCTTCGTCGTCGTGGGCAAATACGGCGGCCTCGTGCCGGCGACGCTGGCCGTCGTGTTCATTTCCGCAATGGGCGACCGCGGGAACACATGGAAGAGCGCGTTGACCCTCGCCGTCTCGATGACGGTGCTGGCGGTCGTGGTCTTCTGGTGGGCGCTCCAGTTGCAGTTTCCGCTGTTTTCGTGGGGCTAAGCGATGATCGGACAATCCCTGATTGATTTGTGGCACGGCTTCGGCGTCGCGTTCCAGCTTCAGAACCTGATGTGGTCGTTTTTCGGCGTGCTGGTCGGCAACCTGATCGGCGTGCTGCCCGGCATGGGGCCGCTGTCGGCCATCTCGATCCTGCTGCCCCTGACCTATACGATGCACCCGATCGCTGCCGTGCTGATGCTGGCGGGCATTTTCTACGGGTCGCAATACGGCGGCGCGATCGGGGCGATCCTGCTGAATCTGCCCTGTCATCCGCCGCACGCGGTGACCTGTCTCGACGGTTATCCGTTGACCCGGCAGGGCAAAGGCGGGACCGCGCTCAGCGTCACGATCATCTCGTCGTTCTTCGCAGCGTCGGTCGGCATCATCATCATGATCTTCGCTTCGCCGCTGCTCGTGAAGGTCGCGTTCAAGTTCGGCCCGGCGGAGCTGTTCTCGATCATGCTGCTCGGTCTGCTGGCCGGCGGCACCATGTCCCGGGGATCGCCGCTGAAAGGCATCTCGATGACGCTCCTCGGGCTGCTGCTCGGAACCGTCGGGACCGACGTCAACACCGGCACGCTGCGCTACACGCTCGGCTTTTACCAGCTGGCGGACGGCATCGAACTCGTCGCGCTGGCGCTCGGGCTGTTCGGCGTGGCGGAATTCCTGCGCAACGTGAACCGCATGCAGGTGGCGGGGAGCAGCGTGAAGATGAGCCTGCGCGACATGCGGCCGAGCCGGAAGGAACTCAAGGTGGCGGTGGCCCCGATGGTGCGCGGCACGCTGATGGGCGCCCTGTTCGGCGCGATGCCCGGCACGGGGCCGACGATCACCACCTTCCTCGCGTATGCGGTGGAGAAAAAGATCTCCCGGACGCCGGAACGTTTCGGCCACGGCGCGCTGGAGGGCGTGGCGGCGCCGGAAGCCGCGTCGCATTCGAAGACCCAGGTGGACTTCATTCCGACGATGAGCCTCGGCATTCCCGGCGATCCGGTGATGGCGCTGATTCTCGGGGCGCTGCTGATCCAGGGCATCCAGCCCGGGCCGCAACTGATCACCGAGCACGCCGACCTTTTCTGGGGGTTGATTGCGAGCTTCTGGGTCGGCAACGTGCTGCTCGTGCTGCTGAACGTGCCGCTGATCGGCGTGTGGGTGAAGCTCCTTCAGGTGCCGTACCGCTACCTGCATCCCGCGGCGCTGTTCTTCATCGCCGTCGGCGTGTACAGCACCAACAACAGCCTGTTCGAAGTCGGCGAGGTGCTGGTGTTCGGGGTGATCGGCGCGATCCTGCTTGCGCTCGACTTTCCGGTCGCGCCCATCATGCTCGGGTTCGTGCTGGGGCCGCTCGTCGAGGAGAACTTCCGCCGGTCGCTTCTGCTGTCGCGCGGCGATCTGACGGTCTTTTTCCAGCGTCCGATCAGCGCCGCGTTCATGAGCATTTCGATTCTGTTCATCGTCGCGCAGATCGGGTTCGCCATTTACGGCGCGATGCGCAGGCGCAGGAACCGCCCGCCGGCTGCGGACGCGCATCCCGCTTCGCCGGCGAACGGCCAGGAATGCCGCGGATGACATCACGGGCGCGCATGGTGGCCGGGCGGTGCCGGCCGGCCAATACGGCAATACGCCACGTCAATACGTCAATACGCCGCCAATGCGCGCCAAACCAACGGGAACGAGGATCATGAAGATCGTAGTGGCAGTCAAGCGGGTACTCGATTACAGCGTGAAAGTGCGGGTCAGGGCCGACGGCAGCGGCGTCGACCTGTCGAGCGCGAAGATGTCCATGAATCCCTTTGACGAGATCGCGGTGGAGGCGGCCGTACGGTTGAAGGAGCAGGGCGTTGCGACGGAGGTGATCGCCGTGTCGTGCGGTCCCGCGCCATGCGAGGAAACGCTGCGCGCGGCGATGGCCATCGGCGCGGATAGAGGCGTGCGCATCGAGTCGGCGCCGGAATTGCAGCCGCTGGCGGTAGCGAAACTGCTGAACGCGATCGTCGCAAGGGAACGGCCGCAACTCGTCTTCACCGGCAAGCAGGCGATCGACGACGACGCGAGCCAGACCGGCCAGATGCTGGCGGCGATGGCGGGGCTGCCGCAGGCGACGTTCGCATCGGCCTTGCAGATCGCCGACGGCCAGGCCGTCGTTTCGCGGGAGGTGGACGGCGGCGCGGAAACCGTGGCGCTGCGTTTGCCGGCGGTCATCACGGTCGATCTCCGGCTGAACGAGCCGCGCTACGTCACGCTGCCGAACATCATGAAAGCGAAGAAGAAGCCGCTGGAAGTCTTGACGCCGGCGGAGCTTGGTGTCGACGTGACGCCGCGTCTGAAAGTGCTGGCGGTGACCGAGCCGCCGCCGCGCAACGCGGGGATCAGGGTGCCGGACGTCCAGTCGCTGGTCGAGCGTCTGCGAGCCGAAGCCCGGGTGCTGTGAGGAGAAGATGATGACGGTTCTGGTGATTGCGGATCACGACAACAGCGCGCTTCATCCGGCGACGCTGAGCTGTATTGCGGCAGCGCAGGCGATCGGCGGGGACGTTCATGTCCTCGTCGCGGGCTGCGATGCGCGCGCTGCCGCCGACATGGCCGCGCGGGCGCGCGGCGTGGCGAAAGTGCTGCTTGCGGACGCGCCGCAACTGGCGCAGGGGCTGGCGGAAAACGTCGAGCGAACGGTCATGGCGATCGCGCCGGACTATACGCACGTCGTCGCGCCGTCGACCGCCTACGGCAAGAACGTCGCGCCGCGCATTGCGGCGCGACTCGACGTGGCGCAGGTGAGCGATGTCATCGCGATCGACGGGCCATCGACGTTTCGACGGCCCATTTATGCGGGCAATGCGATTGCGACGATCGAATCCTGCGACGCGCAGAAAGTGCTTACGGTGCGGCCGACGAGCTTCGATCCGGTTCGGACCGACGGCGAGCCGGCGCCGGTCGTCGCGATCGACGCGGCCCCCGACAGCGGGCTGTCGTCGTTCGTGAGCCGCACGCTGACGGTTTCGGAGCGACCTGAACTCGCTTCGGCGCGCATCGTCGTGTCCGGCGGGCGCGGGCTCGGCAGCGCGGAACACTACCGGCAGGTGCTGGAGCCGCTGGCCGACCGGCTGGGCGCGGCGCTGGGCGCATCGCGCGCGGCGGTGGACGCGGGGTTCGCGTCGAACGACAGCCAGGTGGGACAGACCGGCAAGATCGTGGCGCCGGAGCTTTACGTGGCCGTGGGCATTTCCGGCGCGATCCAGCATCTGGCGGGCATGAAGGACTCGGGCGTGATCGTGGCCATCAACAAGGATGCGGAAGCCCCGATCTTCGGCGTGGCCGATTATGGGCTGGTCGCGGACCTGTTCCAGGCGGTCCCGGAACTGGTCGGCGCGTTGTAGCCACGGCGCCGCGACAGCGGCAGACGTCAGCCGGTTTCCGGATGACGATCAGAAGCAGAACAAGGGGACACGATGAGCGGTAACTTGCTGACGGGCGTCAGGGTGCTCGACCTGACCAACGTGCTCGCCGGGCCGTTCGCCGGCTATCAGCTGGCGTTGCTCGGCGCCGAGGTGATCAAGATCGAAACGCCGGGGACCGGCGACCTGGCCCGCCAGCTGGGCGCCGATCCCGCGCTGAACCGGCGCGGCATGGGAACGTCGTTTCTCGCGCAGAACGCCGGCAAGCGTTCGATGACGCTGAATCTCAAGCGCGAAGCCGGCAAGGCGATTTTCCGGCGGCTGGTGGCCGAAGCGGACGTGGTGCTCGAAAACTACCGGCCCGGCGTGATGGCCCGGCTCGGCCTCGACTACGCGGCGTTGAAGGAGGTCCGGCCGACCCTCGTGTACTGCTCCATTTCGGGCTACGGACAAGGCGGGCCGCTGGCGACCGCGCCGGCCTACGACCAGATCATCCAGGGCCGGTCCGGCGTGATGAGCATCACCGGCGACCGCTACTCCGCGCCGTTGCGCGTCGGTTATCCGGTCTGCGACACGATAGGCGGCATCACCGCCGCGTTTGCGATCGCCGCCGCCCTCGTGCGGCGCCAGCGCGACGGCGAGGGCAGCTTCATCGACGTTTCGATGCTCGATTCCGCGATCGTCACGATGGGCTGGATCGTGTCGAACCAGTTGATCGCGGGGCGCAGCCCGGTGCCGATGGGCAACGACAATTTCACCGCCAGTCCGTCCGGCGCGTTTCGCACCGGGCGGGGCTTGCTCAATATCGCCGCCAACAAGCAGGAACAGTTCGAAGCGTTATGCCGCGTGCTCGGCGCGGACGCGCTGGCGGCCGATCCCCGCTTCGCGGAGCGCGAAGCGCGAAAGCTGAACCGCGTCGCGCTCACGACGGAAATCGAGCGCCATCTGTCGGCGCACGATGCGCTGTGGTGGGAGGCGCGGCTGAACGAGGCCGGCGTGCCGGCGGGGCCGGTGCTGAGCGTCGAGGAGGCGCTCGCGCAGCCCCAGGTGGCTCACCGCAACCTGACGATGACCGTGCCGGCAACGGCTTCGCCGTCCGGCGATCCCATCACCGTGACCCGCAGCGGCTTTCATGTCGACGGCAAGCCGCAATCGGTCGAACTCGGACCGCCGGAACTGGGCGCGCATACGGAGGCCGTCCTGCTCGAAGCGGGGTTCAGCCGGGAAGAGGTGGCGCGCTGGCGCGAGGACGGAACGTTATGACGACATGGGCAGGGAAGGCGGCCGATCTGCTGGCCGAGACGAAGCGTTGGTGGACCACGCGGATCATCGACATCCGGCCGGGCGAGATCCGGATCAAGGGGCGTCCGATCGAGACGCTGATCGGTCACGCGGGGTACGCGCGCATGGTCTGGTTGATGTTGCGCGACGACGAGCCCACGCCGGCGGAGCTTGCGCTGCTGGAGGCCGCGCTGGTGGCGGCGGTCGATCACGGGCCGCAGGCGCCGTCGATCGCCATCGCGCGGATGGCCGTGACGTGCGGCGCGCCGCTCAACGCGGCCATGGCGTCCGCGATCAATGTGCTCGACGGCGTTCACGGCGGCGCGGGCGAACAATGCCTGCAACTCTACGCCGACGTGCTGGCGAGAGCGAACGATGGGCTCGAACTCGAAGCGGCGGTCCATGCCGCGCTCGACGCGTTCGTCGCCGCGCACGGCAAGATGATTCCCGGTTTCGGGCACCGGTTTCATCCTGTCGATCCCCGCTCGGTGCGGCTGCTGGCGCTGGTCGAGGACGCCGTCGAGGCGGGGGCTGCGACCGGGCGTTACGCACGGGTGGGACGCCTCGTCGAACGCGCGCTGGAGCAGCGCACCGGCACGCGGATTCCGATGAACATCGACGGCGCCACCGCCGTGGTGTATGGCGAACTGAACTTTGCTCCGCCGCTGGCGCGCGGGCTCTTCATCCTGTCGCGGTCGGTTGGAATTCTTGCTCATGCGTGGGAGCAGAAGCAGCAGGGCGGCCGCATCAAGGGACCATTGCCGCCGGCGGTGGGTTATACGTATGCTGGGGATGACTGACTTTCTTTGCATCGCTTCGAAGTAGCTGACGGTCGATGCGGTCGTCGTGAAGCACAGCGCCATCAGCCGGCCGGCTCGCTGTCCGGGTAACAATCCCGAATCAGGTTCAACGCGCGCTCGGCCACGCCGTCTGCCAACTGGTAGTTGCTCGGATGCCCACGATGCCGTGACAGCAGTCCCGACGCGCCCTGGCTGCGATAGCGCACGGTCAGCCGCTCAACCTGGCGCCGGCTCAGATGGAGCCGCTCAGCGGCCTGCCACGTCATCAGCAGCCCATCGGCCAGCGACTGGATTGTCCTGAGCCGGTCTACCTCGCGCATCGTCATGGTGATCGTCCCGGATGTCGTCATGCGAGCCTCCCATCAAAGGTCAGCCAGCATGACATGCGACGTTTCGGCTTTGCCCAGGTACGACATTACAGCTTTGCCGCAACATGCGATGTCTCCGCCAAGTTCAAATGTCGTGCCTCCAGCTAAATAGAAATGTCGGGTTTTGGTGTGCTTTTTCTTATGTTTCCGGGTTGGGCGGCGCAGCCGCCCCCCGTTCCCGCCTTGTTTTGGCACTGACGTCCAGAACAGCATGATTGATGTCGGCAACGTCAATGGCGCGCTGTTTCTTCAGCCCGACAAGCGCTTTCTTCGCGCGAACCTCTTCACCGCAATGGGTGCGTGAGGGCGAGCCCGCCGCCCAGCGATCGTCACGCATCGCCTGTACGCAACGGGCCACCTCCAGCACGCTCGCGAGCCGCTTGTTCTCGACCTCGGCGCCCTGATCGACACGTGCGATGCGATCGTATTGCCGGTACGGTAGCGTCACACCACTGGCCTGGACCTCGATGACGCTATCGGGGTATTCAACGACCTCGACGTATTCATGCATCAGCCCGCGACTAACGGGCGTGTCATCGAGCAGATACATCACGCGGTCGTACTGCACGGTCAGCGCATTGGAGACTTTGCGTGGCACGCGATACGCGAGGATCTGCCGCAGATCCTCGTCAGCACGCAGCGGCCGGTGCGCGTCGTAATCGCTCTTCGGTAGCCGGCCGAAACGCCGGTTGAAGTCGGCGATGAAGGAGGGCGCATAAGCGTTGGCCGCCTCCCGCGTGCTGATCCCACGCAAGCGCAACTCCTTCACCAGCCGGTCCTGCAACGTCAGGTTGGCGCGCTCCACACGGCCCTTGGCCTGGCTCGTGTTCGCACAGAATGCGTCGATGTTCAGTTCGTACAGGGCGCGGCCAAACTGCGTGACGCCTTTGCCCGCCGTCTGCGAGCGCTGCTTCACATAGAAGACGCTGGCCTTGTCGCTATAGAACGCGACGGGCTTGCCGTGCACCTTCAGATACTTCGCCAGCGCCTCAAAGTAACTGAAGGTCGACTCGGTGGCCGTGAAGTGCAGCTCCATCAGGCGCCCGGTCGCGTCATCGATGAACACCAGCAGCGTACAGGCGGGCGCCCGGTCCTCGAACCAGCGGTGATCGCTGCCGTCGATCTGGATCAGTTCGCCCAGGCACGCACGTCGGTTGCGCGGCTGGTAGACCTTCGGCGGACGCTCCCTGCGCGGAATCCACAGCCCGGCTGCCCGCATCAGCGTACGCACCGTCTCGACCGCCAGTCCGATGCCGTGACACTCCCGCAGCTTCTCGCAGGCCAGCGTCGGCCCAAAATCCGGGTAGCGCTCGCGGATCAGCGCCAGCGCACGCTGCGCCTTGCCGGGCGGCAGCTGGTGGTTGCCGGGACGGCCACGCTTGCCCGATACCAGTCCCGCCACGCCAGCGGCCTGATAGCGCAGCACCAGCCGCTCGACCTGTCGCACGCTCAGCCCGAGCCGCACGGCGGCCTGGCCAGGCTTGAGCCGCGCCTCCGTTACCGCCTGGATGACCTTGAACCTGTCCACCTCGCGCATCGTCATCGTGATCGTCCCAGTCGCGTTCATCGCCGGCTCCCAGAGCGGATGTCCGGCGCTCAAACTACCTAAAACACGACATTTCTATTTAGCGGAAACCCGACATTTCTATTTGGGACCTACAGACTTAACGTTGATAATTTATCTTATGTAAAATCACGCAAGCAGACCAGGAATTCCCATCACCAAGGTAGCCTGCCGACCCGCCAGGTCCGAAGGTCCAACGCAGCACCGAATCCGCAGCCCCCCCGCTATAAACCTCACCAATACCCCAAGCCTTTTATTATCGATTGGTCAGATGCACCGATGGCCCGTATGCTCGCCACGCGTCCAGCAATCAGTCCACGCACCGACCTACGCCGTCTCCACGCCCATGAAATCATCGCTTCATCCCGTCCGCGTCGACGCCATCCGCGACGAAGCTCCCGGTATCCGCTCGTTCGTCGTATCCCGCATCGACGGCGCGCCGTTCGACGCGTACGAAGCCGGCGCGCATATCGACGTCACCGGCCCGTCCGGCATCGTGCGGCAATACTCGCTGTGCGGCGACCCCGACGACACCCGCCGTCACGTGTTCGCCGTCAAGCGCGAACCCGCGTCGCGAGGCGGGTCGAGCGCGCTGCACGACCACGTCGAAGTCGGCACGCAGCTGGTCATCGGCGCACCGCGCAACCGCTTTCGCCTCGCCCCGCAGGCCGGTTCGCACGTGCTGGTCGGCGCGGGCATCGGCGTGACGCCGCTCGTCAGCATGGCGTACCAACTGGTCCGCGACGGCGCGCCGTTCGTCCTGCATTATTTCGTGCGCAGCGAGGCCCACGCGGCGTTCCTGCCGCTGCTGACCCAATCTCCATTCGGCGAACGTCTGCGGCTCCACTGCGGCGTCGAACCCGCCGACCTCGACACGACGCTCGCCGGCATCCTCGCGCCATGCGAAGCGGACGCGCACGTCTACACCTGCGGCCCAGGCCCGTTCATGGATCAGGTGATCGACACGGCCAGCCGCCATGTCCCAACCGACGCCGTGCATTTCGAACGCTTCTCGGCCGAAGCGGATCGCACCGAAGCGCCCGACGCAACGGCCAACGCCAGCACCTTCGACATCCGCCTCGCCCGCAGCGGCCAAACCGTGCGCGTGAACCCCGGCATCTCGATCGTCGACGCGCTCGCGTCGATCGGCGTCGAAATCGACACGTCGTGCGGCGAAGGCGTCTGCGGCACCTGCATGATCGACGTGGTCGACGGCGAGCCCGACCATCGCGACCATTGCCTGAGCCAGGCCGAACGCGCGGGCGGCAAGACGATCTGCTGCTGCGTGTCCCGCTCGCGCTCCCCTCTTCTCGTGCTCGACCTCTAGGCGCGTTTGCCCAGTTGCCGGTCGAACGTGCGGACGATGTCGGTCATCAGTTCGCGCAGCCACACGTTGCCTTCGTCGCCGTCGAAGTTCTCGTGCCAGTGCATCGTCACGGACGCGCCGGGCAGTTCGACCGGCAGTTCGTAGATCCGGAATTCCCCATCGCGGTTGAAAATCTGCGCGAGCCGGCGCGGCAGCGTCGCGTAATAACCGGTCACCGCGAGCACGCTCGGCAGCGCCACGAAGTGCGGCAGTTCGAGCACCGTATTGCGGCCGACTCCATGCGCGCGAAACGCATCCTCCAGCGCATGATGGCTGTGCTCGACGGACAGCACCTGCACGTGGGTCGCGGCCGTGAACGACGCCAGGTCGATCCGCGGCCCGCGCGGCAGACCGCGGCGCTTGCGCGTCATGCATACGTAAGTTTCGTCGAACAGCAGCCGGTGCCGCGTATGCGCGGCCAGTTCCGGCAGGTTGCCGATCGCGAAGTCGAGACGGCTCACCCGCAATGCCTCCTCGATCTGCTCGACCGGCGTCGGCTCGATGCGCAGCCGCACGTTCGGCGCGAGCCGGTGCAGCGCCTCGCAGATCGGCGGCAGATACGCCAGCTCCCCCGC
The DNA here is from genome assembly GCF_900104845.1 of Paraburkholderia caballeronis. Lineage (NCBI taxonomy): Bacteria > Pseudomonadati > Pseudomonadota > Betaproteobacteria > Burkholderiales > Burkholderiaceae > Paraburkholderia > Paraburkholderia caballeronis. Next base: position 2,068,083 of record NZ_FNSR01000001.1, on the reverse strand, counting down.
ATCCGATAACGACAGCCGGAAGGTCCGCGTGCTCACGGCGGGATCGAACCGCTCTGCGTAACGCAGCGCCTCGCGCACCGTGTCGAGCGCGCGGCCGACGATTCCCGACAGTTCCAGCGCGATCGGCGTGGGCTGCATGCCGACACGCGTGCGGATGAACAGCGGATCGTCGAACAGCGTGCGCAGCCGGCCCAGCGCATAACTGACCGCGGGCTGCGACAGCGCGAGACGCTGTCCGGCCCGCGTGAGACTGCGCTCCTCGATGATCGCGTTGAACACCCGCAGCAGATTCAGATCGACGTGGTCGAGCGACGTCATGTCATTTGCCGTATTGATGGAGGGACTGATTTTAGATGAATTTGACCGATTCGAAGCCGCGGCCGACACTGCATCCATCGTCAGGCGCACAAACTCTTTCCCCACAAAGGTCACCGATGAGCGACATCCTTCAGCCGCCCTGTCAGGCCATCGACACGAGCGCGCTGCGCACGCGGGTCGAACCCGACCGCGTGATGCCTTCGCTGTACAACGATCCGGCGCTGTTCGAAACGGAACTCGACCGGATCTTCTATCAGACCTGGATCTGGGTCGCGCACGAAAGCGAGTTGCCGAACCCCGGCGACTTCCGCACCACGGTGATCGGCCGTCAGCCGGTGATCGTCGTGCGCGATCGCGACGGCTCGGTCAACGTGCTCGAAAACCGCTGCCGCCATCGCGCGGCGACGGTCTGCGAGCAGCACAAGGGCAACGCGCGCGGCTTCACGTGTCCGTACCATAGCTGGAGCTACGGCCTCGACGGCGCGCTGCGCGCGCTGCCGTATGGCGACGGCTACGAAGGCATCGCGGACAAGCGCGAACTGCCGCTGCGCTCGCTGCGCGTCGGCATCTATCAGGGGCTGATCTTCGCGAGCTTCAACCCGACGATCGAGCCGCTCGAAGACTTCCTCGGCGGCGCGAAACCGTGGATCGACCTGTTCATGAAACAGGGCGCCGGTTATCCGGTCAAGGTGAACGGCGAGCACCGCTTCCGCTTCAAGGGCAACTGGAAAATCCAGCTGGAGAACACGACCGATCTCTATCACTTCCCGGTGGTCCACAAGTCGTGGATGAAGACCATCGACGACGAAACCGCGGCCGCGATCACCAGCTTCATGACGAGCGACGGCGCGTTCTGCCGTTCGCTCGGCAACGGCCACAGCGTCGCGGTGCTGATGCCGGAACTGATCGATCTCGACGACGACAACGGCGCGCCGCTTCCGGTGCGTCACGAGGCGCTCGCCGCGTCGCTCGCGAAGTCGTATGCGCCCGACGAAGTGCGGCGCATCGTGCGCTCGCTGATGGGCGTCGGCTTCAACGTGAACCTGTTTCCGAACCTGGCGCTGTCGATGTCGTTCTTTCGCGTGCTGCGGCCGATCTCGGTCGACGAAACGGAGATCCGCCACGTCGCGCTCGGCATGGACGGCGGTCCCGAGGAGGCGAACCAGGTGCGCCTGCGCGTGCATGAACACTTCCAGGGGCCGCTCGGCTTCGGCAGCCCGGACGACGCGGAAGCGTGGGAGCGCGTGCAGCGCGGCTCGTATGCCGGCCCCGACGTGCCGATCCTCGTGAACCGCGGGCTGAACCGAGAGACCACCGCGCCGGACGGCCAGAAGACCGCGCACGCCACCGACGAAACCGGGATGCGCGCCGCGTATGCGCAATGGAAGCTGATGATGGAGCCGCAATCGTGAACGACATCGAAACGATGCTCGCGCAGCCGACGCTCGTGCGCGCGATGCAGTTCATCTGGCGCGAGGCGGAACTGCTCGACCGCAAGGACTATGGCCGCTGGCTCGGACTGTGGTCCGGCGCGGGCCACTACGTGGTGCCGATCGATCCGCACGCGACCGACTTCGCGGCCACGCTGAACTACGCCTACGATGACCACGCGATGCGCGAGCTGCGCGTGCAGCGGATGCTCGCGGGTTACTCGCCGTCGGTGTCGGATGCGGCGCGCACGATACGAACCGTGTCGCGCTTCGCGCTCGACGAAAGCGACGACGGGAACAGCGCGCTGGTCACGGTGCGTTCCGCGCAGGTGGTCGTCGCGTACAAGCGCGGCACCCCGACGCTGTTCGCGGCGGACCTCGAACACCGGCTCGACCTGTCGGACGACGAGCCGCGCATCGTGCAGAAGGTGGTCCGTCTGATCGACTCGACCGATACGCTGAACGCGATCGGATTCCTGCTCTGACTTTGCACGCCCGCTCATGGGCGTGCGCAAGACGGCGCGACAACTGGAGAGCCCTCTCATGGCTGACACCGCGACGCTGCCGCTGCGCGTGCTGTTCTGCTGCGGCGTGACGCAGAATTTCTTCGACCTGCCGCGCGGCGAAACCGGCGCGGTGTGGCAGGCCTATGGCGCGATGCTTTCGGCGGTCGAGGCGATGGAAGGCGTCCGCGTGCTCGGCATCATGGACGACGACCGGCTCGCCGTCGGCGCGTCCGGCGGCGCGCCCTGGACCTTCTACATCATGGCCGACGTGGCCGACCTCGACGCCGTCGCCGCAGTCTGCAACCTGTATCGCACGACCCCGGTCGGCGACTACAGCCTGTGGCGCTACGGCAAGATCGAGGCGCGCGTCGGCCGCGCGCTGCGCGTGCCGGAGGCGTCGTGAAGCCCCCTGCTTCCGCGCCGGATTCGCCGGCCGCCGCGTACGCGGAACTGCTGCGCCGCGTGGTTGCGCTCGAAGCGGAACGCGCGGTGCAGCGGACCATGGTGCGTTATATGGCGCTGTGCGACGTGCCGGCCGGCGGGTTCGCGGACGAGACGCTCGCGTCGCTGTTCGCTGACGACGCCGTATGGGAAGGCGTCGGCCCGCTCTACGAGAGCAAGTTCGGCCGGCTCGAAGGGCGCGACGCGATTCTCGCAATGCTGACGCGTTATCTGCCGCCGACGCAGCACTTCTCGGTCAACACGCATTTCCTGAGCGCGGAGCGGATCGACGTGGCCGCCGACGCGACGCACGCGAGCGGCCGCTGGTTGATGCTCCAAGCGTCCGGTTATGTCGCGGGCAGCGCGGAACTGATCGCCGCGCGAATCGACGTGGACTTCGTGCCGTGCGCAACCTCGGGCGCATGGCTGATCCGGCATTTCCGGACCCGGCGCCTGTTCGACGCGCCGTGGCAAGTCGTTCCCTCCCCCACCGAAACCTGACTGCCATGAACGAGTTCATCAGCGAGTTTTCGCTCGGCGACGCCGACGGCCCGAGCATCGCGATCAAGGACAGCATCGACGTCGCCGGTTATCCGACCACCGCCGGCAGCCGCGCGCTCGCCAACGCGCCGCCGGCCGCCGCGCACGCGGAAGTGGTCGAACGGCTGCTCGAAGCGGGCTGGCGCGTGGTCGGCAAAACCAACATGCACGAGCTGGCATTCGGCATGACGGGCATCAACGACTACACCGGCACGCCGGAGAATCCGCAGGACGAGACCCGTATTCCCGGCGGCTCGTCGAGCGGCTCGGCGGCGGCGGTCGGCCTGCACCTGACCTGCGCGGCGCTCGGCACCGACACGGGCGGCTCCGTGCGCGGCCCCGCCGCGTGCTGCGGCGTGATCGGCATGAAACCGACGTTCGGCCGCGTGTCGCGCCACGGCGTCGCGCCGCTGGTGTCGACGCTCGATTGCGTCGGCCCGTTCGCGCGCGACATGACCACGCTGACGGACGTGATGGCTGCCATCGCGCCGGGCTTCGACGAGATCGCCGCGGCCACGCCGCTGAGCGCCGCGAAAATCGGCATCGTCGCGGTCGATGCGCTGCGCGAGATCCGCGACGCGGTCGCGCGCGCGCCGTCGCTTGCCGGCTTCGCCGCGCGCGACGTCGAGCTGCCGCGTCTGCGCGCGGCGTTCGACGCGGGGCTCGTCGTAATCAACGCGGAAACGTGGCGCGCGTTCGGCCATCTGATCGAGACCGGCAAGCTCGGCCCCGATCTCGACGCGCGCCTGCGCCACGCCTCGCTGACGACGCCCGCCGATCTTGAGGCCGCCGAGTCCGTGCGCCGCGATTTCACCGCCGAGGTGGACCGCGTGCTCGACAGCGTCGATGCAATCGTGCTGCCGACGCTGCCGGCGCTGCCGATCACGCTCGACGCCGCGCGCAGCGGCACGTCGGTGATCGCGATGTCGTCGCTGATCCGGCCGTTCAACCTGAGCGGCCATCCGGCGATCAGCCTGCCGCTGCCGATCGCGGGGTCGCCGCTCGTTGCGGGTTTGCAGATCGTCGCCCGCAAGGGTGCCGACGAACTCGTCTGCGCGCTCGCCGCGCAGTTCGAGACGGCGCTCGCGGCCCAGGAGACGCTTGCATGACGGACCGTGTCGTGCTGGTGACGGGCGCGGCGCAAGGGCTCGGCGCGGCGCTCGCGCGGCGTTTTTTTGCTGCCGGTTATCGCGTCGCGCTCGGCGACGTCCGTATCGACATGGCGCGCGACGTCGCCGCCGAACTGAGTCCCGACGGCTCGCGCGCGCTCGCGCTCGAACTCGACGTGTGCAGCAAGGCCGCGTTCGAGACGGCTCGCGATGCGATCCTCGCCGCGTGGCAGCGCATCGATGCGCTCGTCAACAACGCGGGCCGCTCGGAAGTCGTGCCGGTGATGGACGTGACCGCCGAGCAGTTCGACCGCGCAATCGACGTGAACCTGCGCAGCGTGCTGTTCGGCTGCCAGGTGTTCGGCCGGTATTTCGCCGCGCACGGCGGCGGCCGGATCGTGAACATCGCGTCGCTCGCGGGGCAGAACGGCGGCACCGCGACCGGCGCGCACTACGCCGCGTCGAAGGCCGGCGTGCTCAATCTGACGAAGGTGTTCGCGCGCGACCTCGCCGCGCAAGGCGTCACCGTGAATGCGATCTCGCCGGGGCCGATGGATCTGCCCATCGTCCACGACAGCGTGCCGGCCGACCTGCTGGACAAGCTGGTCGCCGGCATTCCGGCCGGCCGCCTCGGCAGCGCCGACTACGTCGCGGACGTCGCCGTGCTGCTCGCGGCCGAGCACGCGTGGTTCACGACCGGCGCATGCTGGGACGTCAACGGCGGGCTTTTCATGCGTTGATTCCAGCGCTTGACCGGCGGCGCGCCGAAGCGTCGCCGGCCAGGCGCAGCCGCCTCGTCATTGCATGAGGCGGCCGCTCTCCCCTCGATCAGATCGGCTTGCCTTCGCTCGACGCCCAGTTCGGCATCAGCGTGTTGCTCGGCAGCGTCTCGTCGATCATCTTCTTCGCGGTCTGAATGCCCGCAACCGGCAGTCCGGCCGGATCGAGCACGCCAATCTGCACGAGCACCGACGCCTGGTCCCAGTAGATGTGCTCGTTGTACAGCTTGTCGCCGCGGAAGCACACCACCGCGAGCATCGGCACCTCGAAGTATTTGCCGGTCGGCGCGAGGCCGGGCAGCAGCCAGTCGATCTCGCGGTCGTGGGTCGCGCAGAACACGAACTCGTCGACGATGCGGTCCGCGCCGATCGTGCGCGAGATCGGAATCAGCCGCGTGTCGGCCGGGTTCGAATCGACGAAGTGGTACTTGTAGAAACGCTTCAGCTGATCGTGACCGACGCCGCCCGTCATCGTCGGAACGTGGTTCACGTACGGCTGCGCGACCATCGTCGGCATGATCGCGTCGACGTCGCGCGTCGCGAACTCGTAATAGCAGTGTTTTTCCCACAGCTCGTTGAGGTCGTGCACGGGGCCGAGCACCTTGCGCAGCATCGCCATCGTGCGCGAATACGCCATCAGCGCGGCGGGTTTGTCGAACTGCGGGCGCTCGGGCGTCGCGAACGCGTGATCGCAGCCCGGATACACATAACACTCGGCCGCCGGATGCGAAGCGAACGCGGCGATGATCCGCTCGCGCGCGTCGGCCGGGCAGAACGCATCGTTCTCGGGGAAGTGGAACATCATCGGGCAGCGGACCGTGGCCGCTTCGTCGAGATGATTCTGCAGGTTCACGCCGTAATAGCTGATCGCGCAGTCCACGTCGGTGCGCGCGGCGGTCAGCATCGCGAGCCGGCCGCCGAGGCAATAGCCGATCACGCCGACCTTGCCCGCCTGCTCCGGCAGCGCGCGCACCGCGTCGAGCGTCGCGGCGACGTCGTCGATCGCCAGCTTCTCGTCGAAGCGGTCGTGATAGTCGAGCGCCTGCGCGAAATCGGCGTCGCCGTAACCGAGCACGACGCCCGGCTTCATCCGCCAGAACAGGTCCGGCACCAGCACGACGTAACCCTCTTCCGCGTACCGGTCGGCCATCGCCTTCATGAAGCCGTTGATTCCGAAGATCTCCTGCAACAGCACGAGGCCCGGCCCGGACCCCTGCGCGGGTTTCGCGAGATAAGCCGAAAAGCTGCCGCCGTCGCGCGCAGCCACCTGGATTGTTTGACCGCTCATCGTTGTCTCCTGGCGAAAAGTCGTTACAGATAAGCCGCGAACTGCGCGAGCACGGCGGCGCGGTCGGCGGCGAGCCCCGCCGCGACGCCCTCGGCCATCGCGCCGACATAGACGTCGTCCGCGCCGCCCGGGTCCGCTTCGAGCGCCGAGAATACCGCATCGACGACCTCCGCGACCGCCAGTTTCGGCGGCGGAAAATCGCGGCTCATGTCGGTGTCGATCGCGCCGGGCAGCACGGCCAGCACGCGCACGCCGCGCCCGGCCAGTTCCGCGCGCACGCCCTCGGTCATCCGCAGCGCGGCGGCCTTCGACGCGCATAACGAGCCCATCGACGGCAGCGCGACCCGCGCGAGAATCGACAGCATGTTGACGAGCGCGCCGCCGTTGCGCGTCAGCGCCGGCGCGAACGCGCGGCACATCTCCAGCGTGCCGAAATAGTTCACCTCCATCTCGGCGCGCGCGGCGCCCGGGTCGCGCGGCCCGGCCACGCGTTCGAGCCGGTTGATGCCGGCGTTGTTGATCAGCAGCGTGACGTCGCCGGCCAATGCGGCGGCCTGCGCCACCTGCGCCGGCGCCGTGACGTCGAGCGGCACTGGCACCACGCGCGGGTCGTCGAAGCGCGCGGCATCGGCGTCGCGCATCCCGGCGTACACCTTGCGCGCGCCCCGCGCGAGCAGCCCGGCGACGAACCCCGCGCCGACGCCGCGGTTCGCCCCCGACACGAAGGCAATCGAATCTTCAATCCGCATCGCATGTGTCTCCACGAAAACCGGTCATCCCTTGAGCCTGTAGTCGACCGGCAGGATGTAGCCGCTGTCGAAAATCTTGACGTCGACGTCCGAGCGGTACGCAATCGTCGTGACCGCCTGCAGCAGCGGCACGACCCACGACTTCTCCGACGCCTCCTGGCTCAGCGCGCGATAACCGGCCATCCGCTTGTCCTCGTCCACCTCGGTCATCAGCGCCTCGACGCGCGGCGCGAGCGCGTCGTCCTTCCATGCGGAAAAGCGCAGCCGCGGATCGAGAATGCGCCCGGTGTAGTTCTCGGGGTCGCCGGTCGCGTTGGCCCAGCTGTACAGCAGCACGCCGCTCATCTTGGTCGCCTGGATTTCGCTGATCACCTTCGCCATCGTGGTCTGCGTGAGGTCCGCCTGGATGCCGACGCGCTGCCACATGCCGGCGATCGCGCGCGCCATGTCGTAGTCGCTCGGGAAGGTGCCGTTCGTCGTCAGGAACGGCACGCGGACCGGCTTGTTCGGCCCGTAGCCGGACTTCGCGAGCGCGGCGATCGCGCGCTGCGGATCGTACGGAAACCTGAAGCCCGGCACGTCGGCCGCCGAGCCCGGCGTCGCCGTCACCGACAGCGGCCGCGCGATGCCGCCGTAAAACGCCTTCGACAACGCGGCGGTGTCGATCGCATAATGCATCGCCGCGCGCACGTTCTCGTCGTCGAACGGCTTCACGTAGTTCGGCATCCGCAGCATGTAGATCTCGCTGTACGGATAGATCTTCGTCGTAATGCCGGGCACGCTCGCGAGCCGCTGCGCCTCGCGCAGCGGAATCTGCACGGCGACGCCCGCGCGGCCCGACTCCACCGCGGCGACGCGCGCCGACGGCTCGGTCGCGACCTCGAACGTCACGTGGCGGATCGCCGGCGTGCCGCCCCAGTACTTGTCGAATGCCTCCAGCACGATGCGCGAGCCGCGCTGATAGTCGACCAGCCGGTACGGACCCGCGCCGACCGGCTTCGCGAGGAAACCGTCCATGCCGACCTTCTCGATGTACGCCTTCGGCACGATGTAACCCGCGAGAAACGCGAGATAGATCGGCGCGGCCGGCGTCGGCTTGCTGTAAACCAGCACCGCGCGCGTCGGCGACACGATCTCGACGTCCTTCAGCGTCTGGAACATCCCGCCGACCGCGAGCTTGTGATCGGCCGACGGCCGGTCGTGCAGGCTGTACTTCAGGTCGGCGGTCGTCAGCTTCGAGCCGTCGTGAAACAGGATGTCGTCGCGCAGCGTCACTTCGAGGCGCTGCGCGTTCTTGTCCTGCCACTTCCATGCGGAGATCTGGCGCCCTTCGAGCACGAGCTTCGGCGAATAACGCAGCGGCGAATCGAACACCGTCGTGTAGATGGACTGCGCCTGCGGCACGGTGATCGCCGTCGGGTCCCACGTCGGCACGTCCGAGATGTACGCGATGTTCAGAACCTGGTCGGCCGGATGGCCCTGCGCGAGCGCCCGCTCCCACGGCAGCAGCCCGCCCGCGCCGGCCGCGAGCGCGCCCAGCAGCAGCTGGCGGCGCTTCATGTCGATCTCGTAACTGTCCATCTATCCTCCTGTGAGGCCGGCGCGCGCGCCGGTTGAAGATACGCAAAAAGGTACGAAGGGCCGCCGCCCGCCGATGCGGACAACATCATGCGGACAGCCGGCCCGGGAAATCCGATTATCAGTGGTCAGAATCGATGGCGCAGCCCCAGCCGCACTTCGATCTGGTTCGACGTGCTGGAGCGTTGCAGCACCGGCGCGAGATCGGCGTACTGCGCGTCGCCGGCCGCGTGCATCCACGTCGCCTGCAGATACGCGTCGGTGCGCTTCGACAGGAAGTAGTCGGCGATCGCATCGACGTTGTGGTACTTCGGCTTCTGCGACGTGGCCGACACGTTGCCTTCGGTGTAGCTGTAGCCGGTGCCCAGCTGCAGCGCGGGGGTGATGAAATAACCGGCCACCAGTTCGAAGATCTGGAACGTCACGTGGCCGCCGATGTTCGCGCCGACCGTCGGGTCGAGGCCCATGAAACGCGTGTTCGTGTAGATCGCCGCGACCTTCGCGGCGCCGAACGTGTACTGCCCCGCGAAGCCGAACGACTGGTACTTCGACGCCGCGAGGCCGTAGTTGCCGTCGATCGCGTTGGTCGACGTCCACACCCCTTCCGGCACCGCCTCGGCCGGGTGGTCGATCGTCGTGAACGCGGCCGCGAGCGCGAGCGGGCCGCCCGAATACTTGAGCCCGAACGACTTGACCGCGTCGCGGTTCAGCTCGCCCGCCACGTTGCCGAACCCGTACACCGCGCCGGCCTGCACGCCGTGAATCACCGGCGACGCATAGCGCACCGCGTTGTTCACCCGGTAGTCGATGCCGGTGTTGTCGAGGTCGCCCGGGTGCGGGAACAAAATGCCCCAGTTGCCGTTCGCGGTGTACTGGCCGACGTAGTCGCCCATCAGTTCGTTCTGGCGGCCGAACGTCAGCGTGCCGTAGGTGTTGCTCGACAGCCCGACGTACGCGCCGCGGCCGAACTCGCGGCCCTGTTGCAGCAGCTTGCCCGAATTGATGTCGAAGCCGTTTTCGAGCCGGAAGACCGCGGACAGCCCGCCGCCGAGATCCTCGGAGCCGAGCAGGCCCCAGCGGCTGCCCTGCGAGATGCCGCTTTGCATCTGCCAGGATTTTTCGCCAAGCTGATTGTTCGAGAAGGTCAGGCCTTCGTCGATGATGCCGTACAACGTAACGCTGCTTTGAGCCCAGACAGAGCCGCTCGCGCAAAGCGCGGCGAGCGAGGCGGTGACAAGAGGAGTTTTCACGTGGGATTCCGTTAAGCGGTCGAAGGGTTGAGCGACTGGTTTATCAATGGGACTTCACCCTGCTGCGTGCGTCGGGGCACCGCTCCAAGACGGTCATCCTGACGCCAGAATGTTCACCTCAATCAACATTCTGAATTCAGATTATGGGAGTAAAAAACCCACGTCAAGAACGCGTCAAAATTGTGTGCACTGGTAATGAAAAACCCCACTTCCATGCTGCATCGCAAGTTGACCGCTTTTTCTCCTCGCCTTTTTTGCGAGCGTCGGCGGCGAACCTTGCACCGGATGAACGGATTGCTTCACCACGACTCCCGTCGAGCAGCTTGACACGACAATTTTCTGAATTCAGTATCCTTGTATCGACAATCCATCGCCAGAGAGGCCGCCCCTGTGACGCCTGCCCCCGCCAACCCGATGCGCGACCCGCATCCGTTCAAGGTCGGCGTGTTCGCCGCGAACGCCGACCGCGGCCTGACCTTCACGACGGTGCCCGAGCAGTGGCGCGCCGGCTGGGACGACGTGCAGCGCGCGGCCATCGCCGCCGATACCGGCGGACTCGACTTTTTCCTGCCGATCGCGCGCTGGCGCGGCTTCGGCGGCACGACGCACGTGCGCGAGCATTCGTTCGAGACGTTCACGTTCGCGGCGGCGCTGGCCGCGCTCACCCGGCGCATCGCGCTGTTCTCGACCGTGCATGTGCCGCTCGTGCATCCGGTCTATGCGGCAAAGGCGCTGGCCACGATCGATCACGTGAGCCACGGCCGCGCGGGACTGAACATCGTGTGCGGCTGGAATCCGGATGAATTCGACATGTTCGGCGTCACGCTGGAACACGACGCGTACCGTCAGGCCGCCGAGTGGAGCGAGATCCTGACGCGGCTCTACACGAGCGCGGAACCGTTCGACTTCGACGGCGAGTTCTACCGGCTGAAGGGCGCGATTTCGCGGCCGGTCTCGTTGCAGAGCCCGCGCCCGGTCACGATGAACGCCGCGTTCGGCGCGCCGGGCCGCGACTTCGCCGCGCGTCACTGCGATTACCTGTTCACGACGTTCACCGACCTCGACGCGGGCCGCGAGCACGTGCGTGACATCCGCGAGCGCGGCGCGCAGGCGGGCCGCGAACTGGGCGTCTATACCGTCGCGCACGTGGTCTGCCGCGCGACCGAACAGGAGGCGCTCGACTACTACCACCGCTATTCCGTCGAATACACCGACGAAGCCGCGCTCGACTATCACGTGCGGCAGAAAAAAGGCTTCAGCAGCAGCCATGAGGACCGCGCGTTCATCGAGTACCGGCAACGCTTTGCGGCCGGCACCGGCAGTTTTCCGCTCGTCGGCACGCCGGAGCAGATCGTCGGGCGGCTCGCCGCGATGCACGCCTGCGGCTTCGCCGGCGCGGCGCTGTCGTTCGTCAACTACGCGGACGAACTGCCATTCTTCTGCGAGCGCGTGCTGCCGCTGATGCGTGAAGCCGGCTTGCGCGCCGCTTGATCGTCGCTTGATCCCCGCTTGATCCCGTTCTTTCCGACCCGGGCCGGCGGCGCACGCCGCCGCGCCCGTCAATCTTCGATTTCCGTTCGCCATGATTTCCGATAGTCGACCTGTTTCGCCTTACGCAGCCTTCGCCCGAACCGCGGCCCGTCATCCGCATCACGACTTCCTGCACATTCCGGCTTCCGCGCAGCGCCGTTACGCGGCGTCCGCCGACGATGCCTCCGACGCGTTGACGCTCACCTACGCGCAGACGCTCGCGGAGATCGAGCGGCAGATCGTGCGCTATCGCGAAGCGGGTTATCGCGCGGGCATGCGCGTCGCGCTGCTGCTCGAAAACCGGCCGGCGTTCTTCTTCCATTTCTTCGCGCTGAACGCGCTCGGCGTCGGCGTGGTGCCGCTGAATCCCGACTCGCGGCCGCACGAGATCGCCTATGTCGCGCAGCACAGCGAGATCGCGCTCGCGGTCGGCGTCGAACGCACGCTGCCGCTGTTGCGCGCGGCGCTCGACACGCCGGACCTGCAAGTGCCGCTCGCTGTTGCCGACGCCGAAGCCGGGCCGCTGCCGCGCGCGGCCGACGTCGCGACGGACGGCTCGCATCGCGCGAGCCTCGACGACGAATGCGCGATCCTCTACACGTCGGGCACGACCGGCAAGCCGAAGGGCTGCATCCTCGACAACCGCTACTTCGTGTCGATCGGCGAGCTGTATCTCAGCGAAGGCGGCCTGTGCGAAGTGCGGCCCGGCGTCGAGCGGCTGATTACGCCGCTGCCGCTCTTTCACATGAACGCGCTCGCGTGCTCGACGATGGCGATGGTGCTGTCCGGCGGCTGCGTGATCCAGCTCGACCGCTTCCATCCGCGCGACTGGTGGGCTGACGTCGCCGCGAGCGGCGCGACGATCGTCCATTACCTCGGCGTGATGCCGGCGATCCTGCTGTCGCTCGACGGCGGGTCGCCGCCGCACCACGTGCGGTTCGGCTACGGCGCGAACGTCGATCCACGCCATCAACTCGTGTTCGAACAGCGTTTCGGCTTCCCGCTGATCGAGGGCTGGGCGATGACCGAGACCGGCGGCGGCGCGGTGATCGCGTCGAGCCGCGAGCCGCGGCACGTCGGCTCGCGCTGCTTCGGCCGCCCGCGCCCGGAGATCGAAGTGCGGCTGGTGGACGAGCACGATCGCGACGTGCCGCGCGGCACGCCCGGCCATCTGCTGGTGCGCCGCGCGGGCGCCGAACCGAGGCTCGGTTTCTTTCGCGGGTATCTGAAGGACGAGGCCACCACCGAAGCAGCGTGGCGCGGCGGCTGGTTCCATACCGGCGACGTCGTGCGCGAAGGCGACGACGGCAGCCTGCATTTCGTGGACCGGCAGAAGAACGTGATTCGCCGCTCCGGCGAGAACATCGCCGCGCTGGAGGTCGAAGCGTGCCTGCTCGATCATCCGGACGTGCGGCAGACGGCGGTGATCGCCGCGCCCGATCCGCTGCGCGACGAGGAAGTGATGGCCTGCGTGATCGTGTCGCCGGGCGTGGCGCGCGACGCGCAGACGGCGCGCGCGTTGCAGGCGTGGTGTCTCGACCGGCTCGCGTATTTCAAGGCGCCCGGTTACGTATCGTTCGTCGAAACGCTGCCGGTCACGTCGACCAACAAGGTGCAGAAGACGCAACTCGCGGCGCTCGGCAACGATCCGTTGAACGCGCCGCTGTGCTTCGATCTGCGCGAATTCAAGCGGCGCGTGGCGACGCATTGAGCGGGCGGCGGGCCGCGTCGCGTGCGGCCGCTGCCGGCGGCGATCGTGGTAGGTTCGCGGTCGCCGCCGACCGCTGAAAAACGGGCTTGCGAAGATGACGGCAAGCAAGCCGTCGCCGGGAGAAGCGGACGGCGGCGCCTACGCGTGCCATGCCGATATCGTGCCGCTACCGTGTCGATATCGCGCCTATCGTCCCGATTCCCCGGCCCGATCCGGCCGCCTTCGCACACGACGCCGGTCATCGCCGCTACGGACGCACCGCCGCTAGACCGGCTCCGCGCGGATCGCGCCGTCGGCGTCGATCCGCAGCGCGACGACAGCGCCCTGCCCGGGCGCATCGTCGAGCCGCGCGATCACGCGCGGTCCCGCGCCAGTGAGCACGGTCGCGAGCCACGCGAGTTCGTCGCCGTCAGCGGACCGCCGATGCAGCGCCGTGACTTCCTCGACGCGTCCGCGGCCCGCATCCGCTGCGACGAACTGCATCCCGCCACAGGCGGGACACAGCAGCGGCCGCGGAAACTCGCGGTGGCCGCACGCGGCGCATTCGAACACGGTCAACGCCGCCATGGCCCCTCCCCGCGTTCCAGCACGACCGCGTTCGCGCACATTCCGTAGCGGTACTGCACCATCCCATAACCGCTGACGACCGCGAACCGCGCGCCCTCGACCTGCCGTTCGCCCGCCTCGCCGCGCAACTGCGCGACCGCCTCGACGAGACCGTGCATGCCGCCCGCCGCGCCCGCCTGCCCGACCGACAACTGGCCGCCGGACGGATTGACGGCTAGTTCGCGCGGTGCAATGCGGTCGTGAATCAGCGAGCGCAAACCGTCGCCACTCTCGCCATCGGCAAAACCGAGGTCCGCAAGCTGCGCGACGATCATCGCCGGATAGTCGTCGTAGACGGACACGATATCCATCTGTTGCGGCGACAACCGCGCGTCGCGCCACAGCGCGTCGCGAATCGACGCGAGACCGGTCACGAGACCGTCGCCGTGCTGCTGATCGAAGTTGTACGACGCGCGCAGCGCGCGGATCGCCACCGGCGCCGCGCGCGCGCAACGATGCGTCGCCGGCGCGAGCACGAGCGCGTTCGCGCCGGACACGACCGGTACGCAATCGAGGCGGCACAGCGGCTCGGCCACCATCGGCGCGGCGAAATACGCGTCGCGCGTGAGCGCCTCGCGATAGACCGCGCGCGGGTTGCGCACAGCCCAGTCGCGCTGCGCGATGCACAGCGCCGCATAGTCGTCGCGCGTGAGGCCGGTGGCCGCCATCTGGCGCTGCGTCAGCATCGCGAACAGCGGATTCGGGCCGCCGGTGCGCAGCGGCCGCAGAAACGCGCGCGTGGTCGCGTTGTAGTTCTCGACGAGCGCAGTGAAATCGGCGGCCTCGAAATGATCGCCGCTGACGAGCACGACGATTTCCGCGTCGCCGGACTGGATCGCGCGCGCCGCGTGCTGAAGCAGGTTCACGCCGCTCGCGCCGCCGTGGCAGTCGTCCATGCACCAGCGCACCCGCAGTCCCGCGCGCCATGCGAAGTCGATCGCGTGATCGGGCGGCAGCGTGAACGACGCGACGCCGAGCCCGTCCACCTCGTTTGCATCGAGCCCGGCCGCGCCGAGCGCATCGGTCAGCGCCGCGGCGAGCAGGCCCGCCGTCGTGGTGCCGGGCGGCGGATGGCGGCGGTACGGCACTTCGACGGCGGCGACGATCGCCACGCCCGCGAAGTCCTGCATCGCCGCGCCGGGTCGGACGGCCATCAGGTTGCGTCGTCCACGGTCAGGAAATACTGCTGCTCGGCGTCGTCGATGAACGCGAGCGTCGCCGCGCGCACCTGCACCGGGTCGCGCTCCATGAAGCCCTTCAGCAGCGCCTGCATTCCGTCGACGATCAGCTCCAGCGTGCCGGGTTTCGTCATCGTGCCGTGCCGCACCTGGCGCGCGTGGTCCGCGAAGCGCAGGATCGTGCCTTTCAGCCGCGAATTCAGCACGCCTTCGAGCCAGATGCCGCGGAACTCGACGTTCGCTTCGGTCATCAGCGCGATGTCCTTGCGTTCGAAACCGCGCCGGCATTTACGGTACGCGGCGCTCATCGCGGCCATCTGCTCGTCGGTGAGCACCGCGGCCGCGCCGGCCGCCGCGCTCGGTTCGAGCAGGCGGCGCACGTCGAAGATCTCGCGCACGTCCTCGCCGGTCAGCACCGGCGTGACGAAACCACGCGTCGTGCCGACCAGATACCCCTCGTTGACGAGCCGCAGCAGCGCCTGGCGCACCGGCATCCGCGTGCATTCGAATTCCTTCGCGATCTCGTAGTCGAGCACGCGGTCGTCGGGACCGATCTGCCCCGACTGCAGCCGCGCCAGGATCTCCTGATAGACCGACTCCATCAGCGTCGTCTGGCGCAGCGCCGTGCGCCGCGGTTGCTTGATGGCCGTCGGTTCGGCGGTGGTCATGATGTTCTCCCGTTCAATGCTTTTCCCGGTTGCTGTTCCGCCGTCGCGGCGGCCGCCGGTTGCAACCGCTTATTGTAGTGCCCGCGCCCGGCCCGCCCGCCGGCGCGGGTCGCCCTGCGCGGGCCGCCCTGTCTACGCGGCCGCCTCCAGCGGCGCGGGCGGCCACGGCACGCCGGCGTCGCCGGGCACCGCGTCGATCAGCGCCTTCGTGTACGGATGGCGCGGCGACGCGAACACGTCCTCGGTCGCGCCGTGTTCGACGATCTCGCCGCGCCGCATCACCAGCACGCGGCTGCACAGGTAACGCACCACCGCGAGATCGTGCGAGATCAGCAGCAGCGCGATCTGGCGTTCGCGGCGCAGTTCGAGCAGCAGGTTCAGGATCTGCGCCTGCACCGACACGTCGAGGCCCGACACGATCTCGTCGGCGACGATCAGTTGCGGCGCCGCGCACAACGCGCGGCCGATGTTCACGCGCTGCTTCTGGCCGCCCGACAGCTGGGTCGGGAACCGGCCGAGCGTGTCGGCCGGCAGCCCGACGTCGCGCTGCACGGCCTGCGCGCGCGCGAGCCGCGCGGCGACGTCCAGCGGCGGCAGGCCCGCGGCCTCCAGCGCCTGGGTCAGCAGCCGCTCGACCGTGCGGCGCGGGTTCAGCGCCGACTGCGGGTCCTGGAAGATGATCTGCACCTGCTCGCGCGCGCGTCTCACGCGCGCGACCTCGCCATGCGTCACGTCCTCGCCGCCGATCAGCACGCGCCCGTCGGTCGGCGGCTCGATGCCCATCAGCAGCCGCGCGACCGACGTCTTGCCGCTGCCGCTCTCGCCGACGATGCCGACGAACTCGCCGGGAAAGATCCGCAGCGACAGCGGCTTGACCGCTTCGAACGTCGTCTTGCCGCGCCCGAACAGCCCGTTGCGGCTCGTGTAGACGAGCGACGCCTCGCGCAGCTCCGCGACCGGCCGCTCGCCGTCGATGGCCGTCGGCAGCGGCGGCAACGGCGTGTCGTCGTCGCTCACGGCCGCGTGTTCGCACGCGTCGACGCACGCGACGCGATGGCCGTCCGGCGCGACCCGCTCCGCCTGCGACGCCGCGCACGCGCGGTCGCCGACCGGGCAGCGCGGCGCGAACCGGCAGCCGGCGATCCCCGCGAGCGCGGACAACCCCGGCATCTGATGCGGCAGCACCGGCAACCGGCGGCGCGGCCCCTGCAGGTCCGGCGTCGCGTACTTGAGCGCGCGCGTGTACGGATGGCGCGGCGCGTCGAGCACGTCGCGCGCCGGGCCGTATTCGACCAGGTCGCCCGCATACATCACCGCGATCTCGTCGCAGACGTGCGCGGCCAGCCGCAGGTCGTGGGTAATCAGCAGCACCGCGCTGCCGTGCTCGCGCTGCTGGTCCGCGAGCATCGTCATCACGCGCGTCTGCGTCAGCACGTCGAGCGCGGTGGTCGGTTCGTCCGCGATCAGCAGCGCCGGGTTGCTCGCGAACGCCATCGCGATCAGCACGCGCTGGCACTGGCCGCCCGACAGCTGATGCGGATAACGCCCGAGCATCTGCTGCGGCACCGGCAACTGCACGGATTCGAGCGCGTGCAGCGCGGTCGCGGCGCGCTCGCCGGGCGGCACGCCGATGCGCGCGAGGTGTTCGTCGAACGCGCGGCCGATCGTCCACAGCGGATCGAGCGCCGTCAGCGGCTCCTGCGGCACGAACGCGATCTGCCGGCCGAGCAGCGCACGGCGCTCGCGCGCCGGCATCGCCAGCAGGTCGCGGCCGCCGAAGCGCATCGAACCCGACGTCACGTCGAAGCCCGCCGGCAGCAGGCCGGAGATCAGCCGCCCGAGCATGCTCTTGCCCGCGCCGGATTCGCCGACGACGCCGAGCACCTTGCCGCGCCCGATCGACAGCCGCAGGTTGCGCAGCGCGGCGACCGGCTGCGCGCCGAAGGTCGCGGTCAGCGTCACGCCGTCGAGCGCGAGGACCGGTTCGGCGGCGTCGCCATCAATGGCCGCCTCGTGAAGAAGTCCGTACATCGTCATTCCCCCCTGCCGCGCATGCGCGGATCGAGCGCGACGCGCAGGCCGTCGCCGAGCAGATTGCAGCCGAGCACCGTAATCACGATCGCGAGCATCGGGAACAGCAGCCCGGTCGGCGCCTCGTGCATCGACACGCGCGCGTCCGCGATCATCACGCCCCACGCGGTCACGTTGGCCGGCACGCTGAGGCCGATGAAGCTGAGCAGCGCCTCGACGGTAATCGCGACGCCCATTTCGAGCGAGAACAGCGTGATCATCAGCGGCAGCGCGGCCGGCACGATCTCGCGCAGCATGATGCGCAGATGCGACAGGTTCAGCAGCTGCGCGGCGAGCACGTAGTCGCGCTGGCGCACCACCATCACCTCGGAGCGGACCACGCGGCAGAAGCGGGTCCAGTCCACCAGCACGATCGACAGGATCACGTTGTCGATGCCCACGCCGAGGCTCACCATCAGCACCAGCGACAGCACCACCGGCGGAAACGACATCCACAGGTCGACGAGGTAGCTGATGGCGCGATCGACCCAGCCGCCGAAGTAGCCGGCGAGGATCGCGAGCACGCTGCCGACGAGGCCCGCGCCGAACGCCGCGATCACCGCGACCGTCAGCGCGACGCGGCTGCCGTACAGCAGCCGGGACAGCACGTCGCGGCCGAGGCTGTCGGTGCCGAGCGGGAACGCCGCGTCGCCGCCGCTCATCCACGCGGGCGGCGTCAGCATGTGCAGCAGGTCCTGGTCGAGCGGATCGTGCGGCGCGAGCCACGGCGCGAACAGCGCGCAGAACACCACGCCGAGCACGATCGCGCCGCCGAGCCACAGGTTCAGCGAACGCAGGTTGCGCCCGATGCGCGGGCGCGCGCGCCGCGCCGGACTGGCGGCAAGGCCGGCGGCAACGGTGGGTTCGGCCGGTTCGGCGGACACGGAATCGCGCGGCATCGGGGTCTCGGGGTCGGGCTTGGACGAAAAAGGCGATGGGGAAGTCGTGGGGGTCGTGGACATGGGCAGGCTCCGATCGCTCACGCGGCCTTGCGCAGGCGCGGATTCATGATCACGTACAGCGTGTCGACGACCGCGTTGATGACAAGCATCAGTGCGCAGAACACGACCGCGATGCCCTGGATCAGCACCAGATCGTTGTTGCGCACGGCCTGCACCATCAGGTTGCCGACACCGGGAAACGAAAAGATCATCTCGACGAGCAGCGCGCCGCCGAGCAGGAAACCGAACTGCACGCCGATCATCGTCAGCGCCGGCAGCGCGGCGTTCTTCAGCATGTGACGCCACAGGATGCGGCGCTCGGACAGCCCGCGCAGCCGCGCGACGCCGACGTACGACTCGTTGCGCTGGTCGAGCAGGCTGGAGCGCAGCACGCGGATCACGAGCGGCGCGAAGCCGAACGCGAGCGCGAGCGACGGCAGCACGAGATGGCTCGCCGCGCTCAGCCAGTCGCTCCATTCGCCCTTCAGCACGAAGTCCACCAGCAGGAAGCCGGTCAGGTGCGGCATCGGAATGCCGTCGCCGACGCGGCCGGAGAACGGCAGCAGCGGCAGCCACACGCCGAACAGCGCGATCAGCAGCAGCGCCCACAGGAACGACGGCACCGACTGCATCAGCACCACGCCGAGCCCGACCGGGAATTCGGCGCGCCGCTCGACCACCGAGTACGCGAGCACGCCGCCCGGCACGCTGATGACGAGCGACAGCGCGAGCGCGGTCAGGCACAGTTCGAGCGTCGCGGGCAGCGTCGAGCCGATCAGCGTCGCGACCGGCTGCTGGAACGAGATCGACGCGCCGAAGTCGCCATGCAGCGCGTTCACGAGCCAGATGCCGAACTGCGCGGGAATCGGCTTGTCGAGGCCCAGTTGATGGCGCAGCGCGGCCGCGTCGGCGGGCGTCGCGTTCGGCGGCAGCATCATCGCGAGCGGATCGGCCGGAATCAGCCGCAGCACGACGAACACGATCAGCGACAGCATCAGCAGCGTGGGAATCGCCGCCGCCAGCCGGCGCAACAGGACAGTGGAAATGAGCCGCAGCATCACGACGCTCCCGGAAGATCGACAGACGGAGAAACAGGTTCGAGCACCTTGCCCGGATTCAGCAGGTTGGCCGGATCGAGCGCGCGCTTGATCGCGTGCATCGCGTGGCGCGCGCCGGCGTCGCGCGTATGGCCGAGGTATGCGCGCTTCTTGCTGCCGATGCCGTGCTCGGCGGACACCGAGCCGCGCCATGCGCGCGTCAGGTCGTAGACGGCCTCGTCGACCTGCTCCGCGAGGTCGGGCGGCGCGTCGTCGAGATGCGCGATCACGTGCAGGTTGCCGTCGCCGAGATGGCCGTACACCAGCGTCGTCATGTCCGGCCAGCGTGCGTGCAGCATCGTTTCGCACTGCGCGGCGACCGCGCCGATGTCGGCGGTCGAAAAACCGATGTCGAAGCCGATCAGCCCCGGCATCAGCACCGGGAACTCGGCCGGCGCGTCGCGCACCGCCCAGAAACGCGCGGCGTCCGCGTTCGAGCTGGCGATCGAGGCGTTCTCGACCACGCCTTCCGAGAGCATCTCGCCCAGCACGTCCTCGAAGCCGGCGGCGTCGCGCTCCGCGTCCGACGCCGGGCTTTCGAGCAGCACGTAATACGCATGGCGCGTGTCGAGCGGCGCGCGCAGCCCGCGCACGTGTTCGAGCACGTAGTCGTAATAACTCGGCCACATCACCTCGAACGCCGACACGCCGCCGGACAGATGCGCGCGCGCGTAGTGCAGCAGCCGCGTGACCGACGCATAGTCGGGCAGCCCGCACCACGCGGTCAGCAGCCCGGCCGGGCGCGGCGCGAGCTTCAGCGTCGCCCGCGTGATGACCGCGAGCGTGCCTTCGCTGCCGACCAGCAACTGCTTCAGGTCGTAGCCGCTGTTGTTCTTCACCATCTTGTGCATGTCGCCGATCACGGTGCCGTCCGCGAGCACGGCCTCGATGCCGAGCACCTGCTCGCGCGCCATCCCGTAGCGGATCACGCGGTTGCCGCCCGCGTTCGTCGCGAGGTTGCCGCCGATCGTGCAGCTGCCGCGCGCGCCCAGATCGAGCGGAAACATCATGCCGGCCGCGTCGGCGGCCTCCTGCACGCGTTGCAGGATCGCGCCCGCCTGCACGGTGATCGTGCCGGACACCGGATCGACCTCCTCGATCGCGCTCATCCGTTCGAGGCTCAACGCCACTTCCCCGCCGCGCAGGTTCGCGCCGCCCGCGAGGCCGGTCAGCCCGCCCTGGATCACGACCGGCTGGCCGAGCCGGTGGCACAGCGCAAGCGCGCGCGACACGTCGGCGGTCGAGCGCGGCCGGATCAGCGCGACCGGGTCCGCGCCCGGCGTGCCGCTCCAGTCGCAGTGGCGGCGCGTGCCGAGGTCGGCGCCGGCCGTCACGAGGTCCGCGCCGAGCGCGTCGAGCAACTGCCTGACGAGGTCGGCCGGCGAACCTTGCGCCGCCGGAACCGCGCCGCTGGAAACTTCGCTCATCGTTCGCCCCTCATGCGCGCAGCGCGGCGACCGCGCGCTCGAAACCGCCGCGCACCACGTCGATGTCGTTGGCCGCGACCGCGAAGTCGAAGCCGTGCGCCAGTTGCGCGCGCGCATCGGCCTCGTCGCCGGTGAAGATCCCGCACGGCAGACCGCGAGCGTGCGCGGCGGCGAGGATGCGTTCGCAGTCGCGCGCGATCGCGCCGGGCGCGTCGCCGCGCGACAGCGCGAGGTCGCCGGTGCCGACGAACAGATAACCGAGACCTTCCACCGCCGCAATCGACTCGACCTGCTCGACGCCCGCCACCGTCTCGATCATCACGCCGATCGACACGCGTTCGCCGTCGGCCTTCATCGCCGCGGGGCCGGCGAGCAACGGCCGCACGCCGCCGCCCGAGCGCGCGCCGAACGGCGGATAACGCCCGTGCGAGACGGCGCGCTTCGCCTCTTCCGCGCTTTCGACGAGCGGCACGAGCACGGACGCCGCGCCCGCATCGAGCGCCTCGGCGATCGCATGCGCGGAATTCTCGGCAACCCGCACGACGACCGGCAGTTGATAACGTGCGAGCCCGATCGCGGCTTCCATCGACGCGCGGTCCCACAGGCCGTGCTGGCGATCGATCACCGCGAGGTCGGGCCGCGCGGCGACGCCGATCTCGAACAGGGTCGCGCTGCCGACCGAAAACCACGCGCACGACAGACGCCGCCGGGCGGCGAACAGAGCGTGCAAGGTCTTGGGATTCGGCAGGTCGTGAACTTCAGGACTGTTTTGCATCGGATAGGTGGCTGGACGACGGTCGACGATCTGAACGGGTAGCGTGCCTCGATCGGCACGTCACAAAAAATTCTGAATTCAGATTATTGGGTTTCAAATTTAGCGTCAAGCGATTTCGCCCCCACCGGCCCGTCATGCTTCGCCGTCGCCGTCATCGTCATCCTCGCCGTCGCGGCCCGATTCGAGCAGCGCGCGGATCAGGAACATCTCCGTCTCGTGCGTCGAGCCGATCTGCGCCCACGCGTCGTCGCTCTGGTCCGCGAGCCGCCACGTGAACAGCGTGACGACCGCCGTGCCCGCCGGGTGCCCCAGCGCCGGTCCGTCGATCACGCGCGCGGCATTGCGAAAGCGCAGCGCGCCTTCGCTCGCGGCCACTTCGTAATCGACCGTCAGGCGCTCCGGGTCCGCATGCAGGCGCACCCACGTCGCCGCGCCGGTGAACATCGATTCGCCGACGAACGTGTTGACATCGACCTGGCGGCGACGCCAGCTGCCGAGCGCCCAGCGGCCCTGCCGCCCGCCGTCGGCCATCAGCCGGAACGCGCGCGCCGCGTCGGTCCGGACCAGAATGCTGCTGCTATGACAATGCGCGTCGATCACGAGGGTATCCCTTTTGTGGAGTGAGAAAAAAAAGCGGCCGCGCCACGATGCGTTCGGCACTCGTTGCGTACCGCGTCGATCTTTTTTGCAACATTCTGAATTCAGATTATGATGGCCGGAATGCAGCGTCAAGCGTTATCGCCTGCGCCGCGCCCACCCCGAAAACGGATCGCGCTCATGGACGTCTGTCTCTTTCTGATCGCCCCACCCCGCGCGTCGTCGCCGCCGGATGACGCGGCCGCAATCGATCACGCGGCAATTACCGACGTCGCGGCGACGATGGCCGGCCTGCGGCGCGTCGTCGTTCATACGCCGGTGCCGGGCGGCACGCGCGACCCTTATCTGCACGACGGCGCGCCGCCGCGCTGCGCGCTGCAGTTCTATTTCGACGACCTGAACAAACTGGAAGACGTGCTGCGCGACGGCGGCGCCGCGCATGCGTTCACGGACGCCGCGCGGTTTCCCGCGCTCGCGGGCGCAACGCTCACGCACCAGGCGATGGCGGTGCGCCGCTTCCCGACGCCGGAACCGGCGCCGCACGAGAATGGCGGTTCGCGCTGCACGTATCTGGTCAGCTATGAAGGACCGGCCGACGACTTCAACGCGTGGCTCGCGCATTACCTCGATCACCATCCGCCGATCATGGGACGCTTCCCGGGCATCCGGGAAATCGAGATCTATACGCGCGTCGACTATCGCGGCACGCTACCGGGTCGACGCTCGAACGCGATGCAGCGGAACAAGGTCGTGTTCGACTCGCCGCAGGCGCTGCAGCACGCGCTCGCGTCGCCGGTCCGGCAAACGATGCGCGAGGACTTCCAGCACTTTCCGCCGTTCGGCGGCGAGACGCTGCACTTTCCGATGCTCAGCGTCTCGCAGGCGTTTTGACGGGCCGCGCGTTCGGTCCGTAGAGAAACCCGCGGAGAAACAGCGAAAAAGCCGCGCCGGACCACGGTGCGGCCTCATCCTCAACCAGCGGCGGACGGCTGCACGGTTCGCGGCAGCCGATGAAAATTGCGGCCGAAATAGATCAGCCCGTCGCCGTCGCCGCGCAGCGCGATGTGCTCGACCTCGACGAACATCACCGAATGCGAGCCGACGCCCTTCATCTCGACGATCCGCCCTTCGATGCTTGCAAGCGCATCGACCAGCACCGGCACGCCGAGACGCCCCGCGCGCCAGCACTGCCCGCCCGCGTCGAAACGCTCGCCCATCGGCAGCCCCGTGAGTCCCGCGAAATGGCGCGCCAGTTCCTGACGGTCGGCGGGCAGCACGTTGATGCAGACCGCGCCGTTGCCCGCCAGCACGTCGTGCAGCGCGCTCGACCGGTTGATGCACGCGAGCATCGTCGGCGGCGAGTCGGTCACCGAGCAGACCGCGCTCGCGGTGATGCCGCCGCGGCCATGCGGGCCGTCGGTCGTGACGACGTTGACGGCCGCCGACAGATGCGCCATCGCGTCGCGAAACAGCGTGCGCCCAGAGGTAGGCATGACGGACTCCATCGCTTACGGATACGGCGTGATGGTCGGCGCGATGCCGGCGAAGATCGCGCCCGCGCCGTCATAGGTCGCCTCGCCGAGGAACGCGTGCTGCGTGACGACCATCGCGTCGCGCACCAGCCGCTGCATCCGGTGCTCGCGATAGATCGCGGCGATGCCCGCCAGCCGGTACGCGAGCTGCACCACGTCCGCCGACACCTGCGCCGCGTGGGTCGCGCTGAGCCGCAGCAGGCTCGCGTCGGCGGCCGGCAGCGGATCGCCGGCGACGATGGTGTCCCATGCGCTTTCGGACGCCTCGTAGAAAAACGCGCGCGCGCTGCGCCACTGCGCTTCGGCCTTGCCGAGTTCGATGCGGAAATACGCGCGGTCGGCGAGACGCGGCGCGCCGGTCGTCGTTTTCGCGCCGCCCGCCATCCCGGCAAGCAGGTCGAGCGCGGCGCGCGCGAGCCCGACGTTCACGGCCGCGTGAACCTCGGCCTGGTACGACACGGCCGGATAGCGGTACAGCGGCTCGTCGACGAGCGCGCTGCCGCCGCGCACGAACGTCCACGCGTCCGCGACGAACCGGTCGTGCAAGCGCAGGTCGTGGCTGCCGGTGCCCTGCATGCCGACCACGTTCCAGTTGTCGACGATCTCGACCTCCGCCGCCGGAAACACGGCCGTCAGCGGCTTGCCCGCGTTCGGTCCCGCGCCGCCCGGCGGCGTGCCGCCGATGCCGACGCCGATCCAGTCCGCGCCCTTGCAGCCGCTCGCGAAATGCCACTGGCCGCTGACGCGCCAGCCGCCCGGCTCGGCCGCCGCCGGCTGCAGCGGATAAAGCCCGCCCGCGAACACCTGGTCCGGCCCGCCCGCGTAGATCTCGCGCTGCGTGTCGAGCGGCAACGCGGCAAGATAGACGTTCGCGGAACCGAACGCCGCCACCCACGCGGCCGAACCGTCCGCCACCGCGATCCGCTCCAGCACCCGCAGGAACTCGGCCGGGGGCAGCGCATCGCCGCCGAAACGCTTCGGCGTGCTCGCGCGGAAGATGCGGGCGCGCTTCATTTTCGCGATCATGTCGCGCGGCACGTGGGACAGCGCATCGAATTCGTCGCGGCGCGCGGCGATCTCGGCTATCACCGTGTCGAGATCGAGTGCGTCGGCAACGACGGCGGGCATCGGCTCGTTCGTCTGCAAGGCAGCGGGTCGAGCATCGAGGAGATTCATCGGCGGGACTCCATAAAACGCGTTCCGGCTGGAAGGCGGCCGCGTAAAACCATGCGCGGCCGGGGATGGACTCACGATAGAAGTGACGCAACGTCGCGTCAAATTCGCACCATTAATGAACGCCATGAACCACACGAATAGCGGCCTGCCCGATCTGAACCTGCTGCGCGTGTTCCTCGCGATCTGGGATCTGCGCAGCCTCACCGCCGCCGGCGAACGGCTCGGCCTCACGCAGCCCGCGGTAAGCCACGCGCTGCGCCGCCTGCGCGTGCAGTTCGACGACCCGCTGTTCGTGCGCACGCCGCAGACGATGGTGCCGACCGAAGCGGCCGTGCGGCTGCACGGCCCGCTCGACGAAGCGTTCGGCATCATCACGCAGGCGATGCAGGCGCACGGCCGCTTCGACGCGGCGAGCGCGTCGCGCGTGTTTCGCGTGTCGATGTCGGATATGTCGGAGTTCTTTTTTCTGCCGCCGCTGCTCGCGGCGCTCGACCAAAGCGCGCCGGGCATCCGCTTCGAGATCGTGCCGATGCCCGCGGAATCCGTCGGCGCGGCGATGCGCGCGGGCGAACTCGATCTCGCGCTCGGTTACGTGCCGGGACTCGACGACGGCTGCGTGAGCGATCCGCTGTTCGACGACGAGCACGTATGCCTGCTCCGCAGCGGGCATCCGCTCGCGGGACGCAAACTGACGAAGGAGGATCTCGCGGGGCTGCGCTACGTGTATGCGAGCACCGACGCGACCGGCCACCGGCTGATCGAACGGTGGCTCGCGGACGCGGGCCTCGTGCGCGATATCGTGCTGCGGCTGCCGCATTTCACGGTCGCCCCGGAGATCGTCCGGCAGACCGACCTCGCGGTGATCTTTCCGCGCAGCATCGCCGAACGTTTCAACCGGGCGCGCGCGTTCAGGCTGCTGAAGCTGCCGCTCGACCTGCCGCCGATCGACGTGAGTGTGCATACGCACGTGCGTTTCGCGAGCGATGCGGGCATTCGCTGGTTGCGCAACACGTTGATCGAGATGTTCGCTGAACGCGCGTAACCCGCCGCGCCTGTCGGGCGCGGCGGGCTACGCGCGGAAGCGGCGTGAAAGCGCGTCGGGCCGCCGCTACTCGCGATAACGCGTGTCGGTCCGGTCCAGCCGCCGGATCAGCGCGTCGAGCACCTGCTCGCCCGCGCCGAAACGCGGATCGTACTGCAGCGCGTCGCGCGTGGACCGTTCGCTGATGCGCGGATCGACCCGCAGCGTGTTGCCGCGCATCGAATGCGTCGCGAGCTGGATCTCGCACGCGCGATTGAGCGTCCACAGCAGCACGAACGCATGGCCGAGCGTCGCGCCGTGCGCGAGCAGACCGTGGTTGCGCAGGATCATCAGCCGCTTGTCGCCGAGCGACGCGACCATCCGCCCCTTCTCGTCGTCGTGGACCGTCGTGCCTTCGAACGCGTGATACGCGATCATGTCGTGAAGCTGCGACGAATAGATGTTGTTGTCCTCCAGCCCGTCCTCCATGCACGCGACCGCGACGCTCGCCGTCGTATGGATGTGCATCACGCAATGCGCGTCCGGCACGTTCGCATGCACGGCGCTGTGGATCGTGAGGCCCGCCGGATTCACCGGCCACGGACTGCCGTCGAGGATCTTCCCGGAAAAATCGATCTTCACGAGATTCGACGCCGTCACCTCGTCGTAAGCGAGGCCGAACGGGTTGATCAGCAACTGGTCCTGCGCATCCGGCACGCGCAGCGTGATGTGGTTGAAGATCAGTTCGTGCCAGCCGAGCATGAAGAACACGCGGTAGGTCGCGGCGAGCTTCACGCGCGCGGCCCATTCCGCTTCGCTGCAATCCGGCGCGCGCGAACCGCGCCGCTGTATTTCGTGCCGCTGCATGGGGTCCATTCCAGCCTCCTTTTCGATATTCTGAATTCAGATTATCGACAATTCGTCCGGCTGTCCACGGAACAAAATTTCCGTTCTTTCAAGGTAGTTTTGTTTCCTTGACACGATGGTCGCTACGGCGATACTTTTAATTCTGAATTCTCTTTATGGGTCCCCTGTATGTGGCCGACGTCCCGAACGCACTACGCGGGCCGACGCGTCGAGCGCGCCGTTGCGATCGAAGATCTGCGCCGCGCCGCGCACCGGCGGCTGCCGGCGTTCGTCGCCGAGTATCTGGAAGGCGGCGCGGAACGCGAGGTCACGCTCGCGCGCAACCGCGACGCGTTCTCGCAGCGCACGCTGGCGCCGCGCGCGCTCGTCGACGTGAGCGCCGTGAACCTGTCGACGACGCTGTTCGGCCAGACGCTGCCGCTGCCGCTCGTCGTCGCGCCGACCGGGCTGAACGGCCTGCTTACCGATCAGGGCGACCTGCGGCTCGCGGCGGCCGCCTCGCAAGCCGGCGTGCCGTTCGCGCAAAGCATGGTGTCGATGGCGACGATCGACGCGGTCGCCGCGCGACTCCACACCCCGCACTGGATGCAGTTGTACGTGCTGCGCGACCGCGATTTCGTCCTGCATCTGATCGACCGCGCGCTCGCCGCTCACTGTTCGGCATTGGTCCTGACGGTGGACGGCCCCGTGTACGGCAACCGCGAATGGGACCGGCGTCACTACGTGCGTCCGGCGGTGCTCGGCTGGCCGAGCCGGATCGAAACGCTCGCGCATCCGCGCTGGCTCGCGGATATCTGGCGGCGCGGGCGCGGTCCGCGTTTCGTCAACGTCGAGGCGTTCACCGGCACCCGCATGTCCGCGCCGCAAACCGCGCACTGGCTGCGCGAGCGGATGGACGCGTCGCTGAACTGGAACGACCTCGCGTGGCTGCGCGAACGCTGGCCGCGCCTGCTGATCGTGAAGGGCCTGCTGGCGGCGGACGACGTGCGCCGCGCGATCGATGCCGGCGTGGACGGCGTCGTGCTGTCGAATCACGGCGGGCGTCAACTGGACCTCGTCGGCTCGCCGCTCGACCTGCTGCCCGAGGTCGCGAGTTTCGCGAAAGGCCGTATCGCGCTGTTGATGGATGGCGGCATCCGGCGCGGCAGCGACATCGCGCAGGCGCTCGCGCTCGGCGCGGATGCGGTGCTGGTCGGGCGCGCGGCGCTTTATGGGCTGGCGGCGGCAGGCGAGGACGGCGCGGCGCGCGCGCTGGCGATTCTCGCCGATGAACTTGCGCGCACGATGGCGCTGCTCGGCAGACCGTCGGTGAATGCGCTCGATGAAACGATTTTCGCGTGCGAGGCGGAACCGCGGCCGGCGACGACGAACGGGCGGCGCTCGGTGCGAGTCGCGTGACGTACCCTTCGACCGCTTCCCGCCAGCGCCCACGCGAAACGATCACCGCCCGTTCGAAGCGAAGAAGAAGCGAACTCGCGCGGCACGCAGATCACGCAACCCGCACGCCCCCTTTCGACGCGTAGCGCCCTACTGCCCCACCCCGACCTTCTGCGCAAGCTGCTGCGCCATCTGATAGTGCTCCTTGATGGTCGGCAACGCGCCGGTCGCCGCCTTCTTCAGCGACGCATCCTGCCCTTCGGCGATTTCCTTTTCGAACGCGGCGATCGCCTCCTTGTGTCCGTCGAGGCCCACCTTCTGCACGTAAGCCTGATCGAACTGCGCCCCCTTCAACGGCCTCAACGCATCGAGCACCGCCGGGTCCGAATTGTCCTTCGGCACCTGCACGCCGTGCGGCGCCGCCATCTTCAACTGCACGGTAAGCTTCGCGTGATCGAGCATCATCTTGCGCGCGAACGACCTCACGTCCTTGTTGTCGGTGTTTTTGGCGGCGAGTTTCGCCGCATCGATCTCGGTCGACGACGCCATCGACGCTGCCTGCACGAAGTCGCGATCGGCGGCGGGCAGCGGGTTCGCGGCGGTCGTCGACGCGGCCTCGGTCGTCGCGGTCTGCGCGTGAAGCGCGGGAGCGGCGACGAGCGCGCACACGCACACGGCTGTGGTCATTTTCATTGCGGTCCTCCGTTCGTTTTCCGGGTTGATCCGGGTCCATCGCGCGCGTTCGGCTCGATGCCTGTGTGTCGCGCGATGCCTTTCATTTCGCAATCGACGTGCCGTGCGATGAAGCGGACCGCTTCGCCCATCGTCATTAAGGCCATTCGGGCACGCGGCCTGCTGCACGCGAAAGCGGCGCATCCGCGCCGACCGCTACCGAGGTGAATCCGATGCCCTCCACTCCCGCGCCCGCCGCCGGCTCATCCGGCCAGCGTCCGCCGAACGACGCCGCGCTCGACGCATTGAAGCAGCGCGTGCAGCAGGCCATCGACGACGTGTCGTACCCTGCCCGCCGCGACACGCTGATCGACAGCGCGCGCGAGCACGACGCGCCCGCCGACGTTGTCGATGCGCTGCGCACGCTGCCGGACGAATCGTTCGGCAGCTTCAACGAGGTGTCGGCATCGATCGCCGCCCACGCGTGAATCCGGAGCCGCGCGCTCCACGCAAACTGCTACGAAAGCGACGAAAGCGAGCAATACGATGAGAACCCAGCGCATTCTGAAAGGTCATTTCCTGATTCTGCCGAGCGCGATCGAAGCCGCGGACGGCGGGTTCTTCTGGTGCGTGAACGTGGTCGAACGCGGCGCGTCCGACCGCCTCGTATCGACCGCGAAAGGCAGCACGAGCGTGCCGCGCGAGGCCGACGCGCTCGATCAGGCCGCGCGGATGGCCGAGGAAATCGCGGCCACGCTCGAACCCGATCTCGCGCACGAGCCCTGAACGGCGCGGGGCCCCGAAGCGGACCGAGCGGCGATGAAGCGCCGCGCGGCAGTCCTCCCCGCCACGGCGGCCACGCTCGCCGCAGCCTCCTGCGCAGGTCGCGCCGACACGCGACTCGCGGACTCCCTGCCTGACGACGGCCCGGTCGCGCAGCCGGTGCGCGCCCTCGACTCGGGCCTCGCGGCGCTGGGCGTGCTGGTCTGCATCGTGATCGCGGCGCTGCTTGCGATCGCGCTGATGCACAGGCGTCCCGCGAGCGATGCCGACGACGGCGCACGCACGGCCAACGCGATCGTCGGCATCGGCACCGTGATCTCGACCGTGCTGCTGTTCGGCGCGCTCGTCGCGATGCTGCGCGTGCTGGCGGCCATCGCGCAGCCGCCGCAGCGCGCGGCGTTCATGCTGCGCGTGACCTCGAACGACTGATGGTGGAAAGCGGCGTAGCCGGACAACGCCGGCCCCCAAGGGTGCGGCGTTCGATACCGCGCATGAAATCCCCCTCCCGGTCGGCGTGCCGGTCGCGGTCGAACTCGACAGCGCGGAGTCGTGCACGCGTTCTGGATGTCGGCGCTGGCGGGCCGCGCGCTTGTGCTCGCGAGCGATCCGGCCAGCGCGCTGCGGATCGTGATCGAAGGCAGCGCAAGCCGCGACGACTCGCCGCAAAGGATGCCAGGCTTTCGCGACCGGCTCGCATAGACGATCAACTTCGTGCGCGGCGCATGGGGCAACGACGCGCCACCCGTGTCCGCCGCCAAGGTCGCGCGGCTGCGCGATGCGATTCATCGCTGACGCGGGCCCGCTTTCGCTTCGACGCTTCCATTTTTCTAGCGATACCGGTAAGGCGCGTACCGCGGGCCGCGCGAGGCGGCCTGCGTTCGAGCATCGGCCGTTCCCCGTGCCGCCCGGCGACAACCACCGGCCACAAGCAGCGTCCGCACGCGCAAACAGGAACGGCCGTTGCTTGAACTGGCCCACTCCTCCGATAAACCGAACCCTGGCAAGGACCGTCATGCCGCCCCCGACCCTCGCGTTGCACACCCGGCAGCACCTCGCGCTCACGCCGCGACTGCAACAGGCGGTGCGCCTGTTGCAGTTGTCGGCCCTTGAATTCCAGCAGGAACTGCGCGAAGCGCTCGAAACGAATCCGTTCCTCGAATACGCGCCTCCTTCGCAGGACGAAGCAGCCGGCCCGGGCGAATCCGCCGCGCCGCCGTCCGACACCGCCGCCGAGCCGGCGACCGACGACGGCGCGCTGACCCGCGATGCGTCCGACACGCTGTCCGACGCCTTGCCCGACGACGGCGGTTACGCGGAGCCGGCGGACATGCCGCTGCGCCCGTCCGGATCGCCGTCGGGCACGCGCGACAACGACGATTTCGCAGCCGACCCCGCCGACTGGACCAGCGCGCAACTGACGCTGCACGAGCAACTGCACGCATCGCTGCGGCTGTCGCGCCTGCAGGGCCGCGACCGCGTGGCGGCGAGCGTCGTGATCGAGGCGCTCGACGACGACGGTTATCTGCGCCAGGACCTCGCGGACCTCGCGCCGGT
This sequence comes from Paraburkholderia caballeronis, assembly GCF_900104845.1. NCBI lineage: Bacteria > Pseudomonadati > Pseudomonadota > Betaproteobacteria > Burkholderiales > Burkholderiaceae > Paraburkholderia > Paraburkholderia caballeronis. The sequence goes on along the minus strand of NZ_FNSR01000001.1, from coordinate 2,036,513 downwards.
CGCCGACATGATGCCGCCGCTGACCGAAGCGGAACTGCGCGTCGCGCTGCGCGTCGTGCAGTCGCTCGACCGCCCCGGCATCGGCGCGCGCTCGCTCGGCGAATGCCTCGCGCTGCAACTCGACGCACTGCCCGCGTCGACGCCCGGCCGCGATCTCGCGCGCGAGATGGTCACCCATCATCTCGAACGGCTCGCGCGCCGCGAGCACGGCGAGCTGCAACGCCACCTCGGCTGCGACCCGGAGGCGCTGCGCGTCGCGACCGCGCTCGTGCGCCGGCTCGACCCGCGCCCCGGCAACGAATACGGGCGCACGGACGGCGGTTACGTGATTCCGGACGTGATCGTGCGGCAGGTGCGCAACCGGCTCGTCGTCGCGATCAACCCGGCCGTGATGCCGCGCGCGCGCATCCATTCGCTGTATGCGGAGCTGTACGCGCAGTCCGGCGACGGCGCGCGCTCGCCGCTCGCGCAGCAGTTGCAGGAGGCGCGCTGGCTGATCCGGAACGCGCACAAGCGCTGCCAGACGATCCTGCGGGTCGGCGAATGCATCGTCGCGCGACAGAAGGCGTTTTTCCAGTACGGCGAAATCGCGCTGCGGCCGCTGCAACTACGCGACGTCGCGGACGAACTCGGGCTGCACGAATCGACGATCTCGCGCGCGACCGGCAACAAGTACATGGCGACGCCGCGCGGCACCTTCGAATTCAAGCGGTTTTTCCCGCGCGAACTGGAGACGCAGAGCGGCGGCACCTGCTCGGCCGCCGCGGTGCGCGCGCTGATCACCGAGATGATCGCGGCCGAGGACCGGCGCGAGCCGCTGTCCGACGTCGTGCTCACGCGGATGCTCGCGGAACAGGGCGTAGTCGTCGCGCGGCGTACGGTCACGAAATACCGGCAATCGATGAAAGTGCCGCCCGCCGAGCTGCGCAGGCAGTAAGCTGGTTGTAGCCGGCCCGCATCCGTGCGCCGCCCTTTTCTCCGTTCGAGCCGCATGGTGGAGGTCTTATGCGTGTGTCCATTCTGGTCAACAGCGTCGATCCCACCGCGTGCCACGACTACGCGGTCGTGTGGCTCGACACGACGCGGCGTGCATGGTCGCGACAGGCGTGCGCGGGCATCGCGCTGCCGGCGCACGGCGAGATTCTGGACACCGGCAACGCGACGCTGCTGATCGATGCCGACGCGACCGCGCTGCTGACGCTCGGCGGTTTCGCGATCGACGCGCACGAGCAGTTGCGGTCGATCCATGGCGCGGCGACGTGGTTCTCGCTGACGCGCGGATTCAGCGTGAGCGGCGCGTGGCATCTGCGCGCGGTCGAACGCACGGCCGCGGAGCTGCGAACCGGCCGCGCCCGGCCGCCGCGCGGCGGCGCGCCGCTGGCCGGCCACGACGAACGCCGCTGAGCGGCGCGACGGCGATGCGGATCGACACGTCACCGCCTCCCGGACCGTCCGCCCCCGCGGACGATGCGGATGCGCCGGCAAAACGAACGGTCCGCGTGGGGCGGCAGAAAAAACCGGCCGCGATGGAACGATCGAACGGTTCCGCGCGCCGCAAGCCGGAACGAGGCGCTGCGTCCGCAGGCGTGGAGCCGCGTGCCCGGCATGCCAAACTCGCAGCCACGCGTTCGGCGGTCCCGCCGCCCTTTCTCGCGGAAAAAGCAGCGCCCCGCGCTCGCGCGCTACGCCGCAGCAGCGACCTGACGCCGGGTTACACGCGCCGCCCGCAAGGCGATCGCTTCGCGTACTTCGACACCGACGGCCGCCGCATCCGCGACGCGGAGACGATCGCGCGCATCGACTCGCTCGCGATCCCGCCCGCGTACACCGACGTATGGATCTGCGCCGACGAACTGGGCCATCTTCAGGCGACCGGCCGCGATGCGCGCGGCCGCAAGCAGTATCGCTACCATCCGCGCTGGCGCGACGCGCGCGACCGCGACAAGTTCGCGAAACTCGCCGGCTTCGCGCGGGCGCTGCCGCGCATCCGCGCGCGCGTCGCCGCCGATCTGCGCCAACGCGGCCTGCCGCGCGACAAGGTCGCCGCCGCGATCGTCAGGCTGCTCGACAGCACGCTGGTACGCATCGGCAACGAGGAATACGTGCGGGAGAACGCGTCGTACGGGCTGACGACGCTGTGCAAACGCCACCTGCGCACGGACGGCCAGCGGCTGACGCTGTGCTTCAACGGCAAACACGGGATCAGCCATGAAGTGCCGGTCGACGACCCCGACGTCGTGCGCGTGATCCGCGGCTGCGCGGAACATCGCGGGCGCGCGCTGTTTCGTTATGTCGACGCCAACGGCGTCCACAAGATCAGCGCCGCTGACGTGAACGCCTATCTGCATGCGGCCGGCGGCGACGCGTTCACCGCGAAGGACTATCGCACGTGGGCGGCGAGCGCGATCGCGCTGGAACGGCTGCGCGCGGCCGAGCCGCCGCGCAGCGCACGCGCGGCGCGCAGCGCGGTCGTGCAGGTCGCGCGCGAAGTGGCCGCCCTGTTACGCAATACGCCAGCCGTCTGCCGCGCCAGCTATATCCATCCGGCGATCATCGAAGCGTTTGCGGCGGGCCAATTGCCCGCGCTGCGCTGCCGGGTGCGCAGCGCGGGCCTCAGCATCGCGGAACGCAGGCTCGCGACGCTGCTCTCGGCGTGCACGCCGGACCGTTGAGCGCGGCACGCCGTCTCAGTCCTCGTACGCCGCCATCACGAGCCACATGTCGCGTCCGTCCGCGCGCACTTCGGCGGCCAGCGCATACGGCGCGTGCGGGTCGCACATCTCGCGCAGCATCGCCTGCGCGACCTCGCCGTCGCCGATCACGCGGTCCGTGACGGGCCGCACTTCTTCCTTGCCCTCGAACATCCGGTGGCTGCTCCAGTACACGAGCGGCTCTTCCTTCCAGCGCCGGAAACACGCCTTCACGTGCTCGAAATCGCCGCCGCAGATGTTCACCTGATAGTGCGTCCGCGAAGTGCCGCGCGGCGCGCTGCCCCGCGACGCGGACCCGGTAGTGAAACGTAAGGTCATCGTTCGGTTCTCCCGCGCCGCGTTCGTCGAACGGTTCGTCCCACTTCCTGCGGCGCTGTAAATCGTGTAAAGCCGGTTTCGTTCGTTACCGGTCGCCGGCTTCGCGCGAGTTGTTCGTCGTGGTTGCTACGGCGGCTACTGGCTCGCGTCCGTCGGCGGCGCGGGGGCCGGCGTGACGGCCGGGCCGGTCAGCCGCTCGCGCCGGGACGCTCATGCCGGACGTGTTGTCCGCGCGCCCGCACCGCCCATCGCGCCCCGGGGCGATCGTCGCGACGATCAGCAACGGGCCGCAGCGACGCGTGATGGCGATCGTAGCGGCTTTCATCCCTAGCTTCCGAAGTCGTCGACGCCAGACTGGTTGCAACGTCCATGCCCGTGCGGCAAGAAGGGAGCAAGAAGCGTCCGCGGAACGGTCGGTGCTTCGACGAAAGTGCGCTGTTCCACTGTCACTGAAAAGGGAGGACCGCATGATCCACGTACGCGAAATCATGTCCCGCGACGTCGTGCACGTCGCGCCGTCAACGACCATTCGCGAAGCGGCCGGCCTGATGGCGCGCTACGACATCGGCGCGCTGCCGGTCTGCGACGGCCGGCGGATGGTCGGCATGGTGACCGATCGCGACCTCGCCGTGCGCGCGCTGGCGGTCCGCGCGGCGCCCGATACGGCCGTCGAGGAAGTCGCGACCGCCGCCGTCGAATGGTGCTGCGAGGACGACGACGTCGATCTCGTTCAGCAACGGATGGCCGACGCGCAGGTGCGCCGCGTGCCGGTCGTCAACGACGCGCGCGAACTGGTCGGCACGCTGTCGCTCGGCGACATCGCGACCCGCGCGGACGGAGCGTCGCGCGACGAGGTCGCGAACACGCTCGAAGGCGTTTCTCAACCTGTTTCTGGATCTGTTTCGCAGCCGCGCTGACACGCCGTTTTTCTCTCATCTTTCCATGGAGGCCATCATGACCCAACCTTCGCATCAACCCACCCCGGTCGAGATCCAGAAGGCGCTTGGCGGCGTCGATTATCCGGCGACCCGCGACAGCCTCGTCGATACCGCGCGCCAGCATCACGCGGACGAATCGATCGTCGAGTTGCTCGGCAAACTGCCGTCGCATCGCTACGAGACGCCCGCTGACGTGTCGAAGGACATCGCGCGGCTGCGCTAGCAGCGTCGAGCCGTCCGCACTCGCGGGCAGCGCCACTTCTCGCTCTACCCCGCTCCCCCAATAACGCCAATCCGGACAGGAGGCCGACACCATGACCGCAACAACTACCCAATCCCATCGCGGCCCGTCCGCGCACCATCGCCGCCGCAACAGTTCGAACCGCGCGGCGGCCACGAATCGCTGGTCGCACGGCGTGACCGAACGCAGCGACGCGATGGACATCGAACGCGACATCTTCCGCAGCGGCAACGCGGGCGAGATCGCCGCGTCGCTGAAACGCTCGTCCACGCACAGCCGCCGGCGCAAAGGCACGCCGTTCCAGTCCGCGATGTCGATGCTGAATTTCTACGTGAACCGCGCGGGCCGCAATCTGCCGAAGGAGCGGCGCGACACGCTGCAACGCGCGAAGCGGCAACTGCGGATCGCTTTCGGACGCAAGCCATGAGCACGCCGACCGATCGCCGCCGGAAGGCGGGCTATTACGCGCCCCGCCATGCGCCGCAGCGGCGACGGCCCCCGGGTACGGCGCTTGCTGGCTACCAGCCAATGGCCACGCAAAACGCATCGTCGCGCGTGGAGCCGGGACAACCGCGCGGCGCCTCGCCAGGCGACCGCGCGCCGCCGGAACCGAGGTTCCGCGCGGATGCGGCCGCCCACAAGGCCGCCTTGGGGAGCAATTGCATGGCAACCGTACTGCTGGTGGACGACGATACCAATGCGTTGTGCGCGCTGAAGGAACTGGTCGGACAGGAAGGATATCGGGTAACAACGGCGGCGAACGGCGCGGCCGCGCTGCGCACCGCGAGGGCGGAACGGCCCGACGTGGTCGTGTCCGACTGCATGATGCCCGAGATGGACGGGATGGATCTGTCCCGCGCGATGCGGGACGACCGGACGCTAGCGGGTGTGCCGGTCGTGCTCGTATCGGCGCTCGTCACGCCGCCGCCCGACGTGCAGACGGCCGGCTTCCTGCGCAAACCGTTCGCGGTGGCGCAACTGCTCGAAATCATCGACCGGCTCGTGACCGCGTAACGCGCGGTCCCCCGCTTCCGTTCCGCTGCTTGTTGGCGACCGGGCGTCGAAGCCGCGCGTCCGGTGCGGGAACGGCCGATGCACGTCGCGTTGCCGTCATCTCCGCAGCGAGGACCGCATCATGAACGAACTTCAACACCGTTGCCGCGAAGCGGCGGACCGCTGTGCGGCGGCGTGCGTGCAGTGCGCGTCCGCATGCCTTGCTCTGAAGCGGATCGACGAGATGGAAAAATGCATCCGTCTCGACGCGGACTGCGCGGCGATGTGCCGGCTGCTGTCCGACGCGCTCGCGCGCGACAGCGAATTCGCGACCGACTATGCGGAACTGTGCGCGCGGTTGTGCGGACGCTGCGCGGACGAATGCTCGCGCCATCCGGCCGCGCACTGCAAGACTTGCAGCGAGGCGTGCCGGGCGTGCGCCGAGGCCTGCCGCGCGCTGTGAGCGGGGGACCGCCATGGCGGACGACTGCTCGCGCACGGCATGCGTGAGGCGGCTCCGGCCGTATCCGGCCGTATCCCGCCGGTTTCGCACCGGCATCGCACCGTCTCGGGAGAACCTCGTGACCATTCTGCCTGGACGCCATCGCGCGCGGGAGAGCGCGCTATCGATCACCGGCCTTGTCTCGGGTGCGCGCTCGTCGCGAGCGTGCTGCATCTCGACCCCGCGTCATAGGATGCGCGGCGTCCTGACCGGCCGGCGCGCGGCGGCGAGGATCGCTTCGATCAGCGTGTCCGGCGGCACCGGCTTGCGCAGATGACGCGCGAACTGCGCGTCGAGTTCGGGCCGCGAGCCGCCCGGCCGCGCGTCGTCCGCATAACCGGTCAGCGCGATCGCGGGCAGGCGCGCCGTCCCGCCCCGGTCGGCCAGCGACTGCTCTCGTTGCGATTCCAGCACGCGGATCGCGGCCAGCACGTCGCGGCCGTCCTCGTCGTCGGCCAGCACCAGATCGCATAACAGCACGTCGGGCCACGCGGCGCGCGGCGTCTCGCGCAACCGCGCGAGGCTCTGCTCGCCCGACGCCGCGACGCTCACCGTCGCGCCGTGCAGCGACAGCAGCGCATCGAGCGCATCGCGCGTTTCCTCCTGGTCGTCGAGCACCATCACCGCCACGCCGTCGAGCGCGCGCGGCGCGGGCGGCGTCCGGTCCGCCGCCGTCGCGACCGCGAGCACCGGCAGCACGACCGCATAACCGATGCGCGGGCCGTCCGGATCGAGCGTGAACGTGGCGCCCGCATCGCGCAGCGCGGCCTCGATGGCGGCGGCCGTGCGTTCGTCGAGCGGCGCGGGTTGCCCGCCGCCGCCGGCCACGCGGATCAGCGCGTGATTCGCTTCGCGGCGCACGTCGATCTCGATGCGGCCGCCGCGCGGCGCACACGCGATCTCGTTCGACACCAGTTGCAGCAGCCCCTGCTGCAACGCGTCCGCGTCCGCGACGACGCACGGCAGATCGTCCGGCGCGGTCATCGCGAGCGTGACGCCGGCCGCCGCCGCGTCGTCGCGCAGCCGATCCTCGATCCGCGCGACGAACGCGGCCGCCTCGACCGGCCGCGCCGCGAGCCGCCGCTCCGCGTGTTCGAGGTCGCCCTGCTGCCACTGCATCGCCCACATCTTCGCGTACACGCCGTCGCGCGCGAGCAGTTCGTCGTGCGTGCCCTGCTCGACGATGCGCCCATGCTCCATCACGAGAATGCGGTGCGCATCGACGACGGTCGACAGCCGATGCGCGATCACGATCGTCGTGCGCCCCTGCGCGAGCCGCGTCAGTTCGCGCTGGATGGCGCGCTCCGAGCGCGTGTCGAGCGCCGAGGTCGCCTCGTCGAACACCATGATCCGCGGGTCTTTCAGGATCGCGCGCGCGATCGCGATCCGCTGCCGCTCGCCGCCCGACAGCCGCACGCCGCGCTCGCCGACGCGCGTGTCGTAGTGGTCCGGCAGCCGCTCGATCAGCTCGTCCAGTTGCGCGGCGCGCGCCGCGCGCACGACGTCCGCGCGCGTCGCGTCCGGGCGGCCGTACGCGATGTTGTACGCGATCGTGTCGTTGAACAGCACGGTATCCTGCGGCACGATGCCGATCGCGTCGCGCAGGCTCTTCTGCGTGAGCGTCGCGAGGTCCTGGCCGTCGATCTCGATCGCGCCCTGCAACGGCCGGTAGAAACGGAACAGCAGCTTCATCAGCGTCGATTTGCCGGAGCCGCTGCCGCCGACCACCGCGAGCGTGCAGCCCGGCGCGGCGGTGAAGTCGATGTCGCGCAGCACCAGCCGCTCCGGATCGTAGCCGAAATCGACGTGCCGGAACGCCACCTCGCCGCGCGCGACGGCGAGCGGTTTTGCGTCCGGCACGTCGACGTCCTCGCCGGCCGTGCCGCGCACCGACAGGATCCCGAACATTCTTTCGATGTCGACCAGCGCGTCGTTCGCCTCGCGAAACACGAAGCCCAGCGTGTTCAGCGGCGCGCACACCTGGATGATGTACGCGTTCACCAGCACCAGGTCGCCGACCGTCATCTGCCCGGTGCCGACGTACTGCACCGCGAACAGCATCGTCGCCGCGATGCCGGCCGCGATCACCGCGCTCTGGCCGACGTGCAGCGCGGTCAGCGCGCGCTGGTTCGCGAGCCGCGCGTCGACCCAGCGGTCGAGCACGCCGCGCAGCCGCTCCACTTCGTGCGGCTCGCTCGAAAAATACTTCACGGTGTCCTGATTCAGCAGGCTGTCGACGAGCCGGCTGTCCGCCTGCGCTTCGAGCCGGTTCACCTCGCGCTGGAACACGAGCCGCCGCCGCGCGAAGATCGACGTGTGGATCGCGTAACAGACGAAGGTCAGGCCGATCACCAGCGTGAACGCCGACGAATAACGGCCCGCGACGATCGCGACGACGACGCCGATTTCGAGCAGCGTCGGCAGCACCGCGAACAGCGCGGTGCCGAGCAGGAAGCCGATGCCGTCCGAGCCTTTCTGCACGTCGCGCACGATCGCGCCGGTCTCGCGCCCCGCATGAAAACGCGCGCCGAGCCGGTGCAGGTGCGCGAACGTGCGTTCGCGAAACGACGCGACCGCGCGCTGCGTGACGATGCTGAACGCGACGTCGCGCGCCTCGCTCAACGCGTCGCCGAGAAACCGCAGCAGCGCATACGCGAGCACGACGAACACCGGCACGACGACCTGCACCGGCACGTGCGAGAGCCCGTCCACCAGATGCTTCAGCGCGATCGGCACCGCGACGGCGCACAGCCGGCCGACGATCATCAGCGCGGCGGCCGCGAACGTCGCGCCGCGATGCAACCACAACGCCTGCGCGAGATCGCGCGCGAGGCGTCGCCTCACGAAGCGTTGTGCGTTCCGTTCGGTTGCAGCGGTCATCGGCGCGTCCCCCGAGGTCTGGCGCTCGACGTCGCAGGCAAGGCGCGCGCCCGGTCGCGACCGCGCTAATCGTCGGGCGTGTTCACGAAAAGCGGCCCACGTCCCGCGTATTTACAAGCGCCATGTAAAAACAGGGAATGCCACAGCGGCGGCTGGCCTCTGCCGCGCACGCGATCCGCATCCGGCAGTCATCCCGACCTTCGCCAAACCCCGCATCACCGCGCCGCGCGCGGCTTCGCGGGGGGTGGCACACCAACTGCTGAACGCTTCGCACGTGTCGTCACCGGACGCCATCCCTCTTTAGCGCCTCTCGTGAAGGAAATCCGCAATGAAGATCGCCCTCGTCAGTGAACATGCGTCGCCGCTCGCCGTCGCGGGCGGCGTCGATACCGGCGGACAGAACGTGTACGTCGCTCACGTCGCGCGCCAGTTGCTGCGCGCCGGGCATCAGGTGGACGTGTTCACGCGGCGCGACCGTGCGCTGCTGCCGCTGGTCTCGGACATGGACGGCGTGCGCGTGATCCACGTCCCCGCCGGTCCGCCGATGCAGTTGCCGAAGGAACGGCTGCTGCCGTACATGCCCGCGTTCGCGGAGTTTCTGGTCGGCTTCTGCCGCAAGGAGCGCCGCCCGTACGACGTGATCCACGCGAACTTCTTCATGTCGGGCCTCGCCGCGCTGAAGGTGAAGGACACGCTGAAGGTGCCGCTCGTGATGACGTTCCATGCGCTCGGCCGCGTGCGCCGGCTGCACCAGGGCGCGGACGACGGCTTTCCGGACGAGCGTTTCGCAATTGAGGACGAACTCGTGCGCCGCGCGGATCGCGTGATCGCCGAATGCCCGGCCGATGAAAGCGATCTGGTCGAGCTGTATCGCGCGGACCCGGCGCGGATCTCGCTCGTCGCATGCGGGTTCGATCCCGGCGAGTTCCATCCGGTCGCGCGCCACGATGCGCGCGACGCGCTCGGCTGGCCGCGCGACGCGTTCATCGTGCTGCAACTGGGCCGCCTCGTGCCGCGCAAGGGCATCGACAACGTGGTGGCCGGCATCGGCGCGCTGCGCCGTCGTTATGGCACGCGCGCGCAGCTGTACGTGGTCGGCGGCGACGCGGAAACGCCGAACGAGATCGCGACGCCGGAGATCGCGCGGCTGCGCGGCGTCGCGCATCGCGGCGGGATCGACGACCAGGTGACGTTCGTCGGCCGCCGCGACCGCGCACTGCTGCGCTACTACTACAGCGCGGCCGACGTGTTCGTGACGACGCCGTGGTACGAGCCGTTCGGCATCACGCCGGTCGAGGCCATGGCGTGCGCGACGCCGGTGATCGGCTCGGACGTCGGCGGGATTCGCCATACGGTGCGCCACGGCGAGACCGGTTTTCTGGTGCCGCCGCGCGACCCGGACGCGCTCGCGCAGCGCCTCGAACACCTGAGCCGCGATCCGGCGCGCGCGCAACAGATGGGCGAAGCGGGCCGCGCACGCGCGAACGCGCACTTCACGTGGCGCGGCATCGCGCGCGAACTGGAGGACGTCTACCTGCAACTCGCGCCGCCGCGCGCGGACCCGGACCGCGAGCCGCGCGTCGCGGCGGCGGGCGGCGCGACGCTGCGCGCGTTCGGCTGACCACGGAGCGCCCGCCACCATGTTCGATTCGTTGCCCTCTCTCGCGCCGTCGCGGCCCGCGGTGTTCTTCGACAAGGACGGCACGCTGCTCGACGACGTGCCGTACAACGTCGATCCCGCACAAATGCGCTTCGCGCGCGGCGCGGCCGACGCGCTCGCGCTGCTCGCGCGTTATCCGCTGCGCCTCTTCGTCGTCAGCAACCAGAGCGGCGTCGCGCTCGGCCGCTTTCCGCACGACGCGCTCGAACGCGTCGAAGCCGAACTGCACGCGATGTTCGCGTCGTGCGGCGCGACGCTGTCCGGCTTCTATGCGTGCCCGCATCATCCGCACGGCAGCGTGCATCCGTATGCGCGCGCATGCGATTGCCGCAAGCCCGCGCCCGGTCTGCTGCTGCGCGCCGCGCACGAGCACGGCGTCGAACTCGCGTCGAGCTGGATGGTGGGAGACATTCTCGACGACGTCGAAGCCGGCCAGCGCGCGGGTTGCCGCACGATCCTCGCGGATTGCGGCAACGAGACCGAATGGCAGTCCGCGCCCGAACGCGTGCCGTATGCGATCGTCACTAACCTGCGCGACGCGGCGCAGATGATCGCGGACACGTTCGACTACGAGCATCCGCGCGCGTCGGGCCGGCCGTTCGCGCAGACCCGTGCGGTCCCGCGATGAACACGACGCCGTTCGCGATCGCGCCGGCCGTCGCCCACGCCAGCACGCGCCGCGCGACTCCGCTGTCCGAGCCGTGGGGCGCGGACGTGAAGCGGATTCTGTGCATCCGCGTCGATCATCTCGGCGACGTGCTGATGACGACGCCCGCGTTGCGCGCGCTGCGCGCATCCGCGCCGGGCCGTAACCTCACGCTGCTCACGTCGCCGGCCGGCGCGGCCGTAGCGCCGTTTCTCGCCGACGTGGACGACCTGATCGAATACGACGCGCCGTGGGTGAACCCAGCGCCGCGCGGAACCCCGCGCGATCATGCGGCGCTGGTCGAACGTCTGCGCGATGCGCGCTTCGACGCGGCCGCGATCTTCACCGTGTACAGCCAGAACCCGCTGCCCGCCGCGACGCTGTGCTACGAGGCCGGCATTCCGCGCCGGCTCGCGCATTGCCGCGAGAATCCATATGCGCTGCTCACGCATTGGGTCGTCGAGCCGGAGCCGCATGCGGGCGTGCGTCACGAGGTGGAACGGCAACTCGCGCTGGTGCGCGAAGTCGGCGCGGAAACGGACGATCCGCGTTTGCGGATCGCGGTGCACGACGCCGATCGCGACGCGTTGCGCGCGCGGCTCGCGACGCTCGGCATCGCGCGCGGCGAACGCTACGTCGTGCTGCATCCGGGCGCGACTGCTGCGTCGCGCCGTTATCCGCCGGAACGTTACGCGCTCGCGCTCGATGCGCTGATCCGCGCGAGCGGCTGCCGCGTGCTGCTGACCGGCAGCGCCGGCGAAGCGGCGCTGACGCGCGGCGTGCTCGACGCGGTGCAGCCGGCCACCCGCGCATCCGTGATCGATCTCGCCGGTGCGTTCGCGCTCGGCGAATTCGTCGCGCTGATCGAATCCGCCGCGCTGCTGATCGCGAACAACAGCGGCCCGGTCCATATCGCGGCGGCGCTTTGCACGCCCGTCGTCGATCTCTACGCGCTGACGAACCCGCAGCACACGCCATGGCAAACGCCGCACCGGCTGCTGTATCGCGACGTCGCGTGCCGCTGGTGTTATCGCGGCGAATGCCCGGCCGGTCATCACCTGTGCCTGCTCGGCATCGAGCCGGAAGCCGTCGCGCAAGCCGCGCTCGATCTGCTGCAACCGGGCCTGCCGCGCGACGACGAACCCAGCGAGGATCATGAGCCCGAACCGCCGCTCGCGACGACCGCGGACGAACGGCCGGCCTGAACACGCACGACGACACATGACGACGCCGCCCCGCGCCGCTCAACCACGATGAGGATGGGAACGCCCATGTACACGCTCGGAATCAATGCGGTCTATCACGACAGCGCGGCCGCGCTGATGCGCGACGGCGTCGTGCTCGCGGCCGCCGAGGACGAACGCTTCACGCACGTGAAGCACGCGAAGCGGCCGGTGCCGTTTTCCGCGTGGCAACTGCCGTTCGACGCGATCGACTACTGCCTGAAGGCCGCCGGCATCACGCTCGCGGACGTCGATCACGTCGCGTACTCGTACGACCCGTCGCTGTTCCCCGGCATGCCGTCCGGCAAGCCGCCGGCGACGGTCTCGCTACCGTTCGATCCGGCGCGCGCGAAGGCGCAGCCGAACGGCTCGCCGTGGGACCCGCTGTTTCTCACCTATGTGGTGAACGCGAAAGCGCAACTGCTCGACGGCGCGCCGCATCATCTGCGCAAGCGCTTCGCGGGAGTGGATCGCGAGCGCGGCTTCGAATGGCACTTCGTCGAGCACCATCTCGCGCACGAGGCGAGCGCGTTTCTCGCGAGCCCGTTCGACGCAGCGGCAGTGCTGACGATGGACGGCCGCGGCGAAGGCGTGACGACGAGCCTCGGCCGGTTCGCGAACGGCGACTATAAACGGCTCACCCAGGTGGAGCTGCCGCATTCGCTCGGGCTGCTGTACGAACAGGTGACCGACTGGCTCGGTTTTCTGCACTCGTCGGACGAGTACAAGGTGATGGCGCTCGCGTCGTACGGGAAACCGCTTTATGCGGACGCGTTCCGCGAGATCGTCCGCTACCGCGGCAACGGCCATTACACGGTCGCGGAGCCGCAACTGATCGCGCGCTTCGGTCCTCCGCGCGAACGCGGCGGCCCGCTGGAACAGCGGCACTTCGACATCGCGTGTTCGCTGCAACGCGTGCTCGAAGAGACGGTGCTCGAACTCGCGCACTGGCTGCACCAGCGCACCGGCCTCGACAAGCTGTGCATGGCCGGCGGCGTCGCGCTGAACTGCGTGATGAACTCGTTCATCCGCGATCACGGGCCGTTCGACGACGTGTGGGTGCAGCCCGCGGCCGGCGACGCCGGCACCGCGCTCGGCGCGGCGCTGTGGATCGATTACCGGCAGCGCGCCGACGCCGCGCCGGACCGCAAGCCGGCGCGGCACTGGACGATGGATCACGCGTACCTCGGCCCCGAGTACGGCGACGAGGAAATCGAAGCGTTCCTGAAGTGGTCGAAGACGCCGTACACGCGGCTCGCCGACATCGCGAACCAGACCGCCGGGCTGCTCGCGGACGGCCACGTGATCGGCTGGTACCAGGGGCGCACCGAATTCGGCCCGCGCGCGCTCGGCGCACGTTCGATCCTCGCGTCGCCAGTCGATCCGGGCATGCAGGCGAAGCTCAACGAGATCAAGGACCGCGAGGACTTCCGCCCGGTCGCGCCGGTCGTGCTCGAAGAGCATGCGGCCGACTGGTTCGTCGACGGGGGCCGCGCGCCGTTCATGCTGTTCGTGTTCGACGTGCAGCCCGACAAGGCCGCGCGGATTCCGGCCGTGCGCCACGTGGACGGCACCGCGCGCGTGCAGACCGTGAACCGCGCGCAGCATCCGCTGTATTACGACCTGATTGCCGCGTTCCATGCGCGCACCGGCGTGCCGGTGCTGGTGAACACGTCGTTCAACACGCGCGGCGAGCCGATGGTGAATTCGCCGCGCGACGCGCTCGAATCGTTCTGGACTTCGCCGCTCGACGCGCTCGTGATCGGCCCGTTTCTCGTGCGCAAGCCGCACGCAACGGCATGAGGCCCGCCGTGCGACCCGCCGACGTCGAAGCGCGCGAGCCGCGCACGATCGGCGCGAGCGAGCCGGTGAACGACGGTTATCCGGGCGCGCTGCTCGCGCATCTGGACGTGTCGGTCGTGGTGCCGACGTGGCGGCGGCCCGACCTGCTGCGCACCTGTCTCGACGCGCTCGTCCGGCAGGACTTCGAGCCGTCGCGCTACGAGATCGTCGTCTGCGACGACGGCCCGGACGATGCGACGCGCGCGACCGTGGACGCGTTCGCGGCCGAGCATCGGCCGCGCGGTGTCGCGCTCCGCTACGTCGCGGTGACCGCGACCCAGGGGCCGGCCGGCGCGCGGAATGCCGGCTGGCGCGCGGCGCGCGCGCCGCTGATCGCGTTCACCGACGACGACACCCAGCCGGCGGCCGACTGGCTGCGCGCGGGCGTCGCCGCGCTCGACCGCGCGGACGCGGCGGCGGGCCGGATCGTCGTGCCGCTCGACGAACAACCGACCGACTACGAACTCGATGCGAGCGGCCTTGCGCATGCGGAATTCGCGACCGCGAACGCGTTCGTGCGCCGCACGCTGCTCGTGCAGACCGGCGGTTTCGACGAACGCTTCACCGCCGCGTGGCGCGAGGACTCGGACCTTCAGTTCACGCTGCTGCGCGCCGGGGCCGAAGTCGTGCGCGCCGACGATGCGCTCGTCGTGCATCCGGTGCGGCCCGCGCGCTGGGGCGTGAGTCTCGCGCAGCAGAAAAAGAGCCGCTATGACGCGCTGCTGTTTCGCAAGCATCCGCAACTGTACCGGCAGCGGATCTCGTCCGGGCCGCCGCTGCTCTATTACGCGATCCTGTGCGCGGCGCTGTGGGGTCTCGTCGCGCTGCTGTTCGACCGCGTCGACGTCGCGCTCGGCGCGCTCGCCGTGTGGCTCGTGCTGACCGCGGGTTTTTGCGTGCGACGGCTGCGCGGCACGCGCAGAAGCGTCGCGCACGTCGCGGAAATGGCGTGGACGTCCCTATGGATTCCGTTTCTGTCGATCTTCTGGCGGCTCAACGGAGCCGTCCGTTATCGCGTGTGGTTCTTATGAGCGCGCCTGCGATGACGACCTTCATCGACACCGTTGCGCCGCGCCGCATCGCGATCTTTCGCGCGCTGCAACTCGGCGACCTGCTGTGCTGCATCCCCGCGTTGCGCGCGCTGCGCGCCGCGCTGCCGGCTGCGCACGTCACGCTGATCGGGCTGCCGTGGGCGCGTGCGTTCGCGGCGCGTTACGCGACGCTGATCGACGCGTTCGAAGTCTTTCCTGGCGCGCGCGGTTTCCCCGAGCAGCCCGAGGACGAATCGGGCCTGCCCGCGTTCATCGACGCGATGCGCGCGCGGCGTTTCGATCTCGCGATCCAGTTGCACGGCAGCGGCGGCATCGCGAACGGACTCGTCGCGCGATTCGGCGCGCGTGCGCTCGCGGGTTTTTCGCAGCCGGACGAAACGCCGCCGGAAGGCTGTTTCATCGCGTGGCCGGACGACCTGCCCGAGCCCGAGCGCTACAACGCGCTGCTGACCGCGATGGGCATCGACGCGCGCGACGCGGCGCTGTCGTTCCCGCTGACCGGCGCGGACCTCGACGACTACGCGCGGCTCGTCGCGCGTCACGGGCTGCATCCAGAGCGGCTGGTGCTCGTGCATCCGGGCGCGCAGTTGCCGTCGCGGCGCTGGCCCGCCGAACGCTTCGCGGCGGTCGCGGACGAACTCGCGCTCGAAGGCTGGCAGATCGCGGTGACCGGCACGGCCGGCGAGATCGAACTGACCGCGGGCGTGATCGGCGAGATGACGCAGCCCGCGCGCCACCTCGCCGGCGAAACGTCGCTCGGGGGACTCGCGGCGCTCGTATCGCATGCGCGGCTGGTCGTCTGCAACGACACCGGCCTGTCGCACGTCGCCGCCGCGATGCATACGCGCAGCGTCGTGGTCGCGTCCGGCAGCGACACGCGCCGCTGGGCGCCGCTCGACCACGACCGCCACCGCGTGCTGGCGGACTGGCCCGCGTGCCGGCCATGCATGTTCCGCGACTGCCCGTACGGGCATCCGTGCGCGCTGAACGTCGGCGTCGCGCACGTGATCGACGCAGCGCGCGCGCAACTCGAACGCGCGGCCATGCCCGCGTTCACGGCGCTTTCCCGTGCCCGACGCGACGAACCCCGATCCCACGGAGGAAACCCGCGATGCTGATGCGCGACGCCCGCCCGCTGCGCGTGCTCACCTGGCACGTGCACGGCAACTACCTGTACTACCTGACGCAGGCGCCGCACGACTTCTACGTCGTCGCGAAACCGGGCCGGCCGCCCGGTTACGCGGGCCGCGCCGGCGTGCTGCCGTGGGGGGCGAACGTGCACGAGGTCGATGCGTCGGAGATCGCGTCGCGCGAGTTCGACGCGATCGTCTATCAGCATCGCAGCCACTGGGACGCGGATCGTCACACGCTGCTCAGCGACGCGCAGCGCCGGCTGCCGCGCGTGTACATCGAGCACGATCCCCCACAGGAAGCGCCGTTCGCGCAGCGCCACTGGGTGGACGACCGCGACACGCTGCTCGTGCACGTCACGCACTTCAACCAGTTGATGTGGGACAGCGGCGCGACGCCGACCCGCGTGATCGAACACGGCGTCGTCGTGCCCGACGGCGTCCGTTATGCCGGCGACGTGCCGCGCGGGATCGTCGTCGTCAACCACCTGCGCGAACGCGGGCGGCGGCTCGGCGCGGACGTGTTCGCTGACCTGCGCGAGCGTGTGCCGCTCGATCTGGTCGGGATGGACGCGCAAAGCGCCGGCGGCATCGGCGAGATTTCGAACCTCGCGCTCGCGGCGTTCACCGCACGCTACCGGTTCTTCTTCAACCCGATCCGCTGGACGAGCCTCGGCCTCGCGATCGTCGAGGCGATGACGATCGGCATGCCGATCGTCGGCCTCGCCACCACGGAACTCGCGAGCGTGATCCGTAACGGCGACAACGGCATCGTCGATACGCGGCTCGACCGCCTCGTCGACGCGATGCGCGTGCTGATCGACGACCCGACCGAAGCGCGCCGGCTCGGCGACGCCGCGCGGCGCACCGCGCTGGAACGTTTCCACATCGACCGCTTCGTGTACGACTGGAACGATGCGCTGCACGCGGTCTGCGCGTGAACGGAAAAACGCGTACCGACGAACCGAACCCGACCCAGGACTTCCACCATGAAGGAACTGATCCGCAAACGCATTCTCGTCACCGGCGGCGCTGGTTTTCTCGGCTCGCACCTGTGCGAGCGGCTCGTCGCGCAGGGGCACGACGTGCTGTGCGTGGACAACTTCTACACCGGCACCAAGCGCAACGTCGCGCACCTGCTCGACAACGCGAACTTCGAACTGATGCGGCACGATGTAACGTTTCCGCTGTATGTCGAAATCGACGAGATCTACAACCTCGCGTGTCCCGCGTCGCCGATCCACTACCAGTTCGATCCGGTGCAGACGACCAAGACCAGCGTGCACGGCGCGATCAACATGCTCGGCCTCGCGAAGCGCGTGAAGGCGAAGCTGTTGCAGGCGTCCACCAGCGAGGTGTACGGCGACGCGCGGGTTCATCCGCAAACCGAGGACTACTGGGGACACGTGAACCCGATCGGCCCGCGTTCATGCTACGACGAGGGCAAACGCTGCGCGGAGACGCTGTGCACCGACTACCGGCGGCAGCATGGCCTCGACGTGCGGATCGCGCGGATCTTCAACACCTATGGGCCGCGGATGCATCCGCGCGATGGCCGCGTCGTGTCGAACTTCGTGATGCAGGCGCTCGGCGGCGAGCCGCTGACCGTATACGGCGACGGTTCGCAGACGCGCTGCTTCTGCTACGTGGACGACCTGATCGACGGAATGATCCGGCTGATGAACGCGCCGGCCGATCCCGGCGGCCCGGTGAACCTCGGCAATCCGCACGAGATCACGATGCTCGACATCGCGAAGCGGATCGTCGAGCTGACCGGCTCGCCGTCGCCGGTCGAATTCCGGCCGCTGCCGGTGGACGATCCGTGGCATCGCAAACCGGCGATCGAGCGCGCGGAACGGCTGCTCGGCTGGCGGCCGCACACGGCGCTGGACGACGGCCTGCGCTCGACGATCGATTATTTCCGCCGCGCGCTGGCGGCGGATGAACTGGGCGATGAATTCGGGATGGCCGCAGATCTGGCCAAATAATCGCGCCGCCGTTACGCGTCGCGCGTCACGACGACCTTGCCGCGCAGATGCCCTTGCGCGAGCCGCTCGAACGCATCGGGCAGCCGCGCGAACGGATAACGCGCGACGATCTCGACGCGCACCGCGCGGCGGTCGATCCACTGCGCGATGCGGGCCAGTTGCCCGCCGTCCGGCCGCGCGGTGTAGCGGGTCGCACGCGCGCCGTGCTTCGACGCCTCGACCTGCGACGGCTCGTTCAGCGTCGACACCAGCGCGCCGCCCGGCCTGAGCACGCTCCACGAACGCTGCTGCGTATCGCCGCCGATCAGGTCGTACACGAGATCGATGTCCTTCGCGACGTCCTCGAAGCGGTCCTTCCGGTAGTCGATCGTGTGGGCCGCGCCGAGCGCCTTCAGCAGATTGAGCGATTCGCCGGAGCCGGTCGCGTACACGTGCGCGCCGCATTCGCGCGCGAACTGCACCGCGAACTGGCCGACCCCGCCGCTCGCGCCGTGGATCAGCACGCGCTCGCCGCGCTCCAGCTTGCCGTGGTCGAACAGCCCCTGCCACGCGGTCAGCGCGGCGAGCGGCACCGCGCCCGCGTCGGCGAGCGACAACGTTGCCGGCGGCTTCGACAGCGCAGCCGCGCTCACGGCCACGTAATCCGCGAACGCACCCTGCCCCTGGCCGACGAACGCATAGGCGGTCACGCCGCGCGCCCATCCTTCGACGCCTTCGCCGCATTGCGCGACGACACCCGCGACGTCGCGGCCCAGCGTGAACGGCAACGCGTCCGCGCGGATCAGCGGATAACGCCCTTCGCGGGTTTTGAGGTCCACCGGATTGAGCCCGGCCGACTGCACCTTCAGCAGCACTTCGCCGCGCGCCGGGCGCGGCGCCGGAATCGTTTCATTGCGCAGCGCATCCGGGCCGCCGAAACGGTCGATGCGCCACGCGCTCATCATCGCTTCGATATCGTCTGTCACAGGTCTCTCCGACTGGCTTCGCCGCCTGCGAGCCAATGGTCCAGTAACGGCCCATGGTCGCCGCACAACGGATCGCTGCGCGGAAACGGCAACGCTTCCATCGCGCTCGCTTCTTCCGGCGTCAGCGCCTCGCGGCGAATGTCCCATTGCTGGCCGGCCGGATAACCGGCCGTCACCTGGAAACCGGGGGCGCGCGACACAAGGCAATGGCCGGTGCCGGCGGGCAACAGCAGCGCGTCGCCGGCCGACACGCGCAGCGCGTGGCCGCCCGGTCCGCCGACGATCAGTTCCGCGCGGCCGGCGAACACCGCGAGCACCTCGTGCGCGGTCGAATGGAAATGGTGGTAATCGAACACCGAGTCGCGCCACTGCGGCGGCCAGCCGTGCGCGGCGAAACGCGCGTCGAACGCGTCCGCGAGCGACGCCGGATCGGCCATGTCCGGCAACAGCGCGCGCCGGTACACGATCACCGGCAGCGCGCGGTTGTTCGGCACCCAGCCGTTCGGGGGCAGGCGCAGCAACTGATATTCGACACCCGCGCCGGCCGACGCGCGCACGCGCTCGCTGTCGTGGCTCGCGTGACCATCGCGGCGGCGCGGCGCGCGCGCCTCATGCGCGAGCGAACCGGCCGCCTGACCCGCGCGATGCGCGGCGGCATCGGGCCTCATCACTGCCCCTTCGTGTCGCTGCTCGCGTCCGCGCCCGGCATGTTCGTCGTGTCGTTCATCGGCTTCTTCGCGTGATGCATGCGCTTATGCGACGTGCGCACGCCCTTCGTGCTGCCCTCGGCGGTCGCGCCCTGCTCGATGCCTCGCGTCGGCGGCGAGTAGACGCCGCTCGCATCGGCGCCGGTGCCCGCGCCGGTCGCGCCGTTTTCGTTCTCTCCGCCGCCGCCCGGCCCCGCGGCGAACGCGGAACCGGCTGCGGCCAGCAGGGCCGCCATCGATGCGGCTATCAGCGTGGTACGTGTGTTCATCAGTCAAGCTCCTTTTGGTCAAAACATCGAAGTGTTCAACGAGGACGCGGCGGCCACGCCGCGATCCCTGTGCACAGCTTCAGCAATGTCCGTTCCCTGCGCGATCGACTCATCGTTCGCGTTGCAGCGCGGCACGCCGCGAAAACACGCCGGCAAGAATTCCAGCCGCGTTGCAATAGCTGCCGACCGTCGCCAACGCGCATCGAGACGGGCAAGGAACGGCCATTGCTGCATCGGACCATCGACACTCAATAAAACAAACGGAGCCCATGATGAACCCGCTCTCGCGCGAACAGCCGCTACGGCATGAAACGCAGTCGTCCGGAACGATGCTCCGCATGCGCCACACCGCCGATGCATGAGGCGCTGTGGTTCGTGCTGACCGGCGCGGTGCTGGTCGTGATGGCGCTGGCCGCGTCGACGCTGAAGCAGTTGCCGTGCAGCGCGTCGATGTTCTACCTCGCGATCGGCTTCGCGCTCGGCGCGCCGGTGGTCGGTTTCGTGCAGATCGATCTGGCGCGCGACGCGCACACGCTGCGCGTGATGACCGAGATCGCCTTGCTCGTGTCGCTGTTCGCGATCGGGCTGCGTCTGCGCGTCGACTTCGGCAACCGGCTGTGGCGGCTGCCGGTGCGGCTCGGCATCGTCGCGATGCTGGTGACGGTGCCGCTGCTCGCGCTCGCGGCCGCGTGGCTGCTGCCGGTCGGCTTCGGCGCGGCGCTGCTGCTCGCGGCGATCCTCGCGCCGACCGACCCGGTGCTCGCGCACGACGTGCAGGTGCGCAACCCCGGCGACCTCGATTTCGTGCGTTTCGCGCTGTCCGCCGAGGGCGGCGTGAACGACGGCATCGCGATGCCGTTCGCGCTGCTCGGCCTCGCGTTGACCGCGCACGACCCTTCGTTGCACGAGCCGGGCGCGGCCGCCACGTTCACGCTGCATGCGCTGTGGGGCATCGTCGGGGCGCTCGCGATCGGCGCGGCGCTCGGCTGGCTCACCACGCACACGGTCGCTTACCTGCGCACGCACTACGAAAAGGCGCTCGGCCTCGAAGGTTTTTTCGCGCTCGGGCTGATCGCGCTGTCGTTCGGCTGCGCGCAGCTGGTCGGCGCCTATGGGTTCATCGCGGTGTTCGCGGCGGGCGTCACGATGCGGCGCGTCGAGCATCGCGCGAGCGGCGCGCGGCCGCCGGACGAGGTGGTCGGCACGATCGATTCGACCGACGTCACCGCGACCGCATCGCACCCGGACAAGGCGCACGCGTACATGGCGCAGTCGGTGCTCGGCTTCACGATCGAGATGGAGCGGATCGCGGAGGCCGCGGTGATGACCGTCGCGGGCAACGTGCTGGCCGGCCTCGGCGCGGACGTGTTCGCGTGGACGAGTTTCGTGCTCGCCGCGCTGCTGTTTCTCGTGATCCGGCCGTTCGCGGTGGTGGTGGCGCTCGCGGGGTCGCCGGCGACGCGCGCGCAGCGGCGTCTCATCGGCTGGTTCGGCATACGCGGCATCGGCTCCGTGTATTACCTCGCGTATGCCTTCGAGGCCGCGCCGCGCGGCGAAATCGCGGTCCTCGCCGCGCCGGCGCTCGGCGTGATTCTCGCGTCGGTGGTCGTGCACGGCGTCTCGGCCGCGCCGCTGATGGGCTGGTATCAGCGGCTGCGCGCGTCCGAGCGTTGAGCGCGCCGCGCGGCAGCCGCAGGAGTAGCGAACATGGCACACGAACCTTCTTCGCCCGCACGCACGCGCGGTGCACGCGGCGCATCGAAACCGCGCGACCCCGACGTCGATCCGGACCAGACGCCGCACACGCTCGACGAATGCCGCCGCTGCGCGTTGTGGCGCGACGCGACGCAGCCGGTCCCGGGCATCGGCTCCACGCACGCGGCGATCATGCTGGTCGGCGAGCAGCCGGGCGACCGCGAGGACCGCGAAGGCAAGCCGTTCGTCGGCCCGGCCGGCGCGCTGCTCGACGCGGCGCTGCATGACGCGGGCATCCGCCGGTCGGACGTCTATGTGACAAACGCCGTGAAGCACTTCAAGTGGACGCTGCGCGGCAAGCGGCGGCTGCACCGGACGCCCGCGCAGCGCGAGATCGAAGCGTGCGCGTACTGGTTCGAGCGCGAGTTGTCGAAGGTGCGGGCAACGGTGATCGTCGCGCTCGGCGTGACCGCGTTGCGCGCGGTGCTCGACCAGCCGGCCGCGCGGTTGCAGGACTACTTCGGCCACGTCGGCGATGCGCGCGGCCGGCGGCTCGTCGCGACGTGGCATCCGTCGTACGTGCTGCGCGCGCCGGACCCCGACGCGCGCGAACGGGCGCGCGCCGATCTCGTCGCCGCGCTGCGGCGCGCGGCGAAACTCGCGGGCGGCGAATGACGAGACCGCGCGCCCTGCACCTGCGATAGCGGCGGCACGCGGTTTGCACCTTCATTGCACCACCTTCATTGCACCACCTTCATTGCACCACCTCATCGCCTCATCGAACCGCTACCGCCAGGAGGCCCATCATGTCCACCCATCGCCCCGCTCCACCGTTTCCCGAACAGCAGCAGCATCAGCATCCCGGCCGCACCGCGCCGCTCGATCCGCAGCCCGATCACGGCGAACGGACCTACCGCGGGTCCGGCCGGCTCGCGGGCAAGATCGCGCTCGTCACCGGCGGTGACAGCGGGATCGGCCGCGCGGTGTGCATCGCGTTCGCGCGCGAAGGCGCGGACGTCGCGATCGCGTATCTGGACGAGCACGACGACGCCCGCGAAACCGCGCACTACGTCGAGGAGGCTGGCCGCCGCGCGCTGCTGATCGCCGGCGACATCACGGACCGCGCGCATTGCCGGACGATCGTCGCGGACACCGTCGCCGCGTTCGGCCGCATCGACGTGCTGGTCAACAACGCGGCGTACCAGATGACGCACGACACGATCGAGTCGATCACCGACGAAGAATGGGACCGCACGTTCGATACGAACCTCGGCGCGATGTTCCGGATCACGCGCGAGGCGGTCCCGCACATGAAACCCGGCGCGGCGATCGTGAACACCGCCTCGGTGAACGCGGACAAGCCGCGTCCGACACTGCTCGCGTATGCGGCGACGAAAGGCGCGATCCAGAACTTCACCGGCGGCCTCGCGCAACTGCTCGCGGAACGCGGCATCCGCGCGAACTGCGTCGCGCCGGGGCCGGTATGGACGCCGCTGATCCCATCGACGATGCCCGCCGACGACGTGCGCGAATTCGGCCTGGCCGTGCCGATGAAGCGGCCGGCCCAGCCGGCCGAACTCGCGGCCGCCTATGTGCTGCTCGCGTCGGACGAGTCGAGCTACACGTCCGGCGCGACGCTCGCGGTCACGGGCGGCCAGCCGTTCCTGTAAGCGGCGCGCCGCATCCGCCGCCGAAGCGAACCACATGGACCCGATGCCGCTTGATCCCACATGGCCCGACTTCGCGCTGCGGCTCGCGATCGCGGCCGTTGCGGGCACCCTGATCGGGCTCAATCGCGGCGAGTCCGGCAACGCGGCCGGGCTGCGCACGACGCTGCTCGTATGCCTCGCCGCATGCATCGCGATGATGCAGGTGAACGTGCTGCTCACGCAGCACGGCAAGCCGGCCGATTCGTTCGTGTCGCTCGACCTGATGCGGTTGCCGCTCGGGATCCTGTCCGGCGTCGGGTTCATCGGCGCGGGGTCGATCCTGCATCGCGAAGGCCTCGTGCGCGGCGTGACGACCGCCGCGACGATGTGGTTCGTCACGGTGATCGGGTTATGCGCGGGCGGCGGTCAATATGCGCTCGCGATCGCGGGCACGGTGCTCGGGCTGGTCGTGCTGCGGACGTTTTCGCGCGTGGAACGCTGGCTGCCGCGCGGCCGCCGGGTATCGCTGACGATCGTGCATCGCGCGGGGGCCGATCCGCGCGATACGGTCGCCGCCCGGCTCGCGTTGTCGCTGAAGCCCCATGGCTGCCGGATCGCGCGACGCGGACTGGCACGCGCCACCGACGATGCGCGCGTCGAGGAACGGTTCGAGGTGCGCTGGCGCGCGAAGCCGGACGACGAACGCGTCGAGCGCGAACTGTCGCGGCTCGTGACCGAGGCGGGAGAAGCGGCGGCGTGGTCGGTCGAGCGATGAGCGGCCGCATTGCCGCATTGCTGCGTGCGGCCGTCGCATGCCCGGGAAACAGAGGGAGAAGAGACGATGGAGACGATCGAGGTGAAAAGCGGCGAACGTGATGCGTTCGCCCCCGCACTGGACGAGCATCTGCCTGCCGAAGACCCGCAGGGTCCGCCGGACCCTCCTCATCAGCCACCGCCCCCGCAACCCGGCGATGACCCGCCGCCTGTACCGGAAGGCGATCCGCCTTCGGAAGCGCCGCCGGAGCGGGCGGCGCGGTGGCATCACCGCGCGGCGTTACCGCGCGACCAGGCCCGTCAGGCGAGTTCGTCCGCGCCGGGCTCTGCGTCACGGCTCATCGCGTCCTCGCGGTCCGGGCGACTGAACGTGTCCAGCAGCGATGCGCCGCTGCGCGTCACCGAAAACCGGCGATAACCCTCGGCAAGCTGTTCGAGCGCGACCAGTTGCTGTTCGAGCAGCGTATCGAGTTCCGCGCGATTCATGTCCACCTGGTCCGGCGCGCTGCGCACGAGCATCAGCGTCGCGAATTCGTGTGGGCTCAACATTACTTTTCTCCAGAGACAGAATGACGTGACCGGCGACTGCAAAGCGGTCACCCAGCCGGGAGCTTAGGTGCGCACGGTGACAACGTGATGGCCGCCGGTCGCGCGCTCAATAAAGATTGATGCGCGTCAGCGATCCCGTTGCCCGTCCGGGACGGACCGCCTGCGGTCGATGTCCACGATCGCCAGTTCGATGGCGCGATCGGCCGCTTCTTCGCGCCGGCCGAAATCGGCTTGCGCGCCGAGCGTCTGTCCGTCGCGCGCGTGCGGACCGGTGACGACCGCCGATGCGATGAACCGGCCGTCGTCCGTCGCCGTCACGATCGGCCGGATCGTGCAGCCGCCATAGCTGACCTGGGTTTCCACGTTCATCACCTCCGCTGCCTGTTGGGCTTCGTCCGTCGTTATTCGGCACTGCGCGGCACTGCGCGGCACCGCGCGCGTCGGGTCGCGCGGGAACCGCTGCGTTTGCAGCGAGCGTCAGGGTGCGCAACCGTCGTACCTGTCGCCGCGCTTTCGTCCTCGTGTTGCTACTCATTTCTCATTCATCGCGCTCGTCCGCTTCGTCCGCTTCGTCGGCTTCATCCGCCGACGGAAACGAATCGATCCGGTCCGGCAGCACGTCCGCATCCGGCGACAGGTTCTCGTCGCCGTCCGCCGCCGCGCGTTCGCCGGTGCCCGAGCGGTCGCTGTCGCTCGCCGCCTCCGCTTCGCCGCTTTCGAGCGCGTGATTGTCGAGTTCGGTGTCGCGGTCGAAGTCGTGGCGCTTCGCGCCGGCGAAGTCGCTGCCGCTGTCCGACGAATCGCCGGGACCGAGCGCGCCGGTGTCGCGGCCCGGCACGTCGGGTTGCGGCAGATCGTTGTCGGGGTCGAGTGTGCTCATGGTGTCCTCCTGGAGGGATCGCGGGTCGGTGAAGCATCGGCCAACCGTTTCAGCAGTTCGCGTGCCGCGAACGATGCGCGTTCCGCCGCGCGTCGGCGCACGGCGGCACGCGGTTTGCTGACCGGCATCCGCTTCGACCGTGCATCCGTTTTTTTCCAGGCAACACGGCCGGACGACGTTTTCGTTCGATCAAGGAGCGTCCCGTGCACAGGCACACCTTCCCTCCTGCATCGCGTCATCGCGAGTCCCCGCTGCTTTCGGCCCCGAAAGCCCGCCATTCGATGCTCGCTCATACGCCTGCCGCCGCGCTGCATTCGGCGCGGCGCGACCCGAGCCGCCGCGTGCGCGCGGCGCTTCCACGCGGCAGCCATCATGCGTGAGCGCGCGGCAACGTCGGTCGGCGCGTGGGCGCGCCGGCATCGCGGCGGCCCGCGTCATGCGGCCCATCACGGCGGCGGCAACGGCGAGGCGAAGAAAACCGGCGACGACGGCAGGCAGAAAGGCGACAGCGACCAGCACGGCAATGACGACCGGAAGCCACGCGGCCCCGGCAAGAAGCCGCTGATCGTCCTCGCGGTCGTTGTCGTGCTGATCGCGATCGGCGCGCTGATCTGGTGGCTCGCCACGCGCAACCAGCAGAGCACCGACGACGCGTACACCGACGGCAACGCGATCACGATCGCGCCGAAGGTGTCGGGTTACGTCGCCAAGCTCGCGATCGACGACAACGTGTACGTGCACAAGGGCCAGTTGATGGTCGAGATCGACCGGCGCGATTACGAGGCGCAGGTCGAACAGGCGCGCGCGCAACTGGGCCTCGCGCTCGCGCAGCTCGACGCCGCGCAGGCGCAACTGGACATCGCGCGGGTGCAGTTCCCCGCGCAATACCAGCAGGCGCGCGCGCAGATCGAAACCGCGACCGCGCAGTTCGCCCGCGCGCAGGCCGAGTACCAGCGGCAGCATTCGGTCGATCAGCGCGCGACGTCGCAACAGAACGTCGACACCGCCGACGCGCAGCAGCGCAGCGCGCACGCGGACGTGATGAACGCGCAGGCGCAACTGAAAACGGCGAGCCTCGTGCCGCAGCAGATTCGCGCGGCGGTCGCGGCCGTCGAGGAGCGCCGCCAGCAGGTCAGCGCGGCCGAGGCGCAACTGGACGCCGCGCAACTGAACCTCGGCTGGTGCGACGTGCGCGCGCCGTCGGACGGCTGGGTCACGCGCCGCAACGTGCAGTACGGCAGCTTCCTGCAGGCGGGCGCGTCGCTGTTCTCGATCGTCACGCCGCGAGTGTGGATCACCGCGAACTTCAAGGAGTCGCAACTGGACCGGATGCGCGCCGGCGACAAGGTGAAGATCAGCGTCGACGCCTATCCGAAGCTCGAACTGCACGGCCACGTGGACAGCGTGCAGCTCGGCAGCGGCTCGCGCTTCTCCGCGTTCCCGGCCGAGAACGCGACCGGCAACTTCGTGAAGATCGTGCAGCGCGTGCCGGTGAAGATCGTGATCGACGACGGGATGCCCGCCGATCATCCGTTGCCGCTCGGGCTGTCGGTCGAGCCGACCGTGTACTTGAGGCACTGAATGAGCGACGCGCACCCGGGCGGCCAGAAGAACCCGAAGAACTGGCGACCCGCCGCGAATCCCTGGCTGATCGCGGTGGCGGTCACGCTCGCCGCGTTCATGGAAGTGCTCGACACGACGATCGTCAACGTCGCGCTGCCGCACATCGCCGGCACGATGTCCGCGAGCTACGACGAGGCCACGTGGGCGCTGACGTCGTACCTCGTCGCGAACGGCATCGTGCTGCCGATCTCCGCGTTCTTCGGCCGCGTGCTCGGCCGCAAGCGTTATTTCCTGCTGTGCATCGTCGCGTTCACGGTCTGCTCGTTCCTGTGCGGGATCGCGACGAGCCTCGGGCAACTGGTCGTGTTCCGCGTGCTGCAAGGCTTCTTCGGCGGCGGCCTGCAGCCGAACCAGCAGTCGATCATCCTCGACACCTTCGAGCCGAGCCAGCGCGGCCGCGCGTTTTCGATCTCGGCGGTCGCGATCGTCGTCGCGCCGGTACTCGGGCCGACGCTCGGCGGCTGGATCACCGACAACTTCACGTGGCGCTGGGTGTTCCTGCTGAACGTGCCGGTCGGCGTGCTGACCACGCTCGCGGTGATGCAGCTGGTCGAGGACCCGCCGTGGGTCCGCGAGGTCACGTCGAAGCGGATGAACTGGCGCGAGGTCGATTTTCCCGGCATCGCGCTGATCGCGATCGGGCTCGGCTGTCTGCAGGTGATGCTCGACCGCGGCGAGGACGACGACTGGTTCTCGTCGCCGTTCATCGTCACGTTCGCGGCGCTCGCGGTGGCCGGCCTCGTCGGCGCGACGTTGCGGCTGCTGTATGCAAAACATCCGGTCGTCGATCTGCGCTGCCTGCGCGACCGCAACTTCGCGCTCGGCTGCGTGATGATCTCCGCGTTCGCGACGGTGCTGTACGGCAGCGCGGTGATCGTGCCGCAGCTCGCGCAGCAGCAGCTCGGCTACACGGCGACGCTCGCGGGCCTCGTGCTGTCGCCGGGCGCGCTGCTCATCACGATGGAGATACCCATCATCAGCCGGCTGATGCCGCATATCCAGACGCGTTTTCTCGTGATGACCGGCTTCGTGCTGCTGACCGTCGCGCTGATCTACGCGCGCACGCTGGTGCCGGACGTCGATTACGCGACGCTCGTGAAGCTGCGCAGCGCGCAGTCGATCGCGATCGGCTTCCTGTTCGTGCCGGTCACGACGCTCGCGTACCTGAGCGTGCCGCCCGCGCTGAACAACGACGCGTCCGCGCTGTTCACGATGTTCCGCAACGTGTCCGGATCGATCGGCATTTCGCTGTCGACCGCGCTGATCCGCGAACGCTCGCAGGCGCAGATGGCGCATCTGTCCGATCATCTGTCGCCGCTGTCGCAGAACTATCAGGACGCGTTGCAGCGCGGCGCGCAGGCGGTCGCGGACTTCACCGGCCAGCCGCTCGCGCAGGCGATGCAGACCGCGAACGGGCATCTGTACGAGACCTTCGTGTCGCAGGCGACGATCCTCGCGTATATCGACGTGTTCGGCATCCTCGCGGTGTTCTGCGCGGTGTTCGTGCCGGTCGCGTTTTTCTTCGCGCCGGTGAAGGCCGCCGGCGGCTCAGGAGGACATTGAGATGCGGGAGGCTTTCGCTTCGTTGCCTGCTTTGCTGCCTGTCTTGCGGGTCGTTTCGGGTGGCCGTCTCGCCGCGTCGCCACGAACCCGTCGAATTGCCCCGACTCGCCTCGCAGCCATCGTGGCCGCATTAACCCTCGCATCCTGCACGGTCGGCCCGGACTTCAAACCGCCGCAGGCGAACGCGCCGGCCGCATGGCGCGACCCGCA
The DNA here is from genome assembly GCF_900104845.1 of Paraburkholderia caballeronis. Taxonomy (NCBI): domain Bacteria; kingdom Pseudomonadati; phylum Pseudomonadota; class Betaproteobacteria; order Burkholderiales; family Burkholderiaceae; genus Paraburkholderia; species Paraburkholderia caballeronis. Next base: position 2,007,505 of record NZ_FNSR01000001.1, on the reverse strand, counting down.
ACGCGGCGCCGACGCGAACGCAACGGCGAAAACGCCGCCTTCGACACCCGCCGCCGAAGCCGATCCCGACCCGCGCTGGTGGCAAAGTTTCGGCGACCCGACGCTCGACGCGCTGATCGACCGCGCGCTCGCGGACAACCCGGATCTGCGCGAAGCGGTCGTGCGGATCGCGCAGGCGCGCGAGCAGGTGCAGCAGACCGCAGCGCAGGGTTTGCCGAACGTGCGCGCGAGCGCGAGTTACGAGCGTGAGCAGTTGGGCATCAAGGGCTTGCTCGAATCGAACGGCGTGTACGACGACGTGAACCGGCTCGGCGCGCCCGATTCGCCGCTGAACCGCTTCGCGCCCGGCGCGGGCGCGGCCGCGCAACGCGGCGCGACGAGCGCGCTCGACCAGCTGACCGCGCCGGTCAATCTGTGGCAGGCGGGTTTCGACGCATCGTGGGAACTCGACCTGTTCGGCCGCGTGCGCCGCTCGGTCGAGGCCGCGAATGCGCAGACCGACGTCGCGGCCGAAACGCAGCACGACGCCCAGGTGTCGCTCGAAGCGGAGGTCGCGGAAACCTATCTGCAACTGCGCGGCGCGCAGGCGCTGCGCGCGATCGCGGAATCGCTGATCGACCAGCAGCGCGAAGTGGTCGAACTCGCGCGCAACAGCGCGCGGCATGGGCTCGAAAGCGAACTGAACGTCGAGCGTTCCGACGCGCAGCGCACGCAGACCGAGGCGCTGCTGCCGCAATACGACCAGCAGATCGCGCAGGCGTTGAACGGCCTCGCGGTGCTGGTCGGCGAAGCGCCGGGCGCGCTCGACGCGCAACTGTCGCCGGCCGCCGCGCTGCCGCGGACGCCGCCGGCCGTGCCGGTCGGCCTGCCTTCGACGCTCGCGCGCCGGCGGCCGGACATCCGCCGCGCGGAAGCGTCGCTGCACGCGGCGACGGCCGGCGTCGGCGTCGCGGTCGCGCAGTTCTATCCGGACCTCTCGCTCGGCGCGCAAGCCGGCACGCGCGCGACGACGCCGGGCGATCTCGCGCGCTGGTCGCATCTGTTCTGGTCGTGGGGGCCGAGCGTGTCGCTGCCGATCTTCGAGGGCGGCGCGCTGGTGTCGAATCTGCGGCTGACGAAGCTGCGCGAGGTCGAGGCCGCGATCGACTACCGCAAGACCGTGCTGGTTGCGCTGCGCGACGTCGAAAACGCGCTCGCCGTGTATCGCACCGACCAGGCGCGGCTCGCGTCGCTCGACGCGTCGGCCGCCGCGCAGCAGCGCGCGTACGAACTCGCGCGCGACAGCTATCGTCACGGCATGGTGTCGTTCCTCGACGTGCTCGACGCCGAGCGGCAACTGAACAGCGCGCAACGCGACGCGCAGCAGGCGCAGTTGCAGGTGTGCACCGATCTCGTGTCGCTGTACAAGGCGCTCGGCGGCGGATGGAGCGACACGCAGCGGCAGGCATCGCGCTAACGGCGCTGCTGGCACGACCGGCGCGGGCCCGCGCGGCCCGCCGCCCGCGCGCTCAATCCTTCTTTCCCGGCAGCACGCTCGACAGCACCTGCCGCGCGGTGTTCGCGATCACGCCGCGCTCGGCCGGGTCGCCTTCCATCAGCGTCTGCGCGAAATGCTTCGCCTGGTCCAGCGTGATGTGCGGCGGCAGCGGCGGCACTTCCGGATCGGTCTTCACCTCGATCACGACCGGCCGCACCGCCGCGAGCGCCTCGTCCCACGCGGACCCGAGTTGTTCCGCGTCGTCCACGTACAGGCCCGCGAGCCCGATCATCTCCGCGAAGCGGTGATACGGCACGTCGGGGATCTGCTGCGACGCGACGAACTTCGGGTCGCCTTCCATCACGCGCTGCTCCCAGGTCACCTGGTTCAGGTCCTGGTTGTTCAGCACCACGCAGATCCAGCGCGGGTCGGTCCAGTCCTTCCAGTACTTCGCGACGGTGATGAGTTCGGCCATGTTGTTCATCTGCATCGCGCCGTCGCCGACGATCGCGATCACCGGCCGCGACGGATGCGCGAACTTGGCGGCGATCGCATAAGGCACCGCCGCGCCCATCGACGCGAGGCCGCCGGACAACGAGCACATCATGCCGCGCCGGATCTTCAGGTCGCGCGCATACCAGTTCGCGCACGAGCCGGAATCGCTGGTGACGATCGCGCCGTCCGGCAGCCGCGACGACAGTTCGGTGACGATCCGCTGCGGGTTCACCGCGCCGCCGGTCGGCGCGTGCGCGCGCTCGTGCAGCGTGCGCTGCCAGCGGTCGTTCCAGCGTTCGATCCGCTCGCGCCACGATTCGGCGCTCTTCTGTTCGAGCAGCGGCAGCAGCGCGCGCAGCGTCGCCGCGCTGTCGCCGACGAGGCTCACCTCCATCGGGTAGCGCACGCTCAGCATGCCCGCGTCGATGTCGATCTGCACGCCGCGCGCGTCGCCTTCTTTCGGCAGGAATTCCGAGTATGGAAAACCGGAGCCGACCATCAGCAGCGTGTCGCACGACATCATCATCTCGTCGGTCGGTTTCGTGCCGAGCAGGCCGATCGAGCCCGTCACCCACGGCAGGTCGTCCGGCACCGCGGCCTTGCCGAGCAGCGCCTTCGCGACACCCGCGCCGAGCCGGTCCGCGACCGCGATCACTTCGTCGGTCGCGTTCAGCGCGCCCGCGCCGACCAGCATCGCGACGCGCCGCCCCGCGTTCAGCACTTCGGCCGCGCGCTCCAGATCGTCGCGGCGCGGCACGACTTCAGGCCGCGAATAACCGACGCCCGAATGCGCGGTGCCGTGCTTGCGCGCGGGCGGCTCGAACGGCAGTTCCTGAAGGTCGTTCGGCAGCACGATCGCGGTGACGGTGCGGCTCGCGAGCGCGATGCGCACCGCGCGATCGACGAGGTGCCGCACCTGCGCGGGCACGCTCGCCTGCTGCACGTACGCGCTCGCGACGTCCTTGAACATCGACACGAGATCGAGTTCCTGCTGGTAGTGCGCGCCGAGCGCCGCCCTCGCCTGCTGGCCGACGATCGCGAGCACCGGCATGTGATCGAGCCGCGCATCGTAGAGGCCGGTCAGCAGATGCGCCGCGCCGGGGCCGGACGTCGCGATGCAGACGCCGAGTTCGCCGGTGAATTTCGCGTGCGCGCTCGCCATGAACGCGGCCATTTCCTCGTGCCGCGCCTGCACGAACTCGATCTTGCCGCCGCCGCGCTGCAACGCGCCGAACATGCCGTTGATGCCGTCGCCGGGGTAGCCGAACATGCGCCGTACGCCCCATTGATGTAGCCGTTCGACGATGAAGTCGCTGACCGTGGTCGCCATCTGCGTGTCTCCCGCAACAAGGGTTGAATCCGGATGCAGTCGGACTGGAGCCGGCTGCGCTCGCCGCGATTTCAGCAATCGGCACGCCCGTCGGCGCGGCGAAAGGCGGCACGCGGGATGCGCGCTTCCCGATGCAGGCGCGGCGCATGCCGCTTACGACGACAGGCGCCATACCGGTTGCGCGCGCGCCGCCTGCGGGACGGCGCCGGGCATCGACTGCGCACGACCGCCACCCAACCGTCCCGCGATGGAGAGCAACGATGAACGACTACGCAGGCCGCTCGCACGACGAACGCGTCGCGCAGCGCAAGCGCGAAAAGCAGAAGGCTCAGGAGCCGCCCGGCGGCGACATGGCCGTCCACGGCACCGGGCCGGACCCGCAGCACAGCAGCGGCGAACTGTCCGAGCGGGGCAAGGACGTCTGGCGCAACGGCGCGGGCATCGACGGCGGCGGAAAAACGTGAAGCGCCACGCGGCGGCGACACGGCGCCGTCACCCCTGCAAAGCCTGCACCGCGCGCGGGAGTTTTTTCAACGCCGCGCGGCGCGGGCGCGCGCCACAGGAGAACCGTTCGCGGAACGGCCATTGCTGAATCCCTGCATCGGGAATGCAACGGCATCCCGTCACCTAAAGGAGTCCATCATGGCGAACACCATCCCTTCTTCCGGCCCGACCGGCAATGGCGCACGCATTGTCGGCAAGGGAAGCGAAACCGCAGCCGGCCCCGGCCCCGACGTGATGGCCGCGAGCACGCTCGACAGCGATCGCGTGCTGAGTTCGGACGGCGAAGAAGTCGGCAAGGTCAAGGACATCATGCTCGACGTGCAGACCGGGCGCGTCGCGTACGTGGTGATGTCGAGCGGCGGTTTTCTCGGCATCGGCGACAAGCTGCTCGCGATCCCATGGAGCGCGCTGACGCTCGATACGAACCGCAAGTGCTTCCTGCTCGCCATGCCGTCCGAGCGCGTAAAGGATGCGCCGGGGTTCGACAAGGACCACTGGCCGTCGATGGCGGACCGGACCTGGGCCAGTTCCGTGCATCAGTATTACGGCCGCGATCCGTACTGGGACACCGACACGGCGCTGCCCGGCGAGGACCCCCGTTATGAACCGCCCGAGGCCGGCGGCGTGAAGCTGTAAGTCGTGCGGTGACGCGATAGAACGCAGCGTTTGTGTGGCGCCCGGCGCGATACGCGCCGGGCAGGTCGGACGGGAAATCCGCGTCGATCATGTCGGCCGCTTCGGTTCGTCTTTGCCGAAGCGGCCTCTTTTTGTGTCGATCGACGCGGCGGCTCGTGCGCGTGTCCGTTAGTGCTGGTCAGTGTCGCTCGGGCGGCTTCTGCCCGCCGCGCGAATTGCGGTTCGCGTGCTGGTCGTTCTGCGTGCGCTCCTGATACTCGTCGCCGCCGCGCCGGTCGGTGTCCTTCTGTCCTTGCTCGATGTCGTGATGCGCCTGCTTGCCGACCGAGCGCGGCTCGTGTTCGTCGCGCTGCGCGATCGGCTCGTCGCCTTCGTGGCGCGGATGCCTGCCTTCGTGCTTCTCTGCCTGGCGGGCAGCCTGCGGTTGGGGTTGATGTCGTTGACGGTCGTTCATCGTAGTCCTCCGTTTGTTTAATCGCGGATGCAGTCGCGGATGCGGCGGCTACTACGCGCCGCGCAGCCGCCGCTTCGCCGCCGCCGTGATGCGTTGCCTTGCCTGCGCATAACCGGCCCACGGGTCCGAGCGCAACCCATCGAGCCGTTCGCGCAGGTTCGCGACGGTCCATTGCGCGCCGCCGGTCGTGCGGTCGAGTTCGTCCCACGCGATCGGCACCGACACGCCGAGACCCGGCCGCGCGCGCGGCGCATACGCGGCGATCGTGCTCGCGCCGCGGTTGTTGCGCAGATAGTCGACGAAGATGCGCCCCTCGCGATTGCGCGGCCCCATCTTCGCGCTGAAGCGGTCCGGCAGCGTCGCGGCCATGTGGTCGGCGACCGCGTGCGCGAAATCCTTCGCGTCGTCCCAGCCCGCATGGCGCGCGAGCGGCACGACCACGTGCAGCCCCTTGCCGCCGCTCGTCTTGCACCACGACTCGAAGCCGAGTTCATGCAGCAGTTCGCGCGTGAGCCGCGCGGCGTCGATCATCCTGTCCCAGCCGAGCGACGGATCGGGATCGAGGTCGAACACGATGCGGTCCGGCTTCTCGATGCTCGTCACCAGCGCGTTCCACGTGTGCAGTTCGATCGTGCCCATCTGCGCCGCGCCGACGAGCGCCGCGACGTTCTCGATCGTCACCAGCGGCTGATGGCCCGGATCGAGTCCCGCGTGCTGCGTGACGTTCGGCACGTCGAGACGCGTCGCGTGCTTCTGGAAGAACAGTTCGCCGCCGACGCCGTCCGGCGCGCGCACCAGCGCGACCGGGCGCTTTTGCAGATGCGGCAGGAACCATGGCGCGACCCATTCGAAGTAACGCGCGAGGTCGAGCTTGCGCGTGCCGCTGTCCGCGTCGATCACGCGGTCCGGGTGCGAGATTCGTACGCCGGCGAGGGTGTCGTTCGAGGTTTTGGGCGAGGCATTCGACGCTCGCGCCCGTTTCGGTTGTTCGCGCGTAGCGTGACCACGGCCGTTGCCCTGGCCCTTCACCGCCGGCCCCTGCTGCTCGCGAATGATCTCCTTCGCGGGCTTGTCGCGCCGCAGCCCGACGAACGACGCCTGGCGGATGATCCCGTCGCTCGTCCACGTCTTGAACCGGCATTCGGCGACGAGTTCCGGCTTCACCCAATGCACTGGCGCGCGCGCATCGGCCGGCGGCTTGCGCGCGAACGGCATCCTGCGGCTCTCGCGCGCGTTCAGTTCGCGCGCGAGCGAATCGAGCAGCCGGTTGTCGAAGCCGGTGCCGACGCGGCCCGCGTACTGCAACTGTCCGTCGCCGTCGTACACCCCGACCAGCAGCGCGCCGAAACCGATGCGGCTGCCGGACGGCTCCGTATAACCGCCGATCACGAACTCCTGGCGGCGCGAGCAACGCAGCTTCAGCCATGCGCTGCTGCGCGTCGACGTGTAGTCGCTGTCGCGCCGTTTCGCGACGAGCCCTTCGAGGCCGGCTTCGCACGCCGCTTCGAGTAGTTGCCATGGATCGCCGGCGAACGCATCGGAGAAGCGCAGCGCGTCGCTCTTCGTCGCCTGCATCAGTTCGCCCAGCCGCGCGCGCCGCTGTTCGAGCGGCACGCCGCGCAGATCGTCGCCGTTCAGGTACGGCAGGTCGAACAGATAAAACACGATGTCCTGCGGCCGGTTCGCGTCGAACGCGTTCTGCAGCGCCTGGAAGTCCGGCACGCCGTGCGCGTCGAGCACCACCGCCTCGCCGTCGAGCCACGCGGAGTCGACGTCGAGTTCGCGCAGCGCGTCGGCCTGCGCGCGGAAACGGTCGGTCCAGTCGTTGCCGGCGCGCGTCAGCACCCGCACGTCGGTCTTGCCGCCGCGCCGCTCGATGCGCGCGAGCACGCGGTAGCCGTCGAACTTCAGTTCGTACAGCCAGTCGTCGCCAGCCGGCGGCGCATCGGCGGGCGTCGCCAGTTCGGGCGCGAGCGTGGCCGGCAATGGGGCGCGCACCGCGCCTGCCAGCGGGGCCTCCTTCGCATGCTTGCCGCGCGCGGTCCGCTTCGATGCGGCCGCCGCCGGATCGGGCAGCGTGCTCGCCGCGACGCCGGCCTGCGCGACGTGGGCCGACGCCGCGCCGTTCGCCTCCGCCTCGCGGCCGTTGCCCGCGGCCTTCGACGCCTTCGACACGTTCGACGCGTTCGACGCGTTCGACGCGTTCGACGCGTTCGAGATTTTCGCGCCCGCGGGCCGCCGCTTCGCCGCGCCGTCGCGCCTGCGCCCGACCGGCGGGCCGCCGTCCGCGACGACGTCGAACTCGTCCTGGCCCACCGCGTTCTCGTCGCGCTCCTTGATCAACAGCCACTGCTCCTGCTTCGTGTCATCCATCCGGCTGCGCACGAGCATCCACCTGCCGTGCAGCTTTTCGCCGTCGAGTTCGAACTTCAGCCGGCCGCGTTCGTAACCTTCGCGCGCGTCGCGCAGCGTCCCCACCGGACGCCACGTGCCGCGGTCCCATATCTCGACGGTCCCCGCGCCGTAGCTGCCTTCCGGAATCACGCCTTCGAACGATCCGTATTCGAGCGGATGATCCTCGACGTGCACCGCGAGACGCTTCACCGACGGGTCGAGACTCGGCCCCTTCGGCACGGCCCACGACTTCAACGTGCCGTCCAGTTCGAGCCGGAAGTCGTAATGCAGCCGCCGCGCGTCGTGGCGCTGGATCACGAACGCAAGGTCGTGCGCGGCCCGCGCGCTGCCGCGTTTGGCGCGCGCGCCGGGCGGCTCCGGCGTCTCGCCGAAGCGGCGCATCGACTGGTAGGTATCGAGCTTGCGATTCATCGTCGCTGACTCCCGAAAATCCCTGCGGACCGCTCATCCTTCCTTCACGCGGCGCGGCGGCTGCGCTTCGGCGTGCCGCCGTTGCGGCTGCGCGCGGCGGACGCCGACGCGGGCGCGTCCGGCGGCTCGCCGCGGGTGGCCGTCTTCGTCCTGCGGCGCGTACTGCGGCCGTTCGCGGCGGGCGCGTTCGCATCGTCATCCGGACTTTCTTCATCGGACGCGGCTTCGCGAGCACTGCGGCGCGCGCCGTCGTTCGCCGCGTCGCCGCCGCGCCGCTGGCCGAGACTGCGCTTGAGCAGTTCGGACAGGTCGACGATATCCGCCGAGCGCCGTTGCGGCGCCTGCGTCTCGACCGGCTCGACTTCCGTCGTCTTGCCTTCGCGCACCTTTCGGTCGATCAGCGCGAGGATCTCGTCGTGGAACGTGTCGTGATAGTCGGCCGGGTCCCACGTAGCGCTCATGTCGTCGATCAGCTTGCGCGCCATCTCCATCTCGCGCGCGCTGATGCCGGCCGCCTTCGCGCTGCCCGGCAGCTTGCCGAGTTCGTCCACGGCCCTCACCTCGTCGGCCCAGCGCAGCGTGTTCAGCGCGAGCACCGGCCCGGCCGGCACCAGCGCCGCGAGATGCTGCTTGCTGTGCAGCACGACCTGCGCGATGCCGATCTTGCCGCTCGCGGCGAGCGCGTCGCGCAGCAGCGCATACGCCTTGTCGCCGCGCCGGTCCGGCGCGAGGTAATACGGCGTGTCCAGATACAGGAACGACACGGCGGGGGCCTCGACGAACGTGACGATATCGACGGTCTGCGTCGATTCGGGGCTCGCCGCCGCGATCTCGTCGTCGGACACGACGACGTAGCGATCCTTCTCGTATTCGTAGCCGCGCACGATGTCCTTGCGCGCGACCTCCTTGCCGGTCCGCTTGTTGATCTGCCGGTAGCCGACCGGATCCAGCGAGCGGCGGTCCAGCAGATTGAACGACGTATGCGTCGCGCGCGTCGCCGGATACACCTCGACCGGCACGTACACGAGGCCGAAGCTGATCGCGCCTTTCCAGATTGCCCGCGGCATGGCGTCAGTCCTCCTGGCGAATCCCACGCGAAAGAAAACCCGGGCCGGGTCCGACGCCGCGCCGCTGCGCGGCGCCGGTCCTGCCCGTCGTTCGGGTCGTTACGCCGTTACGGGGCGCGCGCACTAACCGCGCCGCACGACGCCGAGCAGCAGCGTGACGAGGAAGATCACGAGGAAGATGAAGAACAGCACCTTCGCAATGGCCGCTGCGCCGGCCGCAATGCCGCCGAAGCCGAACACGGCGGCAATGATCGCGATCACGAAAAAGATGGCTGCGTATTGAAGCATGACTACCTCCTGTTTTCGGGTCGTGCCCGTTTGCCGTACTGCGTTTTTTCACTGCCTGCTGCGCGGCGCTTTCCGGCGCGGGCCGCTCGACAAAGCGGCTGCGCGCCGATGCCGATACCGATGCCGCCTAGCCGTTCATCCGGCCGACCGGCTGGAGCGTGCGGGTCGGATCGAAGTCGGCCCAGCGGCCATCCTGCCAGCGCCCCGATGCGCGCTCGACCTCCATGCCGCCCGCGTCGCGCAGCAGTTCGGCCGCGCGCTGCTGGGTCTGCGGACTGACGTGCACCGCCAGCAGCACGCCGGATTCGCGCGTGCGCGGCGTGCCGTCGGGTTCGTGCGCGGCGTCCGGCGTGGGACGATGGCCGCCGCCGCGGGTCTGCCACATCGCGCCCGCGAGCGAGCCGACATAGGCGCCGATCCCGGCCGCGATCGCCAGCACGAGCAGCGTATGAAAGAGGAAATACGACAGCGCGAGCGCGACGACGATGCCGATCAGCGCGCCCGCCGCGACGCCCGCGCCTGCGCCGAGCGACGCCGTGCGCGCCTGCGGGTCCGCATAACGGTCGCCGCCGACCGGAAACCGGGCGTGCTGGCCGCCCGGGTTCACGTAGAACAGCGAGATGTCCTCGTCCACGAAACCGTTCGAGCGCAGGCGGCCGATGGCCGTCTCGGCGTCGTCGAAGGTCGTGAAGCGTCCTGCCACGATCAAAGACATATGACCTCCTTGCAGGCGGCACGCGCAGCGCATTGCGCTACGCGCGTCGCCCGTCCTGCTTCAGCCGCTGGCCGCGCGGAAGCGTCCGCTGTGCAGCACGACGCTGCCGCCGGTCTCGCGGATCGCCTCGGCGCAGGCGGCGCAGATGCGCGCGCGGCCGCGCGCAAACGCGGCGGACAACACCGCTTCGAGTGCGGAATCCGCGCCGAAGTGGTCTTCGAGCGCCTCGGCGGTGATCGCGCAGACGACCGGCTCGCCGTCCAGATCGACGACGAAGCGCATCAGCATGTTCGCGCCGTCGAATACCGGCGGCTCGTCCGGAAACGTCACGCGCGGCGCGGCGGCGTTGCCCGCGCCGGCCCGGTCCTGTCCGTCGCGCGCGGTGGACACGTCGGCGCTCACGCTGCGGCCCCGCTCTGCGCCGCGAGACACGAGATCAGTTCGGCATTGAACGCCGGCAGGTCGTCCGGCTTGCGGCTCGTGATGAAGTTGCCGTCGCGCACGACGCGCTGATCGACCCACGTGCCGCCCGCGTTGCGGATGTCGTCCTGCAGCGTCGGCCAGCTCGTCATCGTATGGCCCTTCACGATGCCCGCCGACACCGGCAGCCAGCCGCCATGACAGATCACCGCGATCGGCTTGTGCGCCGCGTTCGCGGACTTCACGAACGCCTGCGCCTCCGGGATCAGCCGGATTGCGTCGCCGTTGACGACGCCGCCCGGCAGCACGACCGCGTCGTAGTCGTCGGCGCGCGCGCTGCCGAAGGTGCGATCGACCTTCACCTTGCTGCCCTTGTCCACGTGACGGAACCCCTGGATCTCGCCGTCCTTCTGCGAGATCACATCGACCTTCGCGCCGGCGTCGGTCAGCGCGCGATGCGGCTCGGTCAGTTCGGCTTCCTCGAAGCCGTCCACGGCCAGAATCGCGACCCTGCATTTATCGAGCTTGGCAGCCATTGCATTACCTCCTCATCCTTGATTGCGGCGGGCGGATACACGCTCCGCCGATGTCCGGTTCCCAGTCAGCAAACCGGGTGCCTGGTGATACGGATTGGCGTTCGATCGGGACCGGCACGCCGCGCATGAAAGCGCGGCATGTCCGGTTGGGGTGGCGCGGCGGCAACGAGCGTCTTGCGCGAGCCCGTTCGCGGCGGTTTCGCCGACGTCGATTCGTTGCGCCGCACCAGGCTACTGGCCGTTGTCGTTGTTGTACGGCATGGCGGCCGGCGGAGTCGGGCGCGGCGAACCCATCGTGCCGTCATTCATCGACGGACCCGCGCGCATGCCGGGCGCGGCGTTCGGCGTCGCGCCGGTGCCGGTCCCCACGCCGCCGCCGGTGCCGGTCACGCCCGGCGAGCCGTAACCGCTGCTGTTCGCGCCGCCGGTCGCGCCCCCGTTGCCGCCCAGGCCCGCCGCGCCGCCGGCCGTCCCGCCGCCGGCGCCCACGCCCGCGCCGCCCCCGGCGCTACCGCCCGCGCCGCCGCCGCCCCCCGCCCCGCCGCCCTGCGCGAACACCGCGCCCGAAACGGCCAGCGAAGCCATCGTGAACGCACAGGCCACGAGTCTCTTCGTCGTCTTCGTCGATCTGCTCATCGTCGCTCTCCTTTGCAGGTGAATCTGTTTGCGAATGCCGGATGCGGCCGTATCGTGCCGCGTGAACGGCGCACACCGCGCCCCGTCATCGTTCGCAATCGATGTGCCGCGGACGTCGCGCCGGCCGCGCCCGGACCCGTTGAAGCCAGCGCCGGGAACGCGCCTTGCGGACCAGCCGCGAATGCCCGCGCGTCGCGGGCCGCACGTCCGGAGGACCGCGCATGAAGGCCCGCATCACCGTCGTCGTTCTCACGCACAACCGTCGCCGCGAAGTGCTGCGCACGGTCGAGCATCTGCAATCGCTGCCGGAGCGTGTGCCGGTGATCGTCGCGGACAACGGCTCGACCGACGGCACCGCCGCTGCGCTCGCGGAACGCTTTCCGTCCGTGCGCGTCGTGCGCTGCGCGACGAACCTGGGCGCGGCGGGCCGCAATCGCGCGGCGGCGCTCGCATCGACCGACTACGTCGCGTTCAGCGACGACGACACGGAATGGCAGGCCGGCTCGCTCGCGCACGCGGTCGCGCTGCTCGACCGCTGGCCGCGCGTCGCGGTGCTGAGCGCGCGCGTGGTGGTCGGCGACGCGCGCGACCCGGACCCGACCTGCGATGCGATGCGCGCGAGTCCGCTCGACCGTCACGACCTGCCGGGGCCGTCGCTCGTCGGCTACATGGCGGGCGCGTGCGTGTTCCGCACATCGCTCTTTCGCGCGCTCGGCGGATATGAACCTCGGCTCTTCATCGGCGGCGAGGAGGAACTGGTCGCGCTCGACCTGCTCGATGCGGGCCACGCGATCGTCTATTGCGATGCGATGACCGTGCTGCATCGGCCGTCGGCACGGCGCGACAGCGGCTTGCGCCAGCGGCTGCTCGCGCGCAACGCGGCGCTCGTCGCCTGGCTGCGGCTGCCGTGGCGCGACGTTGCGGCGGCGACGCTGGAGGCGTGTGTCGCGAGCGCGCGCGGCGGCCATTTGCTCGCGGACACCGGCGCTCTGCTGCGGGGCATCGGCTGGGCGATGCGCCGACGCCATGCCGTCGATCCGCGGGTCGTCGAAATGCGCAGGATCGTGGCGAAAAAGGAACGTATGGCCGCTCACCGCGAGACGACGACGCGGCAGGAAGAAACAGCGAAAGTGGTCGGTTGAGATGCGGGAACCGGCTTGAGGTCTGCGGGACATTGGCCGTTTTATCGTCGCGTTGCGGCATTTCGGCGTTGCGGACCGACCCGACCGTTGCACGCTCACCGTGTGACGAACACCGCCTGCTACATCGCCGCCAGTATCCAGAATCGCTCGGGTTCCGCGAGATCGTACGGATAAGCGTCGTTGAACGCGCGCAGTTGAGTGCGATACGTGCGCACCGCGCGACGCTTGACAGCCGCCGCCGCGCCGCCGCTTCGCGCGCCGAGCGCGTCGTCGGGCAGCGACGACATCGTCACGCCCGCCCGCGCGAGCGCGTCGCGCCTGTCGCGCACGATCCCCGGCCGCGTGCGATACAGCGCGTCCTCATACGCGATGCACGAGCCGGGCCGCCCGCTGCGCAGCAGCCGGCAGCACGCGTCGCCGGTCAGCAGATGATCCGAGTGATAAAGCCCGAGCGGCACGACGAGCGTGGCAAGGCCGCTGCGCCGCCAGGCATCGCTTATTGCCGCCGCGACGTCGTCCGCAGCGGGCAGCGGCGCATACTGCGAATCGAGAAAACGCAGATGCACCGCACGCGCGCCGCAATGCTCCAGCGCGCGACGGTCCTCGTTCCAGCGCGTCTGCATTGCCTGCCGCGAATCCGCGAACCCGCACGCGCGGTCCCACGGCGTTTCGCGGCGTCCCGGCGGCTCGCCCGCGAACACCGTGCAGACGACCGATTCCGGATGCGTCGCGAGCAGCATCCCGCAACTGAACACCGCATCGTCCAGATGCGGCGATACGACAAAGCATGGCGCGCGAGTCCCGTTCATCGGCGTGTTCCGTCGGGCGATCAAACTGGCCGCCCGCGCAAGGCGCGTGCCTTGCCCGCTACAATCGCCCGAAACGATACCCAGGGAGACCCTCTATGACCACCCCGCCGATCAGCCGTTATCCGGTCCCGGACCCCGCCGCGTGGCCCGACGACATCCGCCGCCGCATCGTCGAAGTGCAGGACAAGGCCGGCTTCGTGCCGAACGTGTTGCTCGCGCTCGCGCACCGGCCCGACGAGTTCCGCGCGTTCTTCGCGTATCACGACGCGCTGATGCTGAAGGAAAGCGGGCTCACGAAGGGCGAGCGCGAGATGATCGTCGTCGCGACCAGCGCCGCGAACGACTGCCTGTACTGCGTCGTCGCGCACGGCGCGATCCTGCGCATCTACGAGAAGGCGCCGCGCGTCGCCGACCAGGTCGCGGTCAACTACCGCAAGGCCGACATCACGCCGCGCCAGCGCGCGATGCTCGACTTCGCGATGAAGGTGTGCCGCGATTCGGCGTCCGTCGACGACGCGGACTTCGCCACGTTGCGCGCGCAGGGTTTCAGCGACGAGGACGCATGGGACATCGCGGCGATCACCGCGTTTTTCGGGCTGTCGAACCGGCTCGCGAACACGATCTCGATGCGGCCGAACGACGAGTTTTATCTGATGGGCCGCGTGCCCAGGCCGTAACGCGCGCGCCTTCTTCACCCGCACGCCGTCCGCGCGGGAACGCGCAAGAACGCGCGACGGCGCTCTTCTTCGACGTACGCCCAGGGACACGCGAATGTTTCGCGGGCGCCCGCTCGCCTGTTGATGCGCCGCAATAGGCGCTCGCCGGCATTCAGTAGCATCGACGCCTGATCCGGCCGGCCCCGTTCAGCCTGCGGATTTCCGTCCGGATCGCCCCGCTAAGGAATCCGGATAGAAATCAAGATAGGAACACAGGTGAAAAAACTCCTGACCGTGCTGATCGCCGCTGTGGTGCTCGGCTACCTGGCCGTCTCCGGCCTCGCATACCGCCACGATACCCACTACGCCGCAGCGGCCGCCGCGCTGCCCGCCGCTTCGCCCGAAGCGGCCCGCATCCGCAACGTGCTCGACCGCAACGCGTGTTACTACTGCCACTCGGCGAATGCCGTGCTGCCCGGTTATGCGGCGCTGCCCGGCATCCGGCAACTGTCCGACCGCGACGTGCAAACCGGCCTGCGCTACTTCCGCCTCGACACGCTGTATGCGGCGCTCGCGGACGGCAAACCCGCGCCCGAAGCCGACCTCGCGAAGCTCGAAGCGGTCGCGAAGGACGGCTCGATGCCGCCGGCGCTGTTCCGCTCGGTGCACTGGACGACCGGCCTGACCGACGCGGACCGCAGCGCGCTGCTCGACTGGATCGCGTCGCAGCGCAAGACCGCCTACGGGACGCACGGCGTCGCGCCCGAGTTCGCGAACGAGCCGGTGCAGCCGCTGCCGAAATCGCTGCCGACCAACGCGCGCAAGGTCGCGCTCGGGCTGCAACTGTTCCACGACCCGCGGCTGTCCGCCGACAACTCGATCTCGTGCGCAAGCTGCCATTCGCTGTCCACCGGCGGCGTCGACAACAAAAAACTCTCGCCGGGCGTCGGCGGCACGATCGGCGTGATCAACGCGCCGACGGTGTTCAACGCCGCGCTGAACCACATGCAGTTCTGGGACGGCCGCGCCGGCACGTTGCAGGACCAGGCGGGCGGCCCGCCGCTGAACCCGATCGAGATGGCGTCCACGTCGTGGGATCAGATCGTCGGCAAGCTGAAGAAGGACGACGCGCTGACCGCCGCGTTCACGAAGGTGTATCCGAACGGCTGGTCCGGCGCGAACATCACCGACGCGATCGCCGAGTTCGAAAAGACCCTGCTGACGCCGAGCCGCTTCGACGCCTACCTGCGCGGCGACGCGCATGCGCTGAACAGCGAGGAAGTGCGCGGCTACCAGTTGTTCAAGGCGAACCGCTGCACGACGTGCCACGTCGGCAAGAACCTCGGCGGGCAGTCGTTCGAACGGATGGGCCGCGCGGCCGACTACTTCGCCGCGCGCAGCAACGGGCTGACCGATGCGGACAACGGCCGCTGGGGCGTCACGCACGATCCGCTCGACCGTCATGCGTTCAAGACGCCGGGCCTGCGCAACGTCGAACTGACCGCGCCGTATTTCCACGACGGCAGCCGCGCCGATCTGCGCGACGCGGTGCGCGACATGGCGAAGTATCAGGTCGGCACGCAGTTGTCGGATGCGGACGTCGATGCGATCGTCGCGTTCCTGAAGTCGCTGACCGGCACATGGCAGCCGGCGCATTGATACCGCGATGACGCGGGCGGCGGCGGCGCGTTGCCGTTGCCGCCCGCTTCGCTTTATCTCGTCGCGGGCTCCGATACGCGCGCGTCAGGCGCTTTCGCGACCGACGCGCGCATCGTCACGCTGACCGGGAAGTCCCGCTCGATCGACCACGTGGTCCGATAGCACTGGTTCAGCAGCCAGCGCACCGCGTTGCGCGTCAATTCGGCGGTGGGGATATGCACCGACGTCAGCGCGGGTGCGGTGTACGCGGCCGAATAGTCGTCGTCGTAGCCGATCACCGACAGGTCGTGCGGCACCGAGATGCCCGACTGCTGCAACTGCGCGAGCGCGCCGACCGCCATCGTGTCGTTCGCGCAGAACAGACCCGTGAAGCGCCGCCGCATGTCGAGCAGCACGCGCACGGACCTGAAGCCGCCTTCGAGCGAGAAGTCCGACGCGACGAACGGCACCGACTCGCGCGTAATGCCGTGCCGTTCCAGTTCCGCGAAAAAGCCGTTCATCCGGTCGACGTTGTCGGTCGCCGTGTCCGGCCCGGCGATCACCGCGATGTCGCGATGGCCGTGCTCGACCAGCGTGCGCGCGGCCAGCACGCCGCCGCCGAAGTGATCGACGCAGAACGACGCTTCCGTTATCTGCGCGAACGCGCGGTTCACGAACACCATTCGCGGATGCAGGCCGTGCAGCATCGCAAGGTCGTCGTCGCGCAGATCGTGGCTGATGACCGCGATGCCGTCGCAGTCGCGGCCGATCAGAAAACGCACCCCCTCGATCGCCTGCTCGCGCGGCGACAGTTCGCCATAACCGGTCGCGACGACGACATGGCGGCCGACGCTGCGCAGTTCCGCGTCGGTCTCCTTCAGGATCGTCCCGTAATACGAGCCGAAGAACGTCGGCACGAAGATGCCGATGATGCCGAGCGACTGCGTCGCCATCGCGCGGCCGATCGACGACGGGCGGAAGTTCAATGCCTCGATCGCGGCGTGCACGCGCGCGGCCGCGTCGGCGGACACCGGGCCGTTGCCGGAGATCGCGCGGGACGCAGTGGACAGACCGACGCCCGCGAGCGCGGCGACGTCCTTCAATGTCGCCATATCGGCCCCGCTTTCGAATGGCAGGCAGTCCACGCGCCATGTGAACCGCGCGGCCACGCGGCCTGCACGACGCGAGGCAATGGATGGCTGCCGCGTCCATCGTTGCTGCTGCAACCGGCGGGTGCGCAACCCGGCCGGCTGCCGCGCCTGTCGCACCTCGACGGTTCGGCGAATCTTGCGGACTGCGCGCTCATCGGAATCTCCTCGCTGGACCGCGCTTATGCGCGGACGCTGAATAACGCGAGGATCGCGGATGACGGTCGTGGCGTCAATAAGACAAGCCGCCGTGATCGCGGGCGAACGAGGCCCGGCGCGTGGGGGTTTGAAAACGGCTTGCGGGTTGACGCTGCGTGATGAGGGATGCCGCGCGAGCCCGTTCACCAAGTGCTGCCGCACCCGCCTTCTTCGTCGCGCATCACGTCTCCGAGCGCGCGCCGAGATCCGGGTGCACCGCCGCCAACGCTTCGTGCAGCGTCTCGAACAGGTTCTGCGCGCCCACGACCGGGGTGATCCGGTGCCGGTCCATGTCCGCGCGCAGATAAGGATTCACGCGCGCGAAAATCACGCGCACGCCGCGTTTCGCCAGCTCGTCGCACAGGTCGCAGACCGAGCGCCCGGCCGAATAGTCGATGTCGGTGATCGCCGCCGCATCGACGACGAACCAGCGCACCGGCGTCGGCGCCGCGCCGATCAGCCGGTGCGTCTCGTCGACGAACAGGTGATCGTTCGCGTAGAACAGGTCCGCGCCGAACCGGTAGACGATCAGCCCCGGCGCGGTCTCGCGGCCCGGCTGCGCGGGCACCGGCAGCCAGCGTCCCCCGTCGCCGGGCGCGAGCATCATCGTGTGCGGACGATACGAATGCCGCACGTGCCGCAGCAGCGACAGCGCGATCGCGAGCAGAATCCCGTTCTCGACGCCGACCGTCACGACCGCGAGCGCGGTCACGATCGCGAGCGCGAGTTCGCCGGGACTCTCGTGCCGCATGTCCAGCAGCGCGCGCCCTTGCACGAGCCCGCACGCGATCGTGAACACGACGCTCGCCAGCACGCAATGCGGCAGGTATTGCAGCCAGCGGCTCAGGAACAGCAGCACCACCAGCACGACGACCGCGAACGTCAGTTGCGCGAACTGGCTGCGCGCGCCGGCCTGGTCGGCCATCGCGGTCTGCGTGAGACTGCCGTTCACGACGAACGCGCCGGACAGCGACGCCGCCGCGTTCGCGGCCGCGAGGCCGAGCAGGTTCGTGTCGTCGTCGATGCGCTCGCGGTAACGCTCCGCGAACGCGCGGCTCGTCGCGGCGCTCTGCGCGACGATGATCGCGAAACACGACGCGGCGACCGGCAGCAGATCGAGCACCTGGGTCCAGTTCACGAGCGGCAGGCGCAGCGACGGCAGCCCGCCCGCGACCGGCCCGATGACCGCGATGCCGTGCGCGGCGAAGTGCAGCGTGCTGCTCGCGACGATGCCGCCGACCACCGCGACGAGCGGCACGGGCCAGTGCGGCCGGTAGCGCCGGAAGATCAGGATCGATGCGGCGACCAGCGCCGAGATGCCGAGCGTCGGCCAGTGGATGCCGCCCAGTTGCGACACGATCTGCCTGACCTGCTCGGTCGTGCGCGGCGACGAGATCGACAGGCCGGCCATGTCGCCGAGCATCGCGATGCCGACCTGCATGCCGACGCCCGCGAGAAAACCGACCAGCACCGTGCGCGACAGGAAGTCCGCGAGGAAACCGAGGCGGAAGATCCGCGCGAGCAGCAGCAGGCCGGCGGTCAGCAGCGCGGTCGCGCCCGCGAGCGCGACGTATTCGGCGCTCGACGGCGCGGCCATCGAGGACAGGCGGCCCGCGAGAATCGTCGCGGTCGCCGAGTCGGCCGCGACGACGAGGTGGCGCGACGCGCCGAACAACGCGAACGCGATCAGCGGCAGGAAGCCGGTGTAGAGGCCCGTGACCGCCGGCATCCCGGCGATGCGCGCATAACCGAGCAGTTGCGGAACGTTCATCGATGCGAGCGTTGCGCCGGCCAGCGCGTCGCGCAGCGCCGACGCGCGCGTCAGCGGGCGTATGCCCCTGAGCAGTTCAATCGCCATCGGCCGTTCCTGTTCCTTTCGGCTCGCGCATCCGCGTGCCCCCGTTTTTATGGACAAGCGCGTATGGTAGCCGGTAGCGCGGGATCGGGGGCGACGCGGCTGTCGCTCGCTTATGGGCAGGTGAGTCGTTGAAGCTGTCAGGGCGGCGGACGACGCCGCGTCGGTCATCGGTCAAGCGAAGCAGCGAGCCGCAGGATCGGCGTGTCTGCGCACGTCGTCATGCTTCGCCCGAACCGCTAACGCGCCGCCATCGCGCGTCGCGCTTTCCGCCCTCGCCGTTTAACGCCGCCGGCCGGCAACACACGCCTGAAACGCTCGCGCCGATGTTCGTCGTCGAAGTGCGCGAGCGACAGCTTCACGAGATCGCTGCGCGACACGATGCCGGTCAGCCGCATCGACTGCCGGTCCGCGACGACCGGCAGCCGTTCGAGCCCATGCACCGCAAGGCGCGTCGCCACGAGCCGGCAGGTCTCGTCGGCGAGCGCGACCGCCGGCATGCGAACGTGCAGCGAATTCAGCAGCGGCGCATGTTGCGACCGCTCATCGGCCGCCAGCGCCATCAACGAGGCGCGATCCGCGACGCCGACCGCCGCGCCCGCTTCATCGACGACCGGATACGCACGATGCGTCTGCGTCGCATCGAAGTGTTTCGCCAGCGCGGCTTGCGCCGTGAGCGACGCGTCGATCGTCTCGACGTCGCGCGTCATCACTTCGTCCACGTAATGCCGCTCCAGCGGATCGACGCCATACTCGCGATAGATATGGCGGCCGCGCCGCGCGATCTTCCCGGTCATGATCGAGCGGCGCATCACGACCGTCGAGAGCGCATGCGCGACCAGCGTCGCCGCGAGCAGCGGCAGCAGCGCGTTCGCGTCGTGCGTGAGTTCGAACGCGAAGACGATCGCGGTCAGCGGCGCGCCGAGCGTAGCGCCCAGCGTCGCGGCCATGCAGACGAGCGGCCACAGCAGCGGCTCGCCGCCGGGCAGCAGGTGGCCGGTCAGCACGCCGAGCCCCGCGCCGAGCATCAGCAGCGGCGCGAGCACGCCGCCCGACGTGCCGGAGCCGAGCGCGATCACCCAGATCACCGCCTTCACGCCGAGGATCGCCGCTGCGGTCTGCCAGCCGAGTTGCAGATGCAGCAGATCGCCGATCACGTCGTAACCGACGCCGAGCGCACGCGGCTCGATCCACCCGCCGATGCCGACCGCGAGGCCGCCGATCGCCGGCCACCACATCCAGTGCACCGGCAGCCGCGCGAATAGATCCTCGACCTTGTACAGCGCGCCCGACAGCCCCGCCGCCAGCGCGCCGCACAGCAGGCCGGCGATCACGCACGACACGAGCGACAGCGGCATGACCGGCGCGGTCGCGAGCGGGAACAGCACGCCAGTGCCGAACCCGGCGCCGCGCGCGAAGCCGGCGACCGCGCAGGCGAGCGCAACCGGAATCAGGCTGCGCGGACGCCATTCGAACAGCAGCAGTTCGACCGCCAGCAGCACCGCGGCGACCGGCGTGCCGAACACCGCGGTCATCCCGGCCGCCGCGCCGGCGACGAGCAGCGTCTTGCGCTCGGCCGCCGACAGCCGCACGCACTGCGCGACGAGCGAACCGAGCGCGCCACCGGTCATGATGATCGGCCCTTCCGCGCCGAACGGCCCGCCGCTGCCGATCGCGATGCCGGACGCGAGCGGCTTCAGGATCGCGACCTTCGGCGACATCCGGCTGCGGCCGAACAGGATCGCCTCGATCGCCTCCGGAATGCCGTGGCCGCGAATCCGCTCGGACCCGTAACGCGCGATCAGCCCGACGATCAGGCCGCCCGCGACCGGCACCAGCACGACCCACGCGCCGAGCGCATGGCCGGCCGGCGAGCGGTCCGCGAACGACAGGCTGCCGAAGAAAAACAGGTTCGTGAAGAAGCGGATCAGGTGCAGCAGCACGTACGCGGCGGCCGTGCTCAACACGCCGATCGCGGCGGCGAGCGCGCAGATGCCGGGCAGTCTCGCGTTGACGGAAAAATCGCGTTTGTGCGGGGCGGCGTGCATGACGATGGACGGGCCTTGTTTATCGATCGATCTGCGGGACGCGGAACGTGCCGGCCAGCGACTTCAGTTCCGCGCGATGTTTCTGCGCGAGTTTCGCGAGCAGCGTCTCGCCGGGTTCGAGCAGATGCACCTCGACCTGCCGGCGGTCGACCTCGCTCGGCCGGCGCTCGACGAGCCCGAGCGCCTCGCAGCGCGACACCAGCGACACGACGCCGTGATGCTGCGCCTGCAGCCGCTCGGCCAGTTCGCCGATCGTCGCCCATTCGCGCTGCGGATATCCCTTGATGTGCAGCAGCAACAGGTATTGCAGCGGCGTGATGCCCTCGGCCTGCGCGGCCTGCTCCGAGAAACGCTCGAAGCGGCGCATCTGGTAGCGGAACTCGGACAACTGCTCGAAATCGGCCTTCGCGAGGCCGCTGTGACGTTTGCTCATGAATCGACGCTCGATTTGACGAGCGGCAAACATATCATAATTTGATATAAATGGGCGAACCTTCGCGCGGGTAAAGGCCGATGCTCAGGCGGTCGGCTGCCGCCGGTAGCGATGCGTCTGCCGATGCAGGCCCGCGATCAGATCGGCCTGCGTGACGATGCCGGCAAGCCGTCCTTCGTCGTCGAGCACCGGCAGATGCGCGTGTGCGCCGCGCGCGAACAGCGCGAGCAGATCGACCACCGGATGTCCGTGATGGATCGTCGGATGTGCGGCGTCGAGCAGCGCATGGACCGGCGTGCCCGCTGCGCGCCGGTCGAAGCGCCGCGCCGGCCGGCGCAGGCCGAGGCCGCGCGGACGCGCGGCGTCGTGCGCGAAGCCCGCTCTGTGCAGACCGTCGCGCGTGATGACGCCCGCCACGCGGCGCGCCGCGTCGGTGACCGGCAGCGCGTCGGCATCGTGCCGATGCAGCAGTTGCCACGCGTCGGCGGCGGACGCGGTAGCCGGCACCGTTGCGGCCGGCGGCGACATGATGTCGGCGGCGGTCACGTCCTGCGACGCACGGACGTACGCATGCCGTTGCAGGTCACGCAGCAGCGCTTCGAGATCGTCCGGCGCGATGTCGAGCCAGTCGTCGCGGCCGCTCAATGCGGCTTCGAAATCGGCATGGGTGAACGTCGGCGGCTGCTTTTGCCGGTCCGCCGGCGCGTCGGGCGCCGACGCGGCCGCCGCGTGCGGATAACGATGCCCGGTCGCCGCGTGATACGCGAGCGCCGAGCCGAGCAGCAGCAGCGTCTGCACGCCGACCGGCGCGAGCACGAACCCGTAGCCGAGCGCGTGGATCGACGGGCCGCCGAGCACCGCGGTCAGCGCGACCGCGCCGGACGGCGGATGCACGCAGCGCAGCGCGAACATCGCGCCGATCGCAAGCGCGATCGCGCAGGCGGCCGCATCGACCGGCTGCGCGATCAGCGTCGCGCATGTGACGCCGACGAACGCCGACACCAGGTTGCCGCCGAAAATCGACCACGGCTGCGCGAGCGGGCTCGCCGGCACGCCGAACAGCAGCACGGCGGACGCGCCCATCGGCGCGATCAGCAGCGGCATCGCCGCGCCGCCGCCCGGCGCGAACCGCATTGCAAGGCCGGTCAGCGCGATGCCAACCAGGGCGCCGACGCACGCGCGCATGCGCTCGGGCCAGCGCACGCGGGTCTGCGACGGACGGAAACGGGAAAACCAGTCGAGGATCGGATCGGGCACGGTGAGTATCGGCTGTCGATAAAAAGCGTGCCGCGTCTTCCGGAGCAAAGATGCACGGCACGTGAATATATCGAAGCATGATATATCAGCCGCACCGGTTCAGGGAACCGCGCACCTCGTCAGGGCAAACACCGATCCGGTTTCACTCCCGCGGTGCGACGGCTG
Organism: Paraburkholderia caballeronis; assembly: GCF_900104845.1. Lineage (NCBI taxonomy): Bacteria > Pseudomonadati > Pseudomonadota > Betaproteobacteria > Burkholderiales > Burkholderiaceae > Paraburkholderia > Paraburkholderia caballeronis. The sequence continues at coordinate 1,984,772 of NZ_FNSR01000001.1, read as the reverse complement.
CCGATACCGGCCACGCTGCCGGCCGCCATAAAAAAGGCCAGCCCGAAGGCTGGCCGAAAGCAACTGCTGAAAGGAACGCTGTAAAAACCGGTATCTATACCTTGATCGGCGGCGGCGAGTAACGGCAGTCATAACGCTTCCTGACCGTACCGTTCTCGTCGACGCTTTCGAGGTACACGTCGAACTGCCACAGCCGCGCCATGTGGCGCAGCACTTCGTCGGTGTCGCCGGACAGATGGCGGTTGTCGCTCATGAAATGCCGCAGCGTCAGGCTGCGGTCGCCGCGCATGTTGACCGACCACACCTGGATGTTCGGCTCGCGGTGATGCATGTCGTACTGACGCGACAGCGCCTGGCGCACGTACTGATAACCGCTGTCGTCGTGGATCGCGGACACTTCGAGCGCGTCGCGCATGTCGTCGTCGAGCACCGAGAAGAGCCGCATCTCGCGGATCAGGTGCGGCGACAGATACTGCGCGATGAAGCTCTCGTCCTTGAAGTTGCGCATCGCGTAGTGCAGCGCCTTCAGCCACGGGCTGCCCGCGAGTTCCGGGAACCAGCGGCGATCCTCTTCGGTCGGCGACTCGCAGATGCGGCGGATGTCGCTCATCATCGAGAAGCCGAGCGCATACGGATTGATCCCGCTGTAGTACGGTTTCGTGACCGGCGGCTGGTAGATCACGTTGCTGTGCGAATGGAGGAACTCCATCATGAAGCCGTCTTCCAGCTTGCCCTGGTTGTACAGCGTGTTCAGCAGCGTGTAATGCCAGAACGTCGCCCAGCCTTCGTTCATCACCTGGGTCTGCCGCTGCGGATAGAAGTACTGGCCGATCTTGCGCACGATGCGGATCACCTCGCGCTCCCACGGCTCCAGCAGCGGCGCGTTCTTTTCCGCGAAGTACAGCAGGTTCTCCTGCGGCTCGGGCGGAAAACGCTCCTCGATCTCTTCCGCGAGCGGCGCCTGTCTCGCCGGCAGCGTGCGCCACAGTTCGTTCACCTGCGACTGCAGATACGCCTCGCGCTCGCGCCGCAGCGCGGCCTCGCGTTCGAGCGACAGCTTCTGCGGCCGCTTGTAGCGGTCAACGCCGTAGTTCATCAGCGCATGGCACGAGTCCAGCAGTTCCTCGACGCGATCGAGCCCGAACCGTTCCTCGCATTCGGCGATGTAGTTCTTCGCGTACACGAGATAGTCGATGATCGCGTGCGCGTCGGTCCACAGCCGGAACAGGTAGTTGCCCTTGAAGAACGAGTTGTGTCCGTACGCCGCGTGCGCGATGACGAGCGCCTGCATCGTCATCGTGTTCTCTTCCATCAGGTACGCGATGCACGGATTCGAGTTGATGACGATCTCGTACGCGAGACCCATCTGGCCGCGCCGGTAGCTCTTCTCGGTGGAGAGGAAGTGCTTGCCGAACGACCAGTGCCGGTAGTTGACCGGCATCCCGACGGACGCGTACGCGTCCATCATCTGTTCGGCGCTGATCAGTTCGAGCTGGATCGGATAGACATCGAGTTCGTATTGCTCCGCAACATGCGAGATGTGCGTGTCGTACTCCTCGATCAGTTCGAAGGTCCAGTCGGACGGGCACGGCAACGGCCTTCTGTCGGCTACGTTCATGCGGACTTCCCTTTGCCCGGGCGACCCGGACTTGAGCGGCGCGGGCTCCACTTCGTGTCCCCCCGCCTCCGCGGCCGGCCGTTGCGCATCGTCCCCGCCCTGACCGTGCTCCTGCCCGCCGCGCTTGCTGCGCTCCGGCTCATAGCCGCGCGCCTCGTTGTGCAGATGCCTTGTCGTCATGTGGTGGCCACCTGCTTTTCGAACAGTTCGCGAAACACCGGATAGATGTCGGCCGCCGTATCGACCTTCTTCATGGCCAGATGCGGCTGCGACAGCGCGAGCTGCGCATATTCGAGCCAGAGATTCTGCTCTTCCGGCGTCACCTGAATATACGCAAAATAGCGCACCTTCGGCAGGATGTCATCCGCGAGGATCTTCCGGCACTTGGGAGAATCGTCGGTCCAGTTGTCGCCGTCCGACGCCTGCGCGCCGTAGATGTTCCAGTCGGTCGGCGAATAACGGTCCTCGATCACCTGCTTCATCAGTTCCAGCGCGCTCGACACGACCGTGCCGCCGCTTTCGGTCGAATGGAAGAACGTGTCTTCGTCGACTTCCTCCGCGCGCGTGTGGTGGCGGATGAACACCACCTCGATGCGCTCGTAGTTGCGCTTCAGGAACAGGTACAGCAGGATGAAAAAGCGCTTCGACAGGTCCTTGCGCTGCTCGTCCATCGAGCCGGACACGTCCATCAGGCAGAACATCACGGCCTGGCTCGACGGCTGCGGCTGCTTGACCCGGTTGATGTAGCGCAGATCGAATGGATCGATGAACGGAATGCGCCAGATGCGCCCGCGCAGATGGTGGATTTCCTCTTCGAGCACCCGGATTTCCTCGCGCCGGTCGGACGGGTCCGCTTTCAGCGTTTCCAGTTGCTGTTCGAGTTCGTGAAGCTCGTTCACGAGCGGCGCGCCGAGCGCGATGCGGCGGCCGAGCGCGCTGCGCAGCGACCTGACGACGTCGATGTTGTTCGGCGTGCCTTCGGCCGCCCAGCCGGCGCGGATGCTTTTCCACGTCGGCACCGCGAGCAGATGCGTCTTCACGAGACGCGGCAGTTCGAGGTCGTCGAAGAAATACTGCATGAACTCTTCGCGGGACAGCTCGAACACGAAGTCGTCCTGCCCCTCGCCGTCGTTGCTCGCCTGGCTGCCGCCGCCGCCCGCGCCGCCCTGCGGCCGCGGGATGCGGTCGCCGCGCACGTAGTCCTCGTTGCCCGGATGGACCATCTCGCGCCGGCCGCCGGCGCCGTGCCGGAACGACGGCTCCGCGATGTCCTTGCGCGGGATCGTGATGCTCTGGTTGTTCTGTATGTCCTTGATGCTGCGGTCACGCACCGCCTCCGAAACGGCGTGACGAATGTAGTTTTTCACGCGACGCAGAAAGCGTTCGCGGTTTGCAATGCTCTTGTTCTTGCCTGCCAGCCTGCGGTCGATGATTTGATGAAGCACATCCAGTCTCCCGCTCCAGTTTCGAATGGGCGGGACGCCGGGCATGCACGCCGTTCCAGGACCCTTTTACGGCCCCGTTATGGCCATGCAGCCCGCGCCCCGCCGGAAGCCCACGCACGCCGCCGGCGGGCGGCGGTCGCGGCCGGTAAAGCCGCGTCGTCGGTGTCGGCGGTGTCGCTCATGACGACTTGCGCACGCGCAGATACCAGTCGCACAGCAACCGCACCTGCTTCGGCGTATAACCCTTCGCGACCATCCGGTTCACGAAGTCCTCGTGCTTGCGCTGCTCTTCCGCCGATCCTTTCGCATTGAACGAGATCACCGGCAGAAGTTCTTCCGTGTTCGAGAACATCTTCTTCTCGATCACCACGCGCAGCTTCTCGTAGCTGATCCACGCGGGGTTCTTGCCGGCGTTCGACGCGCGCGCGCGCAGCACGAAGTTGACGATCTCGTTGCGGAAGTCCTTCGGATTGCTGATGCCGGCGGGCTTCTCGATCTTCTCCAGCTCCGCGTTGAGCGCCGCGCGGTCGAAGCTCTCGCCGGTGTCGTGGTCGCGGAACTCCTGATCCTGGATCCAGAAGTCCGCGTACGTGACGTAGCGGTCGAAGATGTTCTGCCCATACTCCGAATACGATTCGAGGTAAGCGGTCTGAATCTCCTTGCCGATGAACTCCGCGTAACGCGACGCGAGCACGTCCTTCACGAACGACAGATACTTCTGCTCGGTTTCCGGCGGGAACTGTTCGCGCTCGATCTGCTGTTCGAGCACGTACATCAGGTGCACGGGGTTCGCCGCCACCTCGGTCGAGTCGAAGTTGAACACGCGCGACAGGATCTTGAACGCGAAGCGCGTCGAGACGCCGGTCATCCCTTCGTCCACGCCCGCGAAGTCGCGATACTCCTGATACGACTTCGCCTTCGGATCGGTATCCTTCAGGTTCTCGCCGTCGTAGACCTGCATCTTCGAAAACAGGCTGGAGTTTTCGGGTTCCGCAAGGCGCGTCAACACCGAGAACTGCGACATCATCTTCAGCGTGCCGGGCGCGCACACCGCGTCGGCGAGCGACGAGTTGCGCAGCAGCTTCTCGTAGATCTTCATCTCTTCCGAGTAGCGCAGGCAATACGGCACCTTCACGACGAAGATCCGGTCGAGCAACGCTTCGTTGTTCCGGTTGTTGCGGAACGCCTTCCATTCGGACTCGTTCGAGTGCGCGAGGATGATGCCCGAGAACGGGATCGCGCCAAATCCTTCGGTGCCCTTGAAATTGCCTTCCTGCGTCGCGGTCAGCAGCGGGTGCAGCACCTTGATCGGCGCCTTGAACATTTCGACGAATTCGAGCAGGCCCTGGTTCGCGAGGCACAGGCCGCCCGAGTAGCTGTACGCGTCCGCATCGTCCTGCGCGTACTGTTCGAGCTTGCGGATATCGACCTTGCCGACGAGCGACGAAATATCCTGGTTGTTTTCGTCGCCCGGCTCGGTCTTCGCGATGCCGATCTGCCGCAGGATCGACGGATAACGGCGCACCACGCGGAACTTGCGGATGTCACCGTTGTATTCGTGCAGGCGCTTGACCGCCCACGGGCTCAGGATGCTCTTCAGGTAGCGGCGTGGAATGCCGTATTGCTCTTCGAGGATCGGACCATCCTCGTCGTAGTCGAAGAGGCCGAGCGGCGACTCGTTCACCGGCGAGCCTTTGATCGAGTAGAACGGCACCCGTTCCATCAACTGCTTGAGACGCTCGGCGATCGACGACTTGCCGCCGCCGACCGGGCCGAGCAGATACAGGATCTGCTTCTTCTCTTCGAGTCCTTGCGCCGCGTGCCTGAAGTACGAGACCACCTGCTCGATCACGTCCTCCATGCCGTAGAACTCGCGGAATGCGGGATAAACCTTGATGACCTTGTTCGCAAAGATGCGCGACAGGCGCGGATCGTTACGTGTATCGATCTGTTCGGGTTCGCCGATCGCCGTCAGCATGCGTTCGCCCGCCGTGGCATACGCACTGGGATTTTCCTTGCAGAGCGCGAGATACTCCTCAAGCGAGAACTCCTCCTCTCGCGTTTTTTCGAAGCGGGTCGCGAAGCTGCTGTAGATATCCATGCTACCTCCTCGCCGAAGTCTGCGACCGATGTCGTGCGCGGCGCGCTATCGGGAAACGACATCGCTCGAATTCATCCTAAACCTTTTCAAATTTTTTTTCACTGCAAATTCGCGCCGGACCCGGACCGTCAAAACCCCTATCCGAACGATGTCCGACACGACCTCACCAGGCACCGCTTCGCCGCTGTGCAATTTTCAGACCGGGCCGCCCACATCGCAGCGGTTTCCGACGCTGCGGCACGCGCCGCGCGTCTTTGCCGGACGCCGAAACATCTATCGGCGTCGCGTAACGACGCTCGGCGAACGAAATGTTTTTTGTTCGATGCTGTCGTTGCGTACCAACATTTTTTCTTTCTTACGCGTCGTATGTACGCGCGTCGGTGGGCTGCCGCGCACGCGCACGTCGACGCCGCACGCGGTGCGTTACTCCCTTTCGCGAGTAGTGGCTTTATGCCGATGCGCTGGGCGCCCCGAACGCGAAACGCGTGTCACGCCGATGCGAATACGAACGTGAAGCGAACATGACGCACGCATTGAGTCACGCACGAAGCATTCATGCGCACGCGCTGCGTGAACGCGCAACGTGCGTCGAACTGGATCGGAGACAGAAACAATGCGCCCGTTGAGTGACGTCTGCTGGCCGGCGGGCGGAACAAACGGAAAGTGGCGCGAGGAAGTGGAACGAAGAAGCGGGACGAAGCAGCGGAACGAAGAAGCGGAACGAAGAGGGAGGACGAAGAAGCGGGACGAAGCAATGAACAGAAGAAGCGGCGCGCGCCGGGCTGCGACGCGCGCACCGCGAAGCGATCAGACGAACTGGACTTCGACTTCGCCGAGGCCGTCGACGTGTCCATGCAGGAGCCCGGGGCCGTCGATCCGGTGCGCGCCGACATACGAGCCGGTCGTCACGGTCCAGCCCGGCTCGATCGTGATGCCCATCGCCGCGCAATGGTTGACGAACCAGACGAGCAACTCGCGCGGATCGCCGGCCGGGTTGCCGGTCGCTTCCGGCACGAGCGACACGCCGTCGAACGACAGTTCGAGTTCGGGGGCGACGAAGTCGAGCGAACGCGCGAGCGTCGCATAAGGCAGCGCGTGACCGGTCACGAGCGCGCCGTTGTTCTGCGCGTCGGCGAGCTGCGCAAGCGGCGCGACGTTCGGCCATTCGGCGAAGCGGCTGTCGACGATCTCGATCGCCGGCAGGATCTGGCCGACCTGCGCGAGCACTTCGTCGCGCGCATAGGCGTCCGCGCGCGGCGCGATCGGCGCGGCGAAACGAAACGCGATCTCCAGTTCGACGAGCACGCGAAAGAACGCATGCCGCTCGACGCGCGCCGGCGACGCCTGGACGAGCGGCGCGGGAATCGGCGCGCCGGACACTTCGCCGCCCGGCGTGCGCGCGCCGATCTTCCAGCCGCCGGTCGTCGTGCCGAGCCCGGCAATCACCGCCTGCTGGATCGCATACGCGGTCGCGGCGTCGGGCGGCAGGCGCTCCGGCGCGACCGATTCGATCAGGTGATGCCGGCGGCGCGCATTCACGAGGCGTTGCGCGAGATCGTCATGCGTCATATCCGAGTCCTTTTGTTGTACGGCGCCGCGGCCGGCGCGACGTTGCGCGCCGGTCCGGACGCTACCCCTGGGTGCGTGACGCGGCAGCGCGGCCGGCCCCGCGCGACGCCTGCGTCCGGTCAACGCGCAGTGTACCGCGCGCGGATCGCCGCATCGGCAGGCATCGCCCCGCGACGACGCCGCGCCCGACAATGTACCGGAACCTTCGTGCGGCAGCGTGCGTCGGGTCACCGAAGCGCATAAAAAAACCGCCGCGGCTGCCGCTGCGGCGGTTCTGTCCATCATCCAGGACGGCGGCGTCCGCAGCTGCTGCGGCTCAGAAGGTTTCCCAGTCGTGATCGGCGCTCGCCGCGACGGGAGCCGCGGCGAGCGCCGGCGCGGGGCGACGCGGTTTCGGTGCCGCCCGCGCCGGGGCCGGTGAGCGGTCGCGAACGGCAGCAGCCGGACGGGCGGATATGACCGAGGCAGCCGAGGTGGCCGAGATGGCCGAGGCCGAAGCGGTCGCAGCCGCGCGCTGCGACACCGCGCCGGCCGTCCCCGCGCCCGTTGCCGCCGCGCCGGCAACGACAGCCCGCGCGGCAGGCCGACCCACCTCATGCGCGCCGCTGACCACCGTCCCCTGCGCACCGTCATCGACCCGAAACACCGCAACCGCCTCGCGCAGCCGGCCCGCCTGGTCCTCCAGCGACTGCGCGGCGGCGGCCGCCTGCTCGACCAGCGCCGCGTTCTGCTGCGTGACCTCGTCCATCTGCGCGACCGCGCGCGCGACGTCGTCGATCCCGCGCGCCTGCTCGCCGGACGCCGCCGCGATCTCGCCCATGATGTCGGTCACGCGCCGCACCGCGCCGATGATCTCGCCCATCGTGCGGCCCGCCTCGTCGACGAGCGCGGAGCCGGCCTGCACCCGCTCGACCGACGCGTCGATCAGCGCCTTGATCTCCTTCGCGGCCGCCGACGACCGCTGCGCGAGGCCGCGCACCTCGCCCGCGACCACCGCGAAGCCGCGCCCCTCCTCGCCCGCGCGCGCCGCCTCGACGGCCGCGTTCAGCGCGAGGATGTTGGTCTGGAACGCGATGCCCTCGATGATCGTGATGATGTCCGCGATCTTCGCGGAGCTGTCGTTGATGTCGCCCATCGTGCCGACCACCTGGTCGACGACCGCGCTGCCGCGGTTCGCGATCTCCGACGCGGTCGCCGCGAGCCCGCTCGCCTGGCGCGCGTTGTCGGCGTTCTGCTTCACCGTGCCGGTCAGTTCATCCATGCTCGACGCGGTGTGCTGCAACGCCGACGCCTGCTGTTCGGTGCGCGACGACAGGTCGAGGTTGCCCGCCGAAATCTCGCGCGTCGCGGTCGCGATCGACTCGCTGCCCGAGCGCACCGCGCGCACGGTGTCGATCAGGCTGCGCTGCATCTTCGCGATGCCGGCGAGCAGTTCGCCCATCTCGTCGCGCGCGTGCACGACGACCGGCCGCCGCAGGTCGCCCGCCGCGATCGCGTCGAAGTGGCCGAGCGCGTCCGCGAGCGGCCGCGCGATCGCGCGGCGCAGCCACACGAACGACAGCGCCGCCCCGGCGATGCCCGCGACCATCGCGGCGATGCATGCGATGCGCAACTGCGAGAACGCGGCCTGCGCGTCGTCGAAGCTGGTCTGCGCGTGCGCGGTCTGATAGCGGTTCAGTTCCTCGTCGGCCTTCGAGAGCCCGTCGTATGCCGCCTGCAGCGCCCTCGCGCCCGGCACGACGCTCGCGGTGTCGCCGGCCTTGACGGTCGCCGCGAACGCATCCGCCGCCGCATGCAGCGCGTCGCGTCGCGCCGACACCGTCTGCGCGAGCCGGTCGCCCTCCGCGCTGCGCGGCAGGTCGAGGAACTTCTTCCACCAGTCGTCCGAGATCCCGCGCATCATCCGCGCGCGGGCGAGCGTCGCGTCGACTTCCGGCGTGCCGATCAGGAACGCCGCGCGGTCGAGCACGAGCCGCTCGCGCGACGCATACAGCTCCGCCGACGCGACCGCGATCGCGGCCGGCATCCGCTCGGTGAAGGTGTCGCGGTTCGCGTTGTTCGAGCGCGTGAGGCCCAGCAGGCCGAGCACGCTGATCGCGACGACCAGCGCGGCCAGAAACGCCATCGCCAACCCGATCCGCGCCTTGATCGTGATGCCCTTGTTCATCGTCGTCCCCACCACGTAGTGCCTGTTGGCCTGGTCGGCTTGTTGTCGTGACAGCGAACGCGCAGCGAGTCCGCCGCCAGGCGCCGGTCCCGCGCAGCGTCCGACGTCCTGAATACGTTTACGGCAACGCTTTCTATCGCCTTGACAGGCGCATCCGTAGGGAAACTATCTAGTCGCAGGCAAAAAAAGATGCAAAAAGAATATTGCGGGGGAAGCAGCGGGAAGCGGCGGAAAGCAGCGGGAAGAAGTGCGGAAAAAACGCCGTCACGCGAGTTCGTCGAGCGTCGGAATCGACGGCTGCGCGCCCGCGCGCGTGACCGACAGCGCCGCTGCGCGCTGCGCGAAGCGGATCGCGTCGCGCGGCTCGACGCCGGCCGCGATCCGCGCGGCGAAACCGCCGATAAAGGTGTCGCCGGCCGCGGTCGTATCGACAGCCGCGACGCGCGGGGCCGGCCAGTGCTCGGCCGGCGCGTCGCCGATCAGCACGCAGACGCCCTGCGCGCCGAGCGTCACGAGCACGTTGTTCGCTCCCGCGCCGCGCAGCGCAACGGCCGCCTGCGCGGCCTCGCCCGGCACGGTCACCTGCAACCCGGTCAGCGCGGCCGCCTCCAGTTCGTTCGGCACCAGCCAGTCCACCAGCGGCAGCCAGTCGTCGGGCAGCGGCCCGGTCGCCGGCGCGGGGTTCAGGATCGTCGTCTTGCCGAGCCGGCGCGCGGTCGCGAGCGCCGCGCGCACCGCGTCGGGCGGCGTCTCAAGCTGGCAGACCACCACGTCGGCGCGCGCGAGCGCCGCCTCGTGCCGCGCGATCGTCGCGGGCGTCACTTCGCCGTTGCTGCCCGCGACGATCACGATCGCGTTCTGGCTGGCGTCGTCCACGACGATCAGCGCGACGCCGGTGGACGCATGCGCGGCGGTTTCCAGCGCCGCGCAGTCGATCCGCTCCGCGACGAGGCCCGCGCGCAGCAGCTCGCCGTTCGGGTCCGCGCCGACGCAGCCGATCATCGCGACGTCCGCGCCGAGCCGCGCGGCGGCGACCGCCTGGTTGCCGCCCTTGCCGCCCGCGACCTGCGCGAACGCGTGCCCGGCGAGCGTCTCGCCGGGGCGCGGCAGGCGCGGCGCCCGCGCGACGAGATCCATGTTCAGGCTGCCGACCACCGCGACCCGGCCGAGGCGCGCGCCGAGCGCCGTTTCGTCAACGTCCGCCACTTCCGGACCTGCTTCGTCTGTCGCCGCCATGTCCGCTCCTCGCAGAAACTCCGCCGCCGGGTCGTCTCGCCCGCGCGGCACGCCGCCGGGGTTACGCCGCGGCGAGCGACGTTTCCCCGGCCGCGCCGCTCCACGGCCCGGTCGATTCGCGCGCGAGCAGCCGCGGCGCGACCACGCGGCGGCGCATCGGCGTGCCGGCCGCCTTCGCGATGCCGGAAATCCGTTCGATCAGCGTGTGCGCGGCCATCTCGCCGAGCGCGCGCACCGAACGGCCGACCGTCGACAGCGACGGATAGGTGTAATGCCCGAGTTCGATGTCGTCGAAGCCGATGATCGAGCAGTCGGTCGGCACCGCGATCCCGCGCTCGGCCGCCGCGCGCAGCGCGCCGATGCCCATCATGTCGTTGCCCGCGAAGATCCCGGTCGGCCGCACCGTGTCGAACAGCCGCTGCGCGGCCTGGTAGCCGCCCGCGCCGGTGAAGTCGCTCTCGACGATCGCCCCTTCCGCGATCTCGATCCCGCGCTGCGCGAGCGCCCGCAGGAAACCGTGCACGCGCATCGCGCTGACCGCCGTCGTCACCGGCCCGGTGATGCAGCCGATCCGCACGTGCCCGAGCTTCAGCAAATGGCGGGTAGCAAGCCACGCGCCGCGCTCGTGATCGATCTGCACGAGGTCCGCGTTCAGGCCCTCGATGTTGCGATCGACGACCACGATCGGCTCGCTCGCGTCCGACAGCGCCCGCGCGAGCACCGCGTCGTCGCCGGCCGACGCGACGATGAGGCCGTCGATCCGCTTCTCGCGCAGCACCCGCAGGTAACTCTGCTGCTTGCCCGGATCGTCGTCCGAATTGCAGAAGAACACGCAGTAACCCTTCGCCGCGCACGCGTCCTCGACGCCGCGCGCCAGTTCCGCGAAATACGGATTCGTGCCGTTCGGCACCAGCAAGCCGACCGTCGCCGTCGAGCGCGCCTTCAGCGAGCGCGCGACCGCCGACGGCACGTAGTTCAGCTCGCGGATCGCCAGTTCGACCTTCGCCCGCACGTCGGCCGATACCGGCCGCGAATTGTTCACGACATGCGACACCGTGGTGAACGACACCCCCGCCACCGCAGCCACGTCCTTGATCGTCGCCATTTCCCTGTGATACTCCCTGCCTCGTTACCGCCTGTCGCCGCTCCGGCCGCGCCGCACGCGCGCCGGAACCGCGGTTGCCCCCGACGGTCCGGCGACCCCGCGCGGACCGAACTCACGTCAACTGCCTGTCATGGCCTGCGCCGCCGGCTGCGGTACGTGTCGAGCACGACCGCGACGACGATCACCGTGCCGGTGATGATCCGCTTGGTCGGCTCGTTCGCGCCGATCTGCGCGAGACCGGCGGCCAGCACCGAGATGATCAACACGCCGAAAAACGTGCTGATGACCGAGCCGCGCCCGCCCATCAGACTCGTGCCGCCGATCACGACGGCCGCGATCACCTGCAGTTCGAGGCCGGCGCCCGCGTTCGGGTCCGCCGCTTCGAGCCGCGAAATCTGGAACAGCGCGGCGAGCCCGGACAACGCGCCCATCAGCGCGAACACCGCGACCTTGTACGGCCTGGGATCGACGCCCGCGAGCCGCACCGCTTCCTCGTTCGTGCCGATCCCGATCAGGTAGCGGCCGAACACCGTGCGCGTCAGCGCGAGCTGCGCGACCCCCATCACCGCGACCGCCGCGACGAACGCCGGCGAAATGCCGAACGCGATCGGGTTCGACAGGAAGTCGAACGCGTCGCCGATGTACGCGGTGCGCGAATCGGTCATCCGGTACGCGAGGCCGCGCGCGGCCTCCAGCACGCCGAGCGACACGATGAACGACGGAATCCGCCACGCGACCGTGACCGCGCCGGTCAGCGTGCCGGCCGCGGCCGCCGCCGCGACGCCGAGCAGCGCGGCCGGCAGCGCAGGCCAGTGCCAGCGCAGCGCGGCGACGCTGACCACCGACGCGCCGAGCGCGAGCACCGAGCCGACCGACAGGTCGATCCCCGCGATGATGAGCACGAACGTCATGCCGACCGCCATCACGACCAGATCCGGGATCTGGTTGGCGATCGTGCTGAACGTGTCGTAGGTCAGGAAATGCGAACTGAGCAGCGAGAAGAGCACGATCATCGCAACGAGCGCAAGCCCGAGGCCGAGATAGTTCGACAGCCCGAAGCGCGTGCCGGCCGGCTTCGCGCCCGCTTGAGAGGGATCGTGCAGCGGCTGGCCGGTCATCGCGCGCGCTCCACGCCGGCCGCCGCGTGGCCGAGCAGCGCGTCGCGGCTGCGGTAGCCGGCGAACGCCGCGCCGAGCAGCGCATCCTCGCTCCATTCGCCGCGCGCGAACACCGCGTCCATCCGCCCCGCCGACATCACGCCGATCCGGTCGCAGATCAGCATCAGCTCGCGCAGGTCGCTCGACACGACGACGAGCGCGCGGCCTTCCCGCGCCAGCGCGCCCATCAGCGCGTAGATGTCGAACTTCGCGCCGACGTCGATGCCGCGCGTCGGCTCGTCGAACAGCAGCACCCGGCAGTCGCGCGCGAGCCAGCGCGCGATCACGACCTTCTGCTGGTTGCCGCCCGACAGTTCCGCGACCGGCTGCGCGGGGCCGCTCGTGCGAATCCGCAGCGCGTCGATCTGCCGGCGCGCGAGCGCGTTTTCGCGCGCCGCGTCGACGATCCCGTAGCGCGACACCGCGCCCAGCTGGCCGAGCGTCACGTTTGCGGCGACCGGCTGCGGCAGCAGCAAACCTTCGCCCTTGCGGTCCTCGGTGATCAGCGCGACACCGTGGCGCACCGCGTCCACCGGCGAGTCGATGCGCACCGGGACCGGCTCGCCGCCGCCGCGCGGCGCAAGCGCGACCGTGCCGCGGTCGCGGCGGTCCGCGCCGTACACGAGCCGCAGCAGTTCGGTGCGGCCCGCGCCGATCAGCCCGGAGAGGCCGAAAATTTCGCCCGCGCGCACGTCGAACGACACGTCGCGCACGACGCTGCCGCGGCCGATCCCCTCCACCTTCAGCAGCGGCGCGCCGATGCGGCGCTCGCCAAGGTCGATCCGCTCGCCGATCTCGCGCCCGACCATCGCCGCGACGATCTTCTCGGGCGTCAGGCTGCCGATCGCGTCGACGCGCACCAGCCGGCCGTCGCGCAGCACCGCGACGCGCTGCGCGATCCGCGCGAGTTCGTCGAGCCGGTGCGAGATGTAGACGATTGCGACGCCGCGCGCCTTCAGCCGTGCGATCTGCTCGAACAGCAGTGCGACTTCGCGGCCGGTCAGCATCGCGGTCGGTTCGTCGAGGATCAGCACGCGGGTGTCGCCGGTCAGGTTGCGGGCGATCTCGACCAGTTGCTGATGGCCGATCCCGAGTTCGCCGACCGGCGTCGCCGGGTCGATCGCGTCGAGTCCGACCCGCGCCATCGCCGTGCGCGCGTCGGCGTCGAGCCGCCTGCGGTCGATCCAGCCGAAACGGAGCGGGCCGCCGTGCGGCAGCCGGTTCAGGAACAGGTTTTCGGCGACGGTCAGCGTCGGCAGCAGGTTCAGCTCCTGCATCACCATCCGCACGCCGAGCGCCTCGGCGTCGCGGCGGCTCGCGGGTTCATACGGGCGGCCCAGCAGTTGCATCGCGCCGGCATCCGGCGCGACCAGCCCGCCGACGATCTTCGACAGCGTGCTCTTGCCCGCGCCGTTCTCGCCCGTGAGCGCCAGCACCTCGCCCCCATGCAGGGCAAGGCTCACGTCGGTAAGCACCGGCTGCTCGTAAGTCTTGCCGACGCCCGTCACGGTCAGCACGGGCGGTGCTGACGACGACGGCCCGTCGGGGGCGTTTGCATCCATCACGATCCTGTTGTCGCGAACCGCGCGCCACCTGCCGCGCACGGTCGTGCCATGGGACGCCGACGCGCTCGTGGCGCGCGCTCCCGGCAGCCCGGCGGCCTCTGCGGCGCCGGCTGAGTCGGAACCATGCCGCCGCGCCGTGCGATGCGCGAGGTCCGGCCCGCACCGCATCCGGCGACGCCGCCGGGCTCGGCCAACGCTTTGCCAACGCTTCGCCGGCGCTTTGCCGCATGGTCGTTACGTATCAAATAACGGCCGCGCGGCGCTTTTCTTGAGCATTTATTTCAGACATCACGACGGCGATATGGCCGCCGGACTACGACGCCGGACCTCCTCACTTCGTCACGAGCACGACCGGCGTTTCGACGACGCCGGACAACTCCGACTGCTTCTTGTGGCCGGAAAGCGCCTTCAGCGCCGTGTCGATGCCGAACACCGCCTGCTTCGCCGCGAACTGGTCGGCGGTCGCGAGCACGCGGCCGTCCTTCAGCATCGGCCGGATCGCGTCGATGTTGTCGTAGCCGACCACGAGCACCTTGCCCTGGCGCCCCGCCGCGCGCACCGCCGACACCGCGCCGATCGCCATGTTGTCGTTGCCGCACAGCAGCGCCTTCAGGTTCGGGTATTCGTTGAGCATCGCCGACGCGACCGCGTTGCCCTTGTCGATCTCCCATTCGCCGGACTGCACCGACACGATCTTCGCGCCGACGACCTGCATCGCGTCCTTGAAGCCGGCGGTGCGCTGCTGCGCGTTGGTCGTCGTCGACACGCCCTCGACGATGCCGACCTCGTCGCCCGCCTTCAGCCGCTTGCCGAGATAGTCGCCGACGAGGCGCGCGCCCTTGCGGTTGTCCGGGCCGACGAACGGCACGTTCAGGTCCTTCGACTTCAGCACGTCCGGGTCGAGCCGGTTGTCGATGTTGACGACGATGATCCCGGCGTCGACCGCCTTCTTCACGACCGGCACGAGCGCCTTCGAATCGGCTGGCGCGAGCACGATCGCATCGACCTTCGACACGATCATCTGTTCGACGATCTGGATCTGCGCGGTGGTGTCGGTCTCGTTGCGGATGCCGTTCGTCACGAGGTCGAACGTCGACGCGTTGTGCTTCTGGTAGTCCTTCGCGCCGGTCTCCATCGTCAGGAAGAACTCGTTCGCAAGCGACTTCATCACGAGCGCGACCTTCGGCTTGCCGCCGGCCGGCTGCTGCGCCTGCGCGGCAAGCGGCAGCGCGGCGGCCGCGCAGAGCGCGACGGCGGCCGCGACGACGCGGCGGCGATAGCGGGATTCCATCGTGGCAGTCTCCTGGTGGTTCGTCTTTTTGTCGGCCTGTCCGCCCGTGGATCCGCCCCGCGGCGGCGGGGCTCCGGGCGAACCCGTAGAGGATGCGGAACAGCGTGCGCGGCGCGTGGAAAACGTTGTCGCGCACCCATTCTCGGCGCGCGGCGTTCGCGGTGTCAACGCCAGGCGGTGCTGCTGCGCACACAGCGCATGCGGCGGCCCGACGCGCGCGGTCCGGTCCGCGCGCGCGACCGTCACAGCCAGCTGGCGCGGCGGAACAGGAAAAACAGCACCACGTCGATCACGACCATCATCGCAATGCACAGCGGATAACCGAAACGGAAGTGCAGCTCGGGGATGTACTGGAAGTTCATCCCGTAGATGCCGGCGATCATCGTCGGCACCGCGAACAGCGCGGCGAACGAGCCGAGCCGCTTCGTCACCTCGCTCTCCGCGAGCGAGATCATGCCGAGGTTCACCTGCACCGCGGTGACGACCATCTCGCGGCGCGCGTCGATCGAGTTCGCGACCCGGACCAGATGGTCGTACACGTCGCGGTAATACGCCTGCATGCCGACGCAGATCTGCGGAATGCGGCCGCCGACCAGCTTGCCGACCGCATCGACGAGCGGCGCGACATGGTGCTGCAAGATCACGAGGCGGCGCTTGAGCGAGTACAGGTCCTCGATGATCGCGCGCGATGCCGCGAGCGTCTGCTTCTCGAAGATGCGGTCCTCCAGTTCGTCGATCTCGTTCGCGAGCGCCTCGATCACCGGCATGTAGCGATCGACCACGCTGTCCATCAGCGCATACAGCACGAAACCCGCGCCCTCGTTCAGCAGTTCCGGCTCGCGCTCGCAGCGCGCGCGCACGTCGCGAAAACCCTGCTGCGCGCGATGCCGGACCGACAGCACGAAGTTCGGCCCGGCGAACACGTTCACCTGGCCCGTGACGAGTTCGCCGTCGTCGTCCAGTTCGATCGTGTGCAGCACCGCGAACAGCGTGTTGCCGAACTCGTCGATCTTCGGCCGCTGGTTGCCGTTCATCACGTCCTCGATCGCGAGTTCGTGCAGCCCGAACTCCTCCTTCATCGCGGCCATCTCGCCCGCGTCCGGGTCCTTCAGCGCGACCCACACGAAGCACTCGGGCTTCGACAGATAGTCGCTGATGTCCGGGATCGCGACGTCGGCCAGTTTTCTGCCGCCCTGATACGCGGCGCAATTGATGAGCATGTCGTCCTGTCCTGCCAGCGCGCGCGTTGCACGCGCAATGATGGGGTGAGTTGCGGGGGTGCGTCGAATACGCATCGGCCGCCAGTTTAAGGGGTTCCGCGCGGCGACGCCGATTGCGGCGCCCGGGGCGTTCAGGCGTTCGCCGCGCCCACGCCGGCCGCCATGGCCGCCGCTGCCGCACGCCGCCGGCTCAGCGCGCGACGCGGCGGATCGCGACCCGGTCGTCCGCGTCGAACCCGACGCTCGCGCGGTTCACGCGGCGCGCATCGACGACGAACCGGATCTCGACGACCGGATCGAACTGCGTGGACACGCCGATCCGATGCTCGCCCGGCTTCAGGTACAGCACGAGATGCTCGCCGTTCATCAAGTCGGCCACGCGCTCGCCGTCGACATAGACCGGCGCGGCGCGAAACCGGACGATGACGTTCGCTGACCGCTCGCGGCGCACGTCCACGAGCACGAGGCCGTCGCCGGGCTGCGTGAAGCCGGCGGCGACGATCCGGTCGGCCGGCACCGGGCGGAACGGCACCGGCGGCGCGGGCGACTCGGCGCAGCCGGCCAGCGTGACGACGACGAGCGCGAACGCGGCGACCGTGTGTGGACGCATAGGCGGATTCCCCCCGGATGACGCGGCGGCCGCGCGACCGCGACCCGCGCCCATGATAACCGCCGCGCGGGCCGGGCGGCCGCGGCGAGCGGCGGCTTGCGTGGGTGGGCGCACGATCGTTGCGGGTTGGGCGTTGCAGGCTGGGCGGTTCGCGCAAACGCCTGCTAGACCGTGCATCGGAAGGCGCGCGTCAACCGTCGTCGATCATCCGGCAGGCATGACCCGGCTCTGCCCCGCCTCGCGGCTGGTCGCGCTCCGGATCGATGGTATATGCTTGTCCGCATCGTCCGGCGTCGTTCGCCGGAATCACGGCAGGAACGCCAGGTACAACGGCAACCGTCTTTATGGGATCGGGGTATGCGCTGAAGCGAAGTGCTAACTCCGATCGGCAGCTTTGCATGGGACCGGAGTAAGCGCTGAAGCGCCAACTCCGATCGACCGCTTTGCATGGGACCGGAGTAAGCGCTGAAGCGCTAACTCCGATCGACCGCTTTGCATGGGATCGGAGTAAGCGCTAAAGCGCTAACTCCGATCGACAGGAGACAGCGCGATGTGGTACTTCTCGTGGATTCTCGGCATCGGCGTGGCGCTCGGCTTCGGCATCATCAACGTGATGTGGCTCGAAGCGAACGGCAAGCTCCTCGACGGCGACACCAACAGCACATCGGGCGGCGACACCCGGGACACCCGCACGTGACGCGGCTGGTGTTCGTCTGCGGACACGCCGGCACCGGCAAGACCACGCTCGCGAAACGACTCGCCGCGCCGCTTGCGCAGGCCACTGGCGAACCGCTCTGCCTGCTCGACAAGGACACGCTGTACGGCCGCTACAGCGCGGCCGTGATGGGCATGCTCACCGGCGATCCGAACGACCGCGACAGCCCGCTGTTCCTCCAGCATCTGCGCGACCCCGAGTATCAGGGGCTGCTCGACACCGCGCGCGAGAACCTCGCAATGGGCGTCGGCGCGATCGTCGTCGGGCCGCTGTCGCGCGAGGTGCGCGACCGGCGGCTGTTCGATCGTGAATGGCTGCGCGTCGGCCCCGAGGTCGCGGTCAGCGTCGTGTGGGTGCAGACGTCGGAAGCGGCCGCGCGCGAGCGCATCGAGCGGCGCGCCAACCCGGGCGACGCGTACAAGCTCTCGCACTGGGACGAATACCGGCAGCGCCGCTTCGAGCCGTCCGATGCGCAATGCGACGGTCTGCTGATATTCGACAACACCGCGCCGACCAATGCGGATTTCGACGCGCTGGTCCGCCGCATCGTCGCCGATCCCGCGAAAAACGCCGATTGAAAAACGCCATGAAAAAAGCCGGCTGAAGCGCCGGCTTTCGTCATTGCATCTGCCTCCGCGCCACGCTCACGCGGCGACCCGCACGTCGAGCGGCGCGCCGTCGTACAGCCGTCCGAAGCGATTCGCGAGAAACGCATCGAGCGGCACCTGCTCCTGACGCACGAACCCCGCCTGCGGCAGCTTCTTCTCGCGGAACAGGTCGAGCACCGCGCACATCGCGCCCGCGGTCGTGATCTGGATCGCGCTCATCGGCATCCCGCAGACGGTGCCGGCAAACACCTTGCGCGTGAACACCTCCTGCACCAGTTGCCCGTCGCGCATCCCCGTCACCGTGATGAACACGAGCACGACGTCCTGCCCGGTCGACGGCACCGCGCGGCGCAGCATCGACTTCAGCGTGTCGCGGTCGTCGGCGAGGCGCAGGTCTTCGAGCAGGAACTGCATCAGGTCGCGATGGCCCGGATAACGGACCGACTTGTAGTCGAGCGCGCCGACGCGGCCGGCCAGCGTCTCGCACAGCGTGCCGAGCCCGCCCGACGTGTTGAACGCCTCGTACTCGACGCCGTCGAGCGAAAAATGTTCGAGGCCTTCGAGCGGCTGCACCCATTGCGTCCGGCCATCGCGAATCGCTTCGCACGGCTGGCAATACTCGTTGATGAGTCCGTCGACGCTCCACGTCAGGTTGTACTTCAGCGCATTGGTCGGGAACTGCGGCAGCGCGCCGACCCGCATCTTCACGTCGCGGATCCCGGTGAAGCGGTTCGCGAGCGCATGCGCGGCAAGGCCGATGAAACCCGGCGCGAGCCCGCATTGCGGCATGAATACGTGCTCCGCGCTGTCCGCGAGACTGCGGATCGCGTGCGTCGCGCGCACGTCCTCGGTCAGGTCGAAATAATGGACGCCCGCGCCCTTCGCGGCCGCCGCGACGTTCACCGCGAGGTAATACGGCAGCGCGTTCACGAGCACGTCGAAACCCTGCAACGCGGCGCGCAGCGCGGCCGCGTCCGCCGAATCGACGCGGCGGGTCGGAATGCCGGCCGCCGCGAGGGCGTCGAGCGCGTGCGCGTCGCGGTCGAATGCGGCGACTTCGTAGTCGCCGGTCTCGCGCAGCATCTGCGCAATGGTGTGGCCGATCAGGCCCGCGCCTGCGATCGCAACTTTCATGAGCATCTCCTTTGTTCTGGTGTCCGGACAGGCCGCGCCCGTATCGGCTCCAGTCTAGGGAGGTGCAAAATCAGTTGCGAGCCGCAAAATGCTGCGTTTCGACCGGTATTTTCGTCATTTCGACGAACTCATACTGCAAAACGTCGAAAACACCGTTCCGCGTGCGATGCGCGTCAGCCGGTGACCGAGCCGCGATCGACCTTGCGCGCGAGCACGATCGACGTCGTCGTGCGTTCGACGCCGGTCATCGCGCCGATCTGGTCGAGCAGATCGTTCAGCCGCTCCGGCGAATCCGCGCGCAGCCACGCGACATAGTCGTACTCGCCGCTGACCGCGCACAGCAACTGCACCTCGGGCATCTTCGCGAGACGCTTCTGCACGTCCGCGCCGTGCTTCGGCCCGATGATGAGGCCGACCCATGCCTGGATGCTCGCGTCGAGCACGTCCTGCCCGAGCCGCACGCCGTACCCCGCGATCACCTGCGTGCGTTCGAGCCGCGCGATCCGCGCGAGCACCGTCGTGCGCGCGACGCCGAGCCGGCGCGCGAGATTCGCGACGCTCTCCCGCGCGTTTTCCTGAAGCAGCGCGACGAGGCTGCGGTCGAGTTCGTCGAGCTGGTCGAGGCGCGGCGGTCTCATCGAATCAAAGGCTCACGGTGAAGGGAAGTGCCGTCATTATCGCGCGACATACCGCGGGCTTACGATGCGTTTCGTTTGTAAGCAGTTGTCGCAACCGGGGTGCGATGCCGCGATAACGTGGTACTAATAGCGGCTGCGATGAACAGGCATCGCGCCATCTCGCTACGAAACGATTCAAGGAGCAACAATGAAGAAAGCTTTTGTCGTTCTTGCCGCCACGCTGTCGATCGGCAGTGCGTTCGCACAGACCGCGGCACCGGCTGCCGCGCCCACGGCCGCATCGGCCGCCGCGCATCGCGAACAGCGCGTCGAGGAACGCATCGCCTACCTGCACTCCGCGCTGAAGATCACGCCGGCGCAGGAAACGCAGTGGAACGCATTCGCGGACGTGATGCGCGCGAACGGCCAGTCGATGAGCCAACTGTTTCAACAACGCGCGGCCACCGAAAAGCGTTCCGCGCTCGACGACATGAAGCAGTACGCGCAGATCTCGCAGGTCCACGCGGACGACATGCAGAAGCTCGTCAGCGCGTTCGAGCCGCTGTACAACAGCCTGTCGCCGGAACAGAAGGCGCTCGCCGACACGACGTTCCGCGAGCATGGCCAGCCGCCGGCCCGCCGTGGCGCGCATCACGGCAAGCGCGGCGCGAAGCCGGCCGAAGCCGCGCCGGCCAGCGCCGCCGACGCGCAATAAGCGCGCTGGCGTCAACAAGCAACACTAGCAGCAGCGGGCGCGTTCGGCCCGCGCCACATCGACGATCGGCCGGCGTGCGCGCCGGTCGATTTCGCGGTACGCTTGCGGGCCGCGCGACGGCCGGGCCATGGTTGAACCATGACCCGGCCGTCGTCTTTTCAGCACGCCTGCCGAACGCACGACCCGCACCGCCCTCTCATGATCGAACTGACCCAACTCGACCTGCGCAGCGATCCCGCCGCGCAACGCGTCGTCAAGGACGAAACCGTCACCGTCGAATTCGCCCCGGCCACGGGCGAACTGATGAGCCTCGAAGGCCCGAACCGTTATGCGCGCGGCGACGCGCTCATCACCGGCTCGACCGGCGACCGCTGGGTCGTGTCGCGCGAACGCTTCGATCCGAAGTACCTGCCCGCCGATCCGTCACTCGCACACGGCGAGCCGGGCCGCTATCGCAACCGCCCGGCCGTCGTGCTCGCGAAACGGATGGACGAGCCGTTCACGATCGTGCGCTCCGCAACCGGCGGCGACCGGCTGACCGGCGCGGCCGGCGACTGGGTGATGCAGTACGCGCCGGGCGATTATGGCGTCGTGCAGGCCGCGCGGTTCGCGAAGGTGTATCGCATCGCGGACTGACTTCGCCAGGCGCACCACCCGCGCGTGATCCGACGCAAATGCGCCGACGCAAACGCGCCGACGCAAACGCATCACGCAAACCCCAAACCCCAAACCCATCACGCAAACTCTTCGTCCAGCGCGATCTCGACTTCGCGCGGCACGCTCTCGCCTTTCGCGTGCTGTTCTTCGAGCGAGCCGAGCGTCGCTTCGACATACGCGCGCAGCACCGCGAAGCTGCGGCTCCGCAGCCGCGCCGGCAACGCGCGATAACGCGCGAGCGCGGCCGGCGCGATCGCGATGGTGATCGTCATCCGGCGCGCGGCGGCGCCAAAGCGCATCGCGACCCAGTGGACCGTCAATTGCGGCGTGCCGTCGTCGGCCGGCAGTTCGGCGAAACGCGTCTGCTCGGGGAACAGGTCGGCGATCACGCGCGCGAGTTCCTCGAAATCGGGACTCGCGCATTCGTACAGATAAGCTTCCATCGATTCCCACGAATTCAGTTGAGAGGACCGGGCCGGCGCGCGCTCATGCGGCGCGCGCGATGGGCCGGTTCGAACGGCAGGCCCTGAACAGCGCGATCGCGACGAGAATCGCGGCGGCCACATAAACGCCATCGACGACCGTCAGCGAAACGAGCCGCGCCTGATACATCGCGGCGGGCAGATCGATCAGCGCATGCGCGGCGATCGCGACCGGCAGGATCGTCTTCGAGCCCGCGCGTACGCCGCGCCACATCAGCACCGACAGGCCAAGCTGGAACACCAGCGCGGCGATGCGCTCGATCACGAATATGCCCGCGAACTGCGGCGACAGCGTGGCGAGAATCAGATGCACGCGCAGCACCGCATCGACGCTCAGGTTGGTCAGGTGCGAATCGAGTTCGCCGCGGTTCGCGAGCACCGCGAACGTGATCCACTGCACCTGCACGAGCACGCCGACGAGCCACGCCTCCGCGCCGCCATGACCGATCCCGTAGCCGAGTCCCGTGCTGTCCACCGGCGCGTTGCCGCGCACGCCGCTGCGCCCGTTCAGCATCCGCATCGCGAGGTAGCGCCCGACCTCTTCGCAGACGCCCGCGACCAGCGCGCCATACGCGACGAACGCGACCGGATTCGCGAGCCACGCGGCGGCCGGGCCGTCGGCGCGCAGCACGTAGCCGTTCAGCGCGCGCTCGATCACCGTCGCGAACAGCGCGAACACCGCGATGCCGGCGACGGTGTCGCGCCAGTCGAGCGCGAACGGCTTCGCGAGGCGTCGATAAAGGATGATCGGAGCGAGTGCGACGAGCGCCGTCGCGAGCGAAAGGCAGATCAGCGTGAGGGGGGCTACCGGCATAACGTTCCTTGCGTCGATCGGCGCGCTCGATGCGCGCCGCAGCCCGAATGATCGCAGATATTCGGGCGCGGACGCATATGAGGCCGCCTGACGTGTGGCGAACGCCGTATGCAGCGGGACGCCGCGGCATCGAATGCGCGATCGGGCAGTGCGAGGAAACTTGCCTGCCCTGCTTGCCCGCAGCCCTGGCCGACTCGGCCTCGCCGACCGAGCCGAAATCCGCCATCGAGTCCGCACAGCCCGATTCCTGCGCGCCACACGACGCCCACTCAACCGCCGGTCGAAGCCCTCACGACCAGTTCCCCGGCGAATGCCGCCACGCGCGCCGCGACCGCCGCGCCTTCGATCCGCTCGTTCAGGAATTCGACCGCGCGATAGCCGATCTCGTGCGTCGGCTGCCGGATCGTCGTGATGCCCGCGAGTTCGGCCCAGTCCGGATCGTCGACCGACAGCAGCGCGACCCGCTGCTGCCATTGCACGCCGTAACGCGCCTTCAGATGTAGCGCGACGTGCAGCGCGACTGGCGCGTTCGCCGCGAACAGCGCGCAGCGCGCGCCGCGTCGCGCGGCGTCCGCGATCCGCTCGTCGAGCGTCGCGAACGCGCGGACCACCGCGTCCTCGTCCTGCAGGTCGAGCACCAGCGTGCCGCCGCGCGCGGGCGGCGCGGCGTCGAGCGCGGCGCGAAACGCATGCGCGCGCTCGCGCCGCGAACTCACGTGCTCGAACGGCTGCACGACGAACTGGATGTCGTCGTAGCCGCGCGCCAGCAGATGCTCGGTGCCGAGCCGCGCGGCCGCCGCGTTGTCGAGGCCGACCACGTCCGCGTCGAGCCCTTCCACCGCGCGGTCGATCAGCACCGCCGGAATCCCGCCGCTGCCGACCGGCCGCAGCGTCGCCTCGCGCACGCCGAGCGCGTTCACGATCACGCCTTCGACGCGATACGTGGTCAGCAATTGCAGATAACGGCGCTCCATCTCGACTTCGTTCGCCGCGTGGCAGATCAGCGGCATGTAGCCGAGCGCGTGGCACGCGGCCTCGACGCCTTGCAGCACCTCGACCGAATACGGGTTCGCGAGGTCCGCGATCAACAGGCCGATCAGCCGGTTGCGGCCGCGCTTCAACCCGCGCGCCATCTGGTTCGGCCGGTAGTCGAGCCGTTCGATCGCCGCCTCGATCCGCGCGCGCAGTTCCGGCGACAGCACGTTCAGCTCGCCGTTCAGATACCGCGAGATGCTGGTCTTGCCGGTGCCCGCCTCGCGCGCGACGTCGCTGATCGTCGCGCGCCGCGGAACGACGCCGCCCGTCATCGCGCGAGCACCTCGCGGTTCACGACGTTGCGGGTCAGCGTGCCGTCGAGCGCGGCGATCAGGTTCTCGGCCGCGCAGCGCGCCATCGCGTGGCGCGTCTCGTGCGTCGCGGAACCGATGTGCGGCAGCGCGACGACGTTCGGCATCGCGAGCAGCGGCGAATCGGCCGGCAGCGGCTCGGTCTCGAACACGTCGAGCCCCGCGCCGCGGATCGTGCCGTCGCGCAGCGCGTCGATCAGCGCGGGCTCGTCGACCGTCGCGCCGCGCGACGCGTTGATCAGGATCGCGTCGCGCTTCATCTTGCGCAGTTCGGCCGCGCCGATCAGGTGTCGCGTCGCGTCGGTGAGCGGCACCTGAAGGCACACGAAATCCGACGTCGCGAGCAGTTCGTCGAGTTCGACGCGGCGCGCGCCATACAGGCGTTCCGCGTCCGCATTCGGGCTGCGGTTCGTGTACAGCACCCGCATGTTGAAGCCGAGCGCCGCGCGCCGCGCGACCGCGCCGCCGATGCGGCCGAGCCCGACGATGCCGAGCGTCTTGCCCTGCACGTCGACGCCGAACTGCGCCGGGCCGATGCTCGCCTTCCAGTGGCCGGCCTTTACCCATTCGGCCAGCTCGACGACGCGCCGCGCACTCGCGAGAATCAGCGAGAACACCGTGTCGGCGGTCGATTCGGTCAGCACGTCCGGCGTGTGCGCGAGCACGATGCCGCGCCGCGTGAGGTCCGCCACGTCGAAGTTGTCGTAACCGACCGAGATCGTCGACAGCGCCTTCACGCGCGAGCCGTCGAGCATCGCCGGCGCGATCTTCACGCTCGCGCCGATCGCGCCGTCCGCGTCGCGCAATGCGGCCGCGAGCGCGCCCGGCTGGTCCGCGTCGACTTCGACGACGTCCGCGTGCTCGCGCAGATACGCCGACACGTCGGCAGGCAGGGTCTTGTAGGCGACGATTGTGGGTTTCATGTCCGTTGTTTTCCGTGCAGGGGCGTGACGGCCGCGGAGGCGTCGTCGGGCCGGGACTTCACCGCGAGCGTGAGGCCGACCGCGACGACAAGCGCGGCGCTCATGAACGCATAGGATGCCGCAGGCGAGCCGGTTGCGCCATTCAGATAGCCGACCACGTACGAGCCGACGAACGAGCCGAGCGCGCCCATGCTGTTGATCAGCGCCATCGCGCCGCCGGCGACGTTCTTCGGCAGCAGTTCCGGCACGATCGCGAAGAACGGGCCGTACGGCGCGTACATCGCCGCGCCCGCGATCACGAGCAGCGCGTACGACAGCCAGAAGTGGGTCGCGCCGAGCGCATACGACGCGGCGAACGCGAGCGCGCCGAGCGCGAGGAACGGCCACACGAAACGCTTGCGGTGCTGCGTGCGGTCCGACGCCCACGACGTCGCGAGCATCGCGATCGTCGCCGCGAGATACGGCAGCGCGGACAGCCAGCCGGTCTCGACCATGCCGAGCGACGAGCCGTTCTTCACGATCGACGGCAGCCACAGCACGAAGCCGTACACGCCGATGCTCCAGCAGAAGTACTGCGCGCTCAGCAGCATCACGGCCGGCGTGCGGAACGCGTCCGCGTAGTTGCGCACCGGACGGATCGCCGCCTGCTCCGCGCGCAAGGCGGCGTCGAGGTCGCGCTTCTCGGCGTCGGTCAGCCACGCCACGTCGGCCGGCCGGTCGCGCACGAGCAGCCACCAGCAGACCGCCCAGACGACCGCCGGCACGCCTTCCGCGACGAACATGTGACGCCAGCCGAACGAATGCACGAGATACCCGGATACGACCGACATCCACAGCACCGTGACCGGGTTGCCGAGAATCAGGAACGTGTTCGCGCGCGAACGCTCGCGTTTCGTGAACCAGTGGCTGATGAAGATGAGCATCGCGGGCATCACCGCGGCCTCGACGATGCCGAGCGCGAAGCGGATGACCATCAGCGACGGGATGTTCGTGACGACGCCGGTCAGCGCCGCGCAGCCGCCCCACAGCACGAGACTCGCGAACACGAGCTTGCGCACGCTGCGGCGTTCCGCGTACATCGCGCCGGGAATCTGGAAGAAGAAGTAGCCGAGGAAGAACAGCGCGCCGATCAGCGACGACAGCCCGGCGCTGATGCCGAGGTCGCGGTTGATGCCGGCCGCCGACGCGAAGCCGTAGTTCGCGCGGTCCAGATACGCGAGGCTGTAGGTGATGAACACGATCGGCATGATCGCCCACCAGCGGCGCGGTGCGAGCGTAGTCGGGGTCATCGTTGTCTCCTTTGAGGTAGTCGTTGGCGGCGGCGCGGGTCGTGGCTCATGGCCCGTTCGCTGCCGCCGCCGTGGCAAGACGTATGCCGCGCCGGTCAGCCGGCTTCGGCGGCGGCCGGCTCCTGCGCATCCATTGCTTCGAGGCGGTCCAGCCGCGCGCGATCCGGCAAGCCTTCCGAATCGCCGATCACCTGCACCGCGAGCGCGCCGATCCGGTTGCCGCGCGCGACCGCCTGCGGCAGCGAACGCCCGTCGAGCAGCGCGCTGATCACGCCGACCGCGAAGCCGTCGCCCGCGCCGACCGTATCGACGACGCGCGCGACCGGCTGCGCGCGCACGAAGCCTTCCGTGTCCGCGGTGCGGAAATACGCGCCGTCCGCGCCGAGCTTCACGATCACGCCGCGCGCGCCGCGCTCCAGATAAAACCGCGCGATCTCGTCGGGCCGGTCCGAGCCGGTCAGCACGAGGCCTTCGCCGAGGCCCGGCAGCACCCAGTCCGCGTAGGCGGCGAGTTCGTTCAGCGTCGCGACCATCGTCTCGCGCGACGGCCACAGCGTCGGCCGCAGGTTCGGATCGAACGAGATCGTGCGGCCAGCCGCGCGCATCTCGCGCGCGAGCTTGAACGCAAGTTCGCGCGAGCTTTCGGAGATCGCCGGCGCGACCCCGCTCAGATGCAGGTGACGCGCGCCGAGCACGTAGTCGGCCCGGTAGTCGTCGAGCGACAGCCGGCTCGCGGCCGAGCCACGGCGGAAATACTCGATCGCCGGATCGCTGCCGTCGTCGCTCTTCGACTTCAACTGGAAGCCGGTCGGGAAACGCTCGTCGGTGGTCACCGCGCGCGCGTCGATGCGTTCGGCGGCGAGCACGTCGCGCACGAACTGGCCGAACGAGTCCGCGCCGACGCGGCTCATCCAGCCGACCTTGAAGCCGAGGCGCGCGAGCCCGGTCGCGACGTTCAGCTCCGCGCCGGCCGCGCGTTTGGCGAACTGCGACACGCTCGCGAGCGGGCCGGCTTCGGTCGCGACGAACATCGCCATCGCTTCGCCGTAGGTGATGACATCGAGTGATGCGGTCATGCAATGCGCTCCTGCTGGTGTACGGATGGGTCTGATGCGAGGTCCGGCGATCGGTGCGCGGTCAAGCGGCGGCGAGCCATCCGACATAACGCGCGGCGTCGTCCGCGACGCGAAGCGGATCGAACGGAAATTCGATGCCGCGCGGCGCCCTGGGCGGCAGCCAGGCGAACGCGGCGCGGCACAGCGGATCGTCGGCGGCCGGCGCGGTCGCGAAGCGCCGCGCGCCGGTTCCCGTCACCGCCTTGCAATGCACGTACTCGACGTACGGCGCGAGCGCCGCGGCCGCGAGCAGCAGCGGCTCGCCGGGCCACTGCCAGTTGCCGATGTCGAACGTCATGCCGATCGCGCGGCGCGCGTTCATCTCCGGCGAGTTGTCCAGCGCGCGGAACAGCGCGACGAACTGCGCGAGCGTGCCGCCCTGGGCCAACTGGCCGTTCTCGACGACGACGCGCAAACGGCCGTCGCCGCCCGTTTGCGCGAGCACGGCGGCGAGTTGCGCCGCGTGCGCGTCACCGGCGAAAGCGCCCAGTTGCAGCTTCGCGAAACGCGCGCCGAGCGCGCGGCCGTGATCGAGCGCCGCGCGCAGCGCCGCTTCGTCGAGCGCGCCGTCGTCGCGGTACAACGTGTCGGGCGTCGACCAGACCGGCCACAGGCCCGCGCCGGCGATCCGCGCGCCGAGCGCGGCCAGCGCGTCGTTATTCACGTCCGCGTCGGCCATCAGTTCGCGCCGCACCTCGAACGCCGCCGCGCCCGCGCGCCGCGCCGCGTCGATCCACGCGGCGTGTCCGTCGCGCCGGATCGTCTCCGCGCCGAACGCGCTCGCCACTATTGCCACTTCCGTCATTGCCGTCCTGCCCGTCATGCCTGCCGTGTCGCCACTTCGCCCGATCTCGCCTGGAACCGGTTCCAGATCGATCCAGAAAAAAGGCGCGTCAGCGCCAGTGAAGTTTGGCGGATAGTGCGCCGGCGCGGCCTGGCGCGCCATTGTGGAAATCCCTGGACGTCAGTCCGGCGCCGCGTCCTGCATGCACAGGTCGAGAAAACGCTGCGCGACGCGCGACGCCGCGCGCACGTGCGGCACGAGGATCGAGAAGCGCCGCGCGAGCGGTACCGGGCCGAGCCGCAGCCGGCACAGTGCGCTGTCCTCGTGCCGCATCGACATCGCGGACACGAAACCGATCCCCATCCCCGCGCGCACCGCCTCCTTCACGCCCTCGACGCCCGCGATTTCGAGCGCGACGCGCATCGGCACCGCCGCGCGCGCGAACGCGCGCTCGACGATCTGCCGCACGCCCGAGCCTTCCTCGCGCAGCACCAGCGGGTGCGCGCCGAGCGCGTCGAGCGTGACGACGGTTTCCTGCGGGTCCGCCGCCAGCGGATGCCCGCGCGGCACGATCGCGACGATCTCGTCGTCGCGCCACGGATGCACCGCCGTGTCCGGCGGCAGTTGCGCGCCGACCGGCCCTTCGATCATCGCGACGTCGAGCGAGCCGAGCATCCCGACCACGTCGGACGTGTTGCCGCTCGCGGTCTCCAGCCGGACCTCCGGATATTGACGGTGAAACGCGGCGATCAGATAGGGCAGCAGATAACTCGCCGGCGTCGTGCTCGCGCCGATCCTCAGCGTGCCGCGCTCCAGCCCGCGCAGCGCGTCGCGGAACGCGTGCGCGTCGCGCCACGTGTCGCGCAGCCGCGCCGCGTAGACGGCCAGTTGCTCGCCGGTGGGCGTGAGCCGCACGCCGCGGCCGTCGCGCTGGTACAGCGGCTCGCCGAATTCCTCCTGCAACAGCCGCAGTTGCCCGGACACCGCCGGCTGCGACAGATGCAGTTCGAGCGCCGCGCGGCTGATGTTCCGCTGCTCGGCGACGACGGCAAAGGTTATCAGTTGCTCCGGGGTCATCTTCTAAATCTATCAGATCAGCCGATATTTTACGTCGCAAATCACGATTTTTCATATTGATATACGCGAATTAGGATTAGGCCATTCGCTGACAACCGACCTGAACCGTCATGTCCACCTCGTCCCCTACCCTTGCCCATCCGCTGCCTTCCACCCGCGGCCAGTTGAACGGCGTGCTGTTCGTCGCGCTGTTCGCCGCCGCGGTCACCCGCGTCGCCTCGCTGCCGGCGATCGCCGGGCTCGGCATCAGCCCGCTGATCGTCGGCATCGTCGCCGGCACGATCTACGGCAACGCGCTGCGCGACGGCATGCCCGAAAGCTGGGCCGCCGGCGTCAACTTCTCCGCGCGCAAGCTGCTGCGGATCGCGGTCGGCTTCTTCGGGCTGCGCGTGAGCCTGCAGGAAATCGCGCAGGTCGGCCTGCCCGGCCTCGTCGAATCGGTCGCGATCGTCGTCGGCACGCTCGCGATCGGCACGTGGGTCGGCATGAAGGTGATGAAACTCGACCGCGACACCGCGCTTTTGACCGCCGCCGGCAGCGCGATCTGCGGCGCGGCCGCGGTGCTCGCGTTCGAATCGACGCTGCAGTCGAAGCCGCACACGAGCGCGATGGCGGTCGGCAGCGTCGTGCTGTTCGGCACGCTGTCGATGTTCCTGTACCCGCTGCTGTACCGCGCCGGCTGGCTGCATCTGGACACGCTCGGCGCGGGCCTCTTCTTCGGCGGCACGATCCACGAGGTCGCGCAGGTCGTCGGCGCGGCGAGCAACGTGAGCCCGGAAGCGACGCACATCGCGACGATCGTGAAGATGACCCGCGTGATGCTGCTCGTGCCGGTATTGCTCGCGCTCGGCGTGTGGCTGAACCGCCCGGCGCGCGGCCGCGTAGCGGAAGGCGCGCACCACGCGCAGGGCAGCCGCAAGCTCGCGGTGCCGTGGTTCGCGCTCGGCTTCCTGATGCTCGTCGTCGTGAACTCCCTGCACGTGCTGCCGGCCGTCGCGACCGACACGGCGAACACCCTCGACACGTTCGCGCTGACGATGGCGATGACCGCGCTCGGCATCGAAACCCGCGTATCGCAGATCCGCGAGGCCGGCCCGCGCGCGCTGACCACCGGGCTGATCCTGTATGTGTGGCTGATCGCCGGCGGACTCGGGATCACGTGGGCGGTGGAGCGGCTGTTCGGATGACGACCGGTCCGCGCGCCGCGGCGCGTCGGGCAGCAGGCCCCGCCGGGTGCGGGGCTTGCTGCGTTGTGGCGGGCGATTGCGATGGCCGGTGCGAACGATACGAACGGTGCGGCGCGTGCGAATCGCGTGGCCGTCGAAGTGGGCGGAGCGATCACGCCGGCCGTCGTACCGGCCAACGCGCCAGCCGCCGCCGCGTCGACCCGCGTGCGCCGCGCGACCGTGGACGAGGCAACCCGATCGCGCCGCGCCACAACCGCCCTGGCAAACACGTCGAACCTCGCGCCGCACCTCGCCGCCCCCGCACCGTCGCACGTCCGCGCCACAACCGCGCTTGGCGCGCGATACTGTGCGGTCTGGCCTGTTGCAGGCGCCTTCATGGAAGGAGCACCGATGGCATACGAACTGTATTACTGGGACGGCCTGCAAGGCCGGGGCGAATTCGTGCGGCTCGCGCTGGAGGAAGCGCAAGCCGACTATGTCGACGTCACGCGCGGGCCGGAGCAGGACGGGCTGGGCACCGGCGCGATGATGGCGCTGCTCGACAGCCGCAGCGAACCGCATCCGCCGTACGCGCCGCCGTTCCTGAAGGACGGCGACCTGATCGTGCCGCAGACCGCGAACATCCTGTTCTATCTCGGCCCGAAACTCGGGCTCGCGCCGAAGGACGAGGGGCTGCGCTACGTCGCGAACGGCCTGCAACTGACGATCGCGGACCTCGTGACCGAGGCGCACGACACCCATCATCCGATTTCGGGCAACCTGTACTACGAGGATCAGAAGGACGAAGCGAAGGCGCGTGCATCGGACTTCATCCAGCATCGGATTCCGAAGTTCATGCATTACTTCGAGCGCGTGCTGCTGCAAAACCCGGACGGCCACAAACGCCACATGGTCGGCGACGCGCTTTCGTACGTCGATCTGTCGATGTTCCAGATCGTCGAAGGGCTGCGCTACGCGTTCCCGAAGGCAACGAAACACTTCGCGGACCACTATCCGCACGTGGTCGCGCTGCACGACGCGGTCGCGAAGCGGCCGAACATCGCCGCCTACGCGGCGTCCGGCCGGCGCATACCGTTCAACGAGAGCGGCATCTTCCGGCACTACCCGGAACTCGACAAGGCGGTGCGCTAGGTCCATGCCGCGCGGCGCCTCCGCCGCCTCCTGCACGGCTACGCACGGCCCGGGCGCGATGCTATTCTTGCGCCCGGCGCCGCTCCCCCAACCTTTCGCCCTGCCCGCCGTGCTGTCATTCCTGCTGAAACTGCGCACCCGCGCACGCGACCTTTTTCGCCTGTCCGACGCGCACACGATGCTGATCTGGTCGGTGATCGTCGGCGTCGCCGGCGCATGCGCGACGGTGCTGTTCCGCGAGGGAATCGCGCTGTTGCAACGCGCGCTCACCGGCACCGACGGCAGCTTCGTCGAGATGGCGCGCCGCCTGCCGTGGACCACGCGGATCTGGATGCCCGCGGCCGGCGGTTTCGTCGCGGGGCTGGTGCTGCTCGTCGCGCGGCGCATGAACCGCGGCGGCGGCAGCGGCGCGCCGATCCACACCGACTACGTCGAGGCGGTCGCGATCGGCGACGGCGCGATGCCGGTCGGCCGCAGCCTCTGGCGCAGCGTGTCGTCGCTGTTCACGATCGCGACCGGCGGCTCGATCGGCCGCGAAGGCCCGATGGTGCAACTGGCGGCGCTCGCCGCGTCGCTGATCGGCCGCTGGGTCCACTTCGATCCGCCGCGGCTGCGCCTGCTCGTCGCGTGCGGCGCGGCGGCCGGCATCACGTCCGCGTACAACGCGCCGATCGCCGGCGCGTTTTTCGTCACCGAGATCGTGCTCGGCTCGCTCGCGATGGAGAGCTTCGGGCCGATCGTCGTCGCGTCGGTCGTCGCGAACATCACGATGCGCGAGTTCGCCGGCTACCGGCCGCCATACGAGATGCCGGTGTTCCCGGCTGTCGCCGGCGTCGAGGTGTTCCTGTTCGTCGGGCTCGGGCTGCTGTGCGGGGCGCTCGCGCCGCAGTTCCTGCGGCTGCTCGATGCGTCGAAGGCCGGCTTCGCGCGGCTGCCGACGCCGCTGCCGGTCACGCTCGCGGCCGGCGGCCTCGTGGTCGGCGTGCTATCGGTGTGGGTGCCCGAGGTCTGGGGCAACGGCTACAGCGTCGTGAACTCGATCCTGCATTCGCCGTGGACGTGGACCGCGCTCGCGACGGTGCTCGTGTTCAAGCTGGTGGCGACCGCCGCGACGGTCGGTTCCGGCGCGATCGGCGGCGTGTTCACGCCGACGCTGTTCGTCGGCGCGGTGCTCGGCTCGCTGTACGGCCAGGGGATGCACGCGCTATGGCCGCACGGCACGTCCGAGCCGTATGCGTATGCGATGGTCGGGATGGGCGCGTTCCTCGCGGGCGCGACCCAGGCGCCGTTGATGGCGATCCTGATGATCTTCGAGATGACGCTCAGCTATCAGGTGATGCTGCCGCTGATGCTCGCGTGCGTGGTCGCGTATTTCGTCGCGCGCTCGACCGGCAACGCGTCGATGTACGAGATCACGCTGCATCGCAACCGCGAGGAAGCGGAGCGCCTGCGGCTGCGCTCGACGCAGATGCGCGAGCTGATCCGCCCGGCCGACACCGTCGTGACGACCGGCGCGACCGTGCGCGAGATGACGCGCGTGTTCCTCGAATATCCGGTCAAGTACCTGTACGTGACGGACGATGCCGGGCGCTTCGTCGGCGCGGTCGCGCTGAAGGACATCACGTCGGACCTGCTCGAAGGACGCGACACGTCGAGCCGGACCGCCGCGGACTATCTTCAGCCGCACTTCGACGTGCTGACGCCGGACATGCCGCTCGCGGTCGGCTTGCAGCACTTCATGGCGTTCCAGGGCGAGCGGCTGCCGGTGATCGAGAGCGCGCGCGAGCCGCTGCTTGCCGGGGTCGTGTACAAGACCGCGTTGCTCGATGCCTATCAGCGGATGAATCCGGCGCGGTAGGTGGTTCGGCGTTTCCGCGAGCCTTCGGTTCGCGGCCCTGTCCGGCTTCCGGCCGTTCGTTTGTCGCGCGTCGTTCGGATGCCCGCGCAAGCGATGTTCCCAGCCCCCCTCCCGCACACGTCGCACGGCACACCCCACCCGCTGCGCGCCAAAAGACCGCCGGATTTTCTACAATGAACACCAGCCGCGCGGCGGTTTCAACCCAGCGGTCATACCGGAGCGAAGATGAGCGAACCGTCCATCGATGCCGTGCGCCGCGACCATGCGGGCTGGATCTTCGTCCACCTCGAAGGCGAACCGTACGACCGCGGCGAACAGCACGGCCAGTTGCTCGCGAACGAGATCCGCAATGCGATCCGCACCGCGCGCCATCTGGCCAGGTGGGACACCGGCGAGGACTTCGACACGTTCGTGAAGGCCGCCGTTTCGCAGTTCGCGCCGAAGCTCGACGCCGAATTCGCAGACGAAATCCAGGGCATCGCGGACGGCGCGAAGCTGCCGTTCGCCGAAGTGCTGGCGTGGAACGGCTACATGGACCTGCTGCAAGGCTGGTGGCCGACTCACCACGCGGCCGCGCAGCAGCCGCAACTCGCGGCGAAGCCGTGGCGCGGCCGGCGCGGCCACCATTGCAGCGCGTTCATCGCGACCGGCAGCGCGACCCGCGACGGCCGCATCGTGATGGCGCACAACTCGTGGGACCGCTACGCGGCCGGCGATGCGTTCAACGTCGTGTTCGACATCGTGCCCGACACCGGCCACCGCATCCTGATGCAAGGGCTGCCGGGCTGCATCGCCAGCCTCACCGACTTCTGCGTCACGTCCGCCGGGCTGATGATTACCGAGACGACGATTTCGAACTTCGTCGGCTATCGCGCGTCCGGCGCGCCGGAGTTCTACCGGTCGCGGCGCGCGACGCAATACGCGCGCAGCATCGGCGAATGGTGCGAGATGTTCTCGGTCGCGAACAACGGCGGTTATGCAAATAGCTGGCTGCTCGGCGATGCAAACACCGGCGAGATCGCGCGCTACGAACTGGGCCTCCAGCACGCGGGATTCGAGCGCACGACGGACGGTTTCTTCAGCGGCTTCAACGCGGCGACCGACCTGAAGATCCGCAACCAGGAGTGCGTGGGCGAAGGCGACGACTACACCGACGTGCGCCGCAACGGCGCGCGCCGGCTGCGCTTCATGCAACTGGCCGAATTGCACCATGGCAGGATCGACGTGGAAGTCGCGAAAGAAATGATCGCGGACCATCACGACGTCTATCTGGACCGCAACGACAATCCGTGCTCGCGGACGATCTGCGGCCACCTCGAACTCGACGACGCGCGTTTCGGCGGCTCGGACCCTGGGCCGTTCAATCCGTGGGGCGCGAACGACGGCAAGGTCGTCGACAGCGAGATGGCGCGCGGCCTCGCGTTCTGGGCGCGCTGGGGCCACCCGTGCGGCCGCGCGTTCGATGCGCAGTCGTTCATGAAGCACCATCCGCAATGGAACTGGCTGAACGGCTACATGCGCGACCGGCCGTCGTGGCCGTGGACGCGCTTCGACGGATTGCGCTGATAGCGGCTGCGTTATGGCCGCTTCGTTATGGCGGCCCGGCTCGTTCATATCGGATACGCGAATAAAAGTACGTCCGTTCGCGACGCACGCATCCGTTTACTGCGATGATGAAGCACCTGCCGCGGCATGGTCCGGCGAATCCCGCCGGCATCGTCGCGCGGCCGCCGATCGCGACGGCACAATGCTTGCTGTATTGCGCGGGCCGCTTGAGAGAGGAGGTCGAGTGATGAAAACCTCGACGCTGTTGACCGCCGCGCTGCTGTCGGCATCGTGCTTCGCCGCACCGAGCCACACCGCACGGGAAATTCCCGCTGCCCAGCCGACCGCCGCCCCCGCGGTCGCCGCGCAGCGTTACCTGCTCGACGTGCCGGTCGCGCCGCCCGCGCCCGACGTGCCCGCCGCATCCAGTCCCGGCCCGCAACGCTGGGAGTACCTGAAACTGCCGAAGTCGCGCCGCCTCGACCGCTCGATGGCCCCGGACCTGCACCAGCAGACCTGACATCTCGCCGACTCTTCCCATGCTGACTGCCGACGTTGATTGCCGACGTCTGCCCGCACGCGGGCCGCGCGCCGGATCGTGTATGCTCGGACCACGACGACCCCACTCTGCAATCGAGGACATCAGCATGCCCGCTTCCCGCATTCCCGACGAGCCGATCGACCTGCAGTTCAGCGACGTGCTGCGCGAAGTGCAATGGCCCGCGAACAAGGATGAGATCGTCGACGCCGCGAGCGCGGCCGGCGCGAGCAACGAAGTGCTCGCGATCCTCGACGGGCTGCCCGAGCAGGACTATCGCGACATCGAGTCGGTTACGCAGTTGATCGGCAGCAACTACGGGCCGGGCGTCAGCGGCTAGGCACCGCAAGGACGGCAAGCCGCCCCGCTCACGGATCGCGGCCGAACACCACGCGCGAGAAAAACACCGACAGCACCTGCTCGACGAGCGGCTGCGTGATCTGCTGCGGATCGCCGGCCGCGAGGAACTGCACGCCGTCGCACAACCCGATGAGCCCGACCACCAGCACGTCCGGCGGCAGCGGCAGCGGCGTGCCGACGCGCGCCGAAAACTCCTCGATATACGCCTTCAACTCCTCGCGCTTTTCCTTCATGAACGCGTTGAAGCGCGTCCTGAAGCGCGCGTCGCGCGTCGCGAGCAGCTTCGCCTCGACCCACAGCACGAGCGCCTTGTTGTTCTGCGCCAGCAGGCTGTAGTACGCCAGCACACGCGCTTCCATTTCCTCGCGCGGCGCCGGCGTATCGAAGATCGCGTGCAGGCCGGCCTGCATCGTTTCGTGATCGCGCCTCAGCAGTTCGACGAACAGTTCCGCCTTGCCGCTGAAGTTCGAATAGAACGCCCCGCGCGTATAACCGGCCGCCAGCGCGATATCCTCGACGCTCGCGCCGATGAATCCTTTTTTGGTGAACATCGCCTGCGCGGCGTCGAGCAGGCGCTCGCGCGTCTGCTCGCGGCTCTGTTCGCGCGTGAGTCGTGTACGTTTCATGCTCGCGAGTCTAGCATCTATCGGGCATGAAAATACATCTTTGCATCCAGATACAAGGGTGTATTAGAATCCGCCTCATCATCCATGGGCCGAGGCCCGCCTGTGCGCTGCATGCCCGGGCGGACACCGGCCACGGCGCGACCAGGTTCGCCGCACGACTGCGGGTCCGTTCGCCCCCTGCGTATCGAGGTTCATGTGAATCGTTGCGGTCGTAGCGCATCCGGCATCGCGCACCGGCAGTCCCGCCGGCCATCGGGCAATGCGAAGGAACTGCGGCGCGTCGCCGGCGCGCTCGCGCTGTGCGGCTCGCTGCTGCTCGCCGCGTGCGACAAGCACGCGCCCGCCGCCCCCGAACCGCGGCCCGTCGTCTCCGCGGTCGTGCATGCCGACCAGCGCGCGGGCAGCGCGTCGTTCCCCGGCGAACTGCAGGCGCGTTATTCGACGCCGCTGTCGTTTCGCGTCGCGGGCAAGATCGTCGAGCGCAGCGTGCGGCTCGGCGACAGCGTGAAAAACGGCCAGGTCGTCGCGCGGCTCGATCCTTCGGATTACGACAAGAACCTCGCGAGCGCACAGGCGCAGCTCGACGCCGCGCAGCATCGCTACCAGTTCGCTAAACAGCAACTGGACCGCGATACCGCGCAAGCCAACGCGAACCTGATCGCGCGCGCGCAGCTGGAGCAGACCCAGGACTCCTACGCGTCCGCGGACGCCGCCCGCACCCAGGCGCAGCAACAGTGGTCGCTCGCGCAGAACCAGCGCCGCTACACCGAACTCGTCGCGACGCACGCGGGCACGATCACCGCCGAGAACGCGGACACCGGCCAGAACGTGCAGGCCGGCCAGGCCGTGTACAACCTCGCGTGGTCCGGCGACATCGACGTCGTCTGCAACCTGCCCGAGAACGTGATCGCCGCGCTGCGCGCCGGCGAGGCCGCGCAGGTCATTCTGCCCGCGCTGCCGGGCCGCACTTATGCCGCGCACGTGCGCGAACTCGCGGCTGCCGCCGATCCGCAAAGCCGCACGTGGCGCGCGAACCTCACGCTCGATCGCCCGGACGGCGACGTGCGGCTCGGGATGACCGCGAACGTGATCCTCGCGGCGAACACCGCATCGGCCGGCGCGACGTTCACGGTGCCGGCGACCGCCCTGTTCCACGACGGCAATGCGCCCGCGCTGTGGATCGTGCGCGCCGACAACGTGCTCGAACTGCGGCGCATCGCGGTGACGCGCTACGACGCGCGCACGATCACCGTGTCGTCGGGTCTCGCCAACGGCGAGCGCATCGTGCTGCAAGGCGTGCACACGGTCAACGCCGGCGAGAAGGTGCGGCCGGTGCCGCCGCTGCATCCCGAGGACTTCGCGTCATGAGCCCCCCCCAACGCGAGGGGCGTTTCAACCTGTCCTCATGGGCGCTGCGCCACCAGGCGCTGGTCGTGTTCCTCGTCGCGCTCGCGACGCTGTTCGGCGCGCTGTCCTATACGCGGCTGTCGCAGTCCGAAGACCCGCCGTTCACGTTCCGCGTGATGGTGGTCCAGACCTTCTGGCCCGGCGCGACCGCGCGCCAGGTGCAGGACCAGGTGACCGACCGCATCGGCCGCAAGCTGCAGGAGACGCCGTACATCGACTTCCTGCGCAGCTATTCGCGGCCCGGCGAATCGCTGGTGTTCTTCACGATGAAGGACTCCGCGCCGGTCAGCGAAGTGCGCGAAACGTGGTACCAGGTGCGCAAGAAGGTCGGCGACATCGCAACGACGCTGCCGGCCGGCGTGCAGGGGCCGTTCTTCAACGACGAATTCGGCGACGTCTACACGAACATCTACACGCTCGAAGGCGACGGCTTTTCGCCCGCGCAACTGCACGACTACGCGGACACGCTGCGCGCCGAACTGCTGCGCGTGCCGAACGTCGCGAAGGTCGATTATTTCGGCGACCCCGACCAGCGGATCTTCATCGAGATTCCGAACACCCAGTTGACGCGACTCGGCATCTCACCGACGCAGATCGGCGACGCGCTGAACGCGCAGAACAGCGTGTCGCCGGCCGGCACGCTGACGACCGCCGACGACCGCGTGTTCGTGCGTCCGAGCGGCCAGTTCACCGACCTGCGCGCGCTCGCGGACACGCTGATCCACGTGAACGGCCGCTCGTTTCGGCTCGGCGACATCGCCACGATCCGGCGCGGTTACGAGGACCCGCCGAAAACGCAGATGCGCTTCGAAGGCCAAGCCGTGCTCGGCGTCGGCGTGACGATGCAGCCGGGCGGCGACGTGATCCGGCTCGGCCGCGCGCTCGATGCGCGCGTCGCGCAGCTACGCGCGCAGTTGCCGGCCGGGTTGAAGCTCGTCGAGGTGTCGAGCATGCCGGACGCGGTGTCGCGCTCGGTGGACGACTTCGTCGAGGCGGTGGCCGAGGCGGTCGGCATCGTGCTGCTCGTGAGCCTCGTGTCGCTCGGCGTGCGCACCGGGATGGTCGTCGTGATCTCGATTCCGATCGTGCTCGCGATCACGTCGCTGATGATGAACCTGTTCGACATCGGGCTGCACAAGGTGTCGCTCGGCACGCTGGTGCTGGCGCTCGGGCTGCTCGTCGACGACGCGATCATCGCGGTCGAGATGATGGCGGTGAAGCTCGAACAGGGCTGGGACCGCACGCGCGCCGCCGCGTTCGCATACACGAGCACCGCGTTCCCGATGCTGACCGGCACGCTCGTCACCGTGTCCGGCTTCCTGCCGATCGTGCTCGCGAAGTCGAGCACCGGCGAATACACGCGCTCGATCTTCGAGGTGTCCGCGATCGCGCTGATCGCGTCGTGGTTCGCGGCAGTCGTGCTGATCCCGCTGCTCGGCTACCGGCTGCTGCCGGAGCGCAGGCGTGCCGCGCACGAAGAAACCGGAGCCGGCGACCACGAACACGACATCTACGACACGCGTTTCTATCAGCGGCTGCGCGGCTGGATCCGGGGGTGCGTCGAGCGGCGCATGCTCGTGCTCGCGCTGACCATCGCGCTGTTCGTGCTCGCGCTGTTCGGCTTCACGCGCGTGCCGCAGCAGTTCTTCCCGAGTTCGGACCGCTCCGAACTGCTCGTCGACGTGCGGCTGCCCGAAGGCGCATCGTTCGACGCGACGCTGCGGCAGACGAAACGTCTCGAACAGGCGCTCGATGGCCGCCCGGAAATCGATCATTTCGTGAACTTCGTCGGCACCGGCGCGCCCCGCTTCTACCTGCCGCTCGACCAGCAGTTGCAGCAGCCGAACTTCGCGCAGTTCGTCATTACCGCGAAGTCGGTCGAGGATCGCGAGAAACTCGCCGCGTGGTTCGCGCCGAAACTGCGCAACGACTTCCCCGCGATCCGCACGCGGCTCTCGCGGCTCGAAAACGGGCCGCCGGTCGGTTATCCGGTGCAGTTCCGCGTGAGCGGCAACGAGATCGCGACCGTGCGCGAGATCGCAACGCGCGTCGCGTCGGTGATGCGCGCGACGCCCGGCACCGACAACGTGAACTTCGACTGGGACGAGCCCGCCGAACGCTCGCTGCACTTCGAGATCGACCAGCAGCGCGCGCGGCAGCTCGGCGTGTCGTCGCAGGACGTCGCGAATTTCCTGCAGATGACGCTGTCCGGCTACACCGTCACGCAATATCGCGAACGCGACAAGCTGATCGGCGTCGATCTGCGCGCGCCGCAAAACGAGCGCGTCGATCCCGAGCGCGTGCTGACGCTCGCGCTGCCGACGCCCAACGGTCCGGTGCCGCTCGGCTCGCTCGGCCATCTGGTGAACAGCCTCGAATACGGCGTGATCTGGGAACGCGACCGCCAGCCGACCATCACCGTGCAGGCCGACGTGATCGGCGGCGCGCAGGGCATCGACGTGACGCGCGTCGTCGAAGGCCGGCTGCAAGCCGTGCGCGCGTCGCTGCCGGCCGGGTACCGGATCGAGGTCGGCGGCTCGGTCGAGGAAAGCGCGAAGGGTCAGGCGTCGATCAACGCGCAGATTCCGATCTTCGTGATCGCCGTGCTGACGCTGCTGATGATCCAGTTGCAGAGCTTCGCGCGCGTGATGATGGTCGTGCTGACCGCGCCGCTCGGGCTGATCGGCGTCGTGTTCGCGCTGCTCGTGTTCCGCGAGCCGTTCGGCTTCGTCGCGATGCTCGGCGTGATCGCGATGTTCGGCATCATCATGCGCAACTCGGTGATCCTCGTCGATCAGATCGAGCAGGACATCCGCGCCGGCCATCCGCGTTTCGACGCGATCGTCGGCGCGACAGTGCGGCGCTTCCGCCCGATCACGCTGACCGCGGCGGCCGCGGTGCTCGCGCTGATCCCGCTGTTGCGCTCGAACTTCTTCGGGCCGATGGCGACCGCGCTGATGGGCGGCATCACGAGCGCGACCGTGCTGACGCTGTTCTTCCTGCCCGCGCTGTACGCGACCGCGTTTCGGGTGAAAGCGAGCGAGACCGGCGAACCACGCGGGCCGTCGGACGATGGAGTGGCATCATGAAGCGGCTTCGGTTCTCTGTTCGTTACGAGGCGATAAAGGCCAACTCACGTTTCGGCTGCGCGGACGATGCTGCCCAGCGAGACGCAAGCGACATTGCACCCGCGCCCAAAGCGCCATTTCCTCGCGCCGCGCTCGCGGCGGCATCCGCCGCACTGCTGCTCGCCGCGTGCGCATTCGGGCCGGGCGGCGCGCCGCCCGCGATGCCGCAGCCCGCGCATTACGGTGCCGAGCCGCAGCCGGAACGCACGGTCGCCGCGCAAGGCGTATCGCAACAGTTCGTCGTCGGCGCGCCGCCGGTGCCGCAGTGGTGGACGCTGTACCGCTCCGACGCGTTGAACGCGCTCGTCGACGAAGGGCTGCGCAACAGCCCCAACCTCGCGGCCGCGCAGCACAGCCTGAACGCGGCGCGCGAGCAGTTGCGCGCGCAGGTCGGCAGTTCGATCCTGCCGACCGTCGACGCGCTCGGCATCGCCGCGCGGCAACGCTCGCCGGGCATTCCGGCGCTCGGCGTCGACAAGCTCGAAAACGACCTGTTCGCCGGGCTCGTGCAGGTGCAATACACGTTCGACCTGTTCGGCGCGACGCGGCTGAACAACGCCGCGCTGCTGTCGCGCTTCGACATGCAGGCGTTCCAGTTCGACGCCGCGCGGCGTTCGCTCGCCGCGAACATCGTGACCGCCGCGATCGGCTCGGCGACGCTGCACGCGCAGATCGACACGACCGGGCGGCTGCTCGCGCTCGCCAGCGGACAGGCCGACGACCAGCGCCAGCGTTACGACCTCGGCGCGGTGTCGCACGCGGACGCGCTCAGCGCACAGCAGAACGCCGACGCGATCGCCGCGAGCCTGCCGGCGCTGCGCCAGCAATGGATCGCGACGCGCCACGCGCTCGCGGTGCTGCTCGGCCGCACGCCAAACAACGCGCCGCCGGACCTCGACCTCGCCGGCATTGCGCTGCCGGAACAGGTGCCGGTCAGCGTGCCGTCGGAACTGCTGAAGGCGCGGCCCGACATCCAGGCGGCGGACGCCGCGCTGAAGGCCGCGGCCGCCGACGTCGGCGCGGCGACCGCGCAGATGTTCCCGAGCATCACGCTGTCCGCCGCGATCGGCCAGGCCGGGCTCACGTGGCCCGCCGCGACGTCGGGCGCGGGCGCGTTGTGGAGCATCGGCGCGTCGCTCACGCAGCCGATCTTTCACGGCGGCGCGCTGCTCGCGCAGCGGCGCGCGGCGCTCGCGTCGTACGAAGCCGCGAACGATTCGTACCGGCAAACGGTGCTCACCGCGTTCCAGAACGTCGCGGACCAGCTGGCCGCGCTCGATCACGACGCGCAGGCGCTCGATGCGTCCAGCCGGTCCGCGCGGCTCGCGGAAACCGTCCATGACGAAACGGTCGAACGTTACCGGCTAGGCGCGGTGCCGTATTCGTCGGTGCGCGTCAGCGAACAGCAATGGCGCAACGCGCGGCTCGACGAGATCCGCTATCGGGGCGCGCGGCTGTCCGATACCGCCGCGCTCTTTCAGGCGATGGGGAATCCGCCGGTCGGTACCGACGCCGGCGCGTCGTCGCCCGCTGCAACGTCCGCAGCGGCGGCCGGTGCGACCAACGCGACTCGGGCCGGCGGCGAATGACCGGCGCGGTCGCCGACGGTATCATCGGCTGATCCGGTAAACGCATCGCGCGCGTGTCGCGCGACGCCGCAACGAACAGGAGACATTGCCGATGTCGTCGCCGCAACCGCCGTCGATCGAATTCTGGTTCGATCTCAGCAGCATCTACAGTTACCTGAGCGTGATGCGCATCGAGGACGCCGCGTTGCGCGCGGGCGTCGCGGTGGCGTGGCGTCCGTTCATGCTCGGGCCGATCTTCGACGCGCTCGGCTGGGACGCGCCGCCGTTCGTCGTGCAGAAGGAAAAAGGCGCGTACGTATGGCAGGACATGCAGCGCCAATGCCGCAGGTACGGTCTGCCGTGGCGGCAGCCGACGGTGTTTCCGCGGCGCGCGGTACTGCCGGCGCGCATTGCGGTGCTGGGCGAAGGCGAGCCGTGGCAGCCGGCGTGGTGCCGCGAGATCATGCGGCTCAACTATGGCGAGGATCGCGACGTCGATACGCCGGAAGTCGCCACCGAGATACTCGACCGGCTCGGGCTGCCGGCCCGGGCGATTCTCGACGCGGCCGTCAGCGACGAGAACCGTCAACGGCTGCGCGCCGCGACGCAGACCGCGCGGGAACGCGGCGTGTTCGGCGCGCCGACGTTTTTTGTCGGCAAGGATATGTACTGGGGTAACGACCGGCTCGACGATGCGCTTGAGGCGGCGGCGAGCAAGGCTTGAAGCGGGCGATGTCGAGCCTGCATGGTTGTCCACGGATTCTGTTCGCTTACACGAGGGGTTCGTCACGATGCGGATACGGAACAGCAGCGCGCGAGGCATCGCGCCGTCGTGATTCTCGGTGAAGCGCCGGAGAACCATCCTCGATGAACGCCACCGGACCAAAACTGAACCGTCGCGTCGGCGGCGAGGTCGCAAAAGCAGCGCCGTCAACTGGCGATACGGCTCGCAGTGCAGTTCGATGTTGCTACGCATCCCCCCGCCCCTATGACCTGCGTCTTTCCACCGCCCCCTGCGCTACCGCCCGCCGCGCCTTTCTCCGGCAGCCCGTCTGTAAGCTCGTTTGGACCAAACGACCGTCTGCCCCGGACGAACAAGGAGAAGCCGTGAAAGGTGACAAGAAAGTCCTCGCCCATCTGAATGCGCTGCTGGCGGGCGAATTGACCGCAGCCGACCAATACTTCACTCACGCGCGGATGTACGCCTATTGGGGGCTTCCGAAGCTCCACGAGCACGTGGCTCACGAGATGGCCGAAGAACTCGATCACGCGTCGCAGCTGATCGCGCGCATCCTGTTCCTGGAGGGCGTCCCGGATCTGTCGAAGCGCGACCCGCTCACCATCGGCAAGTCAGTTCCCGAGATGATGGCGAACGATCTCGAACTCGAACTGAAGGTCGTCGCGCACCTTCGTGAAGTCATCGCGTATTGCGAGCAGGTCAACGACTACCAGACGCGGGAAATTCTCCGCGCCATGCTGGCCGATACCGAGGAAGATCACACGGACTGGCTGGAGAAGCAGATCGGTCTGATCGACAAGACAGGATTGCAGAACTACCTGCAATCGCAGATGTGACGCGTGCGCGTGATGGCGTGATGGTCGTGATGCGGTCCGCAGCCGACGCGACATTTCGGGTCGCGTCGGCGAACGGCCCCCGGATCAAGGCTTGTTCGTCTCGAACAAGTCCATGATCTGCTTCTTCTCGTTCGACGATACGTCCGGCGGAGGGGGCGGCGGAGGCGTCATCCCGGCCGGCCCGACACCGCCGACCATGTCGGTCGCGCCGCCCGCCGGATTCGCCGCATCGAGACCGATGCTCGCGACGAAGCCATTGCCCGGCGTCTTGTCCGCGAAGAACAGTTCGCCGTCGACAGTCGTCACGCCGTCCGGCGTCGGCGGCTCTTCCTGCGGCACGCCGCGCAGCGCGCGCTGCATGTACTCGACCCAGATCGGCAGCGCGAGCTGCGCGCCGAACTCGCGGCTGCCGAGGCTCTTCGGCTGGTCGTAACCCATCCACGCCACCGCGACGAGCGTGCGCTGATAACCGGCGAACCAGCCGTCCTTCGCGTCGTTCGTCGTA
The DNA here is from genome assembly GCF_900104845.1 of Paraburkholderia caballeronis. Lineage (NCBI taxonomy): Bacteria > Pseudomonadati > Pseudomonadota > Betaproteobacteria > Burkholderiales > Burkholderiaceae > Paraburkholderia > Paraburkholderia caballeronis. The sequence goes on along the minus strand of NZ_FNSR01000001.1, from coordinate 1,939,984 downwards.
CCGGTCTTGCCTTGCAGGTCCGAGCGGCGCAGCACGTTCGTGCCCGCGCCGGTGCCGGCGGTCGCCACCGAATGCAGCAGGCTGTTCATCACGAACGCATTGCGCGGCGTCAGCGTCTGCGGCGCGTTCTGTCCGGCGACGAGCGGCTGCGCCTTCAGCAGCGGCTGACCATGCGCGTCGTCCACCTCGGCGATCAGATACGGATTGATCCGGTAACCGCCGTTCGCGAACACCGAGTACGCGCCCGCCGACTGCAACGGCGTGACGAGCCCCGCGCCGAGCGCCATCGGCAGATACGGCGGCGTCTTGTCCGCGTCGAAGCCGAAGCGCTGCGTCACGTAGTCCTGCGCGTACTTCGTGCCGATGAACGACAGGATCCGGATCGACACGAGGTTCTTCGACTTCTGCAACGCGAGCCGCATCGGCATCGGGCCGTCCGGCTGGTCGTCGTCCTTCGGCTCCCACGCGTCGCCGCCCGGCGTCGTCGGCGGAAAGTACAGCGGCGCGTCGTTGATGATCGTGGCCGGCCCGAGGCCCTTTTCGAGCGCGGCCGAATAGATGAACGGCTTGAAGCTCGAACCCGGCTGACGCCACGCCTGCGTGATGTGGTTGAACTTGTTCTTGTTGAAGTCGAAGCCGCCGATCAGCGCGCGGATCGCGCCGTCCTGCGGCGTCAGCGACACGAGCGCGCCTTCGACCTGCGGCAGTTGCGTGATCTGCCAGTTGCCCTTGTCGTCGGCGACGACGCGCACGATCGAACCAGCCCGGATCGCGAGCGTCTGCGACGCACGCGGCGACAGCGCGGCCGCGACGAACCGCAGCCCGTCGCCGTTCACGGTGATCGCGGTGCCGTCGAGCAGTTGCGCCTTCACTTCCTTCGGCGCGGCCGACGTGACGACCGCCGCGACGATCTCGCCGTTGTCCGGATGGTCGGAGAGCGCATCGTCGATCGCCTGCTCGCGGTCGTCGCTATCGGCCGGCAACGCGACGAAACCTTCCGGCCCGCGATAGCCGTGACGCCGCTCGTAGTCCATCACGCCCTTGCGCACCGCGCGATAGGCGGCGTCCTGGTCGCCGGAGTCGATCGTCGTCGTGACGGTGAGCCCGCGCGTGTACGTTTCGTCGCGATACTGCGCGTACATCATCTGCCGCACCATTTCCGCGACGTACTCCGCGTGCACGCTGTACTCGTTGCCGGCCCCGCGCGTCACGATCGGCTGCTTCAGCGCTTCGTCGTACTGCGCCTGCGTGATGTACCTCAGATCGAGCATCCGCTTCAGGATGTACTCCTGGCGGATCTTCGCGCGGCGCGGATTCACGACGGGGTTGTACGCGGACGGCGCCTTCGGCAGGCCCGCGAGCATCGCGGCCTCGGCAAGCGTGATGTCCTTCAGGTCCTTGCCGAAGTACACGCGCGCGGCGGCCGAGAAACCGTATGCGCGCTGGCCCAGATAGATCTGGTTCATGTACAGCTCAAGAATCTGGTCCTTCGTCAGCGCGCGTTCGATCTTGTACGCGAGCAGCATCTCGTAGATCTTACGGGTGTAGGTCTTTTCGCTCGACAGGAAGAAGTTGCGCGCGACCTGCATCGTGATCGTGCTCGCGCCCTGCGATGCGCCGCCATGCGAGAGGTCCGCGAAACCCGCGCGCAGGATGCCGACGAAATCGACGCCGCCGTGCTCGTAGAAGCGATAGTCCTCGATCGCGAGCACCGCCTTCTTCATCACGTCCGGGATGTCCTGGAAGCGCACCAGTTGACGCCGCTCCTCGCCGAACTCGCCGATCAGCACGTGGTCGGCGGTATATACGCGCAGCGGCACCTTCGGGCGATAGTCGGTCAGCGCGTCGAGCGACGGCAACTGCGGCCCCATCACGACGAGCGCATAACCGGCGATCAGCGCGCCGACGACGACCAGCGTCGCGATCAGGCCGAAGAACCCGAGCGCGATCGACGCGCCGAGCGAACGCCGGCGCGCGACGCCGTCGCGCGACGTGGTGTGGCGCGGCGGCTCGCTGCCGTTGCCGTGGTGGAAGGAAGGTTCCCGATCGTCGTTCGGGTACTGCGGTGATGGCGGTCGTTTAATGATAGGCATGACTGGAATGAATGGCGCGGATCGTTCACGCCCCTGCTGCGCGCGGCTCGCGCGCAAGAATCTGGGTCATGGCGTCATCGCGCCACTGCGGCTCGTCGCGGCGGCGCCCGGCGGAACGCCGCTTTCGCGCGGCCCCGTCCCCCGTTCGGCCGCGCGGCGCGACGACGTTTTGCCGCCGCGCACAATGTAACAGCGCATTCTAAATAAATTTCCGTCGGGCCGGACCGGCTTTTTTTGTAAGAAATTCCACGCGTGCGCGGCCCGCCGGGGCTACGGCGCGAAAAAAGCCGCTCGATGCGCGGCTTCCGCGGTTATACACAGAAACTGTTCACAGGCTTGGGGACAAGTCGCCGGAAAACGCGCCAACCGCTTGATCGCGCGGCATATTCTTGCGCCGCCCGTATGCGCGCCGCCGCACCGTGGGAACACGCTTCGCTTGCGGATCGGCGGTGACGCCGTATGATGAATTCCAGCCGCACGCCAAACCTCTCGCATCACGCCCCGCGTCCCGCGGCTGTTTCGCGCGACCGGAACCGCGGCCCCACGAAGCCGAGTCCGCCGACCATGAACAAGCCTAGTGAACGCATCGTCGTCTTCGTCACGCCCGCGCAGAAGCGCGCGATCGCTGCCACCGCCGACGGGCTCGGCATCAGCGTCAGCGAACTGATGCGCCGCGCGGTGATCGCGTTCAGCGCGACCAGCGACCAGGTGAAGGCGGCGAGCATCGTCGACCGGCTGAACGCGCCGCGCGAGCCGGACGCGCTCGCGCAAGTGCTGCGCAAGGCGGCGCGGCCGCTGCGGCACGGGCGCGGCAGCGCGCTGCGCGGCACGCTCGCGGCGCAGGAAGCGACAGAGGCCGCGCAGTCGCACGATGAACGCGCGGAGGCTCGCGACCACACGGACGAATCCGCGCCGCTCGTGCAGCAGGCTGGCCACGCTCCCGCGATCGACGAAACGCAACACGCGAATCCGCTCACTGCGGCTTCACCGCTCGCGGCCGAACCGGACGTGGGACGCGCGGCCCGCGAGATCGCGCAGGCGGTCGCTCGCCTGAGCGCCGAAGCCGACGACGCCGGGCTTTCCTGCACCAACGAAACGCGTCTCGAAGACGATCCGCCGCGTTCGCTGTCGTCGTCGCCGTTCGCGAAAGCGATGCGGCCCGCGATCGCGCACGACGACGCGGACGAACATCGCGGCGGCCCCGCGCCCGAGGACGGCCACTTCGCTTGAGCGGAGACGCGAAGCCGGGTGCGGCAGCGCCGCCGACGCAGCAAGCATCTATCCGAACGCGCACGCGCGATCCCGTTCGACCCGCACCGTGTTCCGCAAAGTAACCCGTTGCCCCGCAACGTCATTCATCGCTCGCATCGAAACGGTTTCACCCTGCTCGATACCCCCGCTAGCCCCCACCCCGCAACGCGCTGAGCATTTCCATGCCCGCCGCCGCGACCCGCGGCTTTAAGCCGCGTTTAAGATCAGCCGTGGTGTAATATCCGCCAGCAACGGCGCCCGTAGCAGTTCACGCGAGCGAACGCAATGCGACAAAACCGCTGCGCGCGCTATTGCAATCGGCGTTACCGCCCCGATTTGCGCGCAACATGCGCGGCTCGCACAAAGCGGCGTAAGCTCACGAGAGCCGACCCGCGAACCGGGCATGCATGCATCTCGGCAGGCCGCCTGCCGATCTCAATCCATGGAGGAATTCATGTCGCTTTTTGACACCATCTCGCGCACGCTCAAGGGGCTGCTGAACGACGCAGCCGAATCCGTGCAGGACCCGTCCCGCGACGCGCGCCAGATCGTGCGCGAACTGGACGAAAGCATCGCGAAGGCCGAGAACTCGCTCATCGAGATCCAGGCGCAGGTCGCGACGCAGCAAAGCAAGCGCGATGTCGCGGCCGACAAGGCGAAGAAGTACGAGGACGGCGCGAAGCGCGCGCTGCAATCCGGCGATGAAGCGCTCGCGCGCGAGGCGCTCGGCGCGCAGGCCACCGCCGAAGCGGAGCGCGACGCGCTCGCCACCGAACTCGCGAAACTCGAACCGTCCGTCGATCAACTGAAGCAGCAGATCGACGAGATGCGCCAGCGCCGCAACGACCTGAACGCGCGCTCGAACATCCTGCAGGCGAAGCAGCAGATCGCGCAGGCGAAGGACGTCGCGGCCACCGCGCTCGGCGGCATCGGCGGCAAGAATCTGTCCGGCGACTTCGAGCGGCTGGAGGAAAAGGTCTCGCTGTCGAACGCGCGCTCCGATGCACGCCTGAACTCGGCGGACGTGTCGAGCGGCAAGGCGCTTGAGGACAAGCTCGCCGCGCTGAACAAGGGGCCGTCCGTCGACGACCGGCTCGAAGCACTGAAGAAGCAGTTGAACACGCCCGCGCAGTAACGCGGCGGACGTGACCGGATGCGGTGTCATCGTGCGCCGCATCCACGTTTTCCGAATCGTCATGGAGACGGGCGTCGAAGCCGCCCGGCTTGGCACATGAAAAAGTTTCTCGCCGCCCTCCTCGCCTCGCTCGCGTTCGCGAGCGGCGCGGCGTTTGCGGTACCGACCGTCCAGCAAATCGAATCCGCGATGTCGCAAGGCGACTGGCAGCGCGCGGACGCCGGGCTCGTGCAGGTGCTCGCAGCGCATCCGGACAGCGCGCACGCCCATTATCTGTATGCGCAGGTGCTGCATCGCGAAGGCCGTTATGCGGACGCGCTCGCGCAGATCGAGCAGGCGAAGTCGCTCGATCCGCAACTGCACTTCGCGTCGCCGTCGCGTTTCGCGCAGATCGAGTCGCGCATCCGCTCCGACGCCGCGCGCGCGAACGGCGGCACGACGAGCCGCGCCGCCAATCCGTTCGTGCAGCCGCAGGCCGCGGCCGCGCCGGCCGTCGCCGCGCTCGGCGCAAGCGCGCATCACGGGCCGTCGATCGGCGCATGGATCGGCATCGCGCTGGTGATCGCGCTGGTCGCGCTCGTGCTGCGCTGGACGCTGCGCCGCGCGAAGTCCACCGAGGACTCGAAGGCGGGCGACGAGCGCCGTGACCAGTTGCGGCGCGCGACCGAACTGCTGAACGCGGTGCGCACGCTGAAGCTCGACCTGAAGCTGTCGACCGCCGCGGGCCATGACGTGCTCGAACGCGAAACCGAAGGTCTGGAGACGCAACTGCGCGGTCTCGTCGAGGCGCTGTCGAACAGCGCGAATCCGGTGCCGCCGTATCAGATCGAGGATCTCGAACGCCAGGTGGAAAGCCTGAAGGCGCGCGCCGAAGGCCGCCCCGATCCGAACGCGGCGCCCGCGCAAGCCGCGCCGGCGGGCGGCGACTCCCCGTATGCGCGCGAAGCCGACGCGAACTTCGGCCGTCAGCCGCAAGGCCCGTATCCGCCGCAACAACCGCCGCAGGTGATCGTACAGCAAGGCGGCGGCGGGTTCGGCGGCGGCATGGGCGGCCTGCTGACCGGCGTGCTGCTCGGCCAGGTGCTCGGCGGCGGACGCGGCGACCGCGTGATCGAACGCGACGTGCTGGTCGACGACGAGGGCCGCCGCATCCAGCGCGACGGCAGCAACAACGACGGCGGCGTCGATTTCGGCCAGGGCTCGAACGACTGGGACGACGGCAGCGGTTCCGGCGGCGTCGACATGGGCAGCAACGGCGACTCGGGCAACTGGGACAACAGCTAACCCATCGAAAACCGGGCCGCGCCGGCATAACGCGTCGGCGCTCGCGCCGGACGCCATACGACGACGGGCTCCTCGCGGAGCCCGTCCGCTTTTCCGGACGCCGCGTAGCAACGCGGGCGTCGCGTCAATCTCCATCACACGGGAACAGCATGCGCTCTGGTCCGTCAACGACGCCGCGCATCGCGATCGTCGGCAGCGGCTTCGCCGGCATCGGCATGGCGATCCGCCTGCTACGCCTCGGCATCGAATCGTTCACGATCTACGAAGCCGGCGACACGCCGGGCGGCACGTGGCGCGACAACACCTATCCGGGCGCCGCGTGCGACGTGCCCTCGCACCTCTATTCGTTCTCGTTCGAGCCGAATCCCGCGTGGTCGCGCACGTACGGCACGCAGCGCGAAATCCTCGCGTACCTGCTGCATTGCGCGCGCAGGTACGACGTCGAGCGGTTCATCCGCTGCCGCTCGCGCGTGAGCGCCGCGCGCTTCGACGACACGCGCGGCGTCTGGACGATCGACGTCGACTGCGACGGCGCGCGTCGAACCGTCGAAGCCGATCTGCTGATCGCCGCGAGCGGTCCGCTGTCGCGCCCCGCGATGCCGGACATCGACGGCATCGAACGGTTCGAAGGCCGGCTGTTCCACTCCGCGCGCTGGGATCACGACTATGCGCTCGACGGCATGCGCGTCGGCGTGATCGGCACCGGCGCGAGCGCGATCCAGTTCGTGCCGCAGATCCAGCCGCGTGTCGCGCGTCTGACCGTGTTCCAGCGCACCGCGCCATGGGTGCTGCCGCGCCGCGATCTTGCGATCGGCCCGCGAACGCAGCGGCTGTTCGCGCGCCTGCCGCTCGCGCAACGGATCGTGCGCGGCGCGATCTACTGGCAACTCGAAGCGCATGCGCTCGCGTTCATCGCGAACCCGCGGCTGATGCGCGGCTCGATGAAATTCGCGCACGCGTATCTCGCGCGTAAGGTCGCGGACCCGGCGCTGCGCGCGAAACTGACGCCCGACTACGTGCTCGGCTGCAAGCGCGTGCTGCTGTCGAGCGACTATTATCCGGCGCTCGCGCAGCCGAACGTCGACGTCGTGACGACCGCGATCCGCGAGATCGTCGCGGACGGCATTGTGACCGCCGACGGCGCGCATCATCCGCTCGACGCGATCGTCTGCGGCACCGGCTTTCGCTTCAACGACGCCGATGCGCCGTTCGAGATCGTCGGCGCGAACGGCGCGGATCTCGGCGCGGCGTGGCGACGCGACGGCCCGCAGGCGTATCTCGGCACGACCGTCGCCGGCTTCCCGAACCTGTTCCTGCTCGCCGGCCCGAACACCGGCCTCGGGCATAGCTCGATGATCTACATGATCGAGTCGCAGATCCGCTATGTCGCGGACTGCATCCGCGCGCTACGGCGCAACGGCGCGCGCTCGATGGCCGTGCGCGCCGACGTGCAGCACGCGTTCAACGAGCGGCTTCAGCGCGACATGAAGCGGTCGGTGTGGCAGTCCGGCTGCCGCAGCTGGTATCAGACGAAGGACGGCCGCAACACCGCCATCTGGCCGGGCTTCACGTTCGAGTTCCGGCGCCGCACGCGGCGCGTGCGCGAACGCGACTACGTGTTCGCGCGCTGATCCCGCGAGCCACTCTCACAGGACTCACGCGCGGTCGCGCAGCGGGCGGCCCGCGTACACGCGCGTCTCGTATTCGAAGTTCACGCGGCCATCGCGCGCGGTCGCGTCGAACAGTTCGCGCAGTGCGGCCAGCATCGGCTCATGATGCGGATCGCCGGCCTTCGGCGCATACGACGACGACATCAACCGCCCTTTCAGCCCGTCGAAGTCGAGCCACTGTGCGTTCGGGAACACGGTCCTGTGCTCGAAGCCGTCGCCGAACCAGTCGGCCATCGCCGCGTCGTCCGGATAACTTTCCGCGACCCGCGCATAGTCCGGGCAATAGCGTTGCAGCAGCGCCTCGTAGCCGGTCAGGAACGCGGAGCCTTCGAGCAGGCGGCTGTTCCAGAACAGCGCGATCGCGCCGCGCGGCTTCAGAATGCGCGCGAACTCGCGCCGCGCGCCCGCCTTGTCGAACCAGTGGAACGCCTGCGCGGCGATCACGAGATCGACGCTCGCGGCGTCGAGCGTCGTCGCCTCCGCGGTGCCCGCGACGCTGCGGTACGCGGGGAAACCGGCGAGCCACGCATCGGCCGCCGCGCGCATCGCGGCGTTCGGCTCGACCGCGAACACCGGATGCCCCGCGTCGAGAAAGAGCCGCGCCGAAATGCCGGTGCCCGCGCCGATGTCGGCGACCGGCGCACCCGGCGCGACCGCGCATTCCGCGTGCACGAACGTCACCACTTCGCGCGGATACGTCGGCCTGTACTTCACGTAATCCGCGACCCGGTCGCTGAAGCGGCGGGTGGAGTCTTCAATAATCATCGTGTGCCCTCATGGGGTTCGCGCGCCGCGTGCGTCATCCGCCGCCGCTCAACAGCCGCAGCAGTTCCCACAGAAAGCGGCAGACCATCACGATCAGCTCCCATAGCCGGATCAACTGGTCCCAACCCGCGCTGAACGCGCCGCGCGCCAACATAGCTTCGATCATCGTGCTTCCGCTGCCGGGCCGGTTCGGCCCGCCCCCGATCATAGCGCCATGCTCCGCGCGCCGTGCAAACGACCGTGCGCACATGGCCGAACCGCCAGCGCACGTCGAAAAAAAAGCGCGAGGTGTTCACCCCGCGCCTTTCGATGTCCCCGCGCCCAACGTGCCGGCCCGCTACTGGCTACTGCGCCATCGCCGTGCGCCGCCGTTCGGCGCGCTGCATGAAATGATTGCCGAGCACGACGCCGATCGTGACGACGAGGATGAACAGCGTCGCGAGCGCGTTCATCTCCGGGTTCAGCCCGAGCCGCACGCGCGAGAACACGACGAGCGGCAGCGTCGTCGAACCGGGGCCGGACAGGAACGCGGACAGCACGAGGTCGTCGATCGACAGCGTGAACGACAGCAGCCAGCCGGCCATCAGCGCCTGCGAGATCAGCGGCAGCGTGATCGTGAAAAACACCTTCAGCGGGGTCGCGCCGAGGTCGAGCGCGGCCTCCTCCAGCGACGGATTCAGTTCGCGCACGCGCGACTGCACGATGATCGCGACATACGAGATGCACAGCATCACGTGGCCGATCCAGATCGTGAAGACGCCGCGCCCCGCCGGCCAGCCGAGCAGCTTGCCCATCTCGACGAACAGCAGCAGGAGCGAAATGCCCTGGATCACCTCGGGAATCACGAGCGGCGCGTTGATCATCCCGGTGTACAGCGTGAAGCCGCGAAAGCGGCCCATCCGCGCGAGCACGAAACCCGCCCACGTGCCGATCACGACCGACGCGAACGCGGTCATCAGCCCGATCCGCAGCGACAGCCACGCGGCCGCGATCAGTTCGTCGTCGTTCACGAGCGCGACGTACCAGCGCGTCGAAAAGCGCGTCCACACGGTGACGAGCTGCGACTCGTTGAACGAATAGACGATCAGGCTGACGATCGGGATGTACAGGAACGCGAAGCCGAGGCCGAGCGCGAGGATCTGAAGAGCGCGGTTCGGCTTCATCGTCCGCGGCCCTCCAGTTCCTTCGCCTGGTAGTGCTGGAACAGCGCCATCGGCACCAGCAGCAGCAACACCATCGCGCACGTGACCGCCGACGCCATCGGCCAGTCCGCGTTGTCGAAGAACTCGTTCCACATGACGCGGCCGATCATCAGCGTATTCGCGCCGCCGAGCAGTTCCGGAATCACGTACTCGCCGACCGCCGGAATGAACACGAGCAGGCAGCCCGCGACGACCCCGTTCTTCGACAGCGGCAGCGTGATCTCGACGAACGCGCGCCACGGCTTCGCGCCGAGGTCGTACGCGGCTTCGAGCAGCGTCATGTCCATCTTCACGAGGTGCGCGTACAGCGGCATCACGAGGAACGGCAGATACGAATAGACCATCCCGATGTAGACCGCCGTGTTCGTGCGGTACAGCTCGATCGGCACGTGAATGAGCCCGATCGACATCAGGAAGTTGTTCAGCAGCCCGTTGTTCTTCAGGATGCCGATCCACGCGTACACGCGGATCAGGAACGACGTCCAGAACGGCAGCATCACGCCCATCATCAGCAGGTTGCGCCGCGCGGGGCTCGAACGCGCGATGTAATACGCCATCGGGTAGCCGATCACGAGGCACAGCAGCGTCGAGATCGCCGCGACGACCACCGAATTCACGTAGGTCGCGAAATACAGGCTGTCCTGGAACAGGAACGCGTAGTGCGACAGGTCGAGCGCGATGTGCAGCACGCCGTCCGCGAACGTGACGAGCTGCGTATACGGCGGGATGCCGAGTTGCTGGTCCGCGAAGCTGATCTTCACGACGAGCAGGAACGGCACGAGGAAAAACAGCAGCAGCCAGACGAACGGCCCGGCGATCACGGCCGTGCGGCCCGACAGCCCGAAGCGCCGCACCGGCCACTGCGCGACGCGGGTGAGCGCGGCCTTCATGACGTCAGCACCACGCCGGCCGACGCGCTCCAGCGCACGTACACCTCGTCGTCCCACGTCGGCGAGTCGATCTCGGACAGCGCGAGGCTCGACATGTTCGCGATCACCGTCTTGCCCGAATCGAGCAGCACGTGATACAGCGAATAACCGCCCATGTACGCGATGTTCTTCACGACGCCGTGCGCCCAGTTGAACGTGCCTTCGGGCGGCTTGCGCGTGAGCGCGACGCGCTCCGGCCGCACCGAGATCGTGACCGGCATCCCGAGCGGCCCGGTGATCCCGTGGTTCACGTAGAGCCGCACCGGCAGTTCGGTCGATTCGACGAACACGTGGTCCGGCTCGTCCTCGACGACGTGGCCGTCGAACAGGTTCGCCGAGCCGATGAACTCGGCCGAGAAGCGGCTGTTCGGATACTCGTACACCTCGTGCGGCGTGCCGAGCTGCACGATCTGGCCTTCGCTCATCACCGCGAGGCGGCCGGCCATCGTCATCGCCTCTTCCTGGTCGTGCGTGACCATGATGCAGGTGACGCCGACCTTGTCGAGGATGTTGACCAGCTCGATCTGCGTGCGCTGGCGAATCTGCTTGTCGAGCGCGGACATCGGCTCGTCGAGCAGCAGCAGCTTCGGCCGCTTCACCAGCGAGCGCGCGAGCGCGACGCGCTGCTGCTGGCCGCCGGACAGCTGATGCGGCTTGCGCTTCGCGTAACGCGCCATCTGCACGAGTTCGAGCGCCCCCTGCACGCGCTCCTTCAGTTCGGCCTTCTTCACGCCTTCCTGGCGCAGCCCGAACGCGACGTTCGACTCGACCGTCATGTGCGGGAACAGCGCGTACGACTGGAACATCATGTTGACCGGCCGGCGATACGGCGGCAGCGCCGCGAGGTCCTCGCCGTCGATCAGTATCTTGCCCGACGTGACGGACTCAAGGCCGGCGAGCATCCGCAGCAGCGTGGACTTGCCGCAGCCCGAACTGCCCAGCAGCGCGAACAGTTCGCCCTTCTTCACCGACAGGCTGACGTTCCTGACCGCCGTCGTGTCGCCGAACTGCTTGACGACGTCGACCACCTGCACGAAGTTGTCCGCCGCGTCGCCCGCGGCGGCACTGCCCGAAAGCAGCGCGCCCGGTGCGGCCGGCGCGCTCGACTGGTCACTCATGATTCTCCCGGCCCTGCCATGTCGATTTACGGGGATTGACGAACAAAGCCCCCGGCGATCGCCGGGGGCTCGGAGTATTGCGTTTCGCTGCCGGCGCCCGCCGTCAGCGGCCCGACTTGAACTCGGTCCACAGCCGCGTCTGCAGCCGCTGGACTTCCGGCGGCAGCGGCTTCAGCAGGAACAGCGTCTTCACGACCTCGGGCGGCGGATACACGGCCGGGTCGTTCGCGATGTCCTTCGACACGTACTTGCGGGCTTCCGCGTTCGCGCTCGGGTAATAGACTTCGTTCGTGATCGCCGCGTGGACCTGCGGCGTCTCGATGTAGTTGATCCACTCCTGCGCGGCGTCCTTGTGCTGCGCGTCCTTCGGGATCGTCATCACGTCGAACCAGATCGGCGCGCCGCCCTTCGGGATGTAGTACTCGACCTTGTACGGCTTCTTCGCTTCCTGCGCGCGGTGCTTCGCGATCACGACGTCGCCCGACCAGCCGTATGCGAAGCAGATGTCGCCGCCGACCAGGTCGTTGATGTAGCCCGACGAGTTGAACTGCGTGATGTACGGACGGATCTTCTTCAGCATCGCGAGCGCGGCGCGGTAGTCGTCCGGGTTCGTGGACATCGGATCCTTGCCGATGTAGTGCAGCGCGGCCGCGAACATCTGGTCCGGCGCGTCGAGCACGGACACGCCGCACGCCTTCAGCTTCGAGATGTTTTCCGGCTTGAACAGGATGTCCCAGCTGTCGAGCGCGACGTCCTTGCCGAGAATCTGCTGCGCCTTCGTCACGTTGTAGCCGAGGCCGGTCGTGCCGTACGCCCACGGCACCGCGAAGCGGTTGCCCGGGTCCGCGCCGGCGACGAGCGCCATCAGTTGCGGATCGAGGTATTTCAGGTTCGGGATTTTCGACTTGTCGAGCGGCGCGAAGATGCCGGCCGCGATCTGCTTGCCCGCGTAGTTGCTGGTCGGCACGACGATGTCGTAACCGGAATTGCCCGCGAGCAGCTTTGCCTGCAGCGTGTCGTCGCTGTCGTAGTTGTCGTAGCGGACCTTGATGCCGCTCTGCTTCGTGAAGTTCGGGATCGTGTCCTTGGCGATGTAGTCGGACCAGTTGTAGACGTTCAACTGCGTATCCTTCGCGACCGACGCGACCCACGGCGCGGCACACAGCACCAGCGCGGCCAGCTGGCCCATCACCCGTCTTTTCATCCCGTTCTCCACCTTTTCCCTGTGCGCGCCGGCGAGCGCCAGCGGTCCACCCGCGTCATGCCGCGCGCCGCGCGGCCCCCTTGAGAAACCGAAACCTACCATCAATCATCGCACGCGACAAAATAAATCCCGCGCTGTCGCGCAAACAGGACAGGCCTCTCCGCGCGCGTTGCCGGACCGGGCCGGACGGTAAATCGCGCGCAATTTTATCGGGTTATCGGCGCGTGTCCACCAAAAATATGCGTGGGCAGCCCGTTCGGCCAGCGGACCCTGCGGCCGGATTGCCCGAGGCTGCGCGCCGCTTTGCGTTGCGCTTCCAGACCCGGGCTTTCCGTAACGTCCGTCCGGCCGCGCGCGGCGCGGATGGACGCCGGGTGACGCGGCCACCCGCCGCGCATGGCGCGTCGCGCCGCGCTGCCTGAGACGACGAGGCATGATACAAAGCCGTCTGTCAACGTATCCGCCGCGGCGCCCGACGCCGCCGCCCGCGCGACTTCGCGCGCCTTCGCCCGGGACGACAACATGAAGAACGCCGATGCCGATGTCGATACGCGGCCGCCTGTCCGACGCCGCGCGCTGAAGCCCGCCTTCCCGTTCACGCCGAGCGGGCCGTTGGCAGCGCCGCTGCGGCGGCCCGCATCGCACGCCGTGGCCGCGCTCATCGCCGCCGTCTGCGCCTGCGGCCCGCTCGCCGCCCACGCGGCCGTCGCGCTGCTGCAACCGCCGCGCGAGGCCGCCGCGTCCGAGCCGCTCGAACTGACGCTGCTCTATTCCGCCGACGACGCCGCGCCGCTGCACGCGACGGTCCCGCCGACGCTGCGCGTGACGCTGACGAACGGCGACCAGCCGCCCGCGCCGCTCGAACTGCGCCGCGAGCCCGGGGTGCCGGACACGCTGACGCTCGAACCGGGCCAGTACCGCAAGGTGCGTTTTCGCGCGCCGTGGCCGGCCGCCGCGCGCGGCGCGGTGCGCGTCGACACGGTGGGATTCGACGCGTCGCCGTCGCTCGTCGTGCTGAACCGCGGGCCGGACCAGTTGGCGGTGATCGCCGCCGAACAGGCTCAAAGCGAGACGACGACGTCCACGCAGACCACAACGAGCACGGGCGCCGCACCGGCCGCGACGGTCGGTGCGATCGCGACGCCGGCCGACACGCTTTCGACGACGAGCCGCAACGCGCTCGACCGGCTGTCGTTCTACGAGCCGATCTACGTCGCGGCCGGCAAGAACGGCGACACCAGCGCGCGTTTCCAGTTGAGCTTCAAATACCGGATCCTGATGCCCGACGACCTGCGTTCGAAGCGTTTCGTCGACAACCTGTATTTCGCGTACACGCAGACGTCGATCTGGGATCTGAGCGCGACGTCCGCGCCGTTCCGCGACACCAGCTACGAGCCGCAACTGTTCTACTACCTCGCGGACACCGGCTGGGCCAGTTCGTGGTACTCGCGGATGGGCATCGCGGCCGGCGTCGGCCACGAGTCGAACGGCAAAAGCGGCGACGACTCGCGCGGGATCAACATCGTGTTCGTGCGGCCGACATGGGAGTTCGGCGACCTGACGTCGACGCATCTGACCGTATCGCCGAAGCTCTACTACTACCTGTCGAAGCACGACAACCCGGACATCGCCGCGTATCGCGGTTATGCGGATCTGCTGGTCAAATACGGCAGCCCGGACGGCCTGCAACTCGCGACGACGCTGCGCAAGGGCACGAAACACTGGTACGGCAGCGTCGACGCGCAGCTCACCTATCCGCTCGCGCGGCTGCTCGGCAGCGCGTGGGGCGGTTATCTGTGGGTCGGCTATTTCAACGGCTACGGCGAGGACATCCTCGACTACAACCGCCGGCAGCACTGGATCGCGCGGATCGGCTACAGCATCGCGCGCTGACGGCGTCCGCGCGGCCGTCCGTCAGGCCCGCGGCGCGAATCGGCTACCATAGCGGGACTTTCCGCTACGACATACGCGAGCGCCGGCGGGCGCGAACCTTCCGCCGCGCCGCGACCCCGAGCTTTCCGATGGCTTCCAATCTGCACGACCTTCCCGACAGCCCCTGCATCGGCGTCTGTTCGACGCTGTTCGACGATATCTGCAAAGGCTGCGGCCGCACCGCGATCGAAGTGTCGAACTGGGTGTTCATGACCGACGACGAAAAACGCGCGGTATGGGACCGCATCCAGTTCGAAGGCACCGCGATGCGGTTCCGGCAGAAGCCGTCCTGACCGGCCCGCTCTTGCGCGAAAATTTTGCGCGAGCAAAAAGAAACGCCGGACAAAGCCGGCGTTTTCGCTTTCGAGGCACGGGTTCGCGCACGGGCGAACCGCGCGCATCAGAACTTCATACCGACGCCGATACCGACGATCAGCGGGTCGATGTACAGCGTGCCGAGCGACGAGCCGTTCAACGACGCGCCGGTGCGCATCCAGATCTTCTTGATGTCCGCGTTCACGAACACGTTCTTCGCGACCTGGATGTCGACGCCCGCCTGCAGCGCCGGACCGAAGCTATGGTTGTCGATCGACACGTGCTGGCCGCCGGCCTGCAGCCCGTTGTTGTAGAACAGCGTGTAGTTCAGACCCGCGCCGACATACGGGCGGATCTTGCCGGCGTGATTGAAGTGATATTGCAGCAGCAGCGTCGGCGGCAGCACGCCGACCCCGCCGAGCCGGCCGAGACTCGACGTGACCTGGTTGCGCGACGTGCCGAGAATCAGTTCGACGCCAACGTTGTCCATCACCATGTAGGTGAAGTCCAGTTCCGGCACGATCGTATTGTTCACGTCGGCGTTCAGCGCCTTCAGCGTGCCGTTCGACGACGCGTCCGGCATGATGCCGATCCCGCGCAGGCGCACGAGCCAGTCGCCGGCGTAGATGCCGCCGTTCGGCACGGCGGCCGAAGGCGCCGCAGCGGGCGCCGCGTCGGCCGCGCGGGCCGGCGTCGCTGCAAGACTGGTGAAGGCGACGGTGCCGAGCGCGAGCGCGGCGGCTGCCGCGATTGACTTGATTTGACGTTTCATGGCGAATTCCCCGTTATTTTTTCGTACGCCCAGTAGGGCTCACGCATTGTCAGAGCGTGGGGAATTCGCAGTTTTGACAACAATCAACCGAGTGAAAATGCCGCTCTTCGCGCGACCGCCGGTCGCGCCACGCCGGTCAGCAGCAGTTCGAGCAGGTCGCGGACGCTGCGAATCGCGGTGCCGAACGGCAACGCCTCGCGGCCGCGGAAGAACAGCCCGTTCGCGACGTCGCCGCGCAGCGCCGCCGCGAGACGCGTATCGATGCAGAACTGGCCGAACTTCTCGATGCCGTCGCGCAGCCCGCACACCGACAGACATTCGAGCTTCGTCGTGCAAGGCAGCTTCAGCGGACCGAGCTTCACGCGCACACGCGACTCGTTGCGCAGATAACGCGTGAGCCACGGCGTCCTCACCGCGCGCGCGGGCAACCCGGTCACGCTGACGAATTCGACGATGTCTTCCGGCTTGGCGTCCGCGAGCACCCGCTTGAAGTTCGGATGCGCGTCGCCCTCCTCGGTCACCGCGAACGGCGTGCCGACCTGCACGCCGTTCGCGCCCGCGCCGAGCCACCTGCGCACGGCCTCGTGACTGTTGATGCCGCCCGCGACGATCAGCGGCACGTCGTCGCGCGACAGCCCCAGCGATGCGTAGACCGCTTCGAGTTCCGCGAGCACGCGGTCGAACTCGAAACGCGGATCGGCCATGTCGTCGATGTTCGTGACGCCCAGGTGGCCGCCCGCGTGCGCCGGATGCTCGATCACGATCGCGTCCGGCAAGCGGCCCTTCTTGATCCACTTCTTCAGCACGAGCGCGACGCCGCGCGAGTCGGACAGGATGGGGATCAGCGCAACGTCGAAGCCCTGCGTCATATCCGGCAGATCGAGCGGCAGGCCCGCGCCCATCACGATCGCGTCCGCGCCGTTCTCGCACGCGACGCGCACGTAGTCCGCATGCGCGCGGACCGCCTTCATCACGTTCACCGCGATCATCCCGTTGCCGCCCGACAGCTTGCGTGCGGCTTCGATCTCGCGCGCGAGCGCGATCAGGTTCGCGCGTTCGAGCGTCTCATGCTGCGGATCGGCGCGGCACATTTCGATCAGATCGTCGTGATGATGGCGCAGGTCGATGCTGGCGATCGTGCCGACCGCTCCCTCGCGGGCGACGCTGCCAGCCAGCCGGTGCGCCGATATGCCGACACCCATGCCGCCCTGGACGACGGGCAGCAGCGTACGGCCGCGAATCTTCAATGGCGCAAACGAATGAGATGGAAACATGATGACCCGCATCCTCGATAAACGTGAGAAAGGGTCAATAGTCGCTTGCCGCCTACTGCCCATTTTGCGAATAGTCAAATATGGGCGTCGACACTTCGGAATACTGTTGTATTCATGATTGCCATCAACACGAAGCGCGTATTCATTTGCAATGCTCCGCGCGCCTGTCAGATCGGGCTTTCGGGAGGCTGAATGGAGATGGCAGTCGCGCTACGCATCGTCACGCTTCGATCGCCGTGGAGCAGGACAAACCCGTGCGGCGCCGCAACTGTCGTGGGATCACCGCCATCGTGGAACTGCGGGCGATGGCCGCCCGGGTCATTGCGTTGCGGCTGGATCGGCCCGGAGCCAGGCTAATCGTGGTGCGTCACAGTCGGCCTCATGGCCGATACAGATCGATGAGGCAAAGATCGTCGACTTCGGAGTCGAGCATACAGCGGCCCATTGAGGCGACGCGTTCCGTCGCCTCAATGGGCACGCAATGGAGGGGACTTACTGCACCCCCTGGCTCGCCAGGAAGTCCTCGTAATTCCCGCTGTAATCGTTGATCGTGCCGTCGGTTTTGACTTCGATGACGCGGTTCGCCAGCCCGTTCACGAACTCGCGGTCGTGCGACACGAAGATCAGCGTGCCGTCGTACTTCTCCAGCGCGATCTGCAGCGACTCGATCGACTCCATGTCCATGTGGTTCGTCGGCTCGTCCATCAGCAGCACGTTGTGGCGGCCGAGCATCAGCTTGCCCCAGATCATGCGGCCCTTCTCGCCGCCCGACAGCACCTTCACCGACTTGCGGATGTCGTCCGCGTTGAACAGCAGACGGCCCAGCGTGCCGCGCACCGACTGCTCGTCGTCGCCTTCCTTGCGGTACTGGTCGATCCAGTCCATCAGCGTCACGTCGTCCGGAAACTCTTCGTACGTGTCCTGCGGCATGTAGCCGATGTTCGCGTTCTCCGCCCACTTGATCGAGCCGCCGTCGAGCGCGAGCTGGCCATACAGCGCGCGCAGCAGCGTCGTCTTGCCCGCGCCGTTTTCGCCGATGATCGCGATGCGCTCGCCCGGCTGCACGCTGATCCCGAAGTTGCGGAAGATCTCGCGGTCGTACTTCTTCGTGATCGAGTCCGCGACCACGGCGATGTTGTGCAGCTTCTTCTCGTACTCGAAGCGGATGAACGGATTCTGCCGCGACGACGGCTTGAATTCCTCGATCTTGATCTTGTCGATCATCTTCAGGCGGCTGGTCGCCTGGCGCGCCTTCGACTTGTTCGCGGAGAAGCGGCGCACGAAGTCCTGCAGGTCGGCGACGCGTTCCTTCGCCTTCGCGTTCGCGGCTTGCTGACGCTCGCGCGCCTGGGTGGACGCGAGCATGTAGTCGTCGTAGTTGCCCGGATAGACCTTCAGCGTGCCGTAGTCCATGTCCGCCATGTGCGTGCAGACCTGGTTCAGGAAGTGTCGATCGTGGGAAATGATGATCATCGTCGAGTTGTACTCGTTCAGAACATCTTCCAGCCAGCGGATCGAGTTGATGTCGAGGTTGTTGGTCGGTTCGTCGAGCAGCAGCACGTCCGGCTTCGAGAACAGCGCCTGCGCGAGCAGCACGCGCAGCTTCCAGCCCGGCGCGACGCCGCTCATCGGGCCGTTGTGAAACTCGATCGCGATGCCGATGCCGAGCAGCAGTTCGCCCGCGCGCGATTCGGCCGTGTAGCCGTCGTACTCGGCGAACTTCGCTTCGAGTTCGGCGGCGTGCATGTAGTCGTCGTCGGTCGCGTCCGGGTTCGCGTAGATCGCGTCGCGCTCGGTCATCGCGGCCCACATCTCGGTGTGGCCCATCATCACGACGTCGAGCACGCGCACGTCCTCGTACGCGAACTGGTCCTGACGCAGCTTGCCGAGACGCACGTTCGGTTCGAGGATCACGTTGCCGGACGACGGTTCGAGGTCGCCGCCGAGGATCTTCATGAACGTGGACTTGCCGCAACCGTTCGCGCCGATCAGGCCATAGCGGTTGCCTTCGCCGAATTTGACCGAGATGTTCTCGAACAGGGGCTTCGGCCCGAATTGCATGGTGATGTTGGCGGTAGACAGCACGGTGGGTTCCTGGAAAGTCCCTGGTAAGTCGATCAACTGGATCGACGAAAAACCTGTAATTTTAGCAGGTTATGACATTTCGCGGGCGTCTGCCGGGTCGGCGGACGGGTTGCGGCCGACGCCGCGGCCGCCCGTATCGCGGCTGCGGCGTCAGCCGCGACGCGGCGTGCGCAGCACGTCGATGAACGCGGACAGGTCCGCGTCCGCGAGCCCCATCGCCGCGCCGAGGCGCAGCACCTGCTGGACCGCGCCGGACACCGGCATCGGCGTGCCGGTCTGCTGCGCCGCCGCCGCGACTGTGTCGACGTCCTTCTGAAACGTTTTCAGCGCGCCGATCGGCAGCAGGTCGTCCTGCGTCATCCGCGGCACGAACGTGCGCAGCAGCGCGGAATCGGCCCAGCCGCAGGCGAGCGCGTCCGGCAGCTTCGTCGCGTCGATGCCGCTGCGCCGCGCGAGACTCACCGCCTCCGCGATCGCCGCGACGGTCGCGGTGACGATCGCCTGGTTGCACAGCTTCGTCGTCTGCCCGGCGCCCGCGCCGCCCATGTGCGTGACGCGCGCCGCGTACGCGCCGAGCAGCGGCGTCACCGCGTCGACGTCGGCGGCCGCGCCGCCCGCCATCACCGCGAGCGTGCCGGCCTGCGCGCCCGCGACGCCGCCGGACACCGGCGCATCGACCCAGCCGACGCCATGCGCCGCCGCGCGCGCGGCCAACTCGCGCGTGACGTCCGGCGGAATGCTCGAATGATCGACGATCCGCTTCACGCGCAGCGGCGCGTGATCCGGCGACGACGGCGCGCCGAGCAGCCCGTCGACGCCGAACACGACCGCTTCGACCGCCGCCGCGTCCGCGACGCACAGCAGCGCGACATCCGCGCGCCGCGCGATCTCACGCGGCGTCGCGGCGACCTGCGCGCCGTCCGCGACCAGCGCATGCGCTTTCGCGGCGGTGCGGTTCCACACCTGCACCGGGAACCCGGCGCGCAGCAGATGACGGATCATCGGCGCGCCCATCAGCCCCGGCCCGCAAAACCCCAGTTGTACTTTTTCCACCTTGCAGCTTCCTCGCGACGCGTCGGGACAACGCGGAGCGCCCATGATACCGGCGCCGCGCGGGTGCGGCAGCGGCGGCATGGCGCTTGCCTATACTCGATGGACCCTGTGACGAACGAAAGGAGACGCGAACATGAACGACCACGTGTACAAGCAGATCGAACTGACCGGCTCGTCGACCCAGTCGAGCGACGACGCGATCCGCTGCGCGATCGGGCGCGCATCGAAGACGCTGCGCAACCTGCACTGGTTCCAGGTCATCGACACCCGGGGCCAGATCGAGAACGACAAGATCGTCCACTGGCAGGTCACGATCAAGGTCGGGCTGCGGATCGACGAGTAAGCGCACGGACGGACGCACGGCGGCTGTCCACGGCAAAAGCAAAACGGCCGCGCGGGGCGTTCGCCCCGCGCGGCCGTGCATCGATGAGTCGATCCCTGCGCAAAAACCGGCAACGGCGGCGCACCCGCCACGCGAGCCCCGCCGCCCCGCCGCACACCGCTTACTTCGGCAGCGAGCCGTCCACGCCGTCCACGTACCAGTTCAGCCGTTGCAGTTCCGGATCGGTCAGCGTCTTGCCGGCCGGAATCTTCACCGCGCCGGTCTGGTCCTTGATCGGGCCGGTGAACACGTCCCAGTTGCCGCTCGCGAGCTGCTCGCGCTTCGCGGCGACGTCCTTCACCGCGGCCGGCGGCAGCGCGCCGGTGTTGATGTCCGCCAGATCGACCGCCTTCTGCGGGATGCCCCACCAGACCGGCGCGTTCGTCCACTTGCCGTCGAGCACCTGCTGGATCACCGCGCTGTAGTAGACGCCCCAGTCGGCGGCGACCGACCCGAGGTGCGCGTCCGGGCCGAACTTCTTCATGTCCGAATCCCAGCCGAACGCGTGGACCTTCTTCGCCTCGGCGGTCGCGAGCGTCGCGCTCGAATCGGTGTTCTGCAGCAGCACGTCCGCGCCCTGCCCGATCAGCGTTTCGGCAGCCTGCTTCTCCTTGCCCGGATCGAACCAGCTGTTGATCCAGATGACCTTCGTGTGGACCTTCGGATTCACCGAGCGCGCGCCGAGCGTGTACGCGTTGATGTTGCGCACGACTTCCGGAATCGGCACCGACGCGACGAAACCTAGCGTGTTGGTCTTGGTCGCGTAACCGGCGGCGACGCCGGCCAGATACGCGCCCTGGTACATCCGCACGTCGTAGGTGCCGAAGTTCGGCGCCTTCTTGTAGCCGGTCGCGTGCAGGAACACGGTGTCCGGAAAGTCCTTTGCGACCTTCAGCTGGAAGTCCTGATAACCGAAGCTCGTGCCGAAGATGATCTTGTTGCCCTTCGTCGCGAGGTCGCGGAACACGCGCTCGGAGTCCGCGGACTCGGGCACGTTCTCGACCCGGGTGATCTTGATCCGGTTGCCGAACTTCGCTTCCGCCGCGCGCGAGCCCTGGTCGTGCGCGAAGGTCCAGCCCGCGTCGCCCGGGTTGCCGAGGTAGACGAACGCGACGCCGGGGACGTCGGCCGCCTGCGCGGCGGGCGCGGCCGCGCCGCACGCGGCGGCGACGGCGAACGCGGTCAGGATGGTTTTCTTCATTGTCGATCTCCTGTCGTGAAATCCGTTGGTGTAGTGATGGTTGAGCGGCGGCGTCTTCACGCCGCCGAGAAGAACGGTTTGCCGAGCGAGGCCGGCGCGTTCAGCCGGATCGTGTTCGGGTTGCGGGAGATCAGCACGAGCACGACGACCGTCGCGACGTACGGCAGCATCGCGAGGAACTGCGTCGGCACCGGCACGCCGATCGCCTGCGCGTAGAACTGCAGGCCGGTCACCGCGCCGAACAGCAGCGCGCCGATCAACAGGCGCCCCGGCCGCCACGTCGCGAACACGACGAGCGCGAGCGCGATCCAGCCGCGTCCGGCGGTGAGCTGCTCCTGCCACAGATGCAGTTGCACGACCGAGTAGTAGCTGCCCGCGAGACCGGCCATCGCGCCGCCGAACAGCGTCGCGCCGTAGCGCACGCCGATCACCGGGAAACCGACCGCGTGCGCGACCTGCGGCGACTCGCCGACCGAACGCAGCACGAGCCCGGCGCGCGTGCGGTACAGGAACCAGCCGACCACCGCGAACATCGCGAACGCGAGGTAATCCACCGGCGTCAGGCTGAACAGCGCCGGCCCGAGCACCGGCAGGTGCGACAGCCCCGGAATCGGCCACGCGCCGATGCTCGCGGCGACCGCCGCCGACGTGTACGGCTTGCCGACGTACGCCGACAACCCGACGCCGAAGATCGTCAGCGACAGCCCGGTCGCGACCTGGTTCGCGAGCATCGTCAGCGTGAGGAACGCGAACAGCAGCGCCATCGCCGCGCCGGCCAGAAGCCCCGCGACGAGGCCGAGCCACGGGCTGCCGGTCACGCTCGTGACCGCGTAGCCGGTGACCGCGCCCATCAGCATCATCCCTTCGACGCCGAGGTTGAGCACGCCCGACTTCTCGGTCACGAGTTCGCCGACGCCCGCGAACATCAGCGGGATCGCGGCGGTGACGGCGCTCGACGCGAGCGCGCTGGCTTGTTGAATGTCCATGATTCTTCGAAAGGGCTAATCGTTGGTGGAGTGACGCGGCGCGCTCAATGCGCGGCGGGAGCCGTGACCCTGGTGGTGCGGCGGCGCACCCGGTAGTTCACGAACAGGTCCGCGCCGAGCAGGCAGAACAGCAGCAGCCCCTGGAACACGCCGGACAGCGCCTGCGGCAGTTGCAGCGAGGTCTGCACCGCCTCGCCGCCGAGATACAGCAGCGCCATCAGCAGGCTCGCGAGCACGATGCCGACCGGATGCAGCCGCCCGACGAACACGACGATGATCGCGGTGAAGCCGTAACCCGGCGACCACGTCGCCTGCAACTGGCCGATCGGCCCGGCGATCTCGCCCATCCCCGCGAGGCCCGCGAGGCCGCCGCTCAGCAGCAGCGAGGTCCACACGGTCTTTTGCTCCGAGAAACCCGCGTAGCGCGCGGCGAGCGGCGCGAGGCCGCCGACGCTCATCCGGTAGCCGGCGAAGCTGCGCCGCATGAAGAGCCACACGAGCGGCACCGCGATCACCGTGATGAAGATCGACGCGTTCAGGCGCGTGCCGCGCAGCCAGTGCCAGCGCCAGTCGCCGCCGAAGGTCGGAAACAGCGCGTCGCCGCTGAACATCTCGGAGAGCGGGAAGTTCATCCCGTTCGGATCGCGCCACGGGCCGCTGACGAGGTAGATCAGCAGTTGCGTCGCGACGTAGGTGAGCATCAGGCTCGTCAGGATCTCGCTGGTGTTGAAGCGGGTCTTCAGCCACGCGGGAATCGCGGCCCACGCCATGCCGCCCGCGATGCCCGCGAGCATCATCGCCGGCAGGATCCACCAGCCGCTCAACTGGTCGCACCAGATCGCGACGCCGCTCGCCGCGATCCCGCCGAGCACCATCTGCCCTTCCGCGCCGATGTTCCACACGTTCGCGCGATAACCGGCCGCGAGGCCGAGGCCGATCAGGCACAGCGGCGACGCCTTCAGCAGCAGTTCGGACCAGCCGTTCACGGTGGACAGCGGCTCGACGAAAAACGCATACATCGCCTGCGCCGGATCGCGTCCGACGAGGCCGAAAATCAGGTAGCCGAACGCGAGCGTCAGCAGCGCGGCGATCAGCGGGACGGCGAAGCGCATCGTCCGGGACGGCGTCGTGCGGGCTTCGAGTCGGAACGGAAGAATCATGGCGATGAAGTCGGTGGTCGGTCTTTAACGTTGTTGTGCCGGGGAGTCAGCTACCCGGCGCATGCGCGCCGGCGTCCCGGTCGTGCGGCGGTGGCCGCTATCGCCTGTTCACGCGTGCGCGGCCGGTTCGGCCTGCGCGGGCGGCTCGCCGCCGGCGCGGTCGCCGAACAGCCCCGCCATCCAGCGGCCGATCTCCTCGGCATTGGTGTCGCCGGCGAGCCGCGCCGGCGACAGCCGGCCGCCCGCGAGCACCGCGATCCGGTCGCAGATGTCGAACAGTTCTTCGAGTTCTTCGGAGATCACGAGGATCGCGACGCCGCGCGCGGACAGGTCGAGCAACTGCTGCCGGATGAACGACGCCGCGCCGACGTCGACGCCCCACGTGGGCTGCGCGACCACCAGCACCTTCGGCGCCTGCAATATCTCGCGGCCGACGATGTACTTTTGCAGATTGCCGCCGGACAGGCTCTGCGCGAGCGCGTCCGGGCCGCCGCAGCGCACGTCGAACGCGCCGATGCAGCGCTCCGCGAACGCGCGCATCGCGCCGAGCTTCAGCCAGCCGGAGCGCACCATCCCCTCGCGATGCGCGGTCAACAGCGCGTTCTCGGACAGCGACATCGCCGGCACCGCGCCGCGCCCGAGCCGCTCCTCGGGCACGAACGCGAAACCGAGCGAGCGCCGCGCGCCCGCCGACAGCCGCGCGGCCGGCTTGCCGCAGATCGTCACCGCATCGTCCGGCACGCTGCGCCGGTCGCCGATCCGCTCGCCGGACAGCGCCGCGAGCAGTTCCGCCTGGCCGTTGCCGGACACGCCGGCAATCCCGACGATCTCGCCCGCGTGCACGGCGAACGACACGTCCGCGAGCGACGTGCCGAACGGGTCGTCGCTCGGCATCGACAGCCGCTTCACGTCGAGCAGCACGTCGCCCGGCCGGTGCGCGCGGCGCGTGTAGTCGGGCAGTTCGCGGCCGACCATCAGCCGCGCGAGCGACGCGTGGGTTTCCTCGCGCGGCGTCACGTTGCCGGTGACCTTGCCGCCGCGCAGCACCGTCGCGGTGTCGCACAGTTCCTGGATCTCGTCGAGCTTGTGGCTGATGTAGAGGATGCTGCACCCCTCGGCCGCGAGCCGCCGCAGCGTGCCGAACAGCTTGCGCACCGCCTGCGGCGTCAGCACCGAGGTCGGCTCGTCCATGATGAGCAGGCGCGGGTTCTGCAGCAGGCAGCGGACGATCTCGACGCGCTGCCGCTCGCCGACCGTCAGGCTGTGCACGTGCCGCTGCGGATCGACGTCGAGCCCGTATTGCGACGACACCTCGCCGATGCGTTTGGCGAGCGCCTTCAGCTCGAACGGCTCGTCGAGCGACAGCGCGATGTTCTCCGCGACGGTCAGCGTCTCGAACAGCGAAAAATGCTGGAACACCATCCCGATGCCGAGCCGGCGCGCGGCGGCCGGGCTCGCGATCTCGACGGGCCGCCCTTCCCAGCGGATCTCGCCGGCGTCCGGGCGCACCGCGCCGTAGACGATCTTCATCAGCGTGCTCTTGCCCGCGCCGTTCTCGCCGAGCAGCGCGTGAATCTCGCCGGGCGCGACGGTCAGCGTCACGTCGTCGTTCGCGCGCACCGCCGGGTACTGCTTGCTGATGCCGACCAGTTCGAGCCGCGGCACCGCACCTGCGGTGCGGGTCGGTTGCGGAGCGCCGGCTGAAGTGCCTGCTGAAGAAGTGTCGCCCATGAAAATTCCGTCGTAGTACGTTATTGCCTGCTGTCCGCGTTGCGGCTGCCGCCCCGCGCACTGCCGCAGCCGCGGCGAAAACGATACCTGTTCGCCGTCCGCGCGTCGAGCCGCCAAAAATCCCGCCGCCCGCGCGCCGCGTGGCTTTCCGGGCGAAACGGCGCTTGACGGCCTTTTATGTCCATACTAAAAGTCATATACCCACGAAGCCCATCGATCAGCCAGAACATATAACCCCGGAGAGTTCATGAGCCAGCAACGCGAGGCGATCGACACGTACCTGTTGCGCGTCCTGCACACCCTGCTGATGGAGCGCAGCGTCACCCGCGCCGCCGTCAAGCTCAACCAGTCGCAGCCCGCGATCAGCGCCGCGCTGCGCCGGCTGCGCGACATCACCGGCGACCCGCTGCTGGTGCGCGGCAAATCGGGCATGGTGCCGACCGAATACGGGCTGCGCCTGCTCGAACCCGTGCAGAACGCGCTGCGCGAGATCGAACGGATCCGCTTCCAGCAGCACAGCTTCGACCCCGCGACGTCGATCCGCTGCTACCGGATCGGCTGCCCCGACTATCTGAACACGCTGTTCGTGCCGACCGTCGTCGAGCGTTTCCGCCAGGCCGCGCCGAACGCGACGCTCGAATTCCACTCGCTCGGCCCCGCGTTCGACTACGAACTGGCGCTCGAAGAAGGCAAGCTCGACATCGTCGTCGGCAACTGGCCCGAGCCGCCCGAGCAGTTGCACCTGTCGAACCTGTTCGTCGACGAGATCGTCTGCCTGATGAGCAGTTCGCACCCGTTCGCGAAGCGCGGCGGCCTCACGCTCGACCAGTACCTGAACGCGCCGCACCTCGCGCCGACGCCGTACTCGGTCGGCCAGCGCGGCGCGATCGACGTGCACCTCGCCCGCGAGCGGCTGAAGCGCCACGTCGTCGTCACGCTGCCGTACTTCAATCTCGCGCCGTACGTGCTGATCAAGTCGGACCTGATCTTCACGACGACGCGCCTGTTCGCGGACCACTACGCGCGCTTCCTGGCGCTGACCGTCGTGCCCGCGCCGCTCGACTTCCCGCCGATGCAGTACTACCAGTTGTGGCACGAACGCTGCCATTACTCGGACGAGGTGCGCTGGCTGCGCGGACTCGTGGCGGACGCGACGAAAACGCTGGTCGAGAACGCGTAAGCCGTGCGCGCAGCGATGCGCGCGGCGCGACGGGTCGCGCGCATCCGCTCCCGCACATGCCGTCACCTGATCGCAAGCCATCGCGTCTCAACCCGCCGCTTCGACGAGCCGCGCCGCGAGCCGGTTGTGCCGCTCGACGAGCGGTCCCAGTTCGACGGTCTGCAACACGCCGTCCCGCACGACGACCTTGCCGTCGATCACGCTCAGCGCGACCTGCGACGGCGCGCAGAACACCAGCGCCGCGACCGGGTCGTGCAGCGCGCCCGCGAACAGCGGCTGGCGCAGGTCGAATGCAACGAAGTCGGCGGCCATCCCCGGCGCGAGCGCGCCGATGTCGTCGCGGCCGAGCACCTGCGCGCCGCCGAGCGTCGCAAGCTCCAGGGCTTCGCGCGCGGTCATCGCGTCGGGACCGAAACCGACGCGCGCGAGCAGCATTGCCTGACGCGCCTCGGCCACCATCTGCGCGCCGTCGTTCGACGCGGAGCCGTCGACGCCGAGCCCGACCGGCACGCCCGCGCGCCGCATCCGGCCGACCGGCGCGATCCCCGACGCAAGCCGCATGTTCGAGCACGGGCAATGGGCGACGCCGGTGCCGGTGCGCGCGAACAACCCGATGCCGTGCTCGTCCAGCTGCACGCAGTGCGCGTGCCAGACGTCGCGGCCGACCCAGCCGAGATCCTCCGCGTATTCGGCCGGCGTCATCCCGAACTTCTCGCGGCTGTACGCGACGTCGTTCACGTTCTCCGCGAGGTGCGTATGCATCGACACGCCGTAGTGCCGCGCGAGCTTCGCGGACTCGCGCATCAGGTCGCGGCTCACCGAGAACGGCGAGCACGGCGCGACGACCACGCGCAGCATCGCGTAGCGGCCTTCGTCGTGATACGTCTCGATCAGCCGCTGGGTGTCCGCGAGAATCGCGTCCTCGCGCTCGACGACCGAATCCGGCGGCAGCCCGCCGTCCTTCTGCCCGACGCTCATGCTGCCGCGGCTCGCATGAAAGCGCATGCCGATCGCGCGCGCCGCGCGGATGCTGTCGTCGAGGCGGCTGCCGTTCGGATAGAGGTACAGGTGATCGCTCGACGTCGTGCAGCCCGACAGCAGCAGTTCGGCCATCGCGGTCAGCGTCGACACCTCGATCATCTCGGGCGTGAGGTTCGCCCACACCTTGTAGAGCCCGCTGAGCCAGCCGAACAGCTCCGCGTCCTGCACGCCCGGCACCGCGCGCGTGAGGCTCTGGTACATGTGGTGATGCGTGTTCACGAGCCCCGGCAGCAGCAGGTGGCCGCGCAGATCGAGCACGTCGTCCGCGCTCGCCGGCAATTCGGCGGTCGGGCCGACCGCGACGATCCGGTTGTCCTCGACGTACAGCCCGCCGTCGCGGATCTCGCGGCGCGCGCCGTCCATCGTCACGACGACGTCCGCGTGCTTGACCAGCAGCGTTTTTTTCGCGCGGGTCGCAGCCCGGCTCGCGGCGGGGTCCGTGGGGTGTGGCATGGGCTTCTTCGCTCCGGTGGGTGCCGCGGCGGCCGAAACCGGCCGCCGCGGATGAATGATGAATCGCGCCGAACCCGGAAGCCGCGCCGCGCATGCTGCTACCTTCTGCGGCCAAAAATGCGCTGGCAATCCGCGCAGCGCCGATACCGGGCTTCAGTGCGGCGATATAACGGCCAATTTTGGCACCGGTACGATCGGCCGTGCGGGTGGGCTTGATCGTCCGCGCCGCCGCGCATCCGGGACGCGCCGGCGGCCGGCGACGAACGGGCTCATGCCGCGGGCATTATCTTTCCTATCGGTGATGTGCGGATCGGACGATCGTTCCTACAATGCGTGACACGGCGCTCGCTTCGATCCGCCGACGGGTATGTAGCCACAGACGTGGAGCCTCGATCCGCCGCAACCTCCGACGGGACCGGGCTGCCGCCGAACCTCGCATTCACACAAGGACATACTGCGAATGGGCAAGCTGACTACCCATGTGCTCGATACCGCGAACGGCCGTCCCGGCGCGGGCATCCGGATCGAGCTGCACGCGCTCGCCAGCGGCGACGCGCGGCGTCTGCTGAAAACCACGGTCACGAACCAGGACGGCCGCTGCGACGCGCCGCTGCTCGAAGGCGAAGCGTTCGTCGCCGGCGAATACGAACTCGTGTTCCATGCCGGCGACTACTTCGCGGCGACCGGCGCGGCGCTGCCGCAACCGCGCTTCGTCGATCGCGTCGTGCTGCGCTTCGGCGTCGCCGATGCCGATGCGCACTATCACGTGCCGCTGCTCGTATCACCGTGGTCGTACAGCACATATCGCGGCAGCTAGGCGCGCTTAGCCCCGCAACCATCGACATAGAACAACCGGCGACGGCCGCCAGCGCACCGCGCCCGCACGCTCACATACCGCGAGGCGCGCACGCGAACGATTGCGCGACGCGCATCGGCATGCGCGACGCGCGCGCCGTCGCGACCCGAAGTGGAGGAGTTTCATGGAAGGCTTTATTACCGACTGGCTGAATCTCGCGCTGCGGTGGTTCCACGTGGTCGTCGCGATCGCGTGGATCGGCGAGTCGTTCTACTTCGTCGCGCTCGACAACGGGCTGAAGCCGCCGACCGATCCGAACCAGCGCCGCCGCGGCGTGTTCGGCGAGCTGTGGCACGTGCACGGCGGCGGCTTCTACAACATGCAGAAGTACACGGTCGCGCCGCCCGAGATGCCCGAGGACCTGCACTGGTCGAAGTGGCCGTCGTACACGACGTGGCTGTCCGGCGCGAGCCTCTTCACCGTGCTGTACCTGTTCGCGCCGAACACCTACCTGATCGACCGCAACGTGCTCGACATGGGGCCGGTCGTCGCGATCTTCTCCGCGCTCGGCTTCCTCGCGGCCGGCTGGATCGTCTACGACTCGCTGTGCCGGCTGCTCGGCGCGCGCGACCGGCTGCTCGGCGTCTGCGTCGGGCTGTACGTGCTCGCGGCCGCGTATCTCGCGTGCCACATCTTCGCGGGCCGCGCCGCGTATCTGATCGTCGGCGCGATGCTCGCGACGATCATGTCCGCGAACGTGTTTTTCGTCATCATCCCCGGCCAGCGCAAGATGGTCGACGCGATGCTGAAAGGCGACACGCCGAACCCGATCTACGGCAAGCGCGGCAAACAACGCTCCGTGCACAACACCTATTTCACGCTGCCGGTCGTGTTCGCGATGCTGTCGAACCACTACGCGATGACGTACACGCATCCGTACAACTGGGCGGTGCTCGCGGTCATCATGCTGGCCGGCGCGCTGATCCGCCAGTTCTTCGTGATGCGCCATCGCGGCCAGGTGCTGTGGTATCTGCCGGTCGCGGGCGTCGTGCTGATGTTCGTCGCGCTCGGGTGGACGCTGCCGCGCCCGGTGGTGCCGCAGGCCGAGGCCGCGAATGTGCCCGCGCCGAAGCTCGCGGAGATCATGCCGATCCTCCAGCAGCGCTGCGCCGCGTGCCATTCCGCGCATCCGACGCTGATGGGCGCCGCGCCGGCCGGCGTGCTGTTCGACACGCCCGACGAAGTCGCGCAGAACGCGCAGCGGCTGTATCAGCAGGCGGTCACGCTGAAGGCGATGCCGCTCGGCAACGTCACGCAGATGACCGACGGCGAGCGGCAGAAGATCGCCGCGTGGTTCGAGGGCGGCGCGGCGAAGTGATTCGACGCGCGAGACGGACGGCGCTTGCCTCTCTTTGCGGCCGCGACGTCACGATCAAACGCGTGGTGCGTTGCGCCGCGACGTCAATGATGCGCCCATAACGACGACTGGCCGGTTCGCGTATCCCGCATATTTCGCGCATCCCGCGCATCCCGCGCGTCCGCGGCCGGCCCATACGACCGGCTGCGCGAACGGGACCGCTGCCCGGCGATCGAGCGCGCGAGCAGCCGCTTCGCTTCGCGGCTCGACGTGTCGATCGTCACCGCGCGGCCCGCGTTCTCCCATGCGCAGCTCCATTGCCGTTCGCGCTCGCATAACCGCGCGTAACCGAGCAGCGCGTCGCGCTGCTGTTCGCGCGACACGAGGTCGGCGCGCAGCCGCTGCGCTTCGGCGTTGCCGGGCTGCACCGCGAGCACGCTCGTGATCGCCCTGCGCGCGGGCCACAGACTGTTCCTGTCGAGACCGGCGCGCGCACTGGCGAGGTTGCCGGTTATCGCGGCGTTGTTCTTCGACGTGGAAGCGCGCTGATCGGCAAGACTTCGTTGAGCGGCCGCGCCCTGCCGGGCCGCATCCGCGCGCGTGACGGCGGTAGCCGGCGGCGCGGATACGGCGGCGGTCGGCACGCCGCGCGACGCCGACGACCGGGGCGTCTGAACTGCCGCATCACCCTGCTGCCTCGCGATGACGCCTTCGACGACCTGAACCCGTGGAGCCGCCGGCCGCCCGTTGCGATACGAGATCACGTAAGCAGCGAGCGCAAGCGCGACGACCGCCAACGCGCTGCACGCATAAAGCGGCCATCGCGAGCGATGGGCTTCGCGTTCCTCATCGACGGAATCGTATTCGAACGCAAGGTGTTCGCCGCCGTTCATCGCCGCGCCGGCGGCACTAGCGGCAGCGGCGGCACCGGCCGGCAATGCGCTCCAGCAAGCGCGCAGACGGCGCGCGATGCCGTTCGGCGGCTCGTGCGGTTCGTGCGGCTCGTGCGTTTCGGGCTCGCCGTCACCCACGGCGGCCTCCGCCGGCGAAGCGCCGGCAAGCTGGTTCGCGCCGCACCGGGGACAAAACATCAGCGGCGTCCCGAGTTGGGTCCCGCAGTTCGGACACTGCAATGGACCGGCATCGTCTCGACCAGGTTCGTCGAACATCGGCAGAGCTACGGCTTCGATGGCGTCTGACAACGGCCGCCGTCCGTACCACGTCGGCCTCGACATCGGGCCGCCGGACGGCGGACGAATAAGTCATCCGAATATGAGCCACCTCGCCGCGAAGATCAATCGGCGAATTCCGCCGCGCTGGCGGATCGAGACAGGCGCACGACGAACGCACGCGGCGAAGCCGTGTCCATCACGAACAACCAAAAGGCCGCGATTCCCATCGCGGCCTCATGCGCACAGCCGATCGAACCGTATCAGCCGAGCGCCGCCTTCAACGCGTCACCGGTCAGCCACAGCGAATCCGGCAGGTCCTGTTCGTTGAGGTTCAACCCGTCGCCGCCGCGATCGACGACGATGAAGTCGCTGACCTCACCGAGCGCGAGCAGCGGATGATGCCAGACGCCCTTCGCATAATTCACGCCTTGCCATCCGCTCGTGACGAACGCGCGGATCGCGGCCGGATCGAGGTCGCCGGCCGGCGCGACGACGACCAGATACGGCCGGTCGTTCAGCGGCACGAACGCCTGGCTGCCGAGCGGATGGCGCTCCATCATCGTCACCTCGAACGGCAGCGTGCGCGGCTGGCCGCGAAACACGTTGACGAGCGGCCGCCCGCTTTCGTCCGCGACGTCGATCTTCGCGAGGTCGTGATAGCGGATCGTCGTGCCGAGGTTGATCGGAATCTGCTTCGCGCCTGCGAGTTCGATCACGTCGCCGAACGGCGCGAACGCTTCGCGCGTCAGCGGCTCGATCGCGAGCCTGTTCGCGGCATCGGTCATCGTTGCGTCTCCGTGTCGGCCGGGGTCACGCGAGCGTCCCCCACAGGCGCACGCGCGACACGCCGCCGTCCGGGTAGATGTTGAAGCGCACGTGCGTGACCGGCCCGAGCGACGCGAGTTCGCTCTCGAAGTAATGCTGCCGGTCCATCTGCAGCTTCTGTTCGCCGAGCAGCACCGGCCAGAACATCGCCTGCGTGACGAGCGAACTGTCGGTGCCGCCCGTCACGCGCGCGGCCTGGAACGAGCAGCGGTCCGGATAGTTGCCCTTGAAGTGCGCGGTGTCGACTTCGATCTTGCGGATCACGCCCGGCTGCGCGAGCGCGATGATCGCCCAGTCGTTGCCCGGCTCGCGGCGGCGGCGCGTTTCCCAGCCGTCGCCCATGTTCACGCCGCGGCCCGGCATCAGCAGCGTCGACGCGAGGCCGAAGTGCTGGTTGTTCGCGGCGACGAGGTACGCGCCGTTCTCCATCGCCGCGAGGTCGAACAGTTCGGTGCGGCTCGCGCCGTTCCAGTCCACCTGCGGCTGGCCGTACACGCGCAGCCGCGCGACGCCGCCGTCCGGATAGATGTTCACGCGCAGATGCGTATAGGCTGCGTCCGCGCTCACGTCGACGTAATGGTGGCTGTTGCCCTGCAACGTCATCGACGGCGCGATCTCGGTCCACTGCGTCGTCGCGCCCGGCTCGCCGTCCGCGATGAACGCTGCTTCCACCGACGCGGCCGGCGGATAGTTGCCGGTAAAGTGGCTCGTGTCGATGTCGAGGCCCTTGATGACGCCCGCGCGCGCGAGCTTCACGATGCACCAGTCGTAACCGGCCGTGCGCTTGCGGCGCGTCTCCCAGCCGTCCATCCATTTGCCGTGGTCGTCGTACTTGCCCGGAATGAACACCGCCGGCTCCGGGTTCAGCATCCGCTCCTTCGGCGCGAAAAAATCGTCGCTGGCTTCGAGCGCGAGCGCGCCGAGGCGCGGGTCCGCGAGGTTCACGTAGCGGCGCGTGAAGTCCGGCGCATTGGGGTCGAGAGTCGGAATTGCCATCGTTGTCGTCCTTCGGGTCTGTCGTGAGTACGGGTGCGGCGCGCCGCGGCGGTCGCCGGGCGCGTGCGTCGCGTCACGCGTCGATCAGCTCGTCGAGCCGGAAGCGCGCAATGCGGTAGATCTGGTCGAGGCTCGCGCGCAGTTCGTCGACGCGGCTGTTCTGCACGCGCGCCTCGAAGTTCGCGATGATGCCGTGCCGGTCGTAACCGCGCACCGCGAGGATGAACGGGAAGCCGAACCGCTCGCGATACGCGCGGTTCAGCCGTTGCAGCGTATCGAACTCCTGCTGCGTGCACTGGTCGAGGCCCGCGCCGCTCTGCTCGCGGGTCGATTCGGCGGTCAGTTCGCCGCGCACCGCCGCCTTGCCGGCCAGTTCCGGGTGCGCGTTGATGAGCGCGAGCTGGCGCGCCTCGCCGGCCGTCTCGACCGCGTGCGCCATCGTCCGGTGCAGCGCGTCGATGCTGTCGAACGGACGCTGCGGCTCCGCCGCCTGCGCGACCCACGGCGAATGTTCGAAGATGCCGCCGAGCGCCGCGACGAACGCGCCGGCCGACATCCGGTTCAGTTGTTCGAGCGTATGGCGCATGACTTTCATTCCGTCGTCCCCGGCTGCCACGGATGTTTTTCGCGCCAGTGGCGCGCGATGTCCACGCGGCGCGTGACCCACACGCGGTCGTGCCGCTCGATGTGATCGAGGAACCGCTGCAACGCGCGGAAGCGTCCGGGACGGCCGAGCAGCCGGCAATGCATGCCGACCGACAGCATCTTCGGCGCTTCGTCGCCCTCCTCGTACAGCACGTCGAACGCGTCGCGCAGATACGTGAAGAAATGATCCGCGGTGTTGAAGCCTTGCGGCGTCGCGAAGCGCATGTCGTTCGTGTCGAGCGTGTACGGGACGATCAGCTGCGGCGTCGTCTGCCCGCCCGTCACCTCGACCTCCATCCAGAACGGCAGGTCGTCGCCGTAATAGTCGGAGTCGTACAGGAAACCGCCGTATTCGGCGACGAGCCGATGCGTGTTCGGGCTGTCGCGGCCGGTGTACCAGCCGAGCGGGCGCACGCCGGCGATCCGCTCGATCGCCTCCATGCCGAGCTTCATGTGCTCCGCTTCGAGTTCGGGCGTCGCATCCTGATAGTGGATCCAGCGATAACCGTGGCACGCGATCTCGTGCCCCAACTCGACGAACGCGCGCGCGACTTCCGGGTTGCGCTCGATCGCCATGCCGACGCCGAACACCGTCAGCGGCAGCCCGCGCTTCTCGAACTCGCGCAGGATCCGCCACACGCCCGCGCGCGACCCGTATTCGTAGATCGACTCCATGCTCATGTGGCGCGACGGATACGCAGCCGCGCCGACGATCTCGGACAGGAACTGCTCGGAGCCGGCGTCGCCGTGCAGCACGCAGTTTTCGCCGCCTTCTTCGTAGTTCAGCACGAACTGCACCGCGACGCGCGCGCGGCCCGGCCAGTGGGCCTGCACCGGATGACGGCCGTAGCCGATGAGATCGCGGGGGTAGTGGGGATCGAGTGGCATGGTTGACAGGCGACGACTGAACGATGACGGAACGGAACGCGCGCGGCATGCGGAAAACAACGCGGGATACAGCGTGAACCGGTGCCGAACCCACGCGCCGCGCGCCCTTCAGGTGCGGACCAGTGTAGCGAAATCGCTCCGGCGCGCCCATACACCGATGCAGATAATGCGGGTCAACCCGCCGGTATGAGCGCGTCCGGTCCGCTGCGCGTTTACCCGAAGCGCAGCGGACGCGCGCCCGGTGCGCCCGGCGGGTCCGAAGCCGGGTCCGTCGCCGCGCCGGCCGGACTGAAGCGCGCGAATTCGCCGTCGTAACGCTTCGGCAGCGGACGCGCGAACTCGCCCCGCTTCGCCGTCACGAGCCGCAGCGCGACCAGCCCTTCGACCCACTTGACCGCCGCCGTCACGCCGTCGACCACCGGCACCGCGAGCGCGTCCTCGATCTGCGCGCACAGCGTCGTCATCCCCGCGCAGCCGAGCACGATCGCGTCCGCGCCGTCCTCGTCGAGCGCGCGGCGGCACTCGTCGACGATCGCGAGCCGCGCGGACGAGCCGGGCTCGTCGAGTTCGAGCACCGCGACGTCGATCGCCCGCACGTTGCGGCAGAAGCGCGTCATCCCGTAACGTTCCGCGAGATGCCACGCCATCCCGCGCGTGCGCGCCAGCGTCGTGACCACCGAAAAACCCGGCGCGAGCACGCTGGCCGCGTGCATCGCCGCTTCCGCGATGCCGACCACCGGCCCGCGCGCCAGTTCGCGCGCCGCATAAAGGCCGGGGTCGCCGAAACACGCGATCACGTAACCGTCGAAACCGTCGCGCTCGCCCGCCTCGATCTCCGCGAGCAGGCCCGGCGTCGCGAGCGCCTCGTCGTAATACCCTTCGATCGACGGCGGCCCCATCGGCGGACTCACCGCGACGACCTCGGTGCCCGGCGCGACCAGCGCGCGCGCGCACTGGCCCATCGCGGCGGTCATCCGCTGCGTCGTGTTCGGATTGATCAGCTTGATGCGCATGGCGCCTCCGTTATTGCCCCAGCGATGCGGTTCATGCGCGCGCGGTCGCGCCCATCGTCAGCGCGCGATAGAACAGCGCGCCGAGCGCCGCGCCGATGAACCACGAGAAATTCGCCGCGCCGCTCAGGCCCGGCACCATCACGCACAGCACCGCGATCAGCGCGGCCGGCAGCAGCGCCGCGACCGCGCGCCAGTTCACGCCGTCGCTGTACCAGTACGCGCCGGACGGCGACACGGTGTACAGATCGTCGACCGCGAGACGGCCGCGCTTCACCAGATAGAAGTCCACCACCAGCACGCCGTACAGCGGGCCGATGAACGCGCCGAGCACGTCGAGCGTGTAGTGGATCACCGCCGGGTTGTTGAACAGGTTCCACGGCGTGATGAACACCGACGCGACCGCCGCGAGCATGCCGCCTGCGCGCCAGCTGATGCGGCGCGGCGCGACGTTCGAGAAGTCGAACGCCGGCGACACGAAGTTCGCGACGATGTTGATGCCGATGGTCGCGATCGTGAACGTCAGCGCGCCGAGGATCACCGCGGTCGGCTGGTCGATGCGGCCGACCGTTTCGACCGGATCGGTGATCAGTTGACCGAACACCGGCAGCGTCGCGGACGTCGTGATCACGGTGACGAGCGAGAACGCGAGGAAGTTGACCGGCAGCCCCCAGAAGTTGCCGCGATGCACGCTCTTCAGCGTCTTGCCGTAGCGCGAGAAGTCGCCGAAGTTCAGCATCGGCCCGGAGAAGTACGACACGACGAGCGAGATCGCGGTGATCATCACCGGGATCACTTCCGCGCCGTGATACTTGACGCCGCCGAGATTCAGGCCGATGTTGCTCCAGCCCGCGCGATACACCATGTAGCCGGCGAGCGCGAACATCACGACGTAGACGGCCGGGCCGGCGAAGTCGATGAACTTCTTGATCGTCTCCATCCCGTTCCAGAACACCAGCGCCTGCAGCACCCACAGCGTCATGAAGCCGGTCCAGCCGAGCGTGGACAGGCCCAGCATGCCGTGCCGGTGCACGTCCGCATACGGCATCAGCTGCGGGAAGAACTTCAGCATGACGATCACCAGCGCGCTCGACGCGAGATAGGTCTGGATGCCGTACCACGCGACCGCGATCAGCCCGCGGATCACCGCCGGAAGGTTCGCGCCGAGCACGCCGAACGTCGCGCGGCACGCGACCGGATACGGCACGCCGTGACGCTGGCTCGGCCGCGCGATCAGGTTGCACAGCACGTTCACGATGCCGATGCCGACCAGCAGCGAGATCAGCACCTGCCAGCTCGTGAGGCCGAGCGCGAACAGGCTGCCCGCGAACACGTAGCCGCCGACGCTGTGCACGTCGGACATCCAGAACGCGAAGATGTTGTACGCGCCCCAGGTCTGGTCGCGCAGCGGCGCGAGGTCGTGGTTGTACAGCCGCTCGCTGTAGCCGGCCGGCACGCGGCCGCCGCCGGACGGATCGCCGCCGTCGTCTGATTCGAAACCGGGAACCGCGGGATTGCCTGGTGCTGCGCTGAACTGAGCCATGATCCGCTCCTCGTGGTGGATACGCCGACAGGAAAAACCGGTCACAGCCGCTTGCATCGTGCGTGCCAGTTACGCACGCCCGACCCCATGCCCGCCGCTCGACGCGCGCGGGACCGCAGCCGCCCGCCGTCTGCCGCCGGCACCGGGTCGATGCCGCCACGACTACGCGGGCGAGGGACGAACGCGGTCCGCCGGTCGCGTATGCTCGCGCCCAGGCCCGATCCCGGTTCGATCCGCTGATTGTTCTGCCTGGCCGGCCGACGCGTCCCTCGCGGGAGCGGTGTCACGTCAACGCGACCCGGCGGCGCTGTCGCGCGCGCCGAACACCTCCTGCAGATCGACGGCCGCGCGGGCCGGCCGATCCAGCATCCTCAACTCGACGGCCTGCAGATGGCGCGTCATCAATTCGGCGGCCTCCTGCGCGCGCCCGCTTTCGAGCGCCGCGAGGATCGCCGCGTGATCGTCGAACGAACACGGGCTGCGTCCCGGCGACTCGTACAGCGCAGAGATCAGCGTCGAGCGCGCGACGAGGCCGTTCAGGCAGTCGCACAGCACCGTGTTGCCGGTCAGCTCCGCGAGCGCCGTGTGGAATTCGCCGGACAGCCGGATCCACGCCGGAAAATCGCGCCCCTCGAACGCCTTGCGCTCGCGGCGGATCGACTCGCCGATGCTCTTCAGCCGCCGCGCGCCGTGATGCGCGCTGCACACGCGCTCGACCACGGCCAGTTCGATGATCCGCCGCATCTCGAACACCTCGTGCACCTGCTGGAGCGACGGGCTGGCGACGAACGCGCCGCGATTCGGCTCCAGGTCCACGAGATGGTCGGTCGCGAGCAGCGCGAGCGCCTGCCGGATCGGGCCGCGCTTCACGCCGAATACTTCGCATAACTGCGCTTCGGTCAGCTTCGCGCCGGGCGACAGCCGATGCTCCAGGATCGCGTCGCGGATGCGCGCGGCGATCGCGTCGGGCTTCGTGCTGGTCGTGTCGGCGTCGGTCACGGGGTTTCGCATGGGGCTGGCCTTGATGGTGGGTATCCTAGATTGGACATAAAGATTGTCAACAATTTTATCGGCCACGGTCGGGAAAATACTCAGGCGGCGCGCCGAAGCGCATGCAGCATTATGGGGAATCCCGCATCTTTAAAGGGAATTTCGCACCTTGAAGGGGAAAACCCATCATCCTGCTGGACGATTTTTTGTCAACAATCCTGTGGAGAACCGGTGGCGATTTCCGTTCGATGACGTCGATAGAAACAGACAGTTAGTTGCATAGAGGGACGTAAAAAAGCGCCCTTCGCGGGCGCTTCCTGTCTGCGATGCGCGGCGAGCCGGAATCTAACCGAGGTGCGGATAATCGCTGACCGTCAATTCGAAGCCGTGCCGGTCCGCTTCGAGCTTCGCGGACGCGCCGACCGGCAACGTCACCATGTCCGCGATATGGCCGAACGGCAGTCCGGTGAGCACCGGAATGCCGACGACCGAGCGCACCTGCTCGACCATCGCCTGGAGGTCGTAGCCGTTGTCGTAGTCGAACGCCTTGCCGCCCGAAAAATCACCGAGCACCAGCGCCTGCTGCTGCGCGAGGATCCCCGACAGATGCAGTTGATAGATCATCCGCTCGACCCGGAACGGCTGCTCGTTCACGTCCTCGACGAACAGGATGCCGCCCTGCACCGGCGGCATGTACGGCGTGCCGACGAGCGACGTCAGCACCGCAAGGTTGCCGCCCCACAGCATCCCCGACGCGCTGACCGGCTGCGGCTGCGGCGCGTTCACCTTCAGCGTGAAGGTCGGCGTCGTCAGCGCGTTCCAGAAGTGACGCATCGTGAAGTGGCTCACCTCGTCCGCGCCGAAATCGCTCGCGAGCATCGGGCCGCCGAACGTTGTCAGCCCCGAGCGCGCGAGCAGCGCCAACTGGATCGCGGTGAAGTCGCTGTGGCCGACGAACGCGACCGGCTGCCCGCGCAGGCGGTTCTGCAATCCGTCGTAGTCGAGGCCGTGCAGCAGCCGCACCGCGCCGTAACCGCCGCGCACCGCGAGCACGATGTCCGGCAGCGGACGCGACGCGTCCGCGAGCCGGTTCAGCTCCGCCGCGCGCTGGCCGTCGGTGCCCGCGAAGCGCAGATAACGCCGCTCGGTCGCGTCGACGCCTTCGACGCGATGGCCCTGCGCATGCAGCCGTTCGAGCGCGCGATGAATCGCGGCCGGATCGTGCGGATAGCCCGAAGGCGCAATCAGTTCGATGGTGCGGTGGGCGCTCATGAGGATTCGCTTCGGTGGGGGTCGAGATCGGTGTCGTTGTCGGTGTCAGGCGAGCCGGCCTGCGTCTGGACCTGCGAAGAACCGGCCGCCCGCGCCGCGTCGCGGGCCGCGCGGCTCGCGCGCCGCCGCTCCGCGAAGAACGAACGCAGCGACGCGCCGCATTCGTCCTCCAGCACGCCGCCGACGACCGCCGCGTGATGGTTCAACTGCCCGTTCGCGAACGCATCGACGACGCTGCCGCACGCGCCGGTCTTCGGATCGTACGCGCCGAACACGACCCGCGCGATGCGCGCGTGCATGATCGCGCCCGCGCACATCAGGCAAGGCTCCAGCGTCACGTACAGCTCGCAGCCGGGCAGCCGGTAGTTGCCGAGCGCCTGCGCACCCGCGCGCAACGCGGCCATTTCCGCGTGCGCGGACGGGTCGTGTCCGCCGATCGGATGGTTGAAGCCCGTTGCGATCACTTCGTCGCCGCGCACCAGCACCGCGCCGACCGGCACTTCGCCGGCCGCGCGCGCCTCTTCGGCGGCGGCCTGCGCAAGCCGCATGAAGCGGCGGTCGCGGTCGGTGATCGGGGCTGTTGCGGACGTGTCCGGCGCAACGTAGGCGTCGTCAGTGGACGGTGCGCCGGAATCGGCCTGACTGTCGTCGGAGGTTCCGGCCGCGACTCCATGCGAATCGGAGCCGTCGCCCGAAGCATCGGCGGACATTAGGAAAGTCGGGGAAGTCGGGGAAGTCGTGGAATCGGAACGGACAGGATCGGAACTCGACGCCGACGAACACCCGGCCCCGGCATCCGCCGGCGGGGTCGCGCCGACGTCGGCGGGCGTCGCGGTGGCAGCGGTCACGGCTTCTCCGCCGCGTCCGCGCCCCCGGCGAGCGAGCGCCCGGAAAGCCGTTCGACGATGCGCCGGCGATACTCGTGCGGCACGACCATCGGCCCGCCGCGCAGCGATTCGAGCGCCATGTCGAGCGCGAGCATCCGCGCACGCAACCGGCACTGCCCGGCCTTGTCGTCGCCGACGGTCGCCAGTTCGCACTCCAGGTCGCGCAGCGCGCGCAGTTGTTCGACGGCCGGCGGCACGAAACCCGCGTTCTTCAGGATGCGATTCGCCACCCGCACCTCCTCGGGCACGAGCACGTCGTCGTCCAGTTCCTGCGGCGCGCCGGCACCCGGCAAATCGTCGAACTCGCCGCGCGCGGCAGCGGCGGCAATCCGTTGTTCGACCAGTGCATCAAGCAATTTCATCAGCGGTCCACTACGTTACGGCTCACGCATTCTAGCAGGCAAATTCCGGCGCGCACGCCGGTGTCCGATGCGCGCGACGGCCGTGGCGCGCGTGGTCGATTGTGGGGACGGAAGCGTCGCGCGCGGATCGCGGTCGCCGGATCGGGTAGGGTGATCGTCATGCGCCGATGCGGCGGCCGTCGATCCGGCCGGCCGCGCGCGGCGAAACGTTCGGTAAGCGAACCATGATGCGTCTACGACCCACTGTTGCCAGCGGTTTGCGCCTGTCCTGTCGCGTCGCGCCAACTCACGCGCTCGCGAGAACCGCGCGTTATGTCCGCCGGCTTCGCGCGGCGGCGGTCTGCGTGCTGGTCGCGGCGGCGCTGTCCGGCTGCGGCGTGTTCTGCGGCGCGGCGGGCGGCAGCGGCGGCGGTTTCGCGGGCGGATGCGGGACCGGCGTGCGGTTCTAGCGGCCGGTCGCGCCCGGCCCGCAACGGATGGCTCGACGGCAACCTCCCGGTTAACCGTCCGCAGCACAGGGAAACTGCCCCCGCGATATCCGCGCCCTGCCCCAGGAGCCGACCTCGCGAACGCGACGGCCTACCCGGCGCCGCACGGCCGGTCCGGCTTCGCGATCATCCTGTTTCGCCCGCCAGCGGCCGCTTCGCGCCGCACCGCCCGCCGCTCACTCAAAAATTGAAGTTGTCGATATTCGACGCATCGAACGTCGTCGGCGGCCCGAGGATCACCTCGCCGCTCTTGCCGACCGTCCGCTTGCCGAGCTTGCCCGCGTCGAACGAGTCGCCCTCCTTGCCGGTGATCGTCCCCGACGCGAGGTTCGCCGCCGCATACGCGGCCAGATAACCAAGCTGGCCCGGGTCCCACAACTGGAACGCCGTCACGGTGCCGTTCTTCACGAACGCGCGCATCTGGTTCGGCGTGCCGAGGCCGGTCACGGCCACCTTGCCCTTGCTCGACGACGTCGAGATGTAGCGCGCGGCCGCCGCGATCCCGACGGTCGTCGGCGCGACGATCGCCTTCAGGTTCGGATACGCCTGCAACAGCCCCTGGGTCTCGACGAACGACTTCTGGTCGTCGTCGTTGCCGTACGCGATCTTCACGAGCTTCATCTTCGCGTACTCGGGTTTCTTCAGTTCCTCCTGCATCCACCTGATCCACGTGTTCTGGTTCGTCGCGTTCGGCGTCGCGGACAGGATCGCGAACTCGCCCTCGCCGCCCATCAGCTTCGCGACCAGCTGCACCTGGCCGCGCCCGATGCTCTCCGCGTCCGCCTGGTTCACGAACACCTGGCGGCCCTCGGGCGCGGTATCCGAATCGAACGTGACGACCTTGATGCCCTGCGCCATCGCGCGCTTCAGGTACGGCACCAGCGCATTCGCGTCGTTCGCGGCGATCACGATCACGTCCTGGCGCTGCGTGGTCAGCGTGTTGATGTACGACACCTGCGACGACGCGCCCGCGTCCGACGGTCCGACCACCTTGCCGACGCCCTTGAACTCGCCGATCGCCGCCATCCCGCCGTTGTCCGCGATCACCTCGTACGGGTTGTTGATCTGCTTCGGCACGAACGCGATCTTCAGGCCGTCCTTGATGCCGGCCGCGTGCGCGGCCGTCCCTCCGAGCAGCAGCGCGCACAACAGCGCCGCGCCGGCCCCACGTACTGGCTTGAACATGAAAGTGTCTCCTCGATGAATGCCGGGCTGCTGCCCGGCGGGGTCCATGCCCTCTTCACAACGCCTGCCTGCTGCTCTTACGTCGTCGAGCGCGCGACGATCCGCCGGTCGCGCACCGCGCGCCAGCGCGCGGCCATGTTCGGGATCAGCACCGACGCGAGCAGCAGCGCGCCGGT
Organism: Paraburkholderia caballeronis; assembly: GCF_900104845.1. NCBI lineage: Bacteria > Pseudomonadati > Pseudomonadota > Betaproteobacteria > Burkholderiales > Burkholderiaceae > Paraburkholderia > Paraburkholderia caballeronis. Next base: position 1,897,176 of record NZ_FNSR01000001.1, on the reverse strand, counting down.
CACGATCGTCAGCGTCTCGCTCGACACGTCCGCGAGCGTCAACGCGTTCTTCAGCACGCCGACGATCGCGAGCGACAGCAGCACGCCGACCATCGACCCGCGCCCGCCGAAGATGCTGACGCCGCCGAACAGCACCGCCGCGATCACCGACAGTTCGAACCCTTCGCCGTTGTCGCCGCGCGCGCTCGTGAAACGCAGCGTGTACAGCACGCCGGCGAGCGCGCTCATCGCGCCGGAGATCACGAAGAGCCGCAGCTTCAGACGCGGCACGTCGATGCCCGAGAACGCGGCGGCCGTGCTGTTCGCGCCGATCGCATAAAGGCTGCGGCCGAACGCGGTCGCCTGCAGCAGCAACGTGAAGCCGAACGCCGCGACGACCACGATCGCGAACGGCTGCGGAATGAACGTATTGCCGAGCGTGTTCATCGCGAACAGCGTGTACGCGGGCGGGAAGTCGGCGATCGCCTGGTCGCCGAGCAGCACGTACGCGAGGCCGCGAAACAGCGCGAGCGTGCCGATCGTCACCGCGAGCGACGGCAGGTTCAGCTTCACGATCACGAGGCCGTTGAACAGGCCCGCGAGCGCGCCCGCGACCAGCACCAGCGCGATCGCGGCCGGCATCGGCAGACCCAGGTGCCACAGCACGCCGAGCAGCGCGCTCGACGCGCCGAGCACCGACGCGACCGACAGGTCGATTTCCGCCGCGACGATCACGAGCGTCATCGGCAGCGCCATCAGCGCGACCTCGGTGAGGTCCGCGAGCACGTTTTCGAGGTTCGCGCCGGTCAGGAACACCGGCGACAACCAGCGCCCGACGCCGAGCGACGCGATCAGGATCACGACGAGCAGCGCCTCCCAGCCGGGCGCGCGCGACGCGCGGCGCGCGGTCAACACGGAATCGGGTCTAGCCATGATCGCGTTTCCTCGTCATCCGTTTCGCAACCGAGCGCGCGAGCAGCGTGTCCGCCGCGATCGCCGCGACGATCAGCGCGCCTTCGATCGCCTGCTCCCAGAACGGCGATACGTGCAGCACGACAAGCGCGATGCTGATGACCCCCAGCACCAGCGCGCCGAGCGTCGCGCCGAGTATCGTGCCGACGCCGCCGGTAATCGCGACGCTGCCGACCACCGCCGCCGCGACCACCTGCAATTCGATCCCTTTCGCGGTGCTCGCGTCGACGGTGCCGAAGCGCGCGAGCCACAACGCGCCCGCGAAACCCGCGATCGCGCCGCTGATCAGGAAACCGGCGCTCACGCGGCGCTCCACGCGGATGCCCGCGAGCCGCGCGGCTTCCGGGTTCGAGCCGATCGCATAGAACTCGCGGCCGCCGCGAAACCGCTTCAGATACGCGGACAGGCCGACCAGCAGCACGACCGCGATCAGCGCGAGCGTCGGGATGCCGGACAGCGCGCCGGTCGCGAGCCGCGAGAACGCGTCCGGCAGGCTCGTCGCGTTGATCTGGCCGCCGTGCACCCACGCGTAGTCCGCGCCGCGAAAGATGTACAGCGTGGACAGCGTCGCCACCAGCGACGGCACCCGGCCGAGCGCGACCAGCAGCGCGTTGATCGCGCCTGCGGCCACGCCGATCGCGACGCCGGCCGCGAGCGCGACGACCACCGGCATCTGCGGGAACGCGACGTACAGGCTGCCGACCGCATATGCGCTGACACCGACCGTCGAGCCGACCGACAGGTCGATGTGGCGCATCAGGATCACGATCGTCATGCCGGCGGTCAGCAGGCTGACGATCGACACGTTCAGCAGCACGTCGCGCAGGTTTTGCAGGTTCAAAAACTGCGGCCGCGCGAGCGCGGTGCCGCCGACGATCAGCAGCAGCACGACGAACAGCGTCGTCTCGCGGCTCTTCGCGAGCGCGGCCGCCAAACCGCCCGCGCCGCGCAGCCGGCGCGTCGCGTGCACGGGGTGCAGGCCGTTCGGGGGCGTCGTAGTGTGGCGCATCATGCGGCATGCCCCCAGTGAGCGTCGGACTCGCCGAGCGCCGCGCTCATGATCCGCTCTTCGGTTGCATCCGCGCGCGCGATGTCAGCGGTGATCCGGCCTTCGTGCATCACCAGCACGCGGTCGGCCATGCCGAGCACTTCCTGAAGCTCGCTCGAAATCATCAGCACCGCCATCCCCTCGCGGACCAGTTCCGCGAGCGCGCCATAAACTTCCGCCTTCGCGCCGACGTCGATGCCGCGCGTCGGCTCGTCGATGATGAGCACCTTCGGCCCGGTCGCGAGCCATTTGCCGAGCACGACCTTCTGCTGGTTGCCGCCCGACAGCGTGCCGGCCGGCGCGTTCAGGTCGCCGGCCTTCAGGCGCAGCCGTTCGCCCCAGCGCCGCGCGAGCCGCAGTTCGCTGCCGCCCGTCAGGAAACCGAACCGGACGAGCCGCCCGAGCACCGTCAGCGACGCGTTGCACGCGATGCTCAACTCCAGCGCGAGCCCCTGCTGGCGACGGTCCTCCGGCACCAGCGCGAGGCCGGCCTTGACGGCGGCGGCCGGACGCCCCGGCTTCAGCCGCTGGCCGTCCACTTGCACGTCGCCCGCGTCGAGCGGATCGATGCCGAAGATCGCGCGCGCCACCTCGCTGCGCCCCGCGCCGACCAGCCCCGCGAGCGCGACGATCTCGCCCGCGCGCACGTCGAACGCCACGTCCCTGAACACGCCGCGGCGCGTGAGGCCGCGCACGCGCAGCTTCACGTCGCCCGGCTTCACGTCCGCCTTCGGATAGAACGTCGCGAGGTCGCGGCCGACCATCTTCGCGACGATCGCATCGGTGGTCAGCGTCGCGGTCGGTGCGTCGAACACCTTCGCGCCGTCGCGCATGACCGTCACGTGCTGCGTCAGCGCGAACACCTCGTCGAGCCGGTGCGTGATGAACAGGATCGCCGCGCCGCGATCGCGCAGCCGGCGCACGATCGCGAACAGCCGCTCGACTTCCGGCAGCGACAATGCCGCGGTCGGCTCGTCCATGATGAGCACGTTCGCGTTCAGCGACAGCGCCTTCGCGATCTCGATCACCTGCTGGTCCGCGATCGACAGACCGCGCACGAGCCGCTCCGGCTTCAGATCCACGCCGAGCGACGCAAGCAGTTCGCCGACCTCGCGACGCATCGCGTCGTAGTCGATGCGGCCGAAGCGGTCCACCGGCTGCCGGCCCATGTGGATGTTCTCGACCACCGACAGATCGAAGAACAGCGTCGGCTCCTGGTAGATCACCGCGATGCCGGCGTCGCGCGCATGCGCGGGCGTCGCGAAACGCCGCTCGACGCCGTCGACGAGCAGTTCGCCGCCGTCGGGCTGATGCACGCCGGCGAGAATCTTCACGAGCGTGGACTTGCCCGCGCCGTTTTCGCCGAGCAGCGCGTGCACCTCGCCGGGCCACAGCGCGAGCGTGCCGTCGGCGAGCGCGCGCACCCGGCCGAACGCCTTCGTCGCATGGCGCAGTTCGAGACGCGGCACGCCGCGCGGCTGCGCTTGCGGTCGGGCTTGCGGTCGGGCTTGCGATCCGGGTTGCGCCGCCCTGTTCGAGTCGGGAGTCGAGGTCATCGTTGCTCGCCGCCTAATCGATACACGCGTTCGGCATTGCGCACGAACAGCGCCGCGCGTTCGTCGTCGCTCGCGCCCGCGACGATCGACGCATACGCGCGCCACAGGTCGCCGTAGGTGCCGAACAGCCGGTCCACCGGAAAGTTCGACGCGAACATCGCACGCTCGGCACCGAACGCGTCGATCGTTTCGAGCACGTACGGGCGCAGGCTCTCGACGGTCCAGCGATGATCGAACATCGCGAGTCCGCTGATCTTGATCGCGACGTTCGGACAGGCGGCGAGTAAACGCAGCCCGTCGCGCCACGCGCGATAACCGGCGACGCTGTCACGGTCCACGAACATCCCCGTGTGGTTGACGATCAGTTGCACGTCCGGATGCTCGCGCGCGAGCGCCGCCGCGTCGGCCATCTGTGACGGATACAGTTGCAGATCGAACGACAGCCCGTAACGCGCGAGCAGCCCGAAGCGCCTGCGCCACGCTTCGTCGCGCAGATAATGGCGTCCCACATAGTCGTACAGCGGGTTGTCGTGCACGTTCAGGATCTGGCGGATGCCGCGCGTGCGCGCGAACGCGGCGTGCGCGGCCAGCGTGCGCTCCGCGTTCGCATCGCTCAGGTCGGCGGCCGCGACGATCGCATCGGGCCAGCCTGGCTCTTTCGCATCGGCGAGCGATTGCAGCCAGCGCGTCTCCTCGACCGGATCGGCCGGATCGTGATTCGCCTCGACGTGCACGACTTTCAGCACGTCGATGCCGCCGGCGTCGCGCCGCAGATCGGCCGGCAGATAGTCGTGCTTCAGCTCGCGCGCATCGCCGACGAACGACGTGCCCGGATTCGCGAGCCACGGGTAATGATGGGCGGCGAGGTCCCAGAAGTGGACGTGCGGATCGACGACCTGCATCGCGTGCTCCGGTCCGTTCAGCGCAGATGGAAAACCGCGTCGAGCGGCTGCTGCACCGGCGCGCCGTCCGGTTCGGTCTGCATGATGTCGGCCATGTAATCCCACCATTTGCGCATCACGGGCAGATGCGGCAGCCGGTCCATCGTGTGATCGTCGCGGCGCTTCAGCACCGCGAACAGATGACCGTTCGAGTCGTCGACGAAGATCCAGTAGTCGCTGATGCCCGCGTCGCGCAGCGCGTCGGCGAGTTCGGGCCAGAGTGCGCGGTGACGCCGCTCGTATTCGTCCCGCTGACCGGGATCGAGCCGCATCCGAAAGGCGATCGTCTCCATCGTGATGTCTCCGTCCAGCCTGCCTGTCGTTATATCGACGGTTGTGTCGCCGGTTGTCTCGCCGCCGTGTTCAGCGACTATAATTCGCACACCGATAGCCAAACAATCCGATGTTGGGATCGGGCGATCCACAAACCGAATCGCGGGGGTTCATGAACCACCAGACAGCCGCTGTCGCACTCGTCAACCGGCTCCGGTTCAAGCATCTTGCGCTGCTCGTCGCGCTCGACGACGCGCGCAACGTGCATCAGGCCGCCGACGCGATCAACGTCGCCCAGCCGAGCGCGAGCCGCATGCTGAGCGACATCGAAGAGGCATTCGGCTTCCGCCTCTTCGAGCGCAATGCGCGCGGCATGCAGCCGACGTCGCTCGGCGTCGTCACCCTCGCCTATGCGCGGCGCGCGCTCACCGATCTCACGCGTTTCGCCGAAGACCTCGACGTGAAGCGCCGCGGCGGCCACGGCCAGTTGACCGTCGGCGCGATCATGGGCGCCGCGCCCGACCTGCTCGCGCAGGCGGTCGCCGCCTTGAAGACCGAACGGCCGCTGCTGAACGTGCGCATCCTCGGCGAAACCAGCGACCAGGTCGTGCAGTTGCTGCATCGCCGCGAAGTGGATCTCGCGCTCGGCCGCCTCACCACGCCGCTGCAACACAACGACTTCGGCTTCGAGCCGCTCGCGCGCGAAACGCTGGTGCTCGTCGTGCGCGCGCGGCATCCGCTCGCGCGGCGCGCGAACGTCGCGCTCGCCGAACTGATGGACTGGCCGTGGGTCGCGCAGCCGATCGCGAGCCCCGCGCGCGAACTGTTCGAAGGCGAACTGGCGCGCGCGGGACTCGCGACGCCGGTGAACCTGACCGAATGCGCGTCGATCTTCGCGACGCTGCAACTGCTCGAAAACTTCGACGCGGTCGCGATGCTGCCGGAGTCGGTCGTCCGCGATCACGTGCGCGGCGGACTGCTCGTCACGCTGCCGCTCGAAATCGGCAAGAGCCTGCCCGGTTTCGGCATCCTGACGCGCAACGACGAACCGCTCGCGGAGCCGGCCGAACATTTCGTCGGCCTGCTGCGCCGCTTTTCGCAACCGTTCCCGCCGCCGCTTACACAGCCGCTCTCGCCCGGCGGCGGCGCCCGGGTCCCGCGGCGCGCGTCGCCGCTCGCCGCCTGCTGAATCGGCCTACTGCAGATTCACGAACAGCCCGCCGTCGACCAGCAGCGCCGCGCCCGTCACATAACGCGCGCGGTCCGACGCGAGGAACACCACGCATTCCGCGACGTCGTCGGGCTGGCCCAGCCGCCCGAGCGGAATCCGTTGCTCGAAGTAGCGGCGCTTCGTTTCGTCCGCGAGATCCTCCGCGTTCAGGTCGGTTGCGATCGTGCCGGGCATCACCGAATTGCATCGGATCCCGTAAGGTCCGAGCGCGATCGCGCACGACTGCATCAGCGAATGCACGCCGGCCTTCGTCGGCGTGTAGTGCGTCTGCATCCCGCCGCCGACCAGCGCGCTGATCGAACTTGTCGCGACGATCGCGCCGCCGCTGCCCTGCTCCTTCATCTGCCGCGCGACCGCCTGTGTCACGTAGAACGCGCCGTTCAGGTTCACGCCGATCGTGCGTTCGAGCACCGCGGGCGGCATGTCGAGGAACGAATGGAACGGGCAGATGCCCGCGTTGCTCGCGAGTACGTCCACCTTGCCGAAACGCTCGACCGTCTGGCGCACGAGGTCGATGCCGGTCTGCGGCGCGGCGACGTTGCCTTCGATCGCGATCGCGCGCCGCCCCAGCCGGCCGATCTCGTCGAGCACCTCGGCGATCGCGGCGCGACGCCCGTACGACGCGTCGTTGTCGCCCCAGTAATTGATCGCGACGTCCGCGCCCTCGCGCGCGCACGCGAGCGCGATCGCGCGGCCGATCCCGCGCGACCCGCCGGTGACGATCACCACCTTGTCGTTGAGCAGCACGCGTTTCTCCTCGTGACGGCGGCGCCTCGGCCGCCAGGGCGGGTCAGTGGGTGTAAGGCCGCGACAGCTTGCAGTCCGGATTGAGCCGCACGCCGAAACCCGGCGCGTCCGGCACCTTCATCCGGCCGTTCACCGGAACCGGTTCGTCGAGCAGCAGCGGCGTGAACATCGGCACCACCTTGTCCGCGCCCGGCGCCATCATCAGGAACTCCGCGAACGGCGAGTTGTGCCGCGTGACAACGAAGTGATAGCTGTACACCGACGACCCGTGCGGCGCGACCAGCACGTTGTGCGCGTCCGCGAGCGCGGAAATCTTGATCAGCTCGGTGATCCCGCCGCACCAGTTCACATCCGGCTGAATCAGGTCGCAGCAGCCCATTTCGAGCAGCATCCGGAAACCCCAGCGCGTCGCCTCGTGCTCGCCGGTCGACACCATCATCCCGCGCGGCACGTTGCGGCGCAGTTCGGCATAACCCCAGTAGTCGTCGGGCGGCAGGCATTCCTCGACCCACTTCAGCCCGTACGCGTGCGCGGCGGACGCGAGCCGCGTCGCATAGCGCACGTCGAGGCTCATCCAGCAGTCGTACATCAGCCAGAAGTCGTCGCCGACGCGCTCGCGCATCGCGGCGAGCTTCTCGATGTTCATCCGCAAGCCCTCCTCGCCTTCGGCCGGCCCGTGCTGCAACGGCAGCTTGCCGCCGATGAAACCCATCTGCTTCGCGAGGTCCGGCCGCGCGCCGGTCGCGTAGAACTGCAGCTCGTCGCGCACCGGGCCGCCGAGCAGTTGATACACCGGCTCCTGGCGAATCTGTCCGAGCAGGTCCCACAGCGCGAGATCGACGCCGGAGATCGTGTTCAGCACCACGCCCTTGCGCCCGTAATAGAGCGTCGCGTAGTACATCTGATCCCACATCTTCTCGATGTCGGTCACGCGCTGGCCTTCGAGGAAACGCGCGAGATGCCGCTCGACGATGAACGCGCCGATCTCGCCGCCGGTCGTCACCGCGAAACCGACCGTGCCGTCGCTCGCCTCGATTTCGACGACGAGCGTGCCGAGCACGTCGATGCCGAACGAGCGGCGGCTCTGCCGGTACTCCGGATAACGCGCCATCGGCGTCGAGATGTGGTCGTCGATCCAGTGTCCGTCGGGCTGGTCGTGATAGTCGGCGCCGCCGCCGCGCACGACGGACGCGCGGACGTGTTTGATGGTGGGCATGGCCATGGACGCTTGCTCCTTGAGGGGATTACCGCGCGCGCTGGGCGGGCGGCTCGAACGGGGTTCCGTCCGCGGGCGCGCGCGAGCGCGGGACGACGAAGATCACGAGCACGGCGGCGGCGACGCTCGCGACGCCGAGCACTTCGAGGCCCGCCGCGTGTGACGCGAACGCGCGATCGACAGCCGCGCGCAGCGCCGGCGCGAAGAAGCCGCCGAGGCTGCCGAGCGCGTTGATGAGCGCGAGGCCGCCGGCCGACGCCGCGCCCGCGAGATGGCGCGTCGGGAACGTCCAGAACAGCGGCTGCGCGGCGATGAAGCCGCTCGCCGCGCAGCACAGGCCGAGCATCGCGACGAACGCGTTGCCGGCGACACCGGACACCACGATGCCGAGCCCCGACAGCACCAGCAGCCGCACTGCCCACGCGCGATGCGATACGCGCTTATCCGCGCGGCGCGGCACGCTCCATGTGAGCGCGACCGCGCACAGCCACGGCACCGCGGTCAGCAGCCCGACCTTCAGGCCGACCGACGTGCCGAGCAGCGACGCGACCTGCTGCGGCAGGAAGAAGATCACGCCGTACACGCTCATCTGGATCAGCGCGTAGATCAGCGCATACGCGAGCACGCGGCGGTCGAACAACGCGGCCCGCACGTCGGCGGGACCGTGCGCCGCCGCTTCGCGCGCGTCGTGGCGCACCGCGTCGGTCAGCGCGCGGCGTTCGTCGCCGGTGAGCCAGGGCGCGTCGGCCGGCTGGTCCGCCAGATACCAGAACGCCCACACGCCGACCGCCGCCGCGAGCAGCCCTTCGACGAGGAACAGCCACTTCCAGCCGGTGAGGCCGAACGTGCCGTGCAGGTCGATCAGCAGCCCCGACAGCGGACCGCCGACGATGAACGCGAGCGGCGCGCCGAAGTAGAACACGCCGATCGCGCGCGCCCGCGCGGACTGCGGAAACCACTGCGTCAGGTAATAGACGATGCCCGGAAAGAACCCCGCTTCCGCGACGCCGAGCAGGAACCGCAGCACGTAGAACTCCGTCGGCGTGCTGACCCATGCGGTCGCGGCGGACACCAGCCCCCACGTGACCATGATCCGGCACATCCAGCGGCGCGCGCCGAAGCGATGCAGCAGCAGGTTGCTCGGCACCTCGAACAGCGCATAACCGATGAAGAACACGCCCGCGCCGAACGCGAACGCGGTGTTCGACAGACCGGTGTCGTGCTGCAGCGCCTTCTGCGCGAAACCGATGTTCGCGCGGTCGAGGAACGCGAGCACGTACATCAACAACAGGAACGGCAGCAGGCGGCGCATCGCGCGGCCGATCGCGTTCTCCGTTGCCAGCGGCAAACGGCTCTCCATCGTTGTCTCCAGTCCGGCGGTGGGCCGCCGTTGTCGATCCGGCCGCGTCGCGCGGGCCGGCGAACCGCTCAGTACGTCGCGCGCCCGCCCGACAGGTCGAACACCGCGCCGGTGCTGAACGCACAGTCCTCCGACGTGAGCCACACGATCAGCGACGCCGCTTCTTCCGGCAGAAGGAAACGGTTCATCGGGATCTTCGACAGCATGTAGTCGATGTGCTGCTGCGACATCGAATCGAAGATTTCCGTTTTCGCGGCCGCGGGCGTGACCGCGTTCACGAGGACGTTTTTCGTCGCGAGTTCCTTGCCGAGCGATTTCGTGAGGCCGATCAGCCCGGCCTTCGACGCGCTGTAGTGCGACGCGTTCGGATTGCCGTCCTTGCCCGCGACCGACGCGATGTTGACGATCCGGCCGTAGCCGGCTTCGAGCATGTGCGGGATCACGGCGCGGCACGTCAGGTAGCAGCCGATCAGGTTCACGTCGATCACGCGGCGCCATACGTCGACCGGCAGTTCCCACGTGAGGCCGTTGCCGCCGGTGATGCCCGCGCTGTTCACGAGCGCGTGGATCGCGCCGTGGCGCTTCAACGTCTCGGCGGCCGCGGCCGCGACGGAGGTTTCGTCGGTCAGTTCGACGGTTACCGCCGATACCTGGCCTAGCGCGGCCAACTCGCCGCGCGAGCGTTCGACGCGTTCCGCATCGACGTCCCATAATGCGACTGCGGCGCCCGATTGCAGTGCGCGCTGGGCGACCGCATAGCCGATCCCGCGCGCGCCGCCGGTGACGATCATGGTGCGATTCTTCAGGTCGAGCTGGTTCATCGCGCACCTGCTCCGGTGCGATGCCAATGCACGCGTTTCATGCGGTGTCTCCTGTCGATCGGAGTTAGCGCTTTAGCGCTTACTCCGATCCCATGCAAAGCTGTCGATCGGAGTTAGCGCTTCAGCGCCTACTCCGGTCCCATGCAGAGCTGTCAATCGGAGTTGGCGCTTTAGCGCTTACTCCGATCCCATGCAAAGCTGTCGATCGGAGTTGGCGCTTTAGCGCCTACTCCGGTCCCATGCAAAGCTGTCGATCCGGAGTTGGCGCTTTAGCGCCTACTCCGGCAAGGCCGCCGACCGAAACCGGCGACTACCCGGCCAATATACGGTCGTGGCGATAGCGAAACAATCCGGATGACGTATAGGGCGATAGCGAAAGCGGATCGGTCGAGGCAATGGCGAGGTGGTGTCGATGCGCGATGGTTAGCTTGACCGCAGGCGAAGCGGCCCGAGTCGAGCCGCCTCGGTTTCCCGCGACTACACGCGCGGCACCCCGAACCCCGGCAGCTTCGCCATGATGCGATTCAGCTCCGCGTCGTCGGAAACACCCTGGAAATCGTAACGCGGCGTATAAGGCGCTTCGAGCAGCCGCGCTTCGTCGTCGGTCAGCACGAGGTCGAGCGCGGCCACCGCGTCGTCGATCTGCGCAATCGTGCTCGCGCCGACCAGCGGCGCGACGACCACCGGATTGCGCCGCAGCCACGCAAGCGCGACCTGCGCCCGCGATACGCCGCGCGCGGCCGCGACCTCGCCGACCGCATCGACGATCGCGCGGTCGCTGTCGGCGGTGAGGCCCGTGTACAGCATGTCCGCGAAGCCGTCGGCGCCGGCGCGCGCGGTCGCCTTCGCGGCCTGCCACGGCCGCGCGAGACGCCCGCGCGCGAGCGGACTCCAGACGATCGTGCCGACGCCCTCGTCCGCGCACAGCGGCAGCATCTCGCGCTCCTCTTCGCGCGCGAGCAGGTTGTAGTGATCCTGCATCGACACGAAGCGCGCCCAGCCGTTTGCCTTCTGCATGTGCAGCGCCTTGCCGAACTCCCACGCGTGCATCGACGACGCGCCGATATAGCGCGCCTTGCCCGCCTTCACGACGTCGTGCAGCGCCTCCAGCGTTTCTTCGAGCGGCGTCGTCTGGTCGAGCCGGTGGATCTGGTACAGGTCCACGTAATCGGTGCCGAGACGCCGCAGGCTGTGGTCGATCTCGGTCAGGATCGCCTTGCGCGAAAGCCCCTTGCCATTCGGCCCCGGACGCATCGGATGACGAACCTTCGTCGCGATCACGACGTCGTCGCGGTCCGCGAAGTCCTTCAGCGCGCGGCCGAGAATCTCCTCGCTGGAACCCTGCGAGTACATGTTCGCGGTGTCGAAAAAGTTGATGCCGGCTTCGAGCGCATGCCGGATCAGCGGCCGGCTCTCGTCCTCGCCGAGCGACCACACCGGATGGCCGCGCCCCGGTTCGCCGTAGGTCATCGCGCCGATCGCGACCGCAGAGACATCGAGGCCGGTATGGCCGAGTTTCACGTAACGCATGTTCGAAAGACTCCTGTGATCGCGCGGCCGCCGTGGACCGCCGCCGCGCTGGGGAAAAAAATTGACCGACAGGCACTTTAGAGCGACAGTGACGAACCCGGAATACTGAAAGATTCAAGTTTCATCATCGATCGTTCGAACATGGAAACCGACCCGCTGTCCGACTTCCTCAAGCTCGCCGACGCGCAACTGACCGTGTCCGGCGGCTTCACCGCCGGCAGCACATGGGCCGTGCGGTTCCCGAAACCCGAATACCTGAAGTTCTTCGCGGTGGTGAAAGGCCGTTGCTGGCTACACGTCGAAGGGGACGAAGAGCCCGTGCGGATGAACGAAGGCGACGTGGTGCTGCTGTCCGCGCCGCAGCCGTTCACGATGGCGAGCGACCTGGCCGCGCCCGCGCTGGACGCGAAGGCGCTGTTCAGCGGCGACGCGCACAACCGGACCGCGACGCTGAACGACGGCGGCGACTTCGCACAACTGGGCGGCCACGTGCGGCTCGATCCGACGAGCGGCGAACTCGTCACGCAACTGCTGCCGCCGCTGATCCACGTGCGGGCCGGCACGAAGCAGGCCGCGCGGCTCGAATGGCTGCTCGAACAGATCGTGCAGGAACGCGCGGACTGGCAGCCCGGCGCGACGCTCGTATCGAACCAGCTTGCGCAGTTGCTGTTCGTGCAGACGCTGCGCGCCTGGCTCGACACGACCGATGCGCTGCCGTGCGGCTGGCTGCGCGCGGCGACCGACCGGCGGCTCGGCGCCGCGCTCGGATTGATGCACGACGACCCCGGCCGGCAATGGCAACTGCACGAACTCGCGAAAGCAGCCGGCATGTCGCGGACCAGCTTCGCCGTGCACTTCAAGGCGGTGTCCGGCGTGCCGGTGCTCACGTATCTGACGCAGTGGCGGATGCTGCTCGCGCAGCGCGCGCTGCGCACCACCGACGACACGCTGTCGATGCTCGCGGGCAAACTCGGCTACGGGTCCGAAAGCGCGTTCAGCAGCGCGTTCAAGCGCGTGATCGGGATGTCGCCCGCGCATTATCGAAACGCGTGGAAGGCCGGCTGAACGGCCGGCGCGAAACACGTGATGTTGGGGCGCGTGCGGATCGACGCCGGCCCCCATGTTTCGCGCATCGAGGCCGGGGCGTCGGCTAAAGCCGTCAGCCTTGCGGAGCCAGCTTGTCCTGCGTGCGGGTGTCGAAGTCCGACGCGTCGTGACGTTCGTGCAACTGGCTCGACGGCTCGCCGAACGCGCGATTGACCATCCGCCCGCGCTGCACCGCCGGACGCGCGCCGATCGCATCGGCCCAGCGCTGCACGTGTTTATAGTCCTGCACCGCGAGGAATTCGGCTGCGTCATACAGCCAGCCCTTCACGAGACCGCCGTACCACGGCCAGATCGCGATGTCCGCGATCGTGTAGTCGCTGCCCGCGATGTATTCGCTTTGCGCGAGCCGCTTGTCGAGCACGTCGAGCTGACGTTTCGCTTCCATCGCGAAACGGTCGATCGCGTATTCGATCTTCGTCGGCGCATACGCATAGAAGTGGCCGAAGCCGCCGCCGAGATACGGCGCGCTGCCCATCTGCCAGAACAGCCACGACAGGCACTCCGCGCGCGCCGCCGGCTCGGTCGGCACGAACGCGCCGAACTTCTCCGCGAGATACAGCAGGATCGCGCCCGATTCGAACACGCGAACCGGCGTCGGCCCGCTGCGGTCCATCAACGCCGGGATCTTCGAGTTCGGATTCACGCCGACAAAGCCGCTGCCGAACTGCTCGCCTTCGCCGATGCGGATCAGCCACGCGTCGTACTCCGCGCCGCTGTGGCCGAGCGCCAGCAGTTCCTCCAGCAGCACCGTGACCTTCACGCCGTTCGGCGTCGCCAGCGAATAAAGCTGCAGCGGATGGCGGCCGACCGGCAGTTCCTTTTCATGCGTCGGCCCCGACACCGGCCGGTTGATGTTCGCGAAACGCCCGCCGTTGTCCTTGTTCCAGGTCCATACCTTCGGCGGCACGTATCCGGTTGAATCGCTCATGCTGATAGCTCCTTGTGTTCAGGTCGAATGCGCGTCCGTGCGAGATTAGCAAAGTCGCGGCAAACGCGCTGACGACGCCTCGAACGCCGGCCGGCGCGTTCGACGACGGACGTCGAGCCTACCAGCCCACCGCCACGACCAGCCGCTGCGGCGAGTTGCAGCCGATATCGGACGAATGCGCGCCGACGTCGTCGTACGAGAAGCCATAAGCGAGCGCGTCGATGCCGTGCGTGTGCCAGAACTTCGCATAGTAGTTCGCCGGTCCCGCCGGATAAAACGCGCTCTGCGGCAGCGTGCTCCAGAAGTTCGGGTTCACCAGCGTGCCGTCGGCCTTGAACGTTCCCGGCTGGTCGGCGACGTGCCGCTCGATCGCCGCGATCAGGTCCGGACGCGAGCCGTCCGCGAAGCGCAGGAACGCCATCGGCTTCGGCACGATCGCCGGGTCGATGCCGTTCGCCGCCCACACCGTATCGACGTAGCTGTCGTAATACGCCGCGTTCGCGCCGCCCGGCTGGAAGTTCGCGGCCCCGCCCGGCTCGACGATCCGGTACGGCGCGTTCTGCGTGCCGGTCGTCAGGAACTCCGCCGGCACCGTCGCGAGATATTTCGCGAACGTCACCGAGCGGTCTTCGAGGAACGTGCCGTAGTCCTCGCCGCGCACGACGTCGGTGCCGCCCGTGCATTGCAGGCGGATCGCGAGCTTCAGTCCGAACGCGTCCACCCGCGTCGTGTCGCCGTTGAAATTCCACGGCTGGGTCGCGTCGCCGCGGCCGAGATTGAACTCGATGAAGTCGTAATAGCTGGTCGGCGTCTGCGTCGCGCCCGCGATCGTCGGCGCGATGTAGAAGTACATCCGCGCCGAGTTGATGCCGGGCGAATCGAACGTCGGCGCGTCCGCGATCGAATGGAACTCGTTGATCTGCTGACCCGATGCCGAGCGCCCCTGGATCTGCCAGAAGATCTGGCTGTCCGGCACCTTGCCGTTCGTGCGGTTCAGAAATGCGAAGGTCATCACCTGGGTCGCGGGCGGCAGGCTCGCCGTGCTGCCCCAGAAGCTCGCGGGCGGCGACGCGTCGGCCGCGGTGTTGAAGTTCAGCGTCGCATTGGTGGACGCCGTCGTGCCGATCCCGTTCGACACCGCGACCGCGAACACCGCGCCGTCGTCGCCGCTCTGCGCGGCGGGCGCGAAGTAGTTCGACGATGTCGCGCCGGAGATCGCGTGGCCGTTGCGATACCACTGATAGGACGTCGCGCCGTCGGCCTTCACCATGAAGAACGCCTGCTGGCCGGCCGACACGGTCTGCGGCGCGGGCTCGATCGAGATGGCCGGGCCGCCGGGCGTCGTCGCGAGGCCGGATGCGGGCGGTGCGTTGGGCGCGCCAGGCGCGCCGCCGGGGGGATTGCCGTTGCCCGCGCTGTTGCCCGATGATGCGGCCGGCGTGCCGCTGTCGCCGCCGCCACCGCCGCAGGCCGCGAGCAGCGCGGCGGCGGACAGCATCGACACCGCGGCAAGCGCGGCCGCCCCATTGCGCAGACGCGGCCGCGCACCCTGTCGAACGCTTACCATCCTGTTGTTCTCCGTCGAGTCGTCGTTGTTCGTTGCTTTCGGGCTTTCGTGCTTATGCGACGCGGCTGCGTTGCGCCGGCCGGGACCGGCGCCCCCGGAGCAGCCGGGTCGGTTTTGACGGGGGGATATTAAACGGGGAACGTGTCGGATGCATGCCGGAAAATAACCGGCCTGCCTCGGGAAGGCTGGCAGTGCAGATGAGTGGTGGTGGAAGCAGACCGCGATGACGTGCGGAGTGCGAACCGGCGATGGGATTGCCATCGCGCTGCGCCAGGGGCGGGCTATAACTTGCCGTGCGCGCGCCCTTCGTAGGCGCTGAGGATCAACGCCTTCACCTGTTCCAGGTCGGAAAAGCTGGCCACCGAGAGTTCGAGATCCCCGGTGCCCCAATGGCCGAACTTGCGCGCGTCGCGGGCGTTGGCGGGCAACGGATTCAAGGTGTCCGGGTTGAGATGCAGGAACAGCAGCAGCCGGTTCTTCTGCGGCACGATCGACGCAAAGTTCTTCAGCCGCCTGAATGCAACGTACAGCTTGAGTTCCTTGCGCTGGACGTCATCGCCGAGAGATGCGATGAAGTCCTCCAAGGAAGTCAGCAGTTCGAGCATCGGGGCTGAAAGCTGTTCGAGCCATTCAGCATAACTCTTGTCGCCGTTAGACGCCGACGTCTTGACCGCCGTCGCCAGTGTTGGCCCCGGCTCCGTTTTATTCGGCTTTGGACTGCTTTTTGGCTTGCTTACGCTGATCGCATTGACCAGTTCGAGCAGCAGCAGGTCGACGCCAAAACGGCGATAACGAATCAATTCGACGTTGCGATTGATCTGCTGTACCGCGTGAGCGTCGTATTTCGTGAAATCGGCGGCGATGCAAAGCAGGCGCGGAACGCTCCAGTCGATCTGGGCGGCGGCGGCGTGACCCAGTTTTTCCATGACAAGAAGCTTGAACTCGGCCTGATGATCCATCAGCCAGTCCAGATAAAACAAGCCCTGATTGATGACGTTTTCGCCAACGGATCGCTTGTATTCGAGGATGACCGGACCGTTGTTTTCATCCAGTCCCAATGAATCTATTCGACCGCCATGGGTCTTGCCGGTCTGATATTCGCTTGCCAGAAAGCGAATGCCTAGCATCGGCTCCAGATTATTCTCGAACAGCGTCTGCAACGGCTTCTCCAGATCGGAGGCCTCCCCGTCCAGTTCCTCTGCTGCTCCGTCTGCCAGTTTGTAAAGCTTGATGTCGGCCATTGATTACCCTTCCAGACCAGGCAGGATTCGGGTCGATCGTATTATCGACTTTGCAGCGTTTGTACTTGAATTCATGCGTATCGAGCGTGGGATTCATGCAGTCACGGCGTCAAGAGGACACCGTGGCCGCATAGATGGTCGTCTGTATTCGATATGGGCGAGTGACATTGCAGACAGCCAGGAAGCGGTCTTTCGGCCATCAGGGGAATGTTGCTACCCGGGATGGCCTAAAGGAAAAAAGGGGTACGTGTCACCCACTCGATTGTCAATGGGGCTGGGGAGAGCGTTGTGGGGCAAGGGTTTCGGGTTGGAGTGGGAGGCTTGATACCGTCAGGGATACCGACGGATTGGTCTTGCTGGGGTGAGGCTGCCGGAGCGGTTTCATGCAGGCCCATAATAGAGTCCCCCGGCTGCACCTTAACCGTCCCGCTGAGAACGTGGCAGGGGTCTTCCAACAGGAAAATCCACCCCGAAAGCCAGACTCCAACGGTATCAGCGACGACTTTCACTTCTGCTCTGACGGTATCAGAAATGGCTTCTTCAGAGGAACTTACGGTATCGGAACAGAAGAGACGCCCTGCTTTAACGGCATCAGCATCTAATCAGCCAAAGCATCCTCACCCGATACCGTCAAGTCAGTACCAAGCCGTCCCGTAACGGGCCACCAGAGCCCATCGACACGTCTACTGACCCGCGAGCACCACAGTAGGGTCCAACTCAAACCCTGGGTAGTTAAATGCGCCCTCCAGCTTGTCACAATCCACGAGAGTCGCCCCCTGCTGACGCAGAGTTGCATGCCATCGTGCGGTCACGACTTGTTGAATCTGATCGACGATGGCTCTCGCGCGTTCAAGCGAGAGCCTGAATTGCCCATGTTGCGAGAGCAGATTGGTACGGTTTGCATAGCGGTTGTAGGCTCCGCAGGTCATCGCCAGATCGCGCTTCTCGACGCTGGTCAGCGGGTTGGGCGTCAGGTCGTAAGCCGGTGACAACTCCCACTTGGCCGTCGGCGCAATCAACGCATGATTGCGGGGATGGTCATCCGTATTCGAAATGAGCGCGTTGAACACCATCCGCCGAAACAACTCTTCAAGGTCCTGAGCGGAGCGTGCGCTTCGTCGCCGCAGCTCATCGGCCAGCAACAGGTACGACCACTTAGCCCGGTCTCCATGCGAGTCCTCGGCGCCCAGCGCAGTCAAGCCGCTCACCATGCGATGGCGCAAGTACCCGTCAGCGGTCAGCGTGCGGTCGAAACGCTGCACGAGCAGCACGTCCTTGCCGGCGACGGTTTCGATACGATGCCTAGCAACGTGCAGACCGCACTCCCGTGCCAACACGAGCATTGCGCCTTCAACACGCGCGTTGTTCCACTTGTCACCTTTATCTGGGAACTTGGCGAGCCATAGTCCCTCGCCATCTTCGACCACGTTCTTCGGTCGGGCACCGCCCATTGAAGTGCCTGGCTGCAAGAGCTCGAACATCTGCTCCGGAACGCCAGGCTTGCCCGCGGCCTCGTCATCCATGAACTGCTCGGCTACCTCGAGCAGCGCCTCCAGTTGAATGACCTGATTGAACTTGCGAATGGGTGCGGGCGGAACCTTGTCACGTCCGAAAGACAAGGCACCTGCGCGATCCTCCGGCGAATGCAGCAAGTAGTCGATCTCGGTGAGGTCGGTGCGCCCGGTGTGCTTTTCGATGATGCGACGGCCCCAGGCATCAGGCGACGCGTCACGCAAAGGACCGAAGATCCCCTTGAGTTTCACCGTCTGCACACGGCGCGGCGCCAAGGGCAGCTCATACGGATCCAGCGGGACGGCATCGGCACGCTGCAGGTAAGCCGGGTTGTAGACGAACGAGCCTGTGGGTACTCCCTGCGGGAGGTCCAACTCATAGAACCCCGCTGTCACGACCTCCAATGACTGCGGCAATTGCAGGTAGACGTAGGCACGTTGATCAGAACTCGCCATCGAACCGCTCCTTGGAATGGCGAACCCGTTGCGGCAGACGTGTAAGCTCCAGTTGCTTGCCTTCCTCATCGCGTTCAGGATCGGCAAACATCTGAATCTCGGATTCCAGACCCATCGCCCACAGCATAGCCAAGTAGGCCCCCAAGCCGGTTTGCAGGTTACCCGCCTCCACGGCGCGTGCGGTGTCGTAGCTGATGCCTGCTTTGGACGCCAGCTCGCGCAGGGTCAACCGACGACGCTTGCGGGCCATTGTCAGCCGCTCGCCGATGCGCTGAGCCCCGTTCTTCACAGCGAACGGAGCAGTCTGATTCAACTGAAGTGGACGAGGCATACCGAAACCATCTAAAATTCTCATAGAAACGGCTTCAGTATGCTTTTTCAATGAACCCAAGTCAAGAAATAAAGACTAAACCCTTTCTGATGTGACTTAAAAACGGTTTCAACATTCCAAACTTAAACGATGGGAATACATTCTAGATTTGCTTCCGCACTTCATGGGCTGCGCATGAATGCCCCAGAAACCGCTCTGGCACAGTGATCGAGGGTAGCGCACCGAACTTCCGGGTATCCCCTCTCTTTACCAAGCCTGATACGAAAGCACTCCGCGCACCGTCCATGAGCATCGAAAGTAAGCGTGTCTTCTTTTTGTTCGTACACCTTTTCTCAGGAGGGAGCTGTGCCGCACCAGGAGACGCCATCGTTGGACTCAGAACAGGACCTTGCGTCGCACAAGATAGTGCCGGCGGATCCTGAGCCGCTGGCATCCTCCGAAGGCAGCGTGGAATTGGATGGCGGTTCCACAGACCTGCTTGACCTATCGCGTCAGCAGCGCAACCTGTTGCTCCTGCGGCCCATCTTCCAGCTCGAGCGCTACAAGACGATGCTTGGCGATGAAGGCAGCGCGGATAGGACGCTGTTCCATGGCATCGACACCCACTATCTCGCGTTGTCTGCCCTTGACCTGATGATGGAGGCGACGACGGTCTCCAGCGGCAGTACCTCGGTCGAGGTTGTGGTTCACCTGGGGTACATCGCCAGCCGCATGAAGCCTGGCCTCACGTCTTCTCAAGCGCGCCGCATCGCGGAAGTTGTCCTCGACGCGCTCGACAACAAGGCTAACAACCACAGGGAGTTCACAGCGGAGTTCTTCGACGCGTCTACAGGCACGATCAAGTCGTTCCGATACCGACTGGTCCGCTTCGAACCAGACGCTGATGACGTTTACCGTTACCGTCCCACCGCCGAAGGCTACCTCGTATACCTGGGAATGCTCGATCTCGCTCCGGAGGACTCACAGGAGCTGATGGAGAAGATGCTCGACCTGCTCGTGCACCGCGGCCGATTCGAAGCAGCTGTCGAGATTGCCCGACGAGCACGGAAGTACTCCATCGAGTACCGCCAGCTGATTCGTGACCGGCTCTATCAAGCTTATCGAGCGCCAGGCAGCGTCAACTGGAGCCGCGACATGGCCGGGCGGCTTGACGAGGCACGGACGCACGTTCGTCAGCGCCAAGCCGAAGACGCCCGCATGGAGGAAGCCGTTGGCGAAGCCCTGCTTGGCGCCGATGAGCCGAAGACGCGCGAGAGTCTCGTAGAGTTGAAGGAAACCATCCGTAGCGCCAGCCTCATTCGACTGCAGCTTGTCACTGACATCAACGTAGCGCCCGAGCGTTTCATCGAGGCGCAGCGCGCGGTCTTCCGCGCACGCAGGCCCACCGGTCTCCCGGACCTTGAGCCGCAACTCCTTCCGCAACTCGTCAACCTTCCGACCCGAGTACTCTCGGCAGAGGCGGATGCCTTCATCAGTGCGCTGTACCCACCGGTGTGGCCGAGGGTGTATGACTTGAACTCGGCGTTCGCCCTGCTACTGGAGCAGCGAGGGGAAGACCCAGAGGTCGAGACTGACCCAGGTTCGATTGAAAAGCTCGCCCCCCTGCCAGACCAATTTTCAAAGGAACTCGTGCAGCGTGCCAACGACTGGCTGGCAGGCAAGTTCTCCACCGGCCAACGGCTGCGTATCGACCAACTGCTGGATGCTGCCGAAGACGAAGGCCTGGACCGGACGACGCGGCGGTGCCTCGTTCTCATCCTGTTCCGCTCGTTCGCGCGGTCCGAGAACGAGTTCAAGAACGTGAACGTCGAACTCACGGGAGACACCTTCCATCTCGACATCGCTCAGGGCAGTGCGCTCGAGTTCGTTCCCCAGGGAGAGTCCGAATGACCGCAGAACCTACCGTGCGCAACGCTGCGCGCCTGACCTACAAGGCGCTGCACACGACATTGTCGCCTATAAACGACTCGGAGTACCGCGAACTACTTGCCCTATGCAGGGCGGACCCGACGTTCAGACGGCACGTCGAGGATATTGCGGCCGGCATGGAACTGCAGATTCTCGACTTGAGCGAGCAGCGTGGGCTCATTGTAGTTCCGGCCTCCAAGGACAGCCGCTTCGCAGTGCGTCTCACGGATATCCGCAGCGGCATGACTCCAGACCAGAAGGCCGCACTCGCGCTTGCTCACATCGCCATCGCCGCGGTCTTCTTCCCAACGACTGATGGACTGGACGACGACAACTACTCCCCGCCCCCGGCGTCTGTGGCCACCTGCCGCGACACGCTCTATGCACTGGCGCGACGCCTGAAGGAGACATCCGACCTTCCGCCGGACGTGCCACCTGAGCTCGCTCCTGGTTGGGAGACGATTTCAGCACTGCCAGTAGCAATTCCGTCCGGTCAGCGAGCGTCGCACGCCTCGGTCGTCGGCGTCGTCAAGATTGCGCTGAACCAGATGGCGCAGAACGGCCTAGTTCGGCTTGACCGCGACGCGGAAGACGAGGCGGCTGCGACCTACACGCCCACCTTCCGGTTACGTGTGCAGTTGCGAGAGCTGGCGTTGCGGCGACTCTACGAGATGGCGCAACTGGCTACGACCGAGCGCAAGGCGGTATGACCATGCAGAAAATTTCCCGCATACACCTGGGTAACTGTGGCTATCGCACCGCATGGTACGAAGGGACGACCTTCGAGCTGACCGACCCAGACAGCGGCCAACCCACCGACACGCTCATCAACTTGGAGAATGGCGGAGGCAAGACCACGCTCATTGGGCTTGTGTTCTCGTGCTTCGAGACCGCTCAAGAGAGGTTTCTCAAGCACATCCAGAGCAAGCACAACACGTTCTCTCAGTACTTCACTCACGATGGCACACCCGGTTTCATCATCGTTGAATGGCTCATGCCGTCCAGAACGGCGGGAGGCAACCCCTACCGCCTGGTGACCGGTCAGGCAGTCGCGGTAAGGTCACACACCGAGCCACCAGAAGTCGACCGCATGTTCTTTTCATTCGAGGAGCACGCCGACCTTGGCCTGATCGACATCCCCGCCCCAGGTCTGGCACAGCCCACGCCGTCCTCCATGCAGGAGTTCTCTCGCTGGTTACATACCCAGCAGAAGAACTACCCTGGTGACGTTTTCATCAGCCATAATCGCCAAGCGGAGTGGCAGCGGCATCTGAGAGACGAGCGCCTCATTGACCTGGATATGCTGCGCATGCAGGTCAACTTCTCGGCCCAGGAAGGCGGTTTCGACACGGGTTTCCTCGACTTCAAGACGGAAGGCGAATTCCTGCGCAAGTTTCTGTACCTGACCAGCGACACGACGAAAGCCGACGAAGCACGCAAGCTGGTAGTCGCGGTGTGCGAAAAGCATCGCCGCAAGCCTCAGTTCCAGAGGCGTCGTGATGAGCTGACCCAGTTCCGGGCGTCGCTGAACGCTTTCGCCGAAGCGGCCCAGCTGTACCTCGAGACGCTGGCTGCACAGCGCTCAATGTTGATTCGGGGCGCTCAGATGGTCCAGGCACTGCAGGCCCGCGCCGTCTCCTTGCACCTCGACCATGACCGAGAGGCGGAATTCGAGCAGACCCAGCGACAACTGGCTTCGGCTGCGCTTGCGGACTCGGCGTTCCATACGAAGGAGCAGGCGACGGTCACCTGGGCTTGGCATCAGAAGCGGAGCGCGCAGGCAAAGGCGCGCAAGGAGGCTGCCGATGGCCGGGTAAGAGACCTGGAGCGAGACGAACGGCTCATCCGGGCCGCCCGGCTCCAGAAGGAAATTGTCGGCATCGACGAAGAGCTCAAGGAGCTCGACGCACTGGCCGAAGCCGAGCGCGCGAATCTCAAACCGACGAAGGACCACGTCGAGATTCAAGGGGCGCTGTTGCGCCGAGCACTGTTCAACGAAGAACAGCGACTGAAGGCAGTGCTCCAAATGCTCGATGAGCGAGCTACCGCGCGGGAGGAGGCACGCACAACCCTTCGCAAGCAACGAATGCAAGCCGAATCTGACGAACTCCGTCAGGTAGGAGAACGCTCGAAACTTCAAGCGGCCGAGGACTCCTACGCGCGTCGTAGGCAAGCTCTTGAAGTCGATGGGACCTTTCTCGGACCCGACGAGACAACTGCAGAGGCGCTTGAACGACTGAATTCTGAAGCTGCAACCGCGGCTTCCGAGCGTGACCTGCATCGTGCATCGCAGCAACGCTGCGCCAAAGAGGCACGCGAGCATCGACAGATCACTGCAGCGGAGAACATCCGCGCAGCCAAATTGGTCGGCGAGGCACGGACACTCGGCGAGTTCATCGCACGAGGGGAAGCCGAGCTCGAGCGCCTGGCACAACTACCTGCCCTTCTGAACGCTGCCGAATCCGACCGCGTCGACCCATTGTCCGCGGCCTTGCCTACCCGCCTACGCGAGATCGTCGCTGAGTCGGCAAGACAAATGTCTCTGGGAGACGTTCGCTTGGCGGAACTGCGCGCCACTAAGCAGGCTATTGATGAAACTGGGGTTGCTGGCTACAGCATCGACGTTGCATTCGTCGTCGAGACGCTTCTACAGGCAGGAGTGCGCTCGGCCAAAGCCTATAACGAATACATCTCACGAGCCCTGCCGGATACCGCCAAGGCCCGGGCGCTCGTCGTCAGTGACCCCGCCCGCTTCCTCGGCGTCTCCGTGGCATCCACGGAACTTGACAAGGCCAGGGCCGTCGCCTGGGAGGCACGGCGGCCTGCGCGTCCCGTGGTGGTGTCAGTGGCAACCCTTGAGCCCGCAGCGCAACCGTCGGAGCGTCTGGTCGTTCCTGCCGAGGACGATTCGGCCTTCAACGTCGAAGCTGCTGCCAAGCTGGGCTCGAACCTCGAACTCCGCGTCGCCGATGAAAACGAGCGCCGGGCCGCATATCGGCAGCGCCACGACCAAACGCTGAAGGCCATTCACGAGCTTGATACGTATGCGAAAGAATTCGGCGACGGAAAACTTGGACAGGCACGAGCCGAAAAGGTAACCCTCGAAGAAGACGCAGCAGCAGCGACAGCACGCGCGGAGTCCCTCGAATCGCTCGCGCTTGGGCTAGATGAGAAGGCACAAGAGCTGGAGCTGCAAGCCCAGACCGCCGATGCGAGACGACAAGCTGCACTTCTGTCTTCCGCAGCAGTTCTCACGTTCCAGAACGAACACGAAGTCGGCCATGCGGAGCGCGTCCATCGACTAGAAGAGATAGCGCAAGGCATCATCGCAGCACAGGAAAGCAAATCCGCAGCCGATGAGGGCCTTGAGCGACTGCAGGGTGAGCACGACCGCGATCATGGGTTGCGCGTGAGCACTGACCATGAACTCAAGGTCGCGGGCGAAGAGCGTGCGGGCGTTGCTCACTATGACAAGGACTACCCGGCTCACGAACAACTGTTGCAGAACCCGCGGCCTGTAGAGACGTTGCGCCGCATCTACAGCGATGCAGAAGCGGCCTATCTGGCCGAAGAAAGGGATCGACTGGGGGTATTAGCGCACAAACTGGAAGATGCTCGAAAACGGCGCGAGAACAAGGCCAAGGAGTTCACCCGTGAATTCAAGGGGGTCCAGATGGCGGACCTTGTTCCCTTCCTGAACATGAACCATGAAGAGGCGTTGGCCAACGTTGAGACTGCGCTGGAAGAGGCCAAGCCAGCGCAGGTAAACTCCGCCTCGAATCTGCAGGTCGTAAACGGCGAGTCAAAGAAGTGGTTTGACTCGAATAAAACGGACCTCGGCCCCGCAGTACCCGCTCACGAGGCTTTGAACCTAGATGCCCTGTCCGCGCTCATGGCAGAGGCCGAGAACCGCGTGAACGCAGCGTTGGAACGGATGCGTGTGGCCAACGACGCCGCGAACCAGGCCGTGGACCGAGCCAATCGGAAACGCGCGGCCGCGGAGGCCGACGGAAAGATTGAGGCGCTGCTGCGCAGCAGCATGGGATTTGAAGACAGGCCCGATCCTATGCTCATCGCAGCGGAAATCGGTGCCCAAGTGGGAATGACCTTGGATGTGCCGGACCCCGACAGCCTTGTTCTCGAAGCCGACGCCAGCAACCAAGTCAACGCGCTGCTGAAGGACTACACGGGGAAAAACCAAGGCGTCAGCAATCTGCAGACGAAGGCCCGCGCTACCTTCGACCTCGTCAAAGCGGCTGCATCGGAGCAATCGTTCCGCGAGGTCGACCCCGATGTCGCGCAGCAGATGGTCGCCAACGAGTTCGGTGCCGCGTGTACGGACGCGAAACGGCTCCTGGAGCATCTGGACGATCGCATCGCGACAACCGAGGCAACGCTACAGTCGATGCAAGCTGACTTCGATGCCTGTGTCGAGGAGGTACTTGCCGTCGTCCGCTCAGCCATCACGACGCTCAATCGCGCGACGAGCAAGGACAAGTCAGTGCCAGTGGGTGCCCCCTACGTCGGTGGCAAGCAAGTCCTAAAGATGCGGGCAAACTTCGGCACGGTCCCAGTCGAGACGCGACGCCAAACCCTCAGCGCCTACCTCGACACGTTGGTTGATACGAACGTGTTCCCCCCGCGCGGTACAGACCTCATCGCCGACGCCGTGGCGCGCGTTTATGGGCGTCCACTGGGACTGCAAGTCCTGAAGATGTCCATCGAGGAGACAGAGCAGTACGTACCGGTTGAGCGGGTTTCGAACTCTGGTGGCGAAGGCGTTGTCATGGCGATGTTCCTGTACCTGGTCATCAACCAGTTGCGGGCTGAGAACCACGCGCAGGTACATCGCATCGCCGGCGGCCCCCTTATCCTCGACAACCCGTTCGCGAAGGCCACCAGCCCCGCCATGTGGCGCGCCCAACGGCTGCTGGCCGAGGCCATGGACGTCCAGTTGATATTCGCCACGGCACTCCAGGACTTCAACGCTCTCGGCGAGTTTCAGCGATTCATCCGCCTGCGCCGTGCAGGACAGAACAGCAAGACGAGACGCTGGCACCTCGAGTTCGCGAACCTGAAGCTCAACGACGTACCCGAGGAGTTCACGGCTTGAGCGAGTTTCTTGAAGCGCTGCTGTCGTCGCCGCGCAAGCGTGTGCCGCTCGACGAACTGCGTCGACACTACTTCTCGCTGTACCCAGATGTCCAGAACAGCCCAGACCGCGGTGTGATGCTACTGAGGGCGCTGAAAGAGCTGGAAGCTGACGGCGCCATCTCACTACCTGCTGCCAGAAGTTGGGAACAGACCGGCTCGCCCGCTCTTCCACTTTGGATCACATTGAAGAGCTCGCCTCGCCCCAAGGTTTCTGTAAACCATGCCGACGTGACCTGGGCCCCGGAGCTAGGGTTCTGGCCGGAGTTGAGGCCATCGCAGTTGTCAGCGCTACGGCCCATCAATGACTTCCTGCTCCGACGCCGAGGGGCTTTCTCCTCGGTTCCGATCAAGGAACGTTCCTTGGAAATCTTCGGCGACGAGAAGCGGCTCGACAGCATGTCTGCCGAGGACTTTCTCTTTGGCGGTCGGCTTCCACTCTCCGTCATCGGTTGCTTCCGGGTACCCCAGCCGCTGCCCTATCGCAAGGTTGATGCGCCTGGAAAATCCGTGCTCGTTGTCGAAAACCACAACACGTACTGGAGCTTCGCCGAATGGAACGAGACCGCGCGACGATACACGGCGGTCATCTATGGCGGAGGTGAAAACTTCAGGCTCACTGGGCGAGCGTTGCACCAAGCGATGCAGGAAACAGGAGCTTCTTCAGCGGAATACTTCGGCGACCTGGACCCGAAGGGCTTATCGATTCCCGTGGACTTCAACCGCTCCGTCGAGCCAGGCTATCCGACCGTTTCTGCGGCACTCCCGTTGTACCGCTGGTTGCTTGCGAACGGCGTGCGGCGTGAAAAGCCAGAGTGTGCAACCTATGCAGCCGGACTGGCAGCTGCTTGGCTCGGCGCAGAGCTGGCCACAAAACTAGAAGCAATTTGGTCTGCTGGCACGTGGCTGCCTCAGGAGGCATTAGGCACTGAACAACTCCATGCTGGTGCCATAAACATCAAGGCTGGATCCACTGGCGATTTAGACGGCGAGCCAACGCCTTAATAGCGGCTGCACCAGCGTGAGCCAATCTGGTTTCCAGAGCTTTCAAGCTAACCTGCATGCTATGAAAATCTATTACGGACAACTAAAGATTATTATTTTTAGTGAGGAATTCCGAAAAACGATGACAACATGACCTGAGACGGATCATGTAGCCAAACGGCAAGTGAGTTCTCTTATCCTGTAGGCAAGGAGAACTCGATGAAGAAGCGCCACACCGACGAACAGATCATCCGCATCCTGCGGGAAGCCGAGAGCCGCGAGGAGGCGGTGAAGGATCTGTGCAAACGGCACAACATCACGGAACAGACGTTCTACCGCTGGCGAAACAGGTTCGGCGGCATGGATGTCGCTGAAGCCCGGCGTCTCAAAGAGCTTGAATCGGAAAACGATCGGCTCAAGCGCCTGATTGCCGAGCAACTGCTGGTGATCGACGGGCTGAAGGAGTTCAGCCGAAAAAAATGAGCACCCCGACGGGCCGGCGCGAAGCGCTGGAAGTCCTGACCCGCCGGGGGCTGTCACAACGCAAGGCATGTCGTTACCTGGGGCTGAGTCGCCGGGTGCCGGCCTATACGCCCAGACAGCCGGAGAAGGACCGGCTTCTGGAGGAGCAGTTGATCGCGGCGTCCCAGGAAGTGCCGCGCTTTGGGTATCGCCGTATCTCGGCGTGGCTGTCGCTGGGCGAATCGCGCGTGCGCCGGATGTGGCGTGCGCTGAAGCTGAACATCCCGAAGCGGCGGCCGCGCCGGCGGCGCTGCGGCAGCGATATCCGCCTGCCTGGCGCGACAAAGCCCAATTCGGTCTGGAGTTACGACTTCGTCCACGATCAACTGGTCGACGGCCGTGTCTTGAAAATGCTGTGCGTGATCGACGAGTACACCCGGGAATGCCTGGCAATCGAGGTCGGTGCCAGCCTGCGTTCGCAGGACGTGATTCTGGTGCTGTCGAGGCTGATGCGGCTGTATGGCAAGCCGGCATTCATCCGGTCGGACAACGGCGCGGAATTTACCGCCGCGCGGGTCATGCGCTGGCTGCGTGACGCCTCGATTGGCCCGGCCTTCATCACGCCGGGCAGCCCCTGGCAGAATGGCTTCGTCGAAAGCTTCAACGGCAAACTGCGTGACGAACTGCTGAATCGCGAATGGTTCCGCAGCCGCGCCGAGGCCAAAATGCTCATCGAGCAATGGCGCCAGTTCTACAACGAGAGGCGGCCGCATAGTGCCCATCGTTACCAACCTCCGGCCACGGTCCGTCGAGCCTGGCTGGAGTCCGATAATATCGACATGCGACTCACTGCCTGACTGGCTACAAAATCCCGCCGCAGGTCAGGATTGCTCACCTTCTCTCCATGAAGGTTCGCGTAGCCGTAGATCAGCTTGATGATTTCGCGGATGTTGAGCGCCACCGTGGGAGCTCCTCGCCCCTTCACGCGCAGGCATAGCGCACGCAAATCTTCCGTTTGAACTTCGCTCAAAAGGCGTTTCTTGAAAATCGGTAGGATGTCGCGATCCAGCACGCTCTTGCGCATTGCCCGAGTCGTAGGGGCCATAGTCGCTCCGTAGAGCCAATTAGCAGCGTGATCACCGAAGGTCTTGATCTCCGGCCCACGGGCTTTCTCGCGCTGTTTCTGGATGGCTGGGGAGATGCCATCGCGCACCAGCCGCTTGGCGGCTGACAGCTTATCCCGTGCAGCGGCAAGCGAAATGCCGCCGAAGCCATAGCGGCCGAGGGTCAGCGTTTCACGCCGGCCGTTGATGCTGTAGTCGTAGCGGAAGGAGATGGACCCTGTCGGGGAGATGGCCACGTACATCCCATCTCGGTCAGCGACTTTGTAAAGGGTCGCGCGAGGCTTGAGGTTCCGCAGGGTGAAGTCTGTAAGCATATTGATTTCCTGAATCGAGACGGCCGGTTGCCGTCATCAATCGCGAAACCTACAGATTTCCGCTTCACCCTGAGCACCAGGCCGCTTGGCCCATGGTCGCATTCTGTCTCATGCGGTCCCAGGCCCCGGCCGCCTACATGTGCCACATGAAAACGGCCGGTAAACCGGCCGAAAAACTGCGCAACGCCTCTTGCCAGCTTGTACGCAGCGACATGGCACCCTAATCTATCCAAAACCAAGGAAACCACGACGACCGGCAAGAGACAAATGCCGTCACAACCACAAGACGTACACCTGCCCGCAGACCCGCATGAAACCTGACTTTTTTGACCGCAGCATACCGTGTCGCACGGTATCGGCAGACGGTATGGCGGTTAGCCTAGATTGGGCCTAGGCTGAGCGCGCTATTTCTACCGTCGCCAATACCGTCGAGTTCAGTGCTTCGCAACCATCGACTTCGAGAGGATCAAAAAGACGATTACCCTTTTTAATCAATAGTTTAGAGGTGGATCACCGGGCTATATTTCATCAACTTGCACGTGCAAAACACGCAGTAAGTTGTTGATTTATAAGGATATTTTTCACCCCTCACTCCCACTCAATCGTCGCCGGCGGCTTCCCCGAGATGTCATAAACGACGCGATTAATCCCACGCACTTCGTTAATAATCCGGTTCGACACTTGCCCAAGCAGTTCATGCGGCAGATGCGCCCAATGCGCGGTCATGAAATCGAGCGTCTGCACCGCGCGCAGCGCAACCACATATTCATAAGTCCGCCCATCCCCCATCACCCCCACGCTCTTTACCGGCAGGAACACCGCGAACGCCTGGCTCGTCAGGTCGTACCACGACTTGCCGGTCTCCTTGTCGATCGTGTTGCGCAGCGTCTCGATGAAAATCGCATCCGCGCGACGCAGCAGGTCCGCGAACTCGCGCTTCACCTCGCCGAGAATCCGCACGCCGAGGCCCGGCCCCGGGAACGGATGGCGATACACCATCTCGTGCGGCAGCCCGAGTTTCACGCCCAGTTCGCGCACCTCGTCCTTGAACAGCTCGCGCAGCGGCTCCAGCAGCTTCAGGTTCAGCGTCTCCGGCAAACCGCCGACGTTGTGATGGCTCTTGATCGTCTGCGCGGCCTTCTTGCCCTTGCCCGCCGATTCGATCACGTCCGGATAGATCGTCCCCTGCGCAAGCCACTTCGCATCGGTCAGCTTCGCGGCCTCGGCCTGGAACACCTCGACGAATTCCGCGCCGATGATCTTGCGCTTCGCCTCCGGATCGGTGACGCCCGCGAGCTTCGACAGGAACGCCTCGCTCGCGTCGACGTGAATCACTTTCACGCCGAGATGGTCGGCGAACGTCGCCATCACCTGCTCGGCTTCGTTCAGGCGCAGCAGCCCGTGATCGACGAATACGCAGGTCAGTTGATCGCCGATCGCGCGATGCAGCAGCGCGGCCGCGACCGACGAATCGACGCCGCCTGACAGTCCGAGAATCACGTGCTCGCTGCCGACCTGGCGACGGATGTTCTCGACGGCCTCGTCGATGTAGTGGCCCATCTCCCAGTCGGCCTTCGCGCCGCAGATGCCGAGCACGAAGCGTTCGAGCATCGCGCGGCCCTGCACGGTATGCGTGACTTCCGGGTGCCATTGCAGGCCGTAGAAATGACGCGCGTCGTCCGCCATCGCGGCGATCGGGCACGACTCGGTCGACGCCATCAGCTTGAAGCCTTCCGGCATCTCAATGACCTTGTCGCCGTGGCTCATCCACACCTTCAGCATCCCGTGGCCTTCCGGCGTGCGGAAGTCCTCGATGCCTTCGAGGAAACTCGTATGGTTGCGCGCGCGCACTTCCGCGTAACCGAACTCGCGCAGATGACCGCCGTCGACCTTGCCGCCGAGCTGCTCGGCCATCGTCTGCATCCCGTAGCAAATGCCGAGCACCGGCACGCCGAGTTCGAACACGGCCTGCGGCGCGCGCGGCGTATCGGTCTCGGTGACGGAACTCGGGCCGCCAGACAGGATGATGCCCTTCGGCGCGAAGTCGCGGACGAACGCGTCGTCGACGTCGTACGGATGGATTTCCGAGTACACGTGCGCCTCGCGCACGCGGCGCGCGATCAACTGGGTGACTTGCGAGCCGAAATCGAGGATGAGGATCTTGTCGTGCATGGCAGCGGGCGGAATCTAATTAAAGGAATGGATACAGAAAGCCGCGCATCGTGCGCGGCGTGAATTCGGAGTCCAGCGTATGTTGCGTGCGCGGTCCTGGGGTGCCGGTCGGCGCGGGCGGACGTTGCGGCGCTCAGCCATGAAACGGCGGCTTCGTCGATCCGGCCGCTTCGTCGCGAGCCGCATTGCGCGCTTCGATCGTGTCGGCCGAAGTCGCCGCGGTCGTGCCGGCGGACGGCGGCGCCGCGACCACAGCCGGACGTGTTGCCGCTTCCGCGACCGGTTTCGCCGGCGCCCCGGCTTCGACACACGGTCCGGCTGCGTAACCCGGCGTCGCGTAATTGACCGGTTCGCGCCGGTCCGGCGTCACCACGGTTGCGCTCCGCGCGTCGCGTTGCGCCGCCGCGGTTTCCATCGCAGCCACCTTGTCGCGCCGGCGCACCGCGCGCGCGAGGCGCACGCCGCCGAGTCCCAGCACGATCAGCCACGCGCCGAGCGCGCCGGCGACGAGTTCGCCGAAGCCGGTCATCGGCGGCGTATGCAGGCCGATCAGCCACACGAGGATCAGCACGCCGGCGATCCAGTTGACGTGGCCGACGACCTTGCCGATCGGCGACGTGAGCGCGCCGTCGAACGCCGCATGCGCGGCGAGCCAACCGAGGCCGATCAGCACGAAGCCGAACGCCTGGCCGATGAGCGTTGGCTGCGGCCGCACCAGTTGCAGCGCGTCGTACAGCGAAGCCCACGGGGTCAGCAGGAACAGCACCCCGAAAACCAGCAGGAACAACGCATCGACAATCAGTACAACGCGCAGCAGCGGCTTCATCAGACCTCAGTCCACGTGATAGTTCGGCGCTTCCTTCGTGATCTGCACGTCGTGGACGTGCGATTCGCGCATCCCCGCCGACGTGATTTCAACGAACGAGGCCTTCTCGTGCATTTCGTCGATCGTGCCGCAGCCGCAGTAACCCATGCTCGCGCGCACGCCGCCGATCAACTGGAACAGGATCGCGTTGACCGAGCCCTTGTACGCGACGCGCCCTTCGATGCCTTCCGGCACGAGCTTGTCGATGTTCGCGGAGTTGTCCTGGAAGTAGCGGTCCGCGGCGCCGTCCTTCATCGCGCCGACCGAACCCATGCCGCGATACGCCTTGTACTGGCGGCCTTGATACAGGAACACGTCGCCCGGCGACTCTTCGGTGCCCGCGAGCATGCTGCCCATCATCACCGCGTTCGCGCCGGCTGCGAGCGCCTTGCTGACGTCGCCCGAATAGCGGATGCCGCCGTCCGCGATCACCGGCACGCCGGTGCCGCGCAGCGCGTCGGACACGTTAGCGATCGCGCTGATCTGCGGGACGCCGACGCCGGCGACGATCCGCGTCGTGCAGATCGAACCCGGGCCGATGCCGACCTTCACGCCGTCCGCGCCGTATTCGACGAGCGCCTTCGCGGCGTCGGCGGTCGCGATATTGCCGCCGATCACCTCGACGTGCGGGAAGTTGCGCTTCACCCACTGCACGCGTTCGAGCACGCCCTTGCTGTGGCCGTGCGCGGTATCGACGACGATCACGTCGACGCCCGCCTGCACCAGCAGTTCGACGCGCTCCTCGTTGTCGGGACCGACGCCGACCGCCGCGCCCGCGCGCAGCTTGCCGTGCTCGTCCTTGCACGCGGCCGGGTGTTCGGTCTGCTTCGTGATGTCCTTCACCGTCATCAGGCCGCGCAGTTCGAACGCGTCGTTGACGACCAGCACGCGCTCCAGGCGGTGGCTGTGCATCAGCGCCTTCGCCTCGGTGAGCGGCGTGCCTTCCTTCACGGTGACGAGCCGCTCGCGCGGCGTCATGATCGAGCGGACCGGCTCGTCGAGACGCGTTTCGAAACGCAGGTCGCGGTTCGTGACGATGCCGATCAGTTGCGCGCCCTCGACGACCGGAAAGCCGGAAATGCCATGCTGCTGCGACAGCGCCATCACGTCGCGCACCTTCATCTGCGGCGGCACGGTGATCGGGTCGCGCACGACGCCGGATTCGAAGCGCTTGACCTTCGCGACCTCGCGCGCCTGCTCGGCCGGCGTGAGGTTCTTGTGGACGATGCCGACACCGCCCTGCTGCGCCATCGCGATCGCGAGACGGCCTTCGGTGACCGTATCCATCGCGGCGGACACGAGCGGAATGTTCAGGGAGATATTGCGGGTCAGCCGGGTCTTCAGGCTGGTGTCGCGCGGCAGAACGTCGGAGAAGGCCGGGACGAGGAGCACGTCATCGAACGTGAGTGCTTTCTGGATCAGACGCATGGCAAATCCTATGGGCGCAAAAGCAGATTATACGCGATACCTCCCTGGATTTCACGTGTCCGAACAGCGGCTTAGCGGCGATTCGTGAAAAATTCCCAGGCGCTTTCGGCAGGCTGTCCGGCCCGATTTTCGGGCAGTCCGCCGCCGCTGCAGGATTAAACAAGACGCACCGCCCCGTCACCGCTTAAGCTGTGCGCCATTCATCGCGATCCAGAGGCACGAAACACATGCAGCGCGGGGTGTTGTACGGCATTCTCGCCGGAGCGTTATGGGGAACGGTTTTCGTCGTGCCCCGCCAGTTGCCGGACTTCTCGCCGCTGCTGCTGAGCGCGGGCCGCTACGTGATGTACGGCCTCGTGTCGCTCGCGGCGCTGCTGCCGATGGCGCGCCGCGTGTGGCCGCGCCTCACGCGCGCGGACGTCGTCGCGCTCGTGAAGCTCGCGCTCGCCGGCAACCTGCTCTATTACCTGTTTCTCGCGACCGCAATCCATCTGGTCGGCATCGCGCCCGCGTCGCTGATCGTCGGCGTGCTGCCGGTCACGGTCACGCTGCTCGGCCGCCGCGACCACGGCGCGGTGCCGCTTCGCCGGCTCGCGCTGCCGCTCGCGATGATCGCGGCCGGCATCGCGTGCATCAACGTCGACGTGTTCACCGCGGCGGGTAATGGCGGCGGCGACGTGCTGACGAAGCTGACCGGCATCGGCTGCGCGGTCGGCGCGCTGGTGTGCTGGTCGTGGTTCGCGGTCGAGAACGCGCGTTATCTGCAGCGCATCACGCATTTCAGCGGCAACGAGTGGTCAGTGCTGTGGGGCGTCGTGACCGGCGCGCTCGGCGGCGCGCTGTGGCTCGCGATCACGCTGCTGCCGGCCGGCTCGGTGCAGGCCGACGTCGCCGCGTCGCGCTGGACGACGTTCTGGCAACTGAACCTGATCCTCGCGATCGGCGCGTCATGGCTCGGCAACGGGCTGTGGAACGCGGCCGCGAAACGGCTGCCGCTGACGCTGTCCGGCCAGATGATCGTGTTCGAGACGCTGTTTGCGTTGCTGTACGGGTTCGTGTACGACCACCGGTTGCCGCGTCCGCTGGAAATCGCGGCGATCGTGCTGCTGGTCGCGGGCGTCAGCTGGTCGGTGCGCCGTCACGCGGGCGAACCGCAACGCACCGCGCACGGGGACGGCATCGTGCCGTCGGCCGATCCGGCCGGAACCGGGACGGGCAACGGCAACGCGCCGACCGAACGGCGGCGCACGGCGGTTTAGGCAGCGGGGCCGAACGGAGCATCGCGCGACACAGCGCGACCACCGGACCCCCCGGCATCGCATGCGGCGGTGCGTCCGGCGCCGAAGATGCCGCCGGCCGGCCAACGACGTCCGTCCCGCCTACCGCGAATCCTTCGGCAGCCACTTCCGCCCTTCGATCGACCCTTCGCGCCGGGTCTTGTCGACGCGCCGCTGCCGCGCGGCCTTCGGATCGACGATCAACGGACGGTAGATCTCGACGCGGTCGTGGTCCGCGAGCGTCGCATCGAGCGGCCGAATCTTCCCGAACACGCCGACCTTCTGCTTCGCGAGGTCGATCTCCGGATGCCGGGCCAGCATGCCGCTCGCGTCGATCGCCTGCTGCACCGTCGCGCCGGCCGGCAATTCGACCGCGATCAGCGTCTGCGCGTCCGGCAGCGCGTAACACACGTCGATGGAAAGTTTCGCGTCCATCGTCGTCATTTTCCGTAGCGCTGGTCCGCGCGCTTCACGAACGATTCGACGAACGTGTTCGCGATGTGGCTGAACACCGGCCCGATGATCTTTTCGAGGATCACGTTCGTGAATTCGTAGTGCAATGCGAACTCGATCTTGCACGCGTCCGCGCGCAGCGGCGTGAAGCGCCAGTAGCCGGTGAACTTGCGGAACGGGCCGTCCGCGAACTCCATGTCGATGCGGGTCGGCCGCTGCTGCGAGTTGCGGGTCGCGAAGTGCTGCTTGATCCCCTTGAAATTGATGTCGATCCTCGCCTCCATCCCGTTTTCGTCCTGGCGGCGAATCTCGACGCCGCCGCACCACGGCAGGAAGTTGGGGTAGTCGGCAACGTCGGTGACGAGGTCGAACATCTGTTCCGCCGAATGGCGAATCAACACGGTTTTCTGGACATCCGCCATAAGCTGCGCAACGCGTTGCAGGAGTGGAAGCACAGCGGGCTTTTGGACGCCCGCTTTGCTAAAATCGTGATTTTAAACGAGTTGGACCTTTTCCATTTCCTATGAGCATCATCGACAACAGAAAAGCATTCTTCGATTACTTCATCGAAGAACGCCATGAAGCGGGGCTCGTGCTCGAAGGGTGGGAGGTCAAGGCGTTGCGCGCGGGCCGCGGGCAGATCAAGGAAGGTTACGTCGTGATCCGCGACGGCGAGCTGTTCCTGATCGGCGCGCACATCAGCCCGCTGCCGGAAGCGTCGACGCACGTGAAGCCGGACCCGGTGCGCACGCGCAAGCTGCTGCTGCACAAGACCGAAATCCACAAGCTGATCGGCAAGGTCGAGCAGCGCGGTTACACACTCGTGCCGCTGAACTTCCACTACAAGGGCGGGCGCGTGAAGTGCGAAGTCGGGCTCGCGAAGGGCAAGAAGCAGCACGACAAGCGCGAAACCGAGAAGAAACGCGACTGGGAGCGCGAAAAAGCGCGCCTGATGCGCTCGCCGACCTGACGCGTCCTGCCCCCTGACGTCCGCGACAGTCCGGCGCAAGCCGGACTTGCCGCACGACCGTTCGTCACCCGCCCCTCGTCTCCGCGCCCGGCGCGGGCCGCACGATCGCTTCGCGCGCACCCGTGCGATTCACGATCGTCAACGCAGACGCGATCATCGTGCTCAGGTCGGCCATGTCGCCGGGCACGATCAGCGTATTCCCCTGCTTCGCGAGATTGCCGAACGCATTCACATACTGTTCGGCGACCTTCAGGTTCACCGCGTCCATGCCGCCCTGCGACTGGATCGACGCCGCGATCTTGCGAATCGCCTCCGCATTCGCGTCGGCCACCGTCAGAATCGCGGACGCCTGCCCCTGCGCCTGGTTGATCGCCGCCTGCCGCTCGCCTTCGGACTTCTGGATCGCGGCCTCGCGCGCGCCGGCCGCCAGATTGATCTGCTCCTGCTTGCGCCCTTCGGACGCGGCGATCAGTGCGCGCTTCTCGCGCTCCGCGGTGATCTGCGCCTGCATCGCGTGCAGGATCTCCTTCGGCGGCGTCAGGTCCTTGATCTCGTAGCGCAGCACCTTCACGCCCCAGTTCGACGCGGCCTGGTCGAGCGACGACACGATGCTGTGATTGATGAAGTCGCGCTCCTCGAACGTCTTGTCGAGTTCGAGCCGGCCGATCACCGAGCGCAGCGTCGTCTGCGACAACTGCGTGATCGCGAACACGAAGTTGCTCGATCCATACGATGCCTTCATCGGATCGGTGACCTGAAAGTACAGCACGCCGTCCACCTGCAACTGCGTGTTGTCGCGCGTGATGCAGATCTGACTCGGCACGTCGAGCGGAATCTCCTTCAGCACGTGCTTGTACGCGACGCGATCGACGAACGGCAGCACGATCGTCAGACCGGGCGTGAGCGTCGCATGATAGCGGCCGAGCCGCTCGACGACCCACGCGTGCTGCTGCGGCACGATCTTCACGGTCTGCGCGACCAGCACGATCACGATCACGAGCAGAATCGCGCCGACGATGGGAACTTGCATGACGAGGCCTCCTTCGAGTCGTTCGGCGCGCACGGCATGCGCGCCGGGTGTCACGCGTCGCGCGCGCCGGCCGTGCGCGGCGGCTTTTTCGCCGCGACGATCAGGCTGTTGCCGCGCAATGCGGTGATTTCATAGAGCGGCGCGTCGTCGGGCTCGCCGGGCGCCAGTTCGACGTCCCATTCGGCGCCGCGATACATCGCGCGCGAACGGCCGTCATGCCAGCCGGAAACGGTCAGCGTCGAGCCGATGTCGAGATTCACGTCGGGGTCGCGCGACACGTCGAGCCCGCGACGCCGCCGGCTGAACCGCACGCGCCGCAACACCAGCAGCGCGACGAACGCGACCGCCGCGGCGATCGCCAGTTGCAGATCGAGCGGTGCGTCGAACGCATACGCGATCAGCCCCGCGACGAAACCGAGCGCGATCATCAGCAGATAGAACGTGCCCGTCATCAGTTCGGCGATCACCAGCACGCCCGCGCCGACCCACCAGAACAACCCGTGTGGTCCCACGTCGCTCTCCCAAAGCAAAACACCCCGGCTTGACCGGGGTGTTATAGCACGAAGCTGACACTTTTTTCGCGACCGGCGTGCCGCAACGCCATCATGCGGCCAAGCGCCTCACGAACCGCGCGCCGGTTGCCCAGCGCGCGGTTCGTCGTGGCTTATTTCGCCTGCAACTTCGCGAGCGCCTGCCACGTGTCGATGATCGTGTCCGGGTTCAGCGACATCGACGCGATGCCCTGCTCCGCAAGCCACTGCGCGAAGTCCGGATGATCGGACGGCCCCTGCCCGCAGATGCCGACGTACTTGTTCAGCCGCAGGCAGGTTTCGATCGCGCGCTTGAGCATGAACTTCACCGCTTCGTCGCGCTCGTCGAAGTCGACCGCGAGCAGTTCCATGCCGGAGTCGCGATCGAGGCCGAGCGTCAGCTGCGTGAGGTCGTTCGAGCCGATCGAGAAACCGTCGAAGAACTGCAGGAACTCTTCGGCGAGAATCGCGTTCGACGGCACCTCGCACATCATGATCAGCTTCAGGTCGTTCACGCCGCGCTTCAGGCCGAACTTGTCGAGCAGGCCGACCACGCGCTCCGCCTGCTTCAGCGTGCGCACGAACGGCACCATGATCTCGACGTTCGTCAGGCCCATTTCCTCGCGCACGCGCTTGAGCGCGACGCACTCCATCTCGAACGCCTGCGCGAAGTCTTCCGAGATATAACGCGACGCGCCGCGGAAGCCGAGCATCGGGTTTTCCTCGTCCGGCTCGTAACGCGAACCGCCGATCAGCTTCTTGTACTCGTTCGACTTGAAGTCGGACAGACGCACAATCACGGGCTTCGGATAGAACGCCGCGGCGATGGTCGCGATCCCTTCGGTCAGCTTGTCGACGTAGAACGCACGCGGCGACGCATGACCGCGCGCGACGCTCTCGACCGCCTTCTTCAGATCGGCGTCGACATTCGGGTATTCGAGAATCGCCTTCGGGTGGACGCCGATGTTGTTGTTGATGATGAATTCGAGACGCGCAAGGCCGACGCCCGCGTTCGGCAGCTGCGAGAAGTCGAACGCGAGCTGCGGATTGCCGACGTTCATCATGATCTTGACCGGAATCGGCGGCAGCGCGCCGCGCTGCACTTCGCTGACTTCGGTTTCGAGCAGACCGTCGTAGATCCGGCCTTCGTCGCCTTCCGCGCACGACACGGTGACGAGCGCGCCGTCCTTCAGCACGTCGGTCGCGTCGCCGCAGCCGACCACCGCCGGCACGCCCAGTTCACGCGCGATGATCGCCGCGTGGCAGGTGCGGCCGCCGCGGTTCGTGACGATCGCCGATGCGCGCTTCATCACCGGCTCCCAGTTCGGGTCGGTCATGTCGGCGACCAGCACGTCGCCCGGCTGCACGCGCTCCATCTCGGACGGATCGTGAATCACCTTCACGCGGCCCGCGCCGATCTTCTGGCCGATCGCACGGCCGGTCGCGAGCACCTGCGACTGGCCCTTCAGCTTGAAGCGCTGCTCGATCTTGCCGTGCGCCTGGCTCTTCACCGTTTCAGGACGCGCCTGCAGGATGAAGATCTTGCCGTCGCGGCCGTCCTTGCCCCACTCGATGTCCATCGGGCGCTGGTAGTGCTTCTCGATGATCACCGCGTATTTCGCGAGTTCGATCACGTCCTCGTCGGTGATCGAGAAGCGGTTGCGCTGCTCGTGCGACACGTCGACCGTCTTCACGCGGCCCGGCTCGCCCGGCTGCGTGAATTCCATCTTGATGAGCTTCGAGCCGATCGAGCGCCGGATGATCGGCGCCTTGCCCTGCGCGAGCGTGGTCTTGAACACGTAGAACTCGTCCGGGTTCACCGCGCCCTGCACGACCGTCTCGCCAAGGCCGTAGCTCGACGTGATGAACACCGCGTCCTTGAAGCCCGACTCGGTGTCGAGCGTGAACATCACGCCGGCCGCGCCGACGTCGGAGCGCACCATCCGCTGCACGCCGGCCGACAGCGCGACTTCCGCGTGCGTGAAGCCCTTGTGGACGCGATACGAGATTGCGCGGTCGTTGTACAGCGACGCGAACACGTGCTTCAGGCGATCGAGCACGTCGTCGATGCCGACGACGTTCAGGTAGCTTTCCTGCTGGCCCGCAAACGATGCGTCGGGCAGATCCTCGGCGGTCGCCGACGAACGCACCGCGAACGACAGCTCGGCCGGCGAGCCGTTCTGCAGCGTCTCGAAACCCGCGCGGATATCCTGTTCGAGGCGCGGCTGCAGCGGCGCTTCGGCGATCCATTGACGGATTTCCTTGCCCGCCTCCGCGAGCGCCTTCACGTCGTCGACGTCCAGCTTTTCGAGGCGCGCGGCGATCCGCTCGGTCAGGTTGTTATGTTTCAGGAAGTCGCGGAACGCGAGCGCGGTCGTCGCGAAACCCGTGGGTACGCGCACGCCGGCCTCGGCCAGCTGGCTGATCATTTCGCCGAGCGACGCGTTCTTGCCGCCCACGATCTCGACGTCGGTCATCCGCAACTGCTCGAACGGCACTACATAAGCCTGATCCTTCGGAATGGTGTTAGTCATACAAGCCCCTAAGTGTGAAAAAAATCCACGATTGCGCAAGTGGGCTCGGACGCGGGCCGCCCATGGGGAGCGAATCCGCGTCTTGCGCAACCTGTTTGAGAAGCAATCGCGAGACCGGAAAGACCGGCCGCACACGCAGGACAAAAGCCCGAAGAAGCGCGCGTTTGCACGATGTTGAACGAAATCGCCGCGGAATTCGCCCGAACGCGCCACAATCGACGCCGGTTCGGCGAGGTTTCACTGCAATTGCTTATCGAACAGGTTGCCGCTATTCTACCGTGCCGACTCCAGAAAATGTCGCAGCCGGCCCGAATCGCGCCCCAAAGCGGCGCATCCCGGCCCTTCGCGCCCCTTTTGTGCGCCGACGCGCGCCCTTTCCAGCCTGCCACCGATGCCGCCCACCGTATTCATCGTCTCCGACGGTACCGGGATCACTGCCGAAACGTTCGCGCATTCGATCCTGTCGCAGTTCGACCAGAAATTCCGCCTCGTGCGCGTGCCGTTCGTCGATTCGATGGACAAGGCCTATGTGACCGTCGACAAGATCAACGACGCGGCCGTGCAGGAAGGACGCCGCCCGATCGTGTTCACGACGCTCGTCGACAGCCAGTCGAACGAAGTCGTGAAGCGCTCGAACGCGCTCGTGCTCGACATGTTCCAGACCTTCGTCGAGCCGCTCGAACAGGAGCTGGACGTCAAGTCGAGCCATGCGATGGGCCGCGTGCACCAGAACGCGGACACCGAGGAGTACAAGAACCGGATCGAGGCGATCAACTTCTCGCTCGCGCACGACGACGGTCAATCGAACCGCAATCTCGTGGACGCGGACGTGATCCTCGTCGGCGTGTCGCGCAGCGGCAAGACGCCGACGAGCCTGTACCTCGCGATGCAGTACGGCGTGAAGGCCGCGAACTACCCGCTGATTCCGGACGACTTCGAGCGCGGCAAGCTGCCGACGCCGCTGATCGAGCATCGGTCGAAGCTGTTCGGCCTGTCGATCGACGCGCAACGGCTCTCCGAGATCCGCAACGAGCGGCGGCCCGGCAGCAAATACGCGGCAATCGAGAACTGCCGCTACGAGATCAACGAAGCGGAAACGATGATGCGGCGCGAAGGGATCAAGTGGCTGTCGTCGACACACAAGTCGATCGAGGAGATCGCGACGACGATCCTGCAGGAAATCCGCATGGACAAGCCGCCGTACTGACGCGGCTTCCCCGCCCATCGCGCCGTGAGCGCAAAGCGGCTGCGGCCGGTCAGCGCGCGCGGCGCTGCTGCCGGACCTGCTCGAACAGACACACCGCGGCGGCCGCGGCGACGTTCAGCGACTCCATCCCGCCCGGCTGCGGAATCGTCACCCGATGCGCGGCCGCGTCGCGCCATACCTGCGACACGCCCGCCCCTTCGTTGCCGAACACCCACGCGACCGCGCCGGTCAGGTCGCAGTCGTCGACCGGCTGCGCGCCGTGCGAATCGGTGATCACGACCGGCGCCGCGAGGCTGTCGAGCAGCGCCGCCGGCTCGACGTTCTCGAACACGTTCAGCAGAAAATGTGCGCCCATCGCGGAGCGCAGCACCTTCGACGACCACGCGTGCGCGGTGCCGGGCGTGCAGAACACCTTGTCGATGCCGGCCGCCGCCGCGCTGCGCAGGATCGAACCGACGTTGCCCGCGTCCTGCACGCCGTCGAGCACCACGCAGGTGTCCGCGACGCGCGGCGGCAACGCGGGTTCCGGCGTATCGACCAGCAGCAGCAGCCCGACGCCGTGCACGACGTTCGAAAGCTGGCCGAACAGCGCATCCGGCAGCATGACCACGCGCTGGCCGTCGATCCGCGCGACGATCGTCTGCGCCTCGTCGTGCGCGAGCGCGCCGTCGGTGACGACGCACAGTTCGGGCTGCGCGCCGCCGTCGAGCCACGCGCTCGCGAGATGGAACCCTTCGAGCAGCGCCTGACCGCTCCTGCGCTGCTGATGCGTCGAGCCGGCCAGCGCCTTCAGGCGCTTGTACAGCGGATTGTCGCGCGAGGTAATGGCTTTCACGGGCGGCTGAACCTGGATCGGGGAAACGGGAATCGGCGCCGCATCGCGCGAGCGCCGGATGAAACGAAAACGACGTATCAGGCCGGCGCGAACGCGTCGTCGCCGGCGCCGTCGTGTGACGTAACACCGGACGCCAGCACGCGACCCGGCAACGTCAGCCCGTGCAGCGCATAGGCGTCGCGCACCGGCGCGAACGAGCGCCGATGATGCTCGCAAGGCCCATGCGCGCGCAGCGCGGCCAGGTGCTGCGGCGTGCCGTAACCCGCGTGCGCGTCGAAACCGTACGCGGGGAACGTCTGATGCAGTTCGAGCAGCATCCGGTCGCGCGTGACCTTCGCGAGAATCGACGCGGCCGAGATGCACGGCACCAGCGCGTCGCCGCCGATCACCGCCTCGCTGCGCACCGCGAGCACCGGGCAGCGGTTGCCGTCGATCTTCGCGAGCGTCGGCGTCACGCG
The DNA here is from genome assembly GCF_900104845.1 of Paraburkholderia caballeronis. NCBI lineage: Bacteria > Pseudomonadati > Pseudomonadota > Betaproteobacteria > Burkholderiales > Burkholderiaceae > Paraburkholderia > Paraburkholderia caballeronis. Next base: position 1,854,659 of record NZ_FNSR01000001.1, on the reverse strand, counting down.
CAGCCCTTCGACCGCGCGGCGCATCGCGAGCATCGTCGCGTGCAGGATGTTCAGCGTGTCGATCTCGTCGACCGACGCGGACGCGACGCAGTACGCGATCGAACGCTCGACGATCAGTTCGTACAGCGCGTCGCGCTTCTTCGCGCTCAACGCCTTCGAGTCGTCGAGACCGACGATCGGCCGCGCCGGATCGAGGATCACC